>NC_014836.1:167500-767500 GCF_000177635.2 Desulfurispirillum indicum S5
ATTTGTCCCTAGTACGAGAGGACCGGGATGAACGAACCTCTTGTGCACCGGTTGTTTCGCCAGAAGCACCGCCGGGTAGCTATGTTCGGAATGGATAACCGCTGAAAGCATCTAAGCGGGAAGCCAGCCTCAAGATAAGATATCCCCATGAGAGTCCAGGAAGACGACCTGGTTGATAGGCTGGGTGTGTAATCACCGTAAGGTGTTCAGCAGACCAGTACTAATTCTCCATTGTTCTTTTTCTGGCTTGATGCGCACCGTGCATTTTTTGATCTTGACGCTTCAGATCAAAAGAGATACAACCCTGAGTGTTTGGAAGAAACGCATATTCAACTCGACTGCCAGTCAGTCACGCAAAACCGTTTTTAACCGTTTTGCCTGGTACCTATAGGGCAGAGGCCACACCCGTTCCCATTCCGAACACGGAAGTTAAGCTCTGTTCCGCCTACGATACTTGGGCTTAAGCCCTGGGAAAATCGGACGGTGCCTGGCAAATTACCTTATAGATCAGCCCCGCAGGAGTCTTCCTGCGGGGCTGATTGCGTTGGAAAAGACAGGCAAAAGGTAACAGCAGACACAACAGCCGGAGAAGCTCTCCGGCTGTTTGTGCAGGGAAATCAAAAACGGTAGCGGAAGCTCAGGCGAATGTCTGACGCGCTGTCAACGGGGTCCATTCCCATGGCTGCACCAGCAGCGGCGGCATCGGCAATGGTCTGCGGTGCGCCATCATCGCCAAAGAAGGCATTGCTGCCAGTGTAATCATAGTCAATATAGGTGTAGCGCAGCTGCATGCTGAGGGTGTTGCCCACCAGGGGCTGGGTATAGTACGCCTCGTACGCTTTGCCACGAGCCGCGAGCTTGGAGCCGATCATGGTATCTTCACCGTAGGTGAAACTTCTCCAGTACTTGCTTCCCTCGTTGTACTCAAATCCCAGGCGGCCGTTTCTGGTGATCATGCCGGGAATTTCCGCTCCCATCCAGATGGAGTAGCCGGTCTTGTTATCAGTGCTGCCCAGCATGCTCATGCTGTCGTTGGGCAGGGTCTGGCTGACGGCATAACTGACGAAGAGTTTGGTGTTATCCAGGAAACTGTTGAAGTCGCCAACCCCATTGGCCAGCACACTCACCGTCGCGCCGTACATGTCGCCCACATCGGAGAAGGAGGGCTGGGCCATCATCATGTTGACGTAGTTGTTGGCAAGGTTGTTGGGGTCAGGATCCATCATGAAGGTGCCCACCGCGTTCTGGTACGCCATCATATCCGCGCCGGTAAACCCGATGAGATTCCACGCCTTGAACGCCTGGGTCTGCACGGTGTACTGACCATCGCTGTACGGCTGGAAGATAAAGCCCAGCATGTCGATGTTGCTGTGCAGGCTCTCGTCTTTGGCGTAGTCGTAGCCCATCATGTCAAAGCGGGGGTTGGCATTGGTGAGACCGCGTCCTGTGCAGATTTTAAAGCTGCTGCCGGGAAGGCCAATCAAGCCTTCGAGCTGCCAGGTGAAGCTGGCTCCATCAAACTCCACATTGATGGAGTGGGCCAGGGGCGACTGATAGTGGGAGTCGCCCTCGCGCAGGTGGGCCAGGAAACCGTCAGTGGAAGGGCGTCGCCCCAGACTGGCGGCAAAAGGAACGCTGCCCATGGAGGTGGCGTAGTGGAAATAGGCTTCCTTGACCTTGAGGGTGTTGTCCAGGGGGTTTTCGTTGACGACCCAGTCGAAGTTGGCGTAACCGGGGTCTGTATTGGACTGGCTGTGGTTGGCGGTGTCGCCGAATGCTTTGTTGTAAGCGAGCTTACCGGCAAAGCGCACACTGTCGTTGGGGCGGAAATTCATGCCCAGAATCATGCGATTGGCAAGCAAAGAGCTGTTTTCCTGGGTGGCGCCACTGTGCAGCTTGTATTTCAGGCTGTCCATGGTAACCCGGTAGTCCACATCAAATTTGAGGTTGTCCCCCATGGCCTGGGCTTCCACCCGTGAGAGGCGCTGGTCGAAGCGCTGTTTCTCGAGCTCCTGCTGTCGCTGCTCCAACTGCTGGATTTGTTGCCGAAGTTCCTGAAGTTCCGTGTTGGCCTGGGCGTAGCTCATTGATGCCGTTGCCGCAATGGCCAGTGAAATGCTGATGATTTTGCGCATAACCTCTCCTTGTGAATAATTAGGCAAGTAGCTAAATAACTAATTAACAAAACTGTAAAATAATTGCAAGAAAATCCGTGAAATGCTTCACAAGGAATGCTTCCTGACTGAAGTTTCGCACCCCCCGAAGCGGCAGGTTGTCGGCGTCGACACTGATGCCATATTGGAATGGCAGAAATGGTTCTGCACAGACTGCGTCGCTTGACATTATCCTCACCATATATACGAGTTTCTTTTGCCACTTTTTCCCCGCAAAAAGTGGCTGGGAAGCGGCCCCCAGTGCTGTCCTTTTCAGCCGTCCGCTTGCCTGGAACTGGGGACCGCAAACAACCGCCTTCCCTGGCTTTTGGTTTGCGGTTGCCGCCCTCGTGGCGGCAACCCTGCGGGTCCATCGCGTTATACAGGCAATTGAAAAGTTTTCAGGTGCAAGGCGCGAGCTAGGTGAGGAGTGAGGCGTACTTCCTGTACGTCGCAGCGACGAGCACTGGTGAGCAACGCCGCAGATGAGGGTTTTTCAGCAGCCTGACAGTCGGCGCGTCCTGGCTGGGAAAGAACACAGGGGGAGAGGCAGAAGCAGGCCGTTCCCCCCTGAGCCCGTCCGGTGAGTGCGACGCCTGGCTGGCAAGACCCGAACGGGACACTCACAGGAAGTGAGTGGTCCGGCAGCACTGCAGGGATGCAGTGTCTGCGGGATCTCCAGAGCAGGCGAGTAACGAACCGGAAGAACGGGCGTTCGGGGGGCGCGTTTTTGTTCCCTTTTTGCGCGGTCAAAAAGGGTAATATCTGGAAACAGAAAGAGGAATACCAGATGATTCAAGTAATTAAAATCAATACGGTTTCCGCGAGATAAGCGCCAGTATAATAACAGCTTAACTCAAGGCAACAAGGTGCGAAAGTTGAGTTCCTGATTTTCGAATGCGGGCTCATGGATATGAAAAGCGATTTTGGCTCAAGGGAAGCTTTGGTCAGAAGTGTTGCGGGCCTTGTGGACAAAAAAAATCAGCCACCTTGGAAAAGGTGGCTGAAGGGAAAGTCAGAGATTTTTGTGGAAAATATGTGAGTGGAATGCGTTGGTGCGCTATTGCGGCTCCTGTGTGTCCGGGCACTCCTCCGTGGGGTTCAATAGCGAACATCCGGCGCTGAAGCCAAAACCACCTCCCCCCGAGGAGGCGGGGCGGTTCAGCAGATCCTGAAGTGTGCCGATTCCAGTGCTGGCGGGAATGCTTTCCCCTGGTGCAGCTTCCTGAACAACCGGTATTTCCATAATCCCGGGTGCAATGACCAGTGGTATGCTGGCTGCTCCCATGCGGGCCATGGCCATGGTATTGGCCTGCAGTCGCAGTTTCTCCTGCCAGCTCATGGGAGCAGCGTCGGCAGGTGGTTCCTGGGTAAAGAGATTCTGCAGGGCCTGGAAGTCATTGGCTCCTTCGCGGAGTTGGTGCAGGTAGTGGGCAATGGAGCGTTCCTCGGCAGCATCCTTGGCGATAAGGTAGATGGCGCTTTGGCGCATCAGCTCAGGATGGGAAGTGAGCTTGGACATCAACTCCCGGCAGGCGGGGCATGAGGGTGAAACATAGACGCTGACGATGGCGTTTTCGGGGCCATAGGCTGCCCAGGGGGGCAGATAGATTTCCTGGGCAATTTCCATGGCGATGATAATAAAGAAGAAAAGCCACAGACCAATTATCCCATAGTAGGCTTTGTGCCGCAGCCAGGGCAGCAGCACAAGAGCGACAATGGCAATGAGTCCCAGCAAAAGTGCTACGACCATGCAGCTGGCGCAGGGCCAGAAGAGAAACTGGTAGAAGAGAAAGGCGGTATCGGCCAGGAGTGCTGCAATGACAAGCATGGCAAAGGCGGCTGCGGCAAGGCGGCTGCGGGTGGAGAAAAAAGTCAGCACGCCCAGCAGGCCAAAAGCAATGGCTCCATATACATAGAAGGAGATGCCCAGAAATTCGTAACTGGAGTAGATCTGGCAACCCTGGGTGAAACAGGCCAGATCGGCACCAAAGGCGTTCAGGAGGCAGAAGGCAAATCCGGCAGTGCTGAGTGCGACAAGAGTCCAGCGGGCAATGGTGGTCATGGTGTGCGCTCCGGGTTCATGCTGAAGGTTGCGGGTTCAGGGGGAGTGATTTCCAGACCTGCCTGGGTCCAGGCGACAATGCCACCGGCCATGTTGAGAACATTGTCAAAGCCCTGTTGCTGCAGATAGCGGGTAAGCTGCCCCGTGCGATTGCCGGTGCGGCAGGTGAGGATGATAGTGCGATCACGGGGCAGCTGCTTCAGGTGGTGGGGGATAAGTCCCATGGGCAGGTGCATGGTGCCGGGAATATGGCCCTGGCGGCGCTCCCAGTCTTCGCGGATGTCGAGAACCAGTACATCATGCTGACTTTCGATCAGTGTGGCAGCCTCCATGACGCTGATGTCAGAAGCGCTGGCAGCTGTGGTTGCTGAGCAAAGCAGCACCCATCCGAAGAGAATACGCCTGAATCTGGAGATGGTCTGCATGTGCCTGATAACTCCGTGCCTGGTTCGCGTTGGGGGGTGGTGGGGAAAAGGCGCCCGCAGTCTGTACTGCGGGCGCTCTGTAATGGTGTTGCTGGGAAAAAACTCAGCGCAATGGCATATCCTTCAGGTAAGCGTTGTTCAGGTAGTGTTCCTGGAGAGGTTTGACATGCAGCTGGTCGTTTTTCTCCGCCTCAATGGCTGTTACGGCGGCTTTTGCGCCTTCCACGGTGGTGAAGTAGGGGACCTTGTAGGTCAGAACACTGCGACGGATGGACAGGGCATCGGCCTTGGTCTTTTCGCCGCCGGGGGTATTGAATACCAGGGCAATGCTGCCGTTGACAATCAGGTCGACAATGTTGGGGCGGCCTTCGTTCACCTTGTGCACGGGTGTCGCCTCAATTCCCTTGCTCTTGAGGTAGGCAGCTGTACCGCGGGTCGCGACAACCTTGAAGCCCAGAGCGATAAGCTTGCGGGCAATATCGGGAATATGTTCCTTGTCTTCATTGCGCACGCTGATAAACACTGTTCCCTTGAGGGGCAGGGTGCCGCCGGCACCGGACTGGGCTTTGGCAAAGGCGATACCGAATTCGGGGTCAATGCCCATGACTTCGCCGGTGGAGCGCATTTCCGGCCCCAGAATGGTGTCGACACCCGGGAATTTAATAAAGGGGAAGACCGACTCCTTGACGCTGAAGTACTCGGGTTCCACATCGCGGGTCAGGCCCAGCTCCGGCAGCTTGCGACCGGCCATGACCAGCGCCGCGATCTTGGCAAAGGGAATGCCGGTGGCCTTGGAGACAAAGGGTACCGTGCGGCTGGCGCGGGGATTGACTTCAATGAGATAAATCTCGCCGCCTTTGATGGCGAACTGGATATTCATCAGCCCGACTACCTTCAGCTCCAGGGCCAGCAGGCGGGTCTGACGGCGGATCTCTTCGCAGATTTCCGCAGAGAGGCTCTTGGGAGGCAGGGAGCAGGCTGAGTCGCCAGAGTGGATGCCCGCTTCCTCGATATGTTCCATGATGCCAGCCACGATGACGTTTTCGCCATCGCACACGGCGTCAACATCCACCTCGGTGGCGTGCTCCAGGAAGTGGTCAATGAGCACAGGATGCTCAGGCGAGGCCTTGACGGCCTTTTCCATATAGTTTTTCAGGGCGTCCACATTGTAGACGATCTCCATGGCCCGGCCACCCAGCACGTATGACGGGCGTACCACCACGGGATAGCCAATGCGCTCGGCAATTTCCAGCGCCTGGGCTTCGCTGGTGGCGGTGGCGTTGGCAGGCTGCTTGAGCTCCAGCTTTTCCACCAGTTTTTTGAAGCGCTCGCGGTCCTCGGCGCGGTCGATGGCGTCGGGGGATGTTCCCAGGATGGGCACATTGGCTTTTTCCAGGGCTACAGCCAGTTTCAGGGGTGTCTGGCCGCCGAACTGGATAATCAGGCCGTGGGGTTTCTCCTTTTCCACGATGGAGAGGATATCCTCACGGGTCACCGGTTCAAAGTAGAGGCGGTCGGAGGTATCATAGTCGGTGGAGACGGTTTCGGGGTTGCAGTTGACCATAATGGTTTCAAAGCCATCTTCACTGAGGGCGAAGGCGGCGTGGCAGCAGCAGTAGTCAAACTCGATGCCCTGTCCGATACGGTTGGGTCCGCCACCGATGATCATGATCTTCTTGCGGTCGGTGGGGGCCGCCTCGCACTCCTCTTCATAGGTGCTGTAGAGGTAGGGCGTCTGGGCCTCAAACTCGGCACCACAGGTGTCGATGCGCTTAAAGACCGGGACAACGCCCTGATCTTTGCGCAGGCGCTCAATACTCTGTTCATCGGTGCTGGTGAGCTGGGCGATGCGACGGTCGCTGAAGCCCATCTCCTTGATCTGGCGCAGCAGGTCAGTGTTCAGGTCGCGGTAGGAGCCCAGATGAGCGATACGTTCATCCATTTCCACAATCTGGCGCAGCTCTTCCAGGAACCAGGGGTCGATATTGGTGATCTGGTGGATGCGCTCAATGGTAAAGCCGATACGGAAGGCGTCGCCGATGTACCAGACCCGCTCCCAGTTAGGAATGCGCAGCTTGTTTTCGATCAGCGCGATGGTATCGGAGTTGGGTTTTTTGATCTGCTCCTCGCTCAGGCGACTTTCAAAACCGTAGGAGTCGATTTCCAGACTGCGCAGCACCTTCTGAAAAGACTCCTTGAAGGTACGGCCAATACTCATGGCTTCACCCACACTCTTCATCTGAGTGGTCAGGGTGGCGTTGGCGTTGGGGAACTTTTCAAAAGTAAAGCGGGGGTATTTCACCACCACATAGTCGATGGTGGGTTCAAAACTGGCTGGGGTCTCCTTGGTGATGTCGTTGGGAATCTCATCCAGGGTGTAGCCAACAGCCAGCTTGGCGGCGATTTTGGCGATGGGGAAGCCGGTGGCCTTGGAGGCCAGAGCCGAGGAACGGCTGACCCGCGGATTCATTTCAATGATCACCAGGCGGCCATCATCGGGGTTGACGGCAAATTGCACGTTGGAGCCGCCGGTGTCGACGCCGATCTCGCGGATGACCTTGATGGTGGCATCGCGCATGAGCTGGTATTCTTTATCGGAAAGGGTCTGGGCAGGAGCCACGGTGATGGAATCGCCGGTGTGCACTCCCATGGGGTCGAAATTTTCGATGGAGCAGATGATGACCACGTTGTCGTTCTTGTCGCGCATGACCTCCATCTCGTACTCTTTCCAGCCGATGATGGACTCATCGATCAGAATTTCACGGGAAGGCGAAGCGTCCAGGCCGCTGGCGACGATCTCGTCAAACTCCTCCATGTTATAGGCAATACCGCCACCGGAACCACCCAGGGTGAATGAGGGGCGGATGATGGCGGGCAGGCCCATTTCACGGACGATTTTCCGGGCCTCCTCAAGGGAGTGGGCGTAGCCGCAGCGGGGCATTTCCAGGCCAATGCGGTTCATGGCCTCCTTGAACAGCTCGCGATCTTCGCCTTTCTGGATGGCCTTGAGGTTTGCGCCGATCATTTCCACATTATATTTTTTCAGAATACCCGTTTCCGCAACTTCCACCGCAGCGTTCAGGGCCGTCTGGCCACCCACTGTGGGCAGAATGGCGCAGGGGCGCTCTTTCTCTATGATTTTCTCGATAACACTGGCGGTAATAGGCTCGATATAGGTGGCATCGGCCATCTGGGCATCCGTCATGATGGTGGCGGGGTTGGAGTTGATCAGGACGACCTCATACCCCTCCTCCTTGAGCGCCTTGATCGCCTGGGTGCCGGAATAGTCAAATTCGCAGGCCTGACCGATGACAATAGGACCGGAGCCGATGACAAGAATCTTTTTTATATCAGTGCGTTTTGGCACAGCGCATCTCCTTGCACACAAATGTTAAAATTCGACCGTGAATCATAGCAAAGCTGCCGATAAAATAAAACATTGAAGCACGTCAAATGATAATTTGATTTGCTGGGGGGCATAAAGGAGCCTGTCAGTATTCCCTTGGCAGGCTGCTGAAAAACCCTCATCTGCGGTGTTGCCCGCCGTCGCGCGTCATTGCAACGTACGGGGAGTACGCTTCATTCCACGCTCCGCGAGCGCCTTGCACCTGAGCATTTTTCAATTGCCTGCGTATTTTTAAGTATTTCCGCAAGCTGTTAGTCTGCAAGTTGCAATCCCTGAAGGAATTGGCGCAACGCGCTGATATTGCGCTCCCTGCCGGCATCCGGCTGAATGCACTGGATCAGGGCCGTGCCGATGATGGCGCCATCGGCGATCGCCATGGCTTTGGCCGCCGTCTGGCCATCCTTGATGCCAAAGCCGATGAAAATGGGGGTGCTGGTGTGCTGGCGGGCCAGCGAAATTTTTGCCTCAATAAGCGAGAAGTTATCCACTGCCTGACCCGTGACATTGGGTGAGCTGACGGCATAGATGAATCCCGCCGAGCGGGAGGTAATCGCTTCCACTCGCCCATCGTCAGTTGTGGTGGCGATAAAGGGCACCAGCGCAAAGTCTTCGGGAACCTCCGCCGCAAAGTCGTCACGCTGCTCAAAGCTCAGATCGGGGATGATCGCGCCACGGTAGCCAAGCCGGGTAAGCCACTGGAACGTGTCAGCCGGACCATAGTGATAAAAAAGGTTGGCGTAGGTCATGACATAGTGGTCGGCCTTGCCCGTGTCGATGCGCAGCGCTTCCAGACTGCGGAAGTTGATACCCCGCGCCAGGGCGTAGTCATTGGCCTCCTGGATCACCGGCCCGTCTGCCATGGGGTCGGAAAAGGGAATGCCGATCTCAATACGCTTGATGCCCAGCTCGTAGCACAGCTCAAGAAAGGCCTGGGTCGTTTCCAGGTCGGGATAGCCAAGGGTGATGTAGGGAATGATGCGGCTGTAGATGTTCATGGGCGCTCCAGTGCTTACATGGAAAGTATGCGAATATTATAGCATTTTTCCCGTGATGACGCACGTAAAGAGGGAGTTCGGCAGAGGAAAACGGCACGGAGTGCGTGGTGAAGTGCAGAGGAAGGCGAGGCATGGATGTAGAGAGTTTGCATGGTGCGTGTCTAACCGCTTGCTGAGATACCTCAAATCATGCAGGCAAGTAACCATTCACGGCTACCCTGCGTATTTTCAGCAGGAGCGCCAGTATTCCGAGAGCGAGCCCGGATGGTGAGCGGCAGAGACGTAGGTCCGCGGACGAAAGTGAGCGTCTCTGGGAGGAATGCTGGCGCGAGTACCAACACACCGTAAAGAGTTACGAAATATCAAAGCAAAAGCCGCACAGGAAACCAAGGGTGAAGAGTTACAGCGGAACGATTATCTACCGCTTGTTACTCAGAGGGGGAAATCTCCGGCACCTGGCGCCAGCCAAACACTCGCGTGCCACTGCGCTCCTGAGTGTCGCTGCCGCCATAAATCACTGTGGGTTGATGGGCGAGATCCTTAGCCAGTGATTTCCAGCGCTCAAGGCTTTTGAAAGAGTCGCGGGTAATGGTCTGGCCAGATTTGATTTCTACAGGCATCAGCTTCCCTCCAGCACAGAAAGCCATCCAGGTTCTCGATATTGACCAGCTGGCGCACGTCCTTCTCCACATAGGCCGTGACATAAGCAGTAAACCAGGTGCGTGGGGAAAGCTGCCGATCATACAACGGTGGATAGCTGCCATGAAACAACTGCTCATCCAGCCCGCTCTGGGCAACTCCCGCAGATTGCAGCTCTTTCAGCGAAAAGGGGAGCAGTTCCACAAAAGCCGTATGTCCCGCCAGGGACTGGGTGATCCCCGACAGCAAACCAAATTGCTGGGAGAGCGTCAGGAGAAACAGACCCATGCGCCCATCTTTGTCAACCAGAGTCTGAAGGTACGAGAAAAGACTCGGTACCCGCTGCACTTCATCAAAGACCGCCCCATCAGGAAACTGACCCAGAAAGCCACGAGGATCATCTGTCGCGAAAGACCGCACATCCGGATCTTCCAGGGAAATATAGGGCTTCCCGGCAAAGATCGCCTTCGCCAGTGTGGTTTTGCCGGACTGGCGTGGTCCGGTAATTGTGACAATGGGAAATCCCTGCAGAAGCGTGCATATCTGGTCCATGGCGCTACGTGTAATTATAAAAGTGGTTTATCAGGTTTTATGTGAATTGCTATGTCGACATGCCAATTTACATAGGTTTTCGGCGAAATCGCCGCACGCATGAGATAACTGCGGGCAGAAGCTTGTTTATCAGTTTTCTCTTGCCTATTGTAATCGAACGATTACAATAGGCATCATGTACACGATCAAGCTGCTACCGGAATTTGAAAGCTGGCTCGGTTCCTTGCGTGACCGCTCTACTCGCATACGCTTGCTACGTCGCCTTGAAAAAGCGCAGCGAGGGTTGCTCGGCGATGTAAAACCCTTGGGAGATGGTGTATATGAGATGCGAGAGCCTTTCGGCCCAGGATGGCGCATGTACTATGCAATGCATGGCAATGTAATGATTATCATGCTTGCCGGTGGAGAGAAAAGTAGTCAGCCTGACGACATTGCCTTAGCAAAAGAGCTTTTCAAGCAAGTCAGCAGCTTATCAAAAAACGAAACACACGCAGGTAATTGAACACCGATCATAAGTTACGTTGCCATGGGAATTAATCGGCAGCGTATAAAGGAGCAGACCCATGAATAAGCATATACCCCTGAATACCCTCCCCGAATTTGACATGGCAGAGCACTTGAAAAGTGAAGCTGATATGCTTGAATACCTGCAGCAGGTCCTTGAAGAGGGTGACTCCGGGGAACTGGCAGCAGCACTGGGCCATGTTGCCAAGGCCAGGGGAATGAGTCAAATTGCTCTGGCCAGCGGAATCAAGCGCGAAGCCCTGTATAAAGCTTTGCGCCCCAACAGCAAGCCACGATTCGAAACTATCCAGCGCGTCTGTGCCGCGCTTGGAATCAAGCTGACCGTGACCCTTGCTGAGGGTAAAACTTTGCCGCATTAGCTTGAGAGGATAGAGAGCACTCTGGCCAGTCAACAACTTACGGTAATACCTCAAACAGGCAGGCAAATGAAAACCCACAGGTGCAAGGCGCTCGCGAAGCACGGAATGACGCGTACTCCCCGTATGTTGCAGTGACGAGCGACAGCGGGTAACGCCGCAGATGGGGGATTTTCAGCAGCCTGCTGTCAGCGGGGCACATGGTGCAACAGCGGCCCATTGCCTTTGCCAACACTCCCCTGCGCCGCCCGCGTGATCAACCGGTGCACATAGGCAATGCCCTGCTGAACGGCCTCCACCATGTCGCCATTGGACCTGGCCAGATACGCTGCAATCGCCGATGAAAGCGTGCAGCCCGTGCCGTGGGTGTTGGGCGTGTCAATGCGCGGATGGGTGGAGGAGTGGTGGCTGAAACCGCCGCCATGGCGCATGATCAACGTATCAGTGACCGTAGTCGCCTGTTCGTTGATATGTCCTCCCTTCACCAGTAGCGCCTGCAGACGGGGAAAGCGCTGCATGATGCGTTCACCGCACTCCAGCGGGTCAGCGCTTTCATCAGCCTGTGCCAGCGCCAGCAGCTCGTGGAAGTTGGGCGTCAGAATCGTGGCTCGGGCCACCACATGCTCCATAATGGCGTCCATGGCATCCTGATTCATGAGCGCGTAGCCACTCTTGGAAATCATCACCGGGTCGCAGACAATGGTGCGGCCCTCAATGGCCTCCCCCACGTGGCGGGCAATATCCCCATTGCCCAGCATCCCCGTCTTGATCACGTTGATGGGAATATCCTCCAGCACCCGCTCCACCTGGGCGCGTACAAAAACACCATCCAGCATCAGCGCATCGTGGACCTTGATGGTGTTCTGCACCGTCAGGCAGGTAATGGCCGCAGCGCCATAGGTTTCAAGGGCGGAAAAAACCTTCAGATCAGCCTGGATGCCCGCTCCGCCTGAAGGATCGGAACCGGCGATGGAAAGAACGCAGGGAATGGTCATGGAAGTGCCTCGTATCATAAATTGTTGGTTTTTTCCCGAAGTTTTCCCCGAAGCTTTTTGGAGAGCTCTTCGGGGAACACCTGTAAAAGGAGCAAGAAAACTGCTGCTCACCGTGCTGGAGCCGATCTCGCTGGCAAAAAGGCAGGGTCTCACACGAAGCCCCGCCAAGCCACAAAGAAAGGCAGTTAAAACGGAAGGCATACCTCTCGCCCGCTCGCTTCGCTCCCTCAAGGCGCAGAGTCGCAAAGGGAAAGCAGGTGAATGATGCGTTCAGTGGGGCATTACCTGTCAATAATTTCCCAGTGGCCGCCTTTTGCGGGTCCAATTCGGACAATCACGCCCTCTTCACGAAGCCGTGAAAGCTGCTGCTCGATCGTACGGGCAGATTTTTCAAGATGTACCGCCATTTCGGGAATGGTTATTTTAGGATTTTCGCGAATGAGCTCGACGATTTTCCCCGAAGTTTTCCCCGAAGTTTTCCCCGAAGTTTTCTGGGCAGTGCCGCCTGAAAGATGTTCAAAATATTCTTGTGAAAACACAAATTCTGTCCATATGCCTCCGGCATGCAGGCGGATGTATGGCTCTGGAGTACGTGCTTCGTGACAGGCGGAGAAGATGCGCTCAATGCCTCGCCCCCAGGCTTCAATTTCACCGGCGCGGAAGAATGCATTCGCGATATCAGGATTATGGGGCTGGGATATATGCGGCTCCAGCAGGGTCTGCTCGGTCCAGCCATCCGGCAGCACGGCAGGGTTCCAAAGTACCAGCCGGTCATCATAAACACGAATCTGTATCGGAGCCGTGTTCATGTAGTCGCGATGGACCAGCGCATTCAACAGTGCCTCACGCAGCGCTTCCCGTGGCACCGGAAAACGCTCTACCCTGACAATATCTTCGTAGGTGACTACCGCTTTCAGGTATTTGGTCATCAGTAAATCAAGGGCGAGCGCCGCCTGGGTAAATAAATCGCCATTGACCTCGTCGTGGTACACCAGATCAGCATCTGGACGGAAGTAACCGATTTTTATAAAAGCCCCACTGAAGAAAGACAGTGGATCGGGATGGAACAGCAATGCCGCAGCTCGCTTCAGGTAGGAACCCTCCATGAGCTTCAGCTTATCCAGCAATGCCGCATCAGGCTCTTTCAATGCAGCAGTATCCAGCCTCCCGCTGCGCCGAGCCAATTGCCGAAACTGAGCAAGAGCTGAAGGAGACAGGTCAGCTACTGTCACGCCGGGAAGGGGCGAGCCATCCCATGTGCGGCCATAGCGATTCAAAAGAAAGCGATCCAGCGCAGCTCCCTTGAGCAGCTGATTGGTGTTGCCGCTGCGCAGGTAATACTCACCCTTGCAGCTGATCGGGTTGGGGTGACCCTCTACGACAATCTCCAGATACTCCTTATCACCCTCTGTGCACAAATTGACTGCTACCAGGATACCCAGGATATCCCGAACCTTATTGGGCAGTTCCTCCAGTAAGCGGTGCGCTTCCGGGGCGCCAGTCACCTGGCCCCTGTCGTTGCGGCCAATGAACAGTACACCACCACCTGCATTGGCAAAGCCGCAAATCCACTTGAGGTGATCATCGCGCCAGGATTGTTTGTATTCAATGTTTTGTGTCTCAGTCATTGGCTTCCCTCACGATATAACCTAGTGGAATATAACCTGGGAGGCAAACAGTCAGTCCCCCTGATCCGCCGTGTCCTTTGCTCGTCCATATGAGGGCAAGTTCGAATTTGCATTTTTACCGGCGCTTTCACCGGCGTTTTTTGGGGCCCAATATATGAGCTTGCGTTAGGTACGAACAAAGGGAGTCAAAGGCATGCCCCGCACCTGCTCACTCCGCCCATTTTTATTGTTGCCAGCATCCTGGCAGAGGTGTTCGAGGTGCATGTTCATTTTAATGTTTATTGAAGTATAATAACCGTTTACGTAAGGCATTGATCGAGTTTATTTGTCACTCAACTTTCTCCAGATTCCTAACCATAGCCATAAATCACCTCAAAATGTGATGTAAATCAAGTGGTATATATGAGTGCCTTGATTTGGTGTTTTCCCTTCTCCTGCTGTTTGTACACGCGGTAGCTCTGTAAAACGGGAATATCCGCTTCAGCCAGATCGTATGTCAATACCTCATCCACGCTCAGCCACTGGTGGTCGGCGTGCTCGGTCAGTGTAATGGTATTGCTTGTGGGAGTGCAAACAAAAGGGTGCAGGGTGACTTGAAGGTTGGGGTACTGGTGGGTGGAGGGTGGCAGTGGGGCAAGTATCCGGATATCCAGGCACAGCTCTTCGCGTATTTCACGGATAATGCTGTCGCTGGCGGGCTCACCGGCCTGAATTTTGCCGCCGGGAAATTCCCACTTGAGGGGCATGGACATGGACTCGCTGCGCTGGGCAATAAGGATGTGGGTATCTTTTTCGATTATGGCGCAGGTGACGTCAATGTGTTTCATCGATTCCCTTTTTGCAGGATGCTGAAAAACCCCAATTTGCGGCGTTGCCTTCTCTTTTAGCCTTTACGGTTGTCACTACTGTTGAACCAGGTGCTTTTGCGAGTCGCTTCCTGTGGATGTCAGTACAGAAACCCGAAGAGCCACAGCGGGATTGTATTCTTGAATCCCGTTTCCATATCGTCAACAGCCAGGTAGGAATCGGCAATGTCTTTTATCTGCCCGTACCCTTTGTTTTTCCCGCCGACTTCAATGGTGAACTGGTTATCAATACGGAAGTCGCCGTTCGCGCTCAGAGCGATGGAGGTGTCCAGCAGCGACGTTGTGTTGTAAAAACTGCTTTTGATCTGGTTTACAAAAAAGGTTTCCCGGCTGGTTCCGATGTGCGGGGTTTTGTTGATGGCGCAGGCAAGGTTGGTATTATAGAGGTATATTTTCTCTGGCTTTCTGATTCTCCCAGTGCCTTTGGTGGCACTGGGAACACGCTGAAGCAGCGAGGCTTGCTCAAGGTAGCGCAGGTAGTCGCCCATGGTGGCTCTCGAAATTTCTGTCATGGCCGCGAGTTTGGAAATATTGGGTTCGAAGGGGGCTGATTCGGCCAGCAGATAGAGGAGCTTTTTGAGTTTATCGATTTGTGTCACCGGAATCTGAGTGACGTAAGGCAGGTCGCTTTCGAGTATCTGATTGATGATGCTGACCAGTTTGCTTTGGTAGGTGTCTGGCCCTTCACAGATAAAGGGGTAGCAGCCGTGCGCCAGGTAGTCGTTGAAGTGCTTGAGGGGTTTTATGTGGGCAGCGACTTCTCCTGCCATGCTGGTGTGCTGTGCAAAGAGTTCGCCCAGGGATATTGCGGGAAAGGTACCTGCCCCGATAAGGCTGAGGTACTCGCGAAACGAAAGATTGGCAAGACGATGAATAATTGCCCTGCGGGAAAGATCGGCTTCCTGTGCGTGAATCTGCAGCATGGATGAGCCGGAAAAGACAATATTGAGCTGGGTGGAATCGTAAATTGACTTCAGGTGGGATGACCAGTCGGAGTATTTGTGAACCTCATCAATGTAAAGCGTTTTTCCGCCCAGCTGTTCAAAGTGGATAGCAAACTCATAGAGGGAAATGGCCTTGAAAAACGGGTTATCGACACTGATGTAGAGGGCGTGGTCACTTGTGCCGTACTGCTCTTTCAGAGCTTGCAGCATCAGTGTGGTTTTACCGACGCCACGCTGGCCTATAATGCCGATGAGACGCTGGCTCCAGTCGATATGGGCAAAGAGGGAGCGCTTTATCCGGGGTGACACATGCCTGAGGAGCTTTTGCTGCTCCTGAAAGAAGAGTGATATTTCCATTGTGCGTTTCCGCCTGTATTTTGTGAATCGAACATTACAACATTGGCGCAAAAGTGTCAATCTCGATTTACATTTATGACTTTCAGTAGGCTGCCCCTCTCATGGCTTCCAATCCACTCCATGCACAAAGGATGCTCCAGCCGCTCCGGTAACCGGCTGTGCGCCACGGGGAAGAATCCGGCCCACCACTTGCACGGTGGGGAGTTTGGTGCGGATGCTTTTCAGCTGCTGCTCGCTGCAGGTGAAGAGCAGTTCGTAGTCTTCACCACCACCGGCGATCATGGCGATGGGGTCGAGGTGGTGCTGCGTGGCGTATTCCCGCAGGTCGGGGTGGAGGTGTTCCTGGGCAATGTGCAGTTCAATGCTGACGCCTGAAGCGCTGGCGATTTTCTCGCTGTCGCCCTGCAGGCCGTCGCTGATGTCCATGAGGGTTGTCACTTCGGCTGTGTGCAGTATGGGGGCGGCATCAAAGCGGGCGCGGGGGGCGCGGAAGGCTTCCAGCAGGGAGGCGGGGGCGTGGTGCCCGTGCATGAGGGCGTGGAGTCCGGCGCGGGCAAGGCCCAGGTACCCGCTGCTGCACAGCAGTTCGCCGGGTCGGGCGTTGCTGCGCAGGGGCATGGGGGCGTAGCCTTCGCCGATGGCGAAGAGGTCGATGGCCAGGTCGTTTTCACGGCTGCTGCTGATGTTGCCCCCTGCCAGTACACCGCCGTATGTTTCCAGGGCGTCACCAAATCCGCGGTAGAGGTCCAGCAGGTAGGGCTGATCGGTGTTTTCCGGCAGGCACAGGTTAATGAAGAGGGCCTGGGGTGTGGCGTAGGAGGCGGCCAGGTCGCTGAGGCACACCATGGCGGCTTTTTGTCCCAGCTGGCGTCCGGTCAGCCAGGCGCGTTGGAAGTGTACGCCCTCGCGCTGGGTGTCGGTGGTGACGACGGGGCTGTGCAGGGTGTGCAGGGCGGCGGCGTCGTCACCGGCTCCTGTCTTCAGGATGCCGCCCTGGCGGCGATGGTGCGGGAGTTGCTGCAGGAGCTCTTCAATAAGGTGGAATTCACGGTATGGTGAAGCTGACATGGTGTTTCCTTGGCCTGCATATTCCGATGTTTCAGTTTCTTCTCTGTCTCCCACAATGCCAAAAAAACGCAGGCTTGTACAGCCTCTTCCCGATGAAGTGTCTGCGTGGGCGATGGTGGTGTGACCATGCTGAAAGGTAGAGGTGGTGTCCGATTTTTCGGCAAAATGTATCAAATAGCTCCATTGAATTTGCATAAACCTGAAATTGTGTCTTGCTGGTGGGTGAAAGTATGTGCTATGACTTGAATGGAGGCAGCGTTGGCTGTCTCTCATCAAGATTGCCTGGTAAGGGAGAGAAAAGTTATGCAGAAGATTTCCGAAACGCCATCGGTTGCCGTACCCGTGAATCGTAAAAAACGTCAGAAGGGCTTCACCCTCATCGAACTTATCATGGTTATCGTTATCCTGGGTATTCTGGCGGCCATCGCGGTGCCCCAGTTTGTGGATCTGAGTGAGGAGGCACAAGGGGCTGCGGATACGGCCAATTTAAATGCTGCGCGTAGTGCTGTTAATATGCTACTTGCCTCAAATGATGGTGGCGGAGCCGTAGGTACCTATCCTACGGTAACTGAGCTAGCAAACAACTTGGGTGGAACGGCGGCTGTAAGTACTATTACCGTAGGTGAGACCACTATTTATACCTTCGGAGCGCGGGAAGCAGCTAACGCCAACTGCAGTGGTGCAACAACTGCGGTTACTGATTCGGTTCGGTGTCTCAGCCTGGACGCAAGCGGAGCAAATTAACGGCGAGACAAGTCTCCTGGTTGCGCGCAGCCTGCTGAATATGGGCTGCGCGGCAATCAGCCTGCACTGTCTGGTTCATGAAAGGCATAGCCATGAGTATTGAGCTTCCACAGTTCGGGGATGTGCGTACGGGCATCCCCATTGTGGACGACCAGCATCGGGAGCTGTTGAGCCTTATGGGGAATCTGCACGATCTGCTTGTGTCACCGGGCACTGGCGATGACGTGCAGGTTTTTTTGATGGCGCGGGAAGCGCTGCTGAGGTACATAGGGGAGCACTTTGCCTGTGAGGAGCGGTTGATGCGCTGTCACGGGCTGGATGTGCGCCATGTTCTGCTTCACCTGCGCGAGCATGAGCGCTTTACTCATCGCGCCTACATGGTGGCCCTCTCCCATGGCGATGACTTCTGCGTCGATGACACCCGCCAGCTGCTGGAGTTTCTCATACACTGGTGGCACAGCCACCTGCCTACGGATCGCAGTATGGCCCGGCAGATTGCCGCCGTTCTGGCAGGAAGCCAGGCCAGCGACGCTTATGATGATGACTTTTCACGATTTACCCTGGAAGCAAAGAGGCAATCATGACCATTTCTGAACAGAACCCCCTTGATGGACAGTCCATTCTCTATGTGGATGCTGACGAGACAACCCGTACCCTGATTTCCCGCATGCTCAGCAAGCGCGGTGCCCGCGTGGCGGCTGTCGCCTCTGCCGGTGTTGCCCTGAAGGCTTTCCATGTTCAGCCTCCCAGTACGGTGATTGCCGGTCAGGATGTAGGTGAGCCCGCGCTGCCGGAATTTATCCGTGCCCTGCAAGGGGAGAATTCTCCGGCAACTCCTGTTATCCTCTACACGGAAAGTTCGCTGCAGGATGCTGCTGAAATTCCGCACCTCTTTCACGTTCCCCGCAACGCCGGATTCGGCGTTCTGGTGAAGGTTCTGCAACGCATTTCCTGAGTGTGGATGGTGTGGCATCCGGCTGATCCGGAGGGCTCCTCTGCCACGGAAAATCTCCCCTTGAAAAGAATTTTCGCGGGCCTATAATGCTTAGCTCGACTTCGGAAAATCACGGGGAGCCTCATGCGCAAAATCCGCCAGGACAGTATTGAACGAGTACTCAACGCGGTGGATATTGTCGAGATTGTCGGTGGGCATGTGCACCTGCGCAAGGCGGGCGGCAGCCACATCGGCCTCTGTCCTTTCCATTCGGAGAAAACCCCATCATTTCACGTTACCCCGGACAAGGGGCTCTACTACTGCTTCGGCTGTGGCGCCGGGGGCAATGCCAGCAAATTCCTGATGGAAAAGCTGGGGATGACCTTTGTGGAGGCCATGGAGCTGCTTTCCCAGAAAACTGGAGTGGCGCTGGAGTACGAGTCGGGCACGGAGCCTCGCGAGGACAGTCGGCGCGAAAATCTTTTGACCCTGAATCGCCGTGTGCTGCTGAGCTTTCGCAACCAGCTGGGCAAGAATGCACGGGCGAGGCAGTACCTGGAGTCGCGCCTGATTCCCGGACAGCTGATTGACGAGTTCGGCCTTGGCTACGCCGATGGCCGGGAGTACTCGCTGCTGGAGCTGTTTGAGGAAAATCACGACGATCTGTTGGAGCTGGGGTTGATTGCCAGTGGCGAAGACAAGCGGCTCTACGATCGCTTTCGCCAGCGGGTGATGTTTCCCATCTGGGATGCTGCCGGTGGCGTGGTGGGTTTTGCCGGGCGGGACCTGTCGGGCAAGAGCCCGGCCAAGTATATGAATTCGCCGGAATCGGGCCTCTTTGAGAAGAAAAAATTGCTGTATGCCTACCATATCGCCAAGGCGTCCATCCGCAAAAAGCGGCGCGCCATCGTGGTGGAGGGATACTTTGACGTCATCCGCGCCCACCAGCAGGGATTGACGGAGACGGTGGCGGTCATGGGAACCAGTCTTTCCACCTACCATGCCCGCCTGCTGGGGCAGCAGACGGATGTCTATGTGGTTTTTGACGGAGACGAGGCCGGTTTGCGGGCTGCTTTGCGGACTTCTGAACTGTTGACCCAGAGCGATCTGGCCCTGCGGGTAGTTTTTCTGCCCGATGGTCATGATCCTGATACCTACTTTCAGCGCCACCGGGTGGAACAGTTTGAGGAGCTGCTGAGCCAGGCGCGGGATGTGGGAGAGTTTCGTATCGATCGTCTCCTTGAAAGCAGCTCCGGCGATGTGACCCAGCTTTCCCAGGCGGTGCGGGAGCTGCGGGAGTTTATCAACCGCATACCCGACAGTATCCGGCGCCAGGCTTATGCCAATTACCTCAGGGAGCGCACCCAGATAGATCCTTTCGGGTCAGGGCAGTCGCCGTCGGGCCGTTCGCGCATGCGTCCTCCCCGCAGTGGCGGAAATCTGTCGACAGGGCAACCCCTTGGCAGCGAAGCTTCCGGAAGTTTTTTGCGGGAAAGTCTCCGGAAAGTCAAAAAGCCCGTTGATAAAAATGATGCAGCACCATACCTTCTTAAAGTAATGTTCTCTTCGGAAGAGATGTTCGAGGAGATATCCAGTGCACTGGGTAGTGATATACTGTCTGCGCCATACAGTACGATTAAAGATCAGGCCACATCCTGGCATCTTGAGCGGCTCCCCCTGGAGCAGATCATCGAGCGCCTGATGGACAGTCCTCTGGCTGCCCCCATGGCTCATATTCTGAGCCTTGATATTGGCAAGGAAGATATCCTGGGCATGACGCCCGATATTATAGAAAAAATAGAGTCCCTCTACATGCATCACCGCCATGAAAACCTGAAGCAACAGCTGTTCGCACCTTCCCCATCTGAATCGGGGGCCCCTCTGTCCGAGGATGAACGGCGCAGAATGCTGCAGGAGCTGCTGGAAATTCAGAGGGAGCTCACTTCATGACCCGCACCAAGTTCTTCCGGGAGGAAAATACTCAATGAAATCTACTGCTGAAGATCAGAAACTTTTCACCCAGTTGATGGAGAAAAGTAAGGAACGTGGCTTTATCACCTATGACGAGCTGAATGACTTCCTGCCCAAGGAGACCACGGATCCTGACTTGATCGACTCCATCATCGAAAATCTTGGACGCATCGGCATACGCCTGGTTGCGACCAATAAACTCAGCAAAGGCAAGGGCGAAAGTTCTGATGAATTTGCCGTTTTCCTCAAAGATCAGCCTGCCGTTCTGGATGGCGATGACATAGAGAACGACGATGAAGAGGAGAGTGACGAGGAGGAGAGCGAGGAGAGTACCCTCGACCTGACTCCTGATACCTCGTTTCGCACCGATGATCCCGTGCGTCTGTATCTCAAGGAAATGGGCTCGGTTCCACTGCTCACCCGCGAGGGCGAAGTGGACATTGCCAAGAAAATCGAGGCGGGCTACGAGAAGATCATCAGCTCGCTTATTGCCATTCCCAAGGCCGTAGAGTCGCTGCAGGAGCTGGCCGAAAAGCTTGAGGCTGGTGAAATCGGGCTCAAGGATATCATCATGCTCGATGATGAGGTGGGCAGCATGGGCATCATTGGCAACTCCACCTCCTATGACGAGGACGAGGAGTCCGCGGAAGAGGATGCGGAAGACCCTTCCAGTGCCCATGTTCGCGCAGAGAATGCCACGGAGATGCGCGACTTTGTCATCAACTCCATCTGCGATATCGGGCAGCAGCTTCTGAGCCTGCGGGAGTACAAGGCCAAGGGTAAAAAGGATAAATATCGCAAGACGCTGGAGTCCATGACGGCGGTTATTTCGGAAATTCGCCTGACCAACGAAACCATCTCGCGCATCAGCAACATGATCAAGGAACAGTACCTGGAAAGTCGGCGTGCCGGCTCGGAACTGGCCAAGATCATCAAGGTCACCGGACTCTCCCGGGACGACCTGCAGTATCTGTGCGGCGAGGAATCCAGCGCCGAGCACGTGGAGTCGGCTCGCGCCAAGACCTCTTTGCGGGCGGAAGACTTTGAGCGCCTCCTGGGCAAGGCGTCCGAGAGCATTGCCTCGCTCCGGGAAATTGAGGAATCCACCGGTGTCGATGCCAATGAGCTGATGAGCATTGTGCAGCAGGTGCGCGAGGGTGAAGAGGAGTCCAAAGCCGCCAAGATGCAGCTGATCGAAGCCAACCTGCGCCTGGTGGTTTCCATTGCCAAGAAGTATACCAACCGTGGCCTGCAGTTCCTGGATCTGATCCAGGAGGGAAATATCGGCCTGATGAAGGCCGTGGACAAATTTGAGTACCGTCGTGGCTACAAGTTCTCCACCTACGCCACCTGGTGGATCCGCCAGGCCATTACCCGCGCCATTGCCGATCAGGCCCGTACCATCCGCATTCCGGTGCACATGATCGAGACCATCAACAAGCTGGTGCGCACCAGCCGGAACCTGGTGCAGGAGCTGGGTCGCGAACCGACCCCCGAGGAGATTGCCGACAAGATGGATCTGCCTGTGGAAAAAGTGCGCAAAGTGCTGAAAATTGCCAAAGAACCCATCAGTCTGGAAACGCCCATTGGTGAGGAGGAGGACTCCTCCCTGGGGGACTTTATCGAGGACAAGAACACCGTATCTCCGGCGGAAGCGGTCATCAGCTTCAACCTGAAGGAGCAGGTGCGCTCGGTACTCCACACCCTCAGCGCCCGTGAAGCCGAGGTGCTGAAGCTGCGCTTTGGCATTGACACCGACAGCGATCATACCCTGGAGGAAGTGGGCAAGAAATTCAATGTCACCCGTGAGCGTATCCGGCAGATTGAAGCCAAAGCCCTGCGCAAGCTGCGCCACCCGACCAGAAGCAAGATTCTGCGCACGTTCCTGGAACCCTGACAGGCGGTATTTGAAGGGTATGAAGGCAGCAGGAGTCAGGCATGGCCCGACCCCTGCTGCCCATGTCGTTTGGGTATTTTTCCGGGGAGTTTTTTCCGGCTGACGCTGTTCTTTGTGGTCTTTGTGTGAGAATATCTGCCCGGCAGACTGGTTGCCAAGCCGGAATCGTCACCAGCCTTTTCCAATATGATGAAGCGTAAAGAGGATCTCCATGCAAAAATCGTATCTCCTGGCCCCTGGCCCCACACCCGTTCCCGAGCAGGTTGCCCTGCGCATGGCCGCTCCGGCGGTTCACCATCGCACTCCGCAGTTTTCCCGTCTCTTTGCTGAAGTGGAAGAAGGTCTGAAGTACCTGCTGCAGACCCGTAACGATGTACTCATGCTTGCCAGCAGTGGTTCCGGTGCCATGGAAGCTGCTGTTGTCAATATCATGCATTCTGCGGAAAAGGCGATCGTGGTCAACGCCGGGAAATTTGGTGAGCGCTGGGGGAAAATCTGCCAGGCCTATGGCGTGGAGGTCATCTGGCTCAACTCGCCCTGGGGAACGCCGGTCAACCCCGATGAAGTTGCCCAGGCGCTGCGGGAAAACCAGAACGTGGGAGCCGTCTTCGTGCAGGGGTGCGACACCTCGGCGACGGTTCAGCATCCCGTTGCCGCCCTTGGGGCCATCGTGAAGGAATACCCCCGGACCCTGCTGGTGGTGGATGGCATCACGGCGGTGGGTGCCGCTGATCTGGCCATGGATCGTGATCATATTGACGTGCTGGTTGTCGGCTCTCAGAAAGCGTTGATGCTTCCTCCGGGCCTGGCTTGTGTGGGCGTGAGCGAAAAGGCCTGGCAGAAAATGGATACTACCGATCTGCCCAGATTTTATTTTGATATGCGCAAGGAGCGCAAATCCCTGGCCAAGCACACCACGGCCTATACGCCGGCCACGTCTCTGATTACCGGGCTCCATGAGGTGCTTACGATGATCCGCTCCGAAGGCCTGGAGAACCTCTTCCGGCGCATTGACTGCCTGGCCCGCGCCACCCGCGCTGGTTTGCAGGCTCTGGGACTGGAGCTGCTGGCTCCCGGTGCACCGGCAGCCTCCTGTACCGGTGCCTATCTGCCGGCTGCCATCGACGGCAAGGCCTTTGTGCGCTTTGCCCGCGATACCATGGGCGTGACCTTTGCCGGTGGCCAGGATGACCTGGAAGGAAAAATTGTTCGTATCAACCACATGGGGTATGTGGATACGTTTGATGTGATTATCAGCATCAGCGCCATGGAAATGGCCCTGAAGGCCTTTGGACACGCCTTTACACCCGGCAGTGGCGTGGGCGCTGCCCAGGAAATTCTCGCGGAAAGGTATTCCCTATGAAAATAGTTGTATGCGACCGGCTGGAAGCCAAGGCGACCCGCAAACTGCAGGAAAAGTATGACCAGGTGGTGCTGCTGGAGAGTCCCGATCGCCAGACCATCATTGAGCACAGCGCCGACGCCGATGCCATCATAGTCAGAAGCCATACGGTCATTGACCGCACGATTATTGAAAACAGTCCGCGCCTGCGGGTTCTCGGAAGGGCCGGCTCAGGCTCCTATAATATCGACGTGGAAGCTGCCAGCAAAAGAGGCATTGTGGTACTGCACACGCCCTTTATCTCCAGCACATCCACCGCTGAGCTGGCTATCGCCCTGCTGATCGGCGCGGCCCGCAAGCTCAAGGAAGCCACTGCCGATATGGCCGGTGGCAAGTGGGATCGCGGTGCCCTCAACGGGTTGGAACTTTCCGGCCAGACGGTGGGTATCATCGGCTACGGAAATATCGGTCGCAAGGTGGCTGCCATCACCAAGGCCATCGGTATGGAAGTCCTGGCGTACGACCCCTATGTGCGCTATCAGCAGACCGAATCGCCTGTTGCTGATCTGGTAAGCCTGGATGAATTGCTGACCCGCAGCACTGCTGTGATCGTCTGCTGCCCGCGGACTCCGGAAACCGCAGGCATGTTCAATGCGGCCCTGTTTGCCCGTATGCGTGCGGGTTCTTTGCTGGTCAATGTGGGCCACGGGCAGGTGGTGGTGGAAAAGGACCTGATTGCGGCCCTGGACAGCGGTCATCTTTTCGGTGCAGGCCTTGACGTGTTCGAGGAAGAGCCGACCCGTCGCGAGACGGCGGTGGTTCAGCATCCCAGGGTGTACACCACACCCCATATAGGTGCTGCCACCATGAAAGCCCAGGAAGGCGTCTGCACTGATATCGTCGATAAGGTTATCGGTTTCCTGGACAACGGATACATCTCCGGCTCAATCAATCTGCCCGTTGTCGACGAAAATACCGAAGTGAACATCCAGGGGTATATTGAGCTGGCGGGAAAGCTGGCATCCATGGTTTCGCAGCTTGACCCCGCAACCACCAGGCTTTGCCTGCAGGTCAATGGCAAGCTGGCCTATAGTGATACCGGTGCCCTGGAAAACCGCGTGGCCAGAGAGTTTCTGTTGGCCCGGCGCCAGGAGGCCAGTGATATCAATGCCCGCTTCCTGCTGGATGACCAGGGTATCAGCATCAGCCTTGGCAAGGCCGATCAGGGCTCAGCTTTCGTCAATGAGGTTGAGGTGGCAACGGACAACTACTCCCTCAAGGGAACCCTGCTGGCCGACAAGTTCCCGCGCATCGTCGAGGTGAATGAGTACAAGATCGAAGCCGTGCCCCAGGGCACCATGCTCTTTTTCCGCAACTACGACCGTCCCGGTGTGATCGGCAGCCTCGGCCGCCTGCTGGGAGAGAAGAATATCAACGTTGCCAATATGCGCCTGGGATTCCGGGGTGACGACGAAGCCATTGCCATGGTCAATATTGACACCGCTGTGGACGCGGCAACCCTGCAGGAAATCACCCGTCTTGACAATATCATCGACTGCTTTCAACTGGAGTTTACATGAATACACCCGGCACCATGGAACCGAAGGATATCCCCAAAGGCTTTCGCGCCTCCATAGGCCCGCAGGCACGGACCATCTTCTCCCTGGAGAAGGACATGGTGGATATCTTCCAGTCCTGGGGCTATCAGCCGATTCTGACCCCCAGCCTGGAGTACGAGGACGTTATCGCCCGCGCCCTGGATGAAAACACCCTGCCCAGCACCTATCGCATCATCGACAGCATTACCGGGCGCGTCCTGCTGCTGCGCCCCGACTTTACCCCCTCCATAGCGCGGGCCTACTCCACGGCCACCACCAAGCTTGGCGACTGCGTGCGCCTGTGCTACAGCGGCTCGGTATTTCGCTCCATCAACAAGCACGAGGGCAACCAGGCCCAGGTGGTTCAGGCGGGGGGGGAATTCCTGGGCTGTTCATCCCTTGAAGCGGATTTTGAAGCCATTGCGCTGTGCGTGCACGCCATTGGTCAGGTCAGCAGCCATGGCCTGAATCTGGTGCTCACCCACAGCCGTTTTATCGGTGGCATCCTTGCGGCGCTGGAGGTGGAGCCTGCCATGGAGAAGGCCATTGTCAGCGCCCTGCACAAAAAGGATCTCTCCGCGCTGAAGGAGCTGTTGGAACAGTCCGGAACCACCTACCACAACCGCGAAGTGCTGCTGAAGCTGCCCGGCCTGATTGGTGATACCAGCCTGATCGACCGCGCCCGCAGCCTTGTCTGTAACGAGACTTCCCACCGGGCTCTCGATGAGCTGGGGGCCCTGCTGCAGAAACTGGAGCATATTGGCTGTCGCATCACTCTGGATCTTTCCGAGCTCTCCTACCTGAACTACTACACCGGGTGCAGCTTTGAACTCTATGACGAAGAGTGCGGCATGAAGGTGGCTGGCGGCGGACGTTACGACAACCTGGTTGGCAAGTATACCCATCCCACACCTGCCGTGGGATTCGCCGTCAACATCAATCACCTGTGCGAAGCGGGTCTGCGAAATCAGCATGAAATCCTTGTGGATTATGTGGTATACAGTGAGAGCGATACCCTGGAACAGGCCCAGCAGGAAGTGGAACGTCTGCGCCGCCAGGGACACAGTGCCTTCTGGATAACGGCCTCCAGCGCCGCTCAACACCAGCAGCGTGCCAGAAACATCATCAAGTTACCGTAACCGATAGTTGAAATACTTGCCGCAGCCTGACGAGCATCGACCAGGCTGCCAGAAAGAGGACTTTTCATGGCAAATCTCGTTATTTTAGGCGCCCAGTGGGGCGATGAGGGAAAAGGGAAAATAGTCGACCTGCTTTCGGAGAAGGCTGATGTGGTCGTTCGTTACCAGGGTGGACACAATGCCGGGCATACCGTCAAGGTCGGTGACGATGAAACTATCCTGCACCTGATTCCCAGTGGCATCCTGCACGAAGGAAAGATGTGCGTGATCGGCCAGGGTGTAGTGGTTGATCCCAAGGCCCTGCTGGATGAAATTGAAAAGCTTGAGAAAAAAGGTATCAAAGTGGCCGGTCGCCTGCTCATCTCCGAGCGCGCCAACCTGATCATGCCCTACCATCGTGTCATCGACAAATCCAACGAGAGTCACCGCGGCGAAAAGAAGATCGGCACCACCGGGCGCGGTATCGGCCCCGCCTATTCCGACAAGATGGCCCGCATCGGCATCCGCTTTGTGGATCTTCTGGAAACAGAGCTCTTTGCCGAGCGCCTGGCTGACAACCTGCAGAACTACAACTATATTCTCGAAAAACTCTACCACCACCCCGACCTCAAATTTGCCCAGGTTTTCGCTGAGTACGAAGAGTATGGTCAACGCCTGAAGCCCTATATCGCCGATACCTCCCTCTACCTCGCCAACGCCATGGCCCGGGGGGAGAAAATTCTCTTCGAAGGGGCCCAGGGCACGCTGCTGGATGTGGACAGCGGCACCTATCCCTATGTCACCTCATCTTCCTGCTGCAGTGGTGGCAGCCTGACGGGAACTGGTGTGGGCCCCCAGGCCATCAACCATGTGGTGGGCGTCATGAAAGCCTATACCACCCGTGTGGGCGAAGGGCCGTTCCCCACGGAGCTGCTGGATGCCGATGGCGAAAAACTGCGTGAAATCGGACATGAATATGGCGCCACTACCGGACGGCCCCGTCGCTGCGGCTGGTTTGACTCGGTTGTTGGCCGCTATGCGGTGCGCACCAATGGCCTGACCGGCCTGGCTGTCACCAAGCTTGATGTGCTCGATGCCTTTGATACCATCAAGATCTGCACCGGCTACAAGATTGATGGCGAAGTGGTTCAGGAATTCCCCGCCAGCCTCAGCAAACTGCGCAGAATCGAGCCGGTTTTCGAAGAGATGCCTGGCTGGAAGACATCCACCGTTGGCGCCAAAGGGGAACAGGATCTGCCACCGAATGCCGTGGCGTACCTGCGCCGCATTGAGGAGCTGGTCGGCTGCAAGGCTGTTCTCGTCTCCACTGGCCCGAAGCGTGATCAGACGTACTTTACGCCCGATTTTGACACCCTGCTGTAATTCCTTTTCCCATAAAAAAAGCGCAGATGCTCCTGGCATCTGCGCTTTTTCTGTTGAATGGTTTTTTACTTGAGCATCTCGCTGATCACATCCTGATTGAAGCCACCGGGAACCACGCGGCCGTTGATGACCACCACGGGGGTTCCGCTCCAGCCCTGGGCGCGGGCGAAATGGGTGGACTCCTGAATCGTCGCGCTGATCTGGCCGTCATGCTGGTCCAGATAGGCTTTGACCTTCTCCCTCTCGGCTGCCGGAACCGCTTCGAGGGCAGCCTGGGTTGCCTGCTGAGGAGTCATGCGGGCCATGCTCTTGCTGTACATGCCGCTTTTCACGGCGTGGATATCCTGAACCCCAGCGCGTTTGGCGGCCAGAACCACCTTGGCCTGAACCAGTGAGTTGGGGAAGAGGACAAAATCTTTGGTGTAGAAGGCGACAGTGTTGCCTGCCTTGCCGTGCAGGAACTCGTAGGCCTGGGCGCAGTAACCGCAGTCGTAGTCGCCGAATGCCACGACGACTGTACTGGCGTTGGGGTTCCCTGCCGCCAGGTCTTCCGCGCTCAGGGGGATTTCCAGAGCCGGGGCAAAGCGGGCTTTGGCCTCAGCGATGACATCGGAGCGGTCAGTCAGGTCAAGGGCCTGCCCCAGAACGTAGCGACCATCGGAAATTTCGATGACCTGTTGGGAGCGCTCTCCCTGCTGGTCTTTCCAGCGTACCGTCAGGTCAAAGTAATTAAAGCCGGAAAAGAGTGCCTCTTCGCGGTTGATCTCAATACAGCTCTGGTCGGGAAGGTAGGGTATCAGGTTACGGGCGAGTGTCTTTGCCGTGCGGGTCTGGGGAGCTTTTGGGGGGTCACAGAGGCTGGCAGCGACAGCGGTTGTACCGATGCTGGCCAGCGCAAGGGCCATCAGACAGAAAAAAAAAGAACGCAACATAATATCTCCTGGTAATGAAGGTCATCTGCAGGCGGAACAACACACACACCGTTGAGGACTCCTCCTCGCATCGCCAGCAGATGCACCATGTCAAAGTACGGGAAATGGCGCTAAAGTGCAAGGAGCAATACGTCAGAAGCCTCCGGAGGGTTGCTGACGGAAAGAGGGGATAGCGAAAACCGGTGTGTTGGCGTATCCTTTCCGGCGTGGCAGCAGTATGTTTTGATGATTGATATATGCAGGAGAAGTCAATGCCAGAGAAGAGGCTCCCGGAAAAAGGATCACCCGGGTTTCAGGAAAATCAGGGGCGCCTGCCCGCAGGCTGGGTGGTTGCGCTGTGTATTTCTGCGGTTTTTGCCGGGCTCTATTTTTTTTCTGGCGATAGGACACCGCGTCATATTGCCAGGGCTCAGGTGGTGCAGGCGATAGGTGGCGAGGTGAGTCATGAACTGGCTGATTTTTCAGATGGCAAAGCTCGCTATTTTCTTTTCCGGTCGGAAGCGCAAGAAGTGCGCTACTTTATCCTGATGGGTGCTGATGGGGTGGTGCGGGTTGCGCTGGATGCCTGTGAAGTGTGCTGGCAGGAGAACCTGGGGTACGTTCAGGATGGTGAATCCATGGTCTGTGCCCACTGCGGGCTTCGCTTCCCCTTCAGCCAGATCGGCATGAAACAAGGAGGGTGCCACCCCGTTCCCCTGAACCATAGGGTTGAGGGTGGCCGCCTGATCCTGTCAGTGGAGGATCTGCAGGAAGCCGTGGCCTACTTCACGTTTTCCTGAGTTTTTGACATGTTGTTCTTCGCAGCCCCTTGCCGTTAGGCAAGGGGCTGCGCGTATTGTATTCGGGGCTTTCAGAGGTCGTAGAGCTGGATGATACCACTGACCCGCAGATCCTGGGCGACCAGCAGGGAGTTGATTTTCCTGCTGATCATCAGGGCTTCGGCGTCGACCAGGCGGGTTTGTGGTGCCACGGTTTTGGGTTCCCTGGTCATGATATCCTGGGCGCTCAGACGGAAGAAATCCTCCTGGCGTTTATCCATGGCACGCCGCAGGTCACCATCGGTGATGATGCCTACCAGGAAGTTCTGGGCGTTGACCACAATGGCCAGTCCGCAGCGTCCTTCGCTCATGGTGTGAATGATATCCTTCATGCCGGTCTGGCTGTCGACAAAGGGCAGGTTGTCCTGCTTCATGACCTGCTCCACCCGTGTTAGCAGCTTGCGCCCCAGGGAGCCGCCGGGATGGAAACGGGCAAAGTTCTCGGGCTGAAAGTTTCGGGCCTCCATGAGGGTCACTGCCAGGGCGTCTCCCAGTACCAGTGTCGCCGTTGTGGATGAGGTGGGAGCCAGCTGGAGCGGGCAGGCCTCCCTGGTGACGCCGGTGTTGAGGTGGCTGTGAGCGGCGCGTGCCAGGGTGGATGCGGGATTTCCCGTCAGCGCGATCAGATAGTTGCCATTGTCCTGCAGAAAGGGAATGAGCTTGACCACCTCGTCGGTCTCACCGGAATGGGAGATGGCAATGAAGACGTCGTCAGGCGTCACCATGCCGAGGTCGCCGTGGTAGGCTTCGCCGGGGTGCATGAAAAAACTCGGCGTGCCGGTGCTGGCCATGGTGGCGGCGATCTTCTTGCCGATGATACCTGATTTTCCCATGCCGCAGACGATAACCCGGCCACGGGACTGCAGGATGGCTTCGACACTGCGGGCAAAGTCCATATCCAGGTGCTCCACCAGCCTGGCCACTTCGGTGGCTTCGGTGGTGATCACCTGGCGGGCGCTCTGGAGAAAGTGCTCGTGGTTCATGGTGTATCCTTTTGCTGTTGAAGTATGCGGATTACCCGCTGCACATCGGCGGGCGTGTCGACGCCATGGGGTGGCGACTCGTGCCATGCCATGACCCGGATGGGTATACCCAGCCACAGCGCGCGCAGCTGCTCCAGTTTCTCCCGGAGCTCCAGGGCGCATGGTGGTGTGGTGGCCAGCCGCTGCAGCACCCGGTTGCGGTAGGCGTAGATACCAATATGGCGGGCGAAGGCTTCCAGTGGCCACTGCTCGGGGGAAATGTCCCGGCAGTGGGGGATCGGAGCGCGGGAGAAGAGCAGTGCGTCTTGCTGCTGGTTCAGCACCACCTTGACCACATTGGGATCATGGATATGCTGATATTCAGTGACGGGCACCACAATGGTTCCCATCTGCAGCGCGGTCTGCTGCTGGCAGAAATCGGCGAAGGCCCTCAGCAGCTCGCAGGGAACCAGGGGTTCATCGCCCTGCACATTGAGGATGATATCATCGTCTGACCAGCCACTGAGCCTGGCCACCTCGGCGGCGCGGTCGGTTCCGCTCTGGTGGTCGGCAGCGGTGAGGACATGGGGAATGTCATGTCTGGCCAGCACCTGGACAATGCGTTCGTCATCGGTGGCGACGAGAATATCTTCTCCGGGCAGCCCCAGTTGAACTCTCTGAAATACCCGCACAATCATGGGCAGCCCTGCCAGATCCACCAGGGGCTTGGCGGGAAGCCGCATGGAAGCGTAGCGGGCGGGAATCACCACCCGTATGGTCGGTTGCGGCGTGCTCATATGTCTCTCCTTGGCTGGTCGTCAGTGAATATCAAGGACGGGCAGGCTCTTGACCAGGTCATCCACCGCCTTCACCTGCTCCAGAAAGGGATGAAGCATATGGAGGGGCAGGGCGCTGGGGCCGTCGCAGCGAGCCTGATCGGGGTCGCGGTGCGCCTCCAGAAAGAGCCCGGCCAGGCCAATGGCCATGCCGGAACGGGCCAGCTCCAGGGCCTGGGCGCGACGCCCTCCTGAGGCGGTTCCCAGCGGATCGCGGCACTGCAGGCTGTGGGTGACATCGAAGATCACCGGGCAGTTACCGGTAGCCTGGCGCATCTGGCGGAAGCCCAGCATGTCCACCACCAGATTATCGTAACCAAAACAGGTGCCGCGCTCACAGAGGATAACCTGATCGTTGCCCGCTTCGCGGCACTTGCTGACAATATTCCCCATCTGGGTGGGGCTCAGAAACTGGGGCTTCTTGACATTGATGGGCTTGCCAGCGCGGGCAATGGCGACGACCAGGTCTGTCTGGCGGGCGAGAAATGCCGGCAGCTGCAGCACGTCAATGACCTCGGCGGCCGGCTTCACCTGCTCCACCTCGTGGATATCGGTGATGACCGCGACGCCGAAGCGCTCTTTAACTGTTTCAAAAATACGCAAACCCTCCTCCAGTCCGACACCCCGATAGGAGTGAATGGAGGAGCGGTTGGCCTTGTCAAAGGACGCCTTAAAAACGTAAGGTATCCCAAGGGCGTCGGTGGCTTTGACATAGGCTTCGCAGGCGTGAAGGCTTGAGTCCAGGTCTTCCAGGACGTTGATGCCGCCAAAGAGCACAAAGGGCTTGTCATTGGCCAGCTCTATAGTTGGGGAGATGCGGATACGCATAGGGTTCACCTGCTGGATATCGGAATTGAGAGAAAAATCTGGCTTACTGTACTGAAATTCCAGCGAAAATCCCATACCCCAGAGGTGATTGCCCCAAGTTTTTCAAGGAGAACCTATGCTGCGGACACTTGTGATGCTGATGTTACTGGCTGGAATTTTCTATGGGTTGCTGGTGCTGGGCATGTATCTGCTGCAGGCGCGCCTGCTCTTCTTCCCCAGCTCTCGTCTGGAGGCGACTCCGGGGGATATTGGCCTGGACTATCGTGATGTGCGTTTTCAGGCCGCCGATGATACCCGGCTGCACGGCTGGTTTGTGCCGGTACCGCAGGCCCGGGCCACGGTGATTTTCTTTCACGGCAACGCCGGGAACATATCCCATCGCCTGCAGACCATCAGGGTTTTCCACGATCTTGGCCTGTCAGTGCTGATTTTTGACTATCGCGGTTATGGGCTCAGCGAGGGCACGCCCGATGAAAAGGGCCTGCAGCTTGATGCCGTTGCGGCCTGGCAGGCAGCGCTGGCCCAACCGGAAGTGGATGCGGAGCGTATTGTCTTCTGGGGGCGCTCCCTGGGTGGTTCCATTGCCGCCTGTGGAGCGCTCCAGGCCCAGCGGCAGGGGGGAGCGCCTGTTGCCGTGGTGCTGGAGTCCACCTTCACCTCCCTGCCCGACCTGGCGGCCCAGCTCTATCCTTTTCTGCCCGCGCGCCGGCTCAGTCGCTTTCACTTTGATACTCGCGACGCTGCCGCGCAGCTGGTCAGCCCCTTGCTGGTGGTGCACAGCCGTGATGATGAGGTCGTGCCCTTCAGCCATGGCGAGGAACTCTCTGCCATCAGCGGCCCCGAGGCCTTTGTGGTCTTGCGGGGAGGGCATAATGATGGATTTTTACGGGATGCGCAGACCTATCGACAGGGAGTCGAGGCCTTCCTGCGGCGGCACCTGCCGTAGCGGCTTTCAGGCGGAAGTTCTGCGGGCGACACGCAGTTTGGCGCTGCGGGAGCGGGGATTGAGCTGCTTTTCGGCTTCATCGGCGATCAGGGGTTTTCTAGTGAGAATTTCCAGGAGCGGCTGGTGCTGGCAACGGCACTGCCAGACTTCCGGTGGGCAGATACACGTGCTTGCGTGTTGACGGAAAAATTGCTTGATAATGCGATCTTCCAGGGAGTGGAAGGAGATGACGGCCAGTATGCCACCGGGGCGCAGGTATGTCAGGGCGCTTTCCAGTGAGGTGGTGATGGCGTCCAGCTCCCCATTCACCTCTATGCGCAGGGCCTGGAAGGTGCGGGTTGCCGGATGGATGGACTCGTTGCGATAGAATTTGGCGATATCACGATGAATGAGGTCGGCCAGTTCTTTGGTGGTGGTAAAGGGCTTTTCCCGACGGCAGGCGGCGATAACCCGGGCCACTCTGCGGCTGTGCCGTTCTTCGCCATAGGCGTGAATGATCCGCGCCAGCTCCTCTTCACTGTAGGTATTGACCACATCGGCCGCGCTCAGGGGCGCCGATGGATCCATGCGCATGTCCAGGGGGCCATCGCTGAGGAAGGAGAATCCCCGCTCGGGGGTGTCCAGCTGGTGGGAGGAGACGCCCAGGTCATAGAGAAATCCGTTGACCGAGGATGGTGCCACATTGGCCTGCTTCAGCAGGCGGTGCAGCTGGGCGAAGTTGCCTCGCAGGGGAGTGAAACGCTCGCCCAGCCTGTCACTGCAGGCCTGCAGCGCGGCGGGGTCCTGGTCGATACCGATGATGCGGACGCTGGGGCAGTGTTCCAGAATCAGAGAGCTGTGGCCGCCGCCGCCGACGGTGCAGTCCACCAGTAATGGCTGCTCTGCGTTCAGGGCAGGGCCAAGGCTGCTCAGCACGGCGTCCGCCAGGACGGGAATATGGTGAAAAGTCGTACTCACGGATGGGTGGTGGGGCGCACGGAGCTGTCAAATACCCGCACGATGCCGTTGACCAGCTTGCTGACCCAGGCGAAGAAGGGGTTTGCGCCGCCGTCGTTCTCCATCATGCGCTTGAAGCGGTCATCGGACTGGAAGAGCAGCTCGTCGATAATTTCTCTGGCGTCGTTGTCGGAGCTTTTCTGCAGGTAGAGTATGCCTTTGACTGCCTCAGGAGTGCCCTTGAAGATGAGCGCTTTGATGGCCTCGCGTTTTACGTAATAATTGTCACTGAATTCACAGCGCATGATCAGGGCTTCGATACCCATCTCGGCCACCAGGGGATCGACCGTGAATGCGCCTTTCTGCATCTTCTGCATTTTTTTCAGCAGCAGTTGCTCCTGGGATGGTGGGCGGCTTTCCTTACGGGGCGCGCGGGCTGCGGGCCGTGTCTGGGCCGCCCTGTGTTGGCGGTTGAAGTCACGGTGGGCCGGCGCCGGACGAGCGGAGGCTCTGTTTGCCTGGGGCACCTGATTGGGAGCGGCATCGGGGTGGGTGCTCTTGTACTGCAGCAGTTCGCTGTAGACGCGGTTGATATGCTGGAAATAGCGGACGCTGCCGGGAGTGTTGCCCAGAACATCCGGATGATATTTCTTTACGCAGGCACGGAAGGCTGCCTTGATCTGGGCAACGGTATGGGTGTGGTCGACACCCAGAAGCCTTTGGGATTCCCTTGCGTATTTGAACATATCAGTTTTTCTCCTGAAACTCCCCGATGAGTGCTTCAATATCTTCGTCGGTGGTTGCCTGGACATCCTCCTTGCCAAAGGTCTTGGCGACCGAGGCGCGGGAAGAGTCAGGGCGGGAAGTACCGAACCAGGTATTGAGGTATCCATTCAGTGCGCGAATGACGGCGATGACCTTTTCAATCTTCTGTCGCGAAATATCCTGGAACTGAAGCAGATCCATGGCGACATAGATGTCATCCTGGCACTCCTGGGCCGTTTTTTTAATCTGTTCTATCTGATCTAGTGTTTCGGAAAAATCCCGTAAAAACTTTACCACCGGATTGTCTGGGTGCTTGTGGCTGAGCATCTCGACCACGCGTTCATGGCGATCCAGCAGCTTGGAGAAACGATCGATGTCGGTGACCATGGTGTTGACCTTTTCGATGGCCGCGTCCAGTTTGTCCATGACCTCATTGGTCTTGATTTCGGTCTCGGTGGTGATTTCATCCAGACTGTCGATGATGCGGTGGTCCGGTTCAGGCAGCAGGACACCGCCGTCGGATTTTTTCTTGGAGGGAGCGTCTTCCAGGTGGCAGACCGACTGCAGAATTTCGGCGTGCTCGTCCGGAAGGGGCAGGTCGGGCTCCGGCTCTTTGCTGGGGGCAGCCGCTTTCGGGGCAGGGGCAGCCTGTTTCGTCGCAGGGGCGACCTTGGCGGGTTTTGGTGTCGCTTTGGCCGCAGCTTTGGGAGCCTGTGCCGGGGGCTGCTGCTCAGCGGCGTCAACCTCCTGCAGCAAAGCGTCTACATCTATATCATCGCTTTGGTTACTGCTGTTGTCTGAGCCTGCTCCCGCTGCTTCAAACTCAGCGAGCAGGCTGTCGATATCGCTTTGATCCGGTTTCGCCATGCGGTTCCCTCCTGTATATGGTCGAAGCTTCCGCGGAAGCTGCTGAGCCTCATGCTCAGCCGGTAGTGTCTTGGTGTGTCGCTTGCGCTGAGCAGGCGCGCAACATATTAATTATGGGGACTTCAGCCAGGGATTTCAAGGAGAGGTTTACCGTTCCGGAAAACCGCGCTCAGGCCTCGTTGATCCACTGGCGGATTTTGCCCTTGTACTCTTCCAGCAGCTGCCTGGCAGACTCCTCGTCGCGGTGCTCGCAGTACAGGTGCACTGCGGGCTGGTGCTGGTCGGGAATCATGTGGATGCTGCTGTTTTCCATAAGGATCTTGATGCCATCCACAAAGCTTGCCTCTCTGGTGATGGCGTCTTCACTCATCTTGCGCATCACGGTGCCCTTGAATTCGCTGGGGCAGGAGATGCTGCTGCTGAGGAAGGCATAGGCCGGGATGGCGCTGAATATCTCGGAAGCCGGCTTGCCGACCGTGGCCAGCAGTTCCAGGATCTTGGCGATGGAGTACATGCCGTCGAAGGCACTGGAAAACTCGCGGAACGCGATCAGGCCATTGTGGTAGGCAATCAGATCCGTATCGCCCAGGGCAGAGCCCTGCAGCCCGACAAACTTGCCACGGGTAATCTTGACATGTGGGGAAATGGCCTCATCCAGAACACTGGGGGCGGAGACCGGAATATAGACCTTCTGAATGCTCTGCTTGAGGCGGGCGTAGTCGTGGAGGAGCTGGAGGGTAAAGAGGATCAGCTGGTGATCCGCCCGCACATTGCCCTTGTCGCCCACCATCAGGAAGTGCTCTCCATCGGGGAAGAGAATGAACCCAAGGTCAGCCGATGTGGACTGCACGATGGAGCGCACATCGTTGACGGCATCCTGCAGCTGGGTGGCAGAGCGGGAGAGCCCGTCGGGATTTTCGTAGGCGTTGAGGACGATCATTTCGCAGCCGAGCTTGCTGAGAATCTCGGGGAAGACATTGATGGTGGCGCCGAAGCTCAGATCCAGAACGATCTTGAAACGGGCGGCGGAAATAGCCTTGCGGTTGATGGTGGCCAGGAAGGTGTCCAGATAGTTTTTCGGCAGTCCCGAGTCGTCGTAGATGTCTCCCACTTCATCGTGGGCGGCCTTGCGGAATTTCTCCCGGAAGAACAGGCGCTCAATGGCCTTTTCCGCCGCCGAGTCGATGACATTGCCGCCCGCGTCGAAGAAGGTCATGATGGTTTCGTCGATATTGTCGCTGCACTGCTGAAAGTGAACTCCACCGGCCAGCAGTTCATTGTTTTCAAGCTTGAAGCGGTTGACAGGGGCTGGATTGAGGCGCATGTCGATGACATTGACCCCTGCCGAGAGTACTCCGCCCAGGAAGGAGCGCTTGATCATGCGCGAAGCCTTGTGGTAGTCCCGCGACATGATAATGGTGGAGTTGCGGGGCAGGAAAGATGCCAGGGCCGCGCCGATCTTGGCGGCAAAGTCAGCGGATATCTGAATGTTGGTAAAGCCGCGGATGGCCCCGCTTTCGAAAATAGTGGCTTTGAACTTGTCGCCCCAAATGACATTGCTGGACACTATGGCTGCCTCCTCAATGTGTTTATCCGGCCAGATGGTGATGTCCTTTTCGATTTCAACCTGTTTTTCGATGGTGACGTTTTCGGCAATGATGGCTCCGTGGGGTATATGCACCTTCTCGGCGATGTGCACGTTATTGCACATGACCGTATGGTGCAGAACAGATTCCTCGCCCACAGTGCAACTGTTCCAGATGATACAGTTTTCCAGCTCGCAACCACTTTTGATGTGGCAGTTGTCGCCGATAATGCAGTTGGTGAGTTTGGCGTACGGTTCAATGATCGTGTTGGCACCGATGATGTTGATACCTTCCAGGAGGGTGCTCTGGTAGCTGGTTGAGGGATGGGCGCGGATGGTGGCGCTGGGTGTGACCTGGCATTCTATACCCACATCCAGGCTGAAGGCGCCGCTGAAAAATTCATCCATGCACTCCCGGTAGGAATCGGGGTTGCCCACGTCGCGCCAGTAGCCGTGGGCGTTGAATCCATGAATGGGTATCTGGCGCTTCATCAGCAGGGGGAAGAGATCCTTGCTGAAGTCAAAGTTGGTTTTCTCGGGAATGTGTTGAAAGATTTCCTTTTCCAGAACATAGATGCCGGTGTTGATGGTATCGGAAAAGACCTCGCCCCAGCCCGGTTTTTCCAGAAATTTGACGATGCGGTGGTTTTTATCGGTCACCACCACGCCGAACTGCAGCGGGTTGGGAACGGAAGTCAGGGTGATGGTCACCATCTCCCGCGACTGCTGATGGGCGCGGATGATGGTGTTGAGGTCAAAGTCGGTTACCAGGTCGCCGCTGATGATGAGAAAGCTTTCGTCAATATGAGCCTCGGCGCACTTGACCGCGCCGGCAGTGCCATAGTCATCGTTGGGAAGGACATAGGTGATACGCACCTCGAGCTCGCTGCCATCGCCGAAATGGTTCTGGACGATTTCGGGCATATAGAAGAGGAGGATGACGATATCGGTAATGCCGCTGTCGCGGAGCTTTCTGACAATGTGCTCCATCATGGGCCTTCCCGCCACAGGGATCATGGGTTTGGGAAGACTGTTGGTCAATGGTTGAATCCTGGTACCAAAACCGCCGGCCATGATGACTGCTTTCATTGGCATTTCCCCCGGTGTACGCTCCAAAAGAGCTATGCAGCATTTTTACAGAGTGTAACTTTTGCTGCTGCTTGTCGCAAGTCTCTTTGCGTTCCGGGGGAAACTTTTCGTGGGCGGAATGTTTACCAGCGGTTGGTGTACATATCCCGTATGGTGGCGTTGTACAGGACAAAATCCGGGTAGATGCGGACCTCGTCGATAAGCCCGGGAAAGGTCGCTGCGCTGAACATATTTCCATCATGGACATTGCCGATGGCGAACAGGCTCGGCGTGTGCAGGCTGCGGCCGTGGAGGTCATGGCTGGAACCGCTTGTTTCTCCCAGCTGACGGTTGCCACCGAGGTAGAGACGCAGCTGATTTGCCACGGTGCTGTGCTCGGGATTGGCCCGCTGCAAAATACCCGCGAGATGCTCCCACTCCCCCAGTTGCAGGGGGCGTTCCGAGCGCACCGAGCGCATGGTGCCGTTGCTGTCGCGCACCTGGAAGATGACATATCCCTGGGTGTCTACCAACAGGCTGTAGCCGTTGCTGCCGCCGGATCCTCCCTTACCGGCAATCACCCGTGGCTGGGTGGGCATGGCACTGAGTTTGACCCAGGCACTCAGGGAGAAGTTCTGCGTGGCTATGTTGAATGTGCTGCTGTCTTCCAGGAAGGTGTAGCCGCCAGCCAGGGATTGCCCCGCACCGGATGGAGTGTCTGGGGAATAGGAGTGTCCCACCACGATGCCGGGGCCACGGTTGCCGGCATCAAAGGGCCAGTGACTGCCAGTGGCCCTGGCACTGGGGTAGATGGCCAGGTCGGAAATCTTCAGGCCAAAGGGAATGTCGCCGGTGGCAAAGGTGAACCCCGCTTTCAGCTGCTGAAAAAGGGCTTCGGTGCTGATGCCCTCTTGCTCTGGAAAGCTGGTGCAGTACTGAAATGAGTTCTGACTCCACTGTGGGTAGGGGCTGGTGACATCCCCGAAGGTACTGTCGCTGTGGCAGCTTTCTCCTGGATTGCAGACCCAGACCAGCACCAGCAGATTTTTTGCCGGATCAGCCAGATCGCACTGCTGACGGGAGAGTTCGATACGGGTGGCATAGGTGTGCGGCTCCACACCTGCCGAAGCCTGATACTCCAGCCAGTTGGCCTGGGAAGGATTATAGGTGCACCCGCCTTCGCCGCCAAACTGTGTCGCAGTGGCGCACGGGGGATTTCCCGTTGCGCCGTGCTCCACACTGGCTGTGGAGAGAAAGGCCACATGGTTGGCCGCCGGATCTCCCAGGTGTTCTTCCTGGTGCAGGTCGAATTCGATGGCCATACGGGGGCTGTCCTCCGCAGGATCACAGCCGGCCGGACGCACTTCGATAAAGCTGATCTTGGCATTGCGATCTGCCTCGGGTGCCACTGTCAGCCTGCCGTCATAGACGCCCACCTCCACATTGTTCCACAGGTCAAAATCTCCTCCCGTCCCAAGGGTTGTGGCATAGGGATCGGGGTCTGCAAAGCGCACACCCTCGACCAGCATGGTGTTGTCCTGATCGGAATAGCGGGGGTCGCCGGCACCCAGCGTCACCAGATACTGCCCATTGGGCAGGGCCAGTTCCCACTCACGGGCCCACCAGGCGGTGGTGCCCCAGACAAGGGCCATATGGTTGAAGGTATCCCAGCGCAAGTTTTCATCTGCGCTCAGATTGGAATCAGCAGGATTGGTCAGAGTGGTACGATAGCGGGGAGGCCCGTAGAATTCACTGGTCCAGCCATAGCGCCAGCCATTGCCGCGATTGCCGAAAGTTTCACTGTAGTCTGGCAGATACCCATCGGGCACCGGAACCTTCATGTTTCTGATGCTGGTGGCATTGGTGCCGCTGTGCCAGGCACAGAGGTTGCTTCCGCAGTCTTCCAGGATATCGGGTTGAAAATTGATTTTCACCTCTGTCGCCTCCAGATTGGCAAACCCCAGGTGGGATCCCTGCTGCTGGTCGCCGCTCTTGCTGGCATTGGTGCAGAGAAAGTTGTGATCGCCCGGGAAGAGGGTAAAGGTAAAGCCACCCTGGGTGCCTCTCGCGTCATTGGCCGTCTGGCCGGGGAAGGTCTGAAAGCGGAAGAAAGCGCGAAAGGGTCGCTCAGCTGCCCCCATGAGAAACGTCTCCTCCACCCAGGCGTGGGCGGGCAGGTTGGAGTAGGCCAGGGGTTCGCCGTTTACCAGATTGCCAAAGAGCAGTGCTCCATCCTCGCCAATGACCAGTTCCTGCTGCCCGAGTCCTCCCTGGCCGGAATCGCCACAGCCGTTTTCAGGCCCCAGGTAGAAGTTGGAGAGGATGAGGTAACGATCACCAGTACTTTGCCAGTTGAACTCCAGCCTGACCGAAGCGATGTCCAGGCCGGGATTGAAGACGCCGAGGCTGAACTCGATCATTCCCGCCGTGACATTGCCGTTGGAGCGGTTGAACGCCGTGAAGTGGCGGACAATCTGGGCTCCGCTGTGAAGCCCGATGGTCAGGGTAAAGGAATTTACCCGCACTGCGGCACGTCCATCGTAGTAGACGCGGAAAACCACCTCTTCGCCTCCCATGTCACACAGCTGCAGGTTGGTGCTGGTGTAGCCCTGGCTGGATGCTCCCGGTGTCTTCAGCTGCAGGATGCCGGCTTCAGGATTGGATCCAGTCGCGTGTCCACCGGGAAAACCCCAGCTCTGGAAGTTCTCGCTGAGCATGATATTGCCGGTACGCCGGAGTATCTGCTCGGGGGTCAGGGGCGCGGAGCCATCCTGCAGCCCGATGATCAGATCCGCGTTGCCCAGGGGGCGGATGACTTCAGGTGGTGTGCCGGTGAGAAATCGGTAGCGATCCTGGGACTTTGCCTGGGTATCGCGGTGTATCCCGAGTCCGGCCAGCGTTGTGCCGCTGAAAACCGAGGTGACCGCAATGCCCATGGCGGCGACCACGGTAATCAGGAAAACAGCCACGATGAGCAGTGAACCCTTCTGGTGTTTGACGTTGCAGGATGCCAGTTCATGCTTCATGGTGAACTCCTTACAGGTGGCAGGGGTTGGCAGCGGTATTCACGTAGACGCTGGTGCGAAAGGCGCCGTAGGTGGACGATGTCAGGTGCAGCTGAACCAGGTGGGCATTCTGCGGCGCAGCAGCACTGTCTTGCAGTTGAGGGTTTGTGCAGTTTGTTCCAAAGCTCCCGTAGAGAAATGTCGAGCCTGCTTCGAAAACCGCACCCGTGAGCGGATGCCCCGGGTTCGCACAGTTGCCCGTATGCCGCCAGATTCTGCCCTGGTTCAGGCGGAAGCAGACCTCCTGGCTATCGGAACGTCGGGTAAAGCGCACGGTGGTCTGGTCGCTGTTGGTATCGATGGCAAGCGCTCCCCGCAGTTCACGGCTGACGCGCTCCATGGCCATATTGACCTGCATCAGTTCATCGGACATCTGCCGGGCCGTGAAGTAGGCATTGATCGCACTGCCCACCATGGGAGCCGAAGCGGCAGATAGAATGCCGATGATGACCATGGTGAGGATCAGCTCCAGCAGGGAGAAGCCCTGTTCGCGATGGTTTCTGCTGTCGATCATGGCTCCTCCCGTGAGAGGTAGATATCCGTAAAGACCATGGTTGTGTTCACACTGTTCTGGCTGATCTGTACTGAAATGTCGCAGTGGTACGCGTTTGCGTCATCGCCATCGGCGTAACAGTTCGCGCTGCCCGCAGTGATGACGCTGTTGTCAAGAGGCTGACAGAGCGGTGTACTCTGGGGGCACCAGCTGGCAAAATCCTGTGTGCTGCCCCGGGCGTAGCTCAGCTCCACCCGTTCCATGGCCAGGTAGGTTCGTCGCAGGATATCGGCATTGGTGGGCGAGCCCTGCAGTACCGGGGCGAATACTCCCAATATGGCCGCAGCGGCCAGTCCGACGACGATGATAAAGACCAGCAACTCGAGAAGGGAGAAGCCGCGCTGGTGTGGTTGCCTGACCATGATGCAGAACTCCTAGGGGGCAAAGCAGAACAGACCATCTGCACTGATAAAACCGTGTTGATAGATGTCCTGGCTGAGCGCCAGGATGTACACTCGTTCACTGGGGTCCGCAGGCAGATTTCCTCCGCCATCAAGGCACCCTCGGTCAAGGTAATCCCGATGGTACTGATAGATAAATGCTGAGCTGCCTGCCTGCGAGCCATCGGTCTGTCCGGGAGGGAGTTTATCACTGCCATCAATGCCGTAGATTTCAGAGCCCAGCCTGCTGGCAACCACCAGATAGCGCTGGCTGGCGTATGCTTGCGTGTAAGGGCGCGCAACCGTGAGCTGACTGTCATTGCCGGTATCGGGATCGGCCGCGATAAACCGGATACGGTCGGCCGGTGGGGCGTCGGGAAGCAGGAGGATATCTCCCTGGCGAATTGCGCTCCCTCCGACACCGAGAGTGCTGAACCCCTGGCTGCTGTCGGTGATATACCCAGTGCTGACATTGGCATTGCCACTGACAAGCACGGTGTCGGTGACGAAGAGGTCGAATCGGGTGTGATCCGGGACAGGATAGCCATCTTCGCGAAAAGCCCGCAGCTCCGCGCTCTGGGCGTGGTAAAACTTGTGCATTGGCAAGGGGGACGTATCGGTAAGCAGGTTGTAGGTTGCCCCTGTGTCAAAGTCCATATGGGCTGCAGCCAGTGGTGGGGTTGTGTTTGCCCGGACTTCCAGGGAGGCGGTGGTGCCGTTGATGGTCACGCTGACCAGGGCGGTACCAGTGGCAGAGGAGCGCAGCTTCACGGTGGTGGCTGCTGGGAAGTTCAGGAAAAAGTTCCCATCGCTGGACTGCCCATTGCTGGTCAGCGGTGTGTCATCCTCAGTGAAAATCTCGCCACGGGTGGTGGTAAACGTCGCTGGCGCGTTGGTAACAGCAGAACGATCGGGGAGCCTGACGGCGCTAATGGTCAGTGTGGCACTCTCATGGCCGTCGGCAGCTATGTGCTTTTTGTCTGTGGAGATGACGATCTGCATATTTTCATTCTGGACGAGTGTCGTGGTACCGGCGCTGCCGCAACCTCCTGCAACAAGCAGCAGAAGTGCCAGGCTGAGGAGATATCCCGTTCGATTCATTGCGTATCCTCCATTTGGATGTGTTCTCTGCATTCGTGTGTTGCTTAGCTGCATGGTCCCGCTTCCACATAGCCGGTTTCCGGGAAGACGCAGATGCCGCTGTCCGGGGGCAGGTTGATGGTGGGTTCGCCGAAGGTAGCGTCAAAACCCAGAGTACCGCTGAAGCTCAGGCCAGTTGGCTCAAGATCCCGTATCATTTCCCCGTCCGCGAATGCTTCAGCGGTAGCGGTGGCGTCGCGGTACAGGAAAAAACGGTACTCAGGGGGATTGACGCTGAATACCATTTCACCCCGGTCGCAGTTTTCGCAGGCCATCACCCGCAGTTGCGCGTAGCGGATATCGCTGACCAGCCTCTGGACCGACACCCCCTGCTCCAGATTCTGGCCAGGCCAGTTCATGATCGCCACTCCACCCAGCACGCTTACGATAATCATGACCAGCAGCAGCTCCAGCAGGGTAAAGCCTCTTTGCATGATTACCTTCCCATGGCGCTGCCCATGCTCCACATGGGCATGAAGATTCCCAGGGCCAGCAGCAGCACCAGCGCCCCCATGAATACCAGCAGTATAGGTTCCAAAGCATCGGAGAGGCGTTTGAGGTCGTAGTCGATGGCCTGATCGTAGAACTCGGCGGTTTCCAGCAGCATGGTGTCGGTGGAGCCGGTCTCCTCACCAACGGCCATCATCTGCAGCACCATGGGGGTAAAGCGCTTGGTGGCAGCGGCACTGCGGGAGAGGCTTTCGCCGCCTTCAATACTCTGGCGCATCTGATCGATGGATTGGGCGATATACAGATTGCCTACGGAGCGGGATACGGCGGAAAGGGCCTGCAGGGCCGGAACTCCGGCGCTGAGCATCATGGCCAGGGTTCGGCAGAAGCGGGAGAGCACGATGCGCTCGGTCAGCGGCCCTATCAGGGGAATGCTCAGTTTGACGCGATCCAGCAGCAGGGCGCCGGAAGGGGTCCGCTGGGAGTATTTCAGGCTGGCATAGGCCAGCAGCGCCATCAGGAGCATCAGCCACCAGTAGTGGGTGAAGGCGTTGGACATGCCGATGAGAAAGCGGGTCGCCAGTGGCAGGTCGCTGCCCATGCGGGCGAACACCTGGGTGAACGCGGGGATGACCATGATGTTGATAACGGTGATGGCCAGTACCATGGCCGAAATGATGACCGTGGGGTAGCGGGTGGCCTGTTTGATGCGTTTCTTGTTGTTCTTGTCCATCTCCAGGTAGGCGGCCACCTGTAAAAAGGCATTATCCAGCTGTCCGGTATTCTCTCCGATATGCACCATATTGATGACGATGGGAGGAAATACCCGGGAATGTACCTGCATGCTGGCCGAAAGCGACATGCCCGACTCCAGCTGGTGGGCCACATCCCGCAGAACCTTCTGCATGGCCTTGCTGTGGCTGGCATCGGCCAGTCCGTGCAGGGTGCGCATCAGGGGCACCCCCGCCTTGATAAGGGCGTACATCTGACGGCAGAACATCAGCAGTTCATCGGGTTTGACCTGGCCTTCGCGGGTGGAAAAATCCCTGGCACTGCGGAAAATTTTCCCGATATCCAGGGAATTTTTTGACGTACCGGTGCCTGCGGTTCTGGCGGGCAGGATACTGACGGGGGTGATACCCTGGGCCAGCAGCTCTGTGGCGACGGCATCGGCACTGCTGCCTTCCATGACGCCAGTGGCAGGTGATCCGCCGGCGCCGCGGCCGGTATACTCGAAGCTCGGCATGGATTTAGTCTCCTTTCAGGGCCGTCAATTCAGCCATGTGGGGCGTGGGCACCATGGATGGAGCGCTCTGCGTCGCAGAAGGAGGTTCAGCCGAGGGCTCCGGGTGCTCTTCCAGGGAAGCGGAGACCTTAAACACTTCGTCGATAGTGGTTTTTCCGGCCTGGGCCGCATCCAGAGCGCACAGGGCCAGGGGGCAGTAGCGGCTGTCCTCGCGGGCGGCACGGGCAAAGGCCGAGCCGTCGCTTCGGCGCAGGGCATCCATCATGGGCTCATTCATTTCCAGGAGTTCATAGACACCCATGCGGCCGCTGTAACCGGTGTTATTGCACTGGTGGCAGCCCTTGCCCCGGAAGTAGGCAGTCTGTTCGTCAAAGGCTTTGCCGGTCAGGTATTCGATCCAGATCTTCTCCCGTGGGCTGGGCGTGTCGACTTCCTTGCAGTTTTCGCAGATGCAGCGGATCAGGCGCTGGGAGATGATTCCGCGCAGAGCCGTGGCCACCAGGAAGGGTTCAGCGCCCATGTCGATCAGGCGGGTGGCGGTGCTGATGGCATCGTTGGTGTGCAGGGTCGAGAGCACCAGGTGTCCGGTCATGGCCGATCTCAGGCCAATTTCCGCGGTCTCCTGGTCGCGCATTTCCCCTACCAGGAGGATGTCGGGATCCTGGCGCAGGGAAGAGCGCAGGACACGGGCGAAGGTCAGGCCGACTTTGGGGTTGATCTGTACCTGGGTGATGCGGGGCAGGCGATATTCCACTGGATCTTCGGCGGTGATGATCTTGACTTCCGGCGTGTTCAGTTCGCTGAGGGCACCGTAGAGGGTGGTGGTTTTACCGCTTCCGGTGGGGCCGGTGACCAGAATCATGCCGTGTGGCCGCTTTATCAGGGTGCGAAAGCGCTCCAGTATAGCCTCGGGCATGCCGATGCGATCCAGCTGCAAGATCCCCTGGGACTGGTCGAGGATACGCAGGACGACGGTTTCTCCGTACTGGCTGGGCAGGGTGGAAACCCGCACGTCCACCATGTGGCCGCGGATTTTGATGTTGAAGCGTCCATCCTGGGGGATGCGTTTTTCCGATATATCCAGGCCGGACATGATCTTCAGGCGCATGACCAGTGCCGAGTCGATGCGCTGTTTTTTCATGGTCTGCTCATGGAGGATGCCATCGATGCGGTGGCGGATGCGCAGGATGTTTTCGTCGGGTTCAATGTGAATATCCGAGGCCTTGGCCTGAATGGCGTCTTCCAGGATGGACTGCAGCAGGCGTACCACCAGCAGTTCCGAGGTGTTGCGTTTGCCGCCGCCCATCAGGGTTGTCAGGTCGAAATCGCTGGCCCCCTTGAGCTCGTCTTCCAGCTCTTCGGCGATGGAAGAGATGTCCTCCTGACGCCGGTAGACGCTGTCCAGTGAACTGATGAGCTCCGATTCCCGCACCACGGCGGGAAAGACCGGCCGCTTGAGGATGCGCTGCATCTCGTCCATGGCGAAGATATCCATGGGGTCGGCCATACCGATCAGGAAGCCGTCTGTGCGCTCACTGAGGATAATGGCGCGAAAGCGGCGGGCCAGGGTTTCCGGCAGCTTGCGGGTCTGCTCCTCGCGGAACTTGTAGTGCTTGAGCTCCACAAAGGGGAGTCGGGCTTTTTCCGCCAGCAGGCGCAGAAACTTATCCTCGCTGACCATGCCACTTTCCACCAGGACATGGCCAAGCTTTTTGCCGGAGCGCTTCTGCTCTTCCAGCGCCTGTCCAAGCTGCTCTTCGGTAATATATCCCGCCTCGGTCAGCAGGTCGCCGATGCGGATTTTGCGGTTCGGGGCACTCATCACCAGACTCCTGGAGGTTCCAGCTGCTGCAGCCGGGTGCGGGCGTACTGGGCCAGCTGCTGGTTTGCCGAACGCACGACACTCTGGTAGAGCTGCCGCGCCTGCGCGGTCTGGCCGTTGAGTTCACCCATGCGCGCTGCGGCGTAGCGGAAGTGTGCGCTGGAAGGGTCGCGCTCCATGGCCTGGAAGTAATGGCGCTGGGCGGCAGCGTATTCTCCCTGCTGCTCGCGGATGGAGCCCAGCAGGAAGGTGAGCATACCGTTGTGATCAGAGGGCAGGTACTGCTGCAGGGAGGACGTGAGCTCATGGAGGGGGCGCTGGCCCTCCAGAAAGCCGATGGCGTAGGAGTAGGCCAGCAGGGCCTTGTGCTCAGGGTGCTGGTCGATAAACGCGTGGGCGTGTCCATCGCGCCCAAGCTGCCCCTGCAGATAGACAATATTGATCAGCAGGCTGCGCGAAGGGTGGCTGTGCTGCACCACATGTTTGTAGAGCAGCAGGCTTTCGTAGAGGCGGCCCTGGCGGTAGAACAGGTCGGCTTTGTTCAGGTGTTCCATGCGCTCACGGGGAGCCATGAATTTCGCTGGCGAAGCAGTGACAGCCGTTGTCTCGGGGGCTTGCGCTGGACTTTTGGCCAGTGGGGGCTCTGCCACGGTCGCTGTCATTGGTCCAGAGGTGCTGGTCCTCTGCAGGGTGATATGGGCGGAGTACACAAACCCCCGCTGCTCTTGTGCAAGGCGGATTTCATACCAGGGGGCGTGGAGCCCGTTGGGAATTTCCCTTTCAACAGTTACCAGCTCACCTTGCTCCAGAACCCGTACCACGGAGCCCTGGGCGGAGGGCATGCTGCGCACATTGAGCTGATAGCTCTGAACCTTTCCCGCCACTGGCTGTCGGGGCTCCTGAGGCAGCAGGTGCAGGTATTTGCCAAAAGCGAATCCCTGCTGATTTTCGGTTTGCACCCGATACCAGGTATACCCGGCGTCGCTTTGGAGAGTCTCCATGATGGTGACCTCCTGATGGAGGGCGAGGGTGCCGGTTATGCTATGGGAAGGGCTGGGCCCTGAACGCAGGTTCAGCATATTGGCCGTGGAAACCGCCTGCCGTGGCATATCCGTGGCGGCCTGGGCAGCGGCACAGCTTAAGGCCATAAACAGCAAGGTGGTGATAATTCCGGGCCGACTCATGGTCATATCTCCACGGAACGGATACGCAGAAAGATCACCAGTTCGCGTCGCTCCTGCACATCGCGACTGCCACGGAAGAGGTGTCCCAGCAGGGGTATGGCGGAAAGGCCGCTTACTTCCTGGGTCTCCCGACGGGTCGAGGTGGAGATAAGCCCGCCGATGACCACCATGTCGTTATCCTGCACGCGGATGATCGTGCCCGCTTCCTTCATGTTGACCACCGGTGCCGAAACGATCAGGTCGCCGCTGCTGTCAGTCTGCTGATCGATCTCTTCGAAGTTGGTGGAGACGGGAATCACCGTGAGCAGAATGGAGCCATCGGGGGCGATGACCGGAGTTACACCCATGGAGATGCCCGACAGCACATCGCGGCGATCGTAGGTTTCAATGCGGTTGATCTGGCCGCCGACTTCACTGTAGTCCACCCGCTTGGTCCAGAAAGGGGTTATGCGGCCGGAGGAGATAATGGCCGTCTGGCTGTTCATGACCCGGATACGGGGATTGGAAAGGGCTTCCAGGTTGCCGGCATTGCGCATGACCTGCAGCATCCCCGTGAAATTGTTACGGGTGTACTGGACGACACCAGTGGCCATATCGCCGCCGGGCAGGCCGAAGGAACCACCTGTTGCCTGGCCGATGATGCCAACTCCACTGCCAGCGCTGAAGGCGTTGGTCCAGTCAATACCCAGGGAGTGGCTGTCGTTGAGCACCACTTCAAAGATCTGGGCTTCGATGAGCACCTGTTTGAAGGAGTGTTCCAGGATTCGCTCCAGCATCAGTTCGATATTCTGCACATTGGGGTGGTGATCAGTGACGTTCAGAACACCGCTGAAGCGGTTGAGAACATAGCGCCCCTCCTCGGAAAGGAGTTTTTCCACATTCTCCTGGATGTGCAGGGAGAAGTCGTTCATCTCTTCGGGATTGTCGTAGCGCATGGAGAACTCGCCACGGTAGTTGGCACCGGTGCCGCTGCCTCCCAGCACGTCACCACCAAGATTTGACACAAATGATGATCGCGTATTGACATAGGGGATATTGAAGGTTCTGGTGACAAAGCGGTGAACATGGAGGGTCTGCCCGCGCAGCTGATAGTAGCAGCCGCTGATGTCCATGATAATTTCCAGCGCTTCTTCCACGGGAGTGCGGTCAAGGGTCAGGCTCAGGGGGAAAGCCTGGGGTACTCCCTGATGGAAAACCACATTGAGGCCAGCGTCTTCCGCCACCGTGGCCAGTACCTCCCGCAGCGGAGCATCAAAAAGCTGCAGCGATACCGGTGGCGCGCCGTCAAAGGGCGATATCGTCTGGTAGGGCGAGGGGATGACCAGAGGCGGCAGCTCCTGGGGGCTGACGGGACGGGGAGACTCGCTTTGGGCAAAGGAGTCATCAAAGCTGGGCATCGCGCCCTGGCGCTGGGAAGGCAGTTCTGGGGGCGGACCGCCGGGGCGCTGGGCGGCGCAGCCAGCGATAGCCATGAGGAATACGAAGATGACGAGTGCTCTTAACGCTTTACCGGAATATTCCATCGGTGCCCCCTGATATTTTCCATGGTGATATGGGTCGTATCTATACTGATGATGTGGCCGTTATCGAAGAAGTCGCCTACCTGGTAGCGCTTGCCGTTGATCATGGCCCATGACTGATGTCCGATGAAGACGAAGTCGACGGCCTTGGGCTGGCTTGTCTTGTCCTGAGTCTCAAGGGCTGTTGGCGCCGGCGTCTGTTCACTCGGCTTCCAGGGTCGGGTGGGATCGCTCAGGTGCCGGGCCCAGGTGGTGGCGCACAGGCACAGAACCAGCAGCATGGTCCAGAGAATACGTGTTGTCATACGCCGATCCATTTCTGCTGGGTGCCGATGGTGTAGATTTCCAGATAGATGATGGCTTCGGGATGGTCGGTGACCTGGTACTCGATGGTGTGCCAGATGAAGTGCCATGGCAGCTCTTCCACTGTCTCCAGGTATCGCAGCAGACTCATGTAGGTGCCCTTGAGCTCCATGCGCAGACCGTGGCGATAGGTGCGGGTCGCGCGGGAGCTGACTTCCTGAGCGGCAGGGTGAAAGGGTGCGCCGGCAATACTCTCCAGGCGCAGCAGGGTGATGTCGTTCTGGCGGGCCAGCAGGTCGCGCAGCAGTACCGGCATTTTCCGTGGTTCCACCATATGCTCCATGGCGTGCTGAATGCGCTCTTCCAGGAGCCGGGACTGCTGGGTGAGTTCACTGGCCCTGGTCCGCAGGGCGTGGTCTGGATCGTTCATATGCGCCTGACGGACCTGCTGCGCCTGTTGCTCCATATGGGCCGCGTTGGCCAGGAGATCGCGGGATTGCTGGCGGTTCTGCTCAATGCGCTGCTGGAGAGGTTTTGCCATGCCGGTGTGCCAGGCCAACAGCAGAACGAGAACCAGAACCGCTAATACCATGGCCCGTTCCCGGGGGGTACGCTGGTCAAGGCGCTGTGCCAGGTCGCTGAGGTTGCGGAGTATCTTCATGGCGTCTCTCCCTGGGAACGCATCTGGAATCGCTGCAATGGTGTCATGTTGGTGAGGCTCAGAATCCGGGAGGGCCGGGGTGTCCCAAGGGTGAACTGCGCGATGGCTGGATCATGCTGGCTGCGTTCCATGGAGAAGGCTTCAAAATCCAGACCCCGAAAAATCTCCTCACGGGAGTAGGCGGTCAGCAGCAATGGCATTTTGCCAGGGTCGAGGGTCTCTCCCCGCAGGGCCATCTGCCGGCCTCCGTCGTAGAGATAAATCTGGGTCAGCCACACCTGGGGAACGGTCTGGCGGGCCATGGCGGAAAGGAAGGGGGAGAATCCCCTTGCGCCAGAGTCGATGTCCAGGGTCAGGGCGCTGATCAGACTGTTCTGATAGGCGATGGTCTTTTCCAGCTGGGCAATGCGTTCGGGCAACTGGGCATCCGGTTGGGGTTTTGGATACTGGGTGAGGTAGGCTATCAGCTTCTGCTCTGCTCCCTGTACTGCTGCCTGGGCCTTCAACAGTTCCGCACGGCTTTGCTGAAGGGAGAACGCTTGCAGCAGACTGATGCATATCAATGTCAGCAGAGCCAGTCCGGCTATCACGGCGATACGCCTGGCAGGGAAGGCGATGGGTTTGGGCCTGAACTGCTCCTGGTAGAGATTTATCTCCTGTCTCATGCCTGCTCCCGTTGGCGCAGTGCTCCGCCAATGGCGCGAATGCAGCGCTGTTGAAGTTTCAGGGGCCAGGGTTCGCTTGCCTGCAGAAAGTGGTTCAGTTGCATGACTTCGACGGGAATGCCCAGGCGCTCCTGCAGGAACTCCAGGGGGAGGTCGGCGTCCAGGGGAGTGAAGTGCAGTCTGGCTATGCTGCCCTTGCCAAGCTGGCTTTCATAGTAATCAAGTGAGCGCTGAAGTTCCAGCAGCAGGGCTTCCGCAGGGCTATCCACCGTCTGGAAAAAGGCGAAGTTGGGATCCACCTCGCGGGGTTCGGCCTGGTCTGGCTGCAGGGAGAGCAAGCCATTTTCGATACGGCGGCTCAGGTAGAGGGCCTCTTTTTCCATCAGGTTGATGGTTCCCCCCTCGTCTTCCACGCGCACAATGCCGAATCCCTGCTGCCGCTGGGGGAGCAGCAGGCCGATGTTGCGCAGGGCCATTTCGCCAATATCTATAGCCTGCAGGTGCAGCCCGCAGTACTTGATGGCCTCTGCCTTCTCCTCAATGGTTTTGCGGTGGGCAACCACCACATACACCATCTGCATGCGGCCCCGGAACGCGTCGGCGGGGAGGGTGATCACCTCCAGCACGGCTTCCGCCATGGGTATCTGCGACAGATCCTTGATGCGCCAGCGCAGTGCTTCAGCCAGCTCGTCGTCAGGAATCTCTTCGGGCCGGTCAAGAAAGAGCAGCTGGTACTGGCTCGGATGCAAGACAACGGAGCAGGGCCTGCCCTGCAGGGCGTGGCGCTGCACATGCTCGCGGAGCAGCTGTACCTGCTGCTTCTGGGGTGACTCCAGGAAAGCGCAGTGGGTCAGTCGACTTGCTTCGGGTTCTTGTTCTATCTCGGCAATCGATACGCCTTGTGGCGAAAATTCTGTTGCAAAAAGTGACTGGGAGTCAGCTTGTTTTTTGAAAAAGAAGCTTTGAAGCAATGAGACACTCCGGAGCGATAGTTCGCTAAAATGTTACAATTGATATTCGCACAAGAACGAACATAAGTGCAACTGTTTTTTCGCGTCGTTCCAAGGAGGGTGGGGCGATACTGATTTTCAGACCACCCAGTTCTTCAGCAGCAGATCCTGCCCTTTTTCCAGAAATGCCGGCCCGTGGGGTGGCGTGCGCTCAATTTCCCCATGGCTGCTGTGGTGGATAAAGGTAAGGGTGAAATGCGTGTCGCCGTCTGCGTGCTGCTCCAGGGCCTGGGTGGGGATGGCAATCTCCACCTCGTTTTCCACCGCACTGTGGATGTGTGGCTGGCTGGTGTGTCCACCGGTGTGAAAAGGGATGGTGGCGTAGGCGGTGGTGCCTGCCAGCAGCTCCAGGCTGTGGGAGGCATCCTGCGGGATCTCATGACACAGCACTTTCAGGTAGAGGGTCTGGCCATCGGCAGCGTAGCCGTATTGCAGCCCCCGGATGTTCTGCTTGCGGTGCATGCTCTGGTTGGCGCGCAGGTCGATATAGCCAGCGCCCAGCCAGGAGAAAAATGAGTCGGTCCTGCCGTCCACAATGGGATGAATGGCGCTGGTGGGTGCCTTGTGGGGGCTTTTGAATCTCTGTTGCCGTATGGGAGTGAACAGGTTGGATGGCGGATTCTGGTCCAGGCTGCGGTAGACCGTGATCAGGTGTTCGCGGAAGAGCAGATCGAACAGATCCTTCAGCTCGCTGTGCTGGTCATCGCCCAGCCACCAGAACCAGTCGCTGCCCTGGGCGGCCATGATGGCCTCCCAGGCTTTGGCGTTGCGCTGGTCGGGATCACTTTTCTCCAGAAACAGGCGCGTGGCGTTGAGCAGCTCCCAGGCACGATTTTTTTCGTGATGGCCCGCCCAGGTGGAAAATGACGCATAGATCCAGGAGCCGGAGTGCAGCCTGGGCAGGGGCCTGGCCTCGTGGTGCTCCAGGCACTCCGAGATGGTGGCGGGCTTCAGGAGAGGGTGCTGACGCAGCTGCTGGTAAAGGCTGCTGAGAAAGTATCTGCCATCTTCGGCGTAATGCTCCCAGGCATTTTCGCCATCAAGGAATATGGGGATAATGCCGCCATCGGGCAGCGTATCGGCAATGCGCTCCAGACGGCCAATCAGGTCGTGGGCCGCATCGGTCTGATTCCAGGCGCTGTAGTTGAAGCCCACCAGATCGCTCAGTTCCCGGTCGCGGAACAGCAGCCTGACCCCTTCGTATGTATAGACCTGAGAGATGTCCCGCCGCTCCAGGTGCCCCAGGCTGCGTCCCAGAATCTCCTCATCGGTGCAGATCCACTGAACCCCTTCCTGGTGGAACAGGCGGGCGACCTCCGGGCTGACACTGCCTTCGGAGGGCCAGAAGCCCTGGATGGCAAAGCCCAGTTTCTCCATGTACTCTCTGGCCATGCGCACCTGCTGAGTCGCGTCCTTGGCGAAAAGCTCATTGGCAATGGCGGGAAAGGTGCTGCCTGGCATGGCTTCCCGTGCCCGTTCCATGTTGATGAGCAGGGGCAGGATCGGGTGGTAGAAGGGGGTGGCGCTGATCTCAATCAGGCCGTCGGCAACCGCCTGACGATAGGCGGGGATGATGCGTGCCACAAACTCCAGCTGCAGGGCCATAAGCCGCTGTTTATCCTGGTGGGTGAAGTGGCGGCCCTTGCGCACCAGCTCCGCCACCAGCGGCTCCTTCTTCAGTTCATTGCCGCTCCAGGCCAGCAGGAACAGCACCTGCAGGTCGAGGATCTCATCGGCGTTGAAGTTATCCCGCCCCGCTTTCTTGCGTTCCAGGAATTCCCGGTAGCGCGGCAGCGGCCCGATCATGTGCCGCTCGTTGGCGTAGAAGAGGTAGCGCAGCAGCAGAGGCCGTTCCTCGTCATTCAGCAGGCCCGGGTCGCGGGCGATCAGCTCCAGGATCTTGTCGTGGGCCTGGCCGCTGGCGTAGTCCTCCAGCTGCTTGAGCAGGGAGGGAACCAGGTTGAAGGTACAGGGACAGCCATTGTGGGTCGCCAGGTGGAGCATGTCGTAATAATCTTTGATGGCGTGCAGGAACACCCAGGGCATTTCGTAGCGCCCCGAAACGGGGTCACGGTAGTAGGGCTGGTGCATGTGCCAGAGGATGGCGACGTGGACGGTTTTCATAGGTGCTCCCTTACGCTTGGCAAGCTGATAAAATGATGGCGTGTGCTCAGAAGGCCCGCACCGCCGCCACATCACATTCCACCCCCTTCAGCAGGCTTTCGGCCACGCTGCCCAGCAGGGCGTGAGCGATGCCCCTGCGACCATGGGTTCCCACCACCAGCAGATCGGCTTTGAAGCGGCCGAGCTCCTCCTTGATGACCTGCAGTGGCTGTCCTGGCTGTACGCGCAGGTTCAGGGGGCGTGTGGAAATATCAAAAGTGGAAATAAAGGTGCGCAGTTCGTCGTGGATAATCTGGCGCATTTCCCGCTCGTGACGGTCGCCGGGGGACTGCATGCTCTCATCGCCCACCATGAAGGCGGAAAAGGGGGGCTCGAAGGCGTGGGTCAGGCAGTATTCGGCCGTGGGGAAGCTGTGCAGGGCGAACTCCACCGCCCGACGCGAGTGGGGCGAAAAGTCCACCGCGATGAGGATGCGTGCGTAGGTGCTTTTCGGTGGTTGCTTGGTTATAAAGAGCGGGCGATCGCCATGGCGCAGCAGTCGCTCAATGGTGGAGCCGCGCAGCATATCCATAAAGGTGGTTTCCCGGTGGCGGCCGACGACGATGCAGGCGGCTTCGTGCTCCTGGGCGTACTGGCGGATGGTGCTGCTGCCTCGTCCCTGCACAATGTCAATGGGGGTGCCGGCGGGCTTTTCAAGCCCGGCCAGTGCCTGCTCAATGACGCCAACTGCCTCCTCCTGCAGGCTCTCCCTGATGCTTGTTGGCAGCTCTTCGTCCACCACATGCAGGATGCGCAGGGGCAGGCGCATCTGGCTGGCCAGGTAGATGCCACGCTGCAGCGCCAGGTTGCCCCGTTCTGAAAGGTCGGTGGCGGCAACTATGCTTTTCACGCGTCCTCCCCGGGCAGCGGGCAGTTGCCGTTGAAGTCAGCCCTGCTCAGCGGCTCCACTTTCCAGATATCGCGGGCGTAGTCACCGATGGAGCGATCGCTGGAGAATTTTCCCATATTGATGCTGTTGATGATACTGCGCCTGGTCCACTCATCCTGGTCCAGGTAGAGCTTATCCACCGCTTCCTGGGTGGCGGCGTAGTCGGCGTAGTCGGCCAGCAGCATGTAGTGGTCGCCACCTTCCAGCAGCGAATGCAGCAGGGGCTGGAATATTCCCGGTTCTTCAGGGTTGAAGAAGTTGTCGCGGATCATGTCCAGGGTCTCGCGCAGGGCAGGATTCTGGTGATAGCAGTCCCAGGGGTTATGTCCGCTGCGACGCTTTTCGGCAACCTCTTCGGCTTTCAGGCCGAAAATGAAGATGTTGTCGCGGCCGACTTCCTCCATGATCTCCACATTGGCGCCGTCCAGGGTGCCGATGGTGAGGGCCCCGTTGAGGGCGAATTTCATATTCCCGGTTCCCGAAGCCTCCATGCCGGCAGTGGATATCTGTTCGGAAAGGTCGGCGGCGGGGATGATCTTTTCCGCCTGGGAGACGCAGTAGTTGGAGAGAAAGATGATCTTGAGCTTGTTGTCGATGCTCTGGTCGTTGTTGACCACCTCGGCTACCGAATTGATAAGCTTGATGACCAGCTTGGCAGCCACATAGCTGGGGGCGGCCTTGCCGCCGAAGAAAACGGTGCGCGGCACTGTGACCGACGACGGGTCTTTGCGCAGGCGGTTGTAGAGAGAGATGACATAGATGATATTGAGCAGTTGACGCTTGTATTCGTGGATGCGCTTCACCTGGACATCAAAGAGGGAGCTTTCGTCGATGTTGATGCCGGTCTTGCGCAGCACATAGCGCAGCAGGCGCTGCTTGTTCTCTTTTTTCACCTTGCGCCACGCCTCCCGGAAGGCGGGGTCATCCACCATGGGGGCCAGCTTCTTCATCTCATCCAGATGGGTGATCCAGCCAGTGCCGATGTGCTGGCTGATCAGAGCGGCCAGCCCGGGATTGGCCTGCAAAAGCCAGCGGCGGGGGGTGATGCCGTTGGTGACATTTCTGATTTTGCCGGGGAACAGCTCCACGAATTCAGGGAAGACGCGCTCCTGCAGCAGGCGGCTGTGGAGGGCGGATACGCCGTTGACCGTATGGCTGCCCACAATGGCCAGGTGGGCCATGCGTACGCGCCGTTCCGGATGCTCCTGGATGATGGAGAGTTTTTCCAGCAGGTCATCGCGGCCGGGGAAATGCTGACGAACCTTGGCCAGAAAGTGGCGGTTGATTTCCAGGATGATCTCCATATGGCGGGGCAGCACCCGGCCCAGCAGGGCGGCTGGCCAGGTTTCCAGGGCTTCGGGCAGCAGGGTGTGGTTGGTGTAGGCGAAGGTGCGCACGCATACGTCCCAGGCCTCGTTCCACTCCAGATGTTCCTGGTCGATGAGCAGGCGCATGAATTCGGCCACGGCGATGGAGGGGTGGGTATCGTTGAGCTGAACGGCCACGTGGTCGGGGAACTCGCTCCAGCAGGCGATATGCTTCTTATGGCGGCGCAGAATATCCTGGAAGGTGGCGGAGACAAAGAAGTACTGCTGGCGCAGTCGCAGCTCGCGTCCCTGATCCACACTGTCATTGGGGTAGAGAACCTTGGAAATGGTCTCGCTGTGAATGCGGTCTTCCACCGCGCCCACATAGTTGCCCATGTTGAAGAACTCCAGGTTGAACTCGCGGCTGGACTTGGCAGCCCACAGGCGCATGTTGATGACATGGCCGTTGTCGTAACCGGGAATCAGGGTGTCGCAGGCCATGGCCATGATATTATCGGTACCTACCCAGCGGAAGCTGGTTTTGCCATTTTCGTCCTGGTACGCCTCGGTGTGCCCGCCAAACTGAACCTCATAGAGATTTTCCGGTCGCTCGAATTCCCAGGGGTTCCCGTTGCGCAGCCAGTTGTCGCATTTTTCAATCTGGTGGCCATTGGAGAGGGTCTGGAAGAAGATGCCGTAATCGTAGCGGATGCCGTAGCCGTGGCCGGGAATCTGCAGAGCGGCCATGGAGTCCAGGAAGCACGAAGCCAGGCGACCCAGGCCGCCATTGCCAAGGCCGGCATCCCATTCCAGCTCGGACAGATCCTCCAGGTCAAAGCCGAATTCGGCCACCGCCTGACGGCTGCACTGATCCATATTCAGATTGTAGATGTTGTTTTTCAGGAAGCGCCCCGGCAGAAACTCCAGGGAGAGGTAGTAGACCCGCTTGGCCTTGGACTCGTGGTAACGCCGCTGGGTATAGATCCAGCGATCCACCATGCGATCGCGCACGGCATATGCCAGTGCCTTGTAGTAGGGGTAGGGACGGGGTGGATCGTAGTCATTGCCCAGCGAGGAGATCACGTGGCGTTGGATATCGTTCTTCAGGCTGTCCTTGTCATCGGATTGGCACAAGGGTTTGTAAGTGGAGACGGGTCGCGACGGCATGGAATCACCTCCGGCGTGATCGCTGAGTTATATGGCAGACCATATGATGGAAATAATGAAGTATAGCTGGGTTAGAGTCAGGTGGCAAGCAGGGAAACGCCAGGATGAGCCGGGGTGGCGCAACAAAATACACTTTCAACCGAGGAATGTAGCTTCTTGCTACGCGAAGCAGGCGCGCAGCCAGGGGTCATGCTCCAGCAAGTGGGCGATTTCCGGCCACCAGTCACGCTGGGAGAGAATGGTATGGAAATTTGGCTTGATACGGGGTGCCAGGGCTATTGCCTCCTGCCACTGCTGGCGGTTCAGGCCACTGCTGGCGGCGCTTTCCCAGAAGCCGGTATGCTCAAAGAGCCCGGCCAGGGCGCACAGGTGTTCGTTGCGTTGGAGGTGAGCCACAATATAGGTGGCCACACCCACCTGAATGCCATGCAGGTGCTGTTGGGGAGCCATGCGATCCAGGGCGTGGCTGATGAGGTGCTCACTGCCGCTGGCCGGGCGCGACGAGCCGCAGATTTCCATGGCAATACCGCTCTGCATCAGGGCAGTGCCCAGCAGGCGCACTCCCTGCAGGTCGTGGGCAGGACGCGCCAGAAACTGGAAAACAGTGGCATCGGAAAGCAGAGCCGCAAAATCGTTCACTTTTTCGCCTGTCGCGTGGAAGGCCAGCTTCCAGTCGCGCACCGCCGTCAGCTTGGCTGACAGGTCGCCGACGCCGGAGTGCCACAGCTGGCGGGGAGCGCCCAGGCAGACCTGGGTGTCGATGATGACTCCGAAGGGCATGGTGGCATTCAGAGAGCGTTTCGCTCCCCTGAGCAGCAGGCTGACTGCCGGGCTGGCAAAGCTGTCGTTGGAAAGGGATGTGGGGACACTCAGGTAGGGTTTCCGGGCCAGGGCAGCCGCGAATTTGGCCACATCCAGGGCCTTGCCTCCCCCAAAGCCAATGATCGCGTCTGCCTGTGACGGCAGGGCCGCAAAGATATCGCGAGCCTCGTCGAAGTCAGGCTCCGCGGCCTCCTGCCTGAAGAGGATGTGAATATCGGCGCTTTCCAGGGAGCTTTTCAGCGCCGACGTCAGAGCAGCGGGCAGGTCGGCGCTCATAACGATGGCCACGCGACCGAATCCCTGGCGTTGGCAGTAGATGCCCAGCCGCTCCAGGGCTCCGGGTTTGATGCGTACCAGGCCGGGAATGGTGATACTGGTGCTGTTCATGTGGGTTGTGCTGCCGAATCGGGCAGGTGGGTGACCACCTCGGCCCAGCGTTCAAAGGGAAGAAAACCCTCCTGGCGGCGGGTCAGCTCCTCGGCCAGCCAGCCGCGGGCAAAGCGCAGGTGAGGGGGAGCCAGCAGCGCTGGTTTCAGATCGGGTCGTCCGTCTCCGGCGAAGGCGATGGTGCAGCCGCGTTCCAGATAGTGACGGGCGATGGCTTCCTTGTCGACGCCCGTTGTCGGGCAGGTGAAAAACTCGCCTGCGGGAAGCGTCATTCTCAGTCCATGGGATGGGCTGAAGGTGCCCGGATTGGCATAGATGGTCGGGTTTACCTGGTGCTGACTCAGCAGGCGCTGGATATACCAGGCGCAACCAGCCGAAGCGATGACCAGCTGCCAGCGGTTCTGCTCCAGCTGTCCGCAGCAGTGGGCCAGCTCTGGTTCCGGCTCCATGGCGCGCAGCAGCTCATCCATCTGGTCCAGGCTGATACGCAGTTCAGCGAAGGTGCGCGCCAGGGCCTCAAAGTGCCCCAGGCGGCCATCCTCGTAGGCCTGCCACCAGCGCCCGCACTCAGCGGGAAGCTGTTCCAGGGCGACGCGGAAGAAGTCGCGCCGGGTGATGGTGCCATCGAAATCGCTGATAAATATGTGCTCCGGGAAGGTCTTCACCGTTACTTCTGCCACTTCTCCCATGGTTTGCGATACACGGGCTTGTTGGGAATTTCCTGATGGAAAAACACCTTGCGCACAAAGAGGATAAGAGTCACTGGCCAGAACAGCCCGAGGGCCAGGCTGAGAAAGAGAGCCATGCCCACATCGGTGCGCCCCTGGCGCAGGGAGTAGACCAGGGCAAAGACAGCCGTAATTCCGGCCAGGATCAGGTAGATGGTGGTATATGTGCCCAGCTGGACGCCTATGGCTTCCAGCTGCTCGGCAATGCGTTCTTCTTCGGCAGTGTTGGGCATGGGGGCCTTCCTGGAGAGTTTTTCGGAAAAGCTTCAGGCTGGAGCACGAAAAGCGCCCCAGCCTGAAGGGAAATATCCTGTTGTGGTCGGATCAGATTTTTTCTTTATACAACTTATAGCGGATGGAGTCCACCAGTGCCAGGTAGGATGCACGAATGATGTCGCAGTGGACGCCCACCGTTGACCAAGTGCTTTTGCCATCGGTGGATTCAATCAGGACACGGGTCTTGGCCTTGGTGCCCACGGTAGTGTTCAGGATGCGCACCTTGTAATCCACCAGGGTGACCTCGTCCAGGATGGGGTAGAATTGAATCAGCGCCTTGCGCAGGGCGCTGTTGAGGGCGTCTACCGGACCATCGCCCATGGCAGCCGTGTGATAGACCTCATTGTTGGGAGCTTCCAGGCGCACTGTGGCCTCGCTGATGGGCTCGGCGTCCTGCTCGCGCCGCTCGTCCACCACACGGTAGCCGCGCAGCTTGAAGTACTCGGGCAGGTTGCCACGGGACTTCTGCAGCAGCAGTTCCATACTGGCTTCGGCTCCTTCGTAGGCGTAACCCTGATTCTCCAGATCCTTGATCTTCTGCACCACTTCCTGGACGCTGGGGTCGTTCATATCGATATCCAGCCCCATCTCCTCGATCTTGTACTGGATATTGGAGCGGCCACTGAGGTCGCTGACCAGCACGCGGCGCTTGTTGCCCACCACCTCGGGGGCAATATGCTCGTAGGTTTCGGGGTTCTTGAGAATGGCGGAAACGTGGATACCGCCCTTGTGGGCAAAGGCGCTCTTGCCCGTGTAGGGCTGGTTCTTCCACTCACCCAGGTTGGCCAGCTCCCGCACCGAATGGCTCAGGTGGTTGAGCTTGCGCAGACCCTGATCGCTGACACAGTCAAGGCCCATCTTCAGCTTCAGGTTCGGGATGATGCTGATGAGATTGGCATTGCCGCAGCGCTCGCCAAACCCGTTGATAGTGCCCTGCACCTGGGTGATACCGTGCTTCACCGCCGTGATGGAGTTGGCCACCGCCAGCTCGCTGTCGTTGTGGCAGTGGATGCCCAGGGGCACGCTGATGTGCTTCTTTACTTCCTCGATGATCGCCCCCAGCTCAAAGGGCAGCGTGCCGCCGTTGGTATCGCACAGCACGATGGTCTCGGCCCCACCGCGCTGGGCCGCCAGCAGAGTCTTGATGGCGTATTCCGGATTGGCCTTGTAGCCGTCAAAGAAGTGCTCGGCGTCGTAGAAGACCTCCTCCACATTCTTCTTCAGGTAGGCCAGGGAGTCCTCGATGATCTCCAGATTCTGCTCCAGGCTGATCTGCAGTGCCGTGGTCACATGGAAATCCCATGTTTTGCCAAAAATGCAGGCCACCGGAGCCTGACTCTCCAGCAGCGCCTGGATGTTGGGATCTTCCTCGCACGTCAGTTTGGCACGACGGGTGGAACCGAAAGCGCTGATGCGGGCATTCTTCAGGTTAAGCTTCTTTACCGCGTGGAAGAACTCAATATCCTTGGGGTTGGAGCCGGGCCAGCCGCCTTCAATATAGTGAATACCGAAGTCGTCAAGCAGCTGAGCCACATGCAATTTATCTTCAACCGTGAAAGAGATATCCTCCGACTGGGTGCCATCACGCAGGGTTGTGTCGTAAAGTTTTACGTCCATGGTGTTCCCTCTTTGAAAAGTTATGATTTCTGTAGTTCAGGAGAGTTACCACAGGCAGGAGTGAATATCAATGACTAAGGCAAACGCCGTTACAATTTACCAGAAATATTGCTGACCATGGTGAGGGACGCAGTTTGTGCAAAGTTTCAAAAGGGCGAAGCGAGGGGAGTTCTGGGGGTTATGAACGCCTGGTGTACAGGAAGTTCGGATCTCACTCCTCCTGAATTCCTTGTGGCTCAAGGGCTTACTATTCGCAGTGCAGACCGCAATTTCAGGAGGCCTTCGCCATGGGGTGTTGCGAAGCGTTTCCAGCAGGAGTTCAGGAAAGCAAAACAGAGTCTATACCCTTTGCGAGCAATGCTAGGCATAGTGCAAGTGGAGCAGCTTTGCGGAGCCGCGCTATCTTTGGTGGGAAAGGGGATGCGCTGCGCACACGCCTGGCTTATTTAATTTGTGCCAGATTTAGGCGCTCTGCCAAAATCATCTTCAAGCCGAACGATATCGTCTTCGCCTAAATACGAACCTGTCTGTATTTCGATAAAGATAAGATGAGAGGCTCCGGTGTTAGCAACGCGATGCACGGCTCCTTGGCGAATGAAAATGTGGCTATCTTCACCGTATATTTGATTGCGGTCATCTATAGTAACTTCACCGGTTCCACTGATTATGATCCAATGTTCAGATCGATATTGATGTTTTTGTAGTGAAAGACGCTTTCCAGGCTTGACAGTAATTCGCTTAACCTTGCATGTCGAAAACTCTGCTATTACAAAATATTCACCCCATGGACGTTTGACTGTGGTGTGGTACTCAAGTAGCTCCAGGTGCCGTGGATCTGCTTGACTGCTGATCAGATCAACGAGATCACGAACTTTCTGGGTGCTCTGCTTTTTTGTAACCAAAAGCGCGTCTGGAGTATCGACAATAACAAGATCCTGGATGTCAACACCGGCAATCAGCCTTTGACTGGAGAGCACCAGATTGTTCTTGCTGTTAATGTGGACAAACTTGCTGGAAATAGTGTTTCCGTAGTCGTCCTTTGGTTGAGTGGTGTCAAGGGCATCAAAGCTTCCCATATCGCTCCATTTAAACGAGCATGGGACAAGGCGAACATGAGTGCTTTTTTCCATAACCGCATAGTCAATGCTGTTGGAGGGTATATCCAGCATAAACTCTTTCTGAATACGCAGGCAGTGCTCGGTATCTTTTCGAATGTTGTGGTGGGCTCTCAGCGCGGCATCATATATGTCAGGTGAGTGCTGCTTCAGTTCTTGGAGGTAGGATTGAGCGGTAAAGCAAAACATTCCACTATTCCAGTAGCTTGCTCCTGACTGGATATACTGCTGGGCAGTCGCTCTATCCGGTTTTTCTTTAAAACCATCTACGTTTTCTCCGTCAGCAATGATGTAACCATACCCTGTTTCAGGGTATGTGGGACTTATGCCAAAGGTAACTAAATGTCCCTGGCTCGCAAGCTCTTTTGCTCGATTGACTGCTTGAATGTATTGCTCTGTATTCTCAATTTCATGATCTGAGGGGGTGGTGAAGACGATTGCTTCACCTGGAAGGTTGAAACATGCTAGCGCAATGGCAGGCGCGGTGTTGCGTCCAATAGGTTCAAGTAAGAAAGTAGTGCGCGATTGGTCAGTTGAGAGTTCATGCAGCTGATCTTTGGCTATGAAATACTGTTCTTGACTCGTGACAATAAAAAGTTCGCTTGACAGGGGTAAGTTGCGTTGTACTGTCTTCTGGAATAGGGATTTTCCGGAGAGTATCTTTGTGAACTGCTTGGGGAAGTGCCGGCGTGAAAGGGGCCAAAGACGTGTGCCCCCTCCTCCGCATAAAATGAGATTTATCATTATAACTCCGGTTGATATGATACAGATAATTGGGGCATTTTTTTACAAAAAGTGGCTGGGAAGCGACCCCCAATACTTTCGCTTACCTGGGAGTGGCTCTCCTTGGCTCTTGGGTTGCGGCGCCTCCATAGTGGTAGCAGCCCTTCAGGTCTATAGCGTTCCAGTGGGCGCGTCCTGTACGGGGCAGCACACGAGGGGAGATGCAGAAGAAAACAGTGCGCCTCAGGCATGCGCCAAGGCGTTTCCCGTGCGGTAACCAACATCATGACGGTATGCTAGGCCTATCCTTCAGGGTGTGATGTGTCTATGCTACGCAATCCTACTAGAATGATGGAGTGCATGTCAATTGGTCGCTTTGGTTCAGCTTGGGCTTCATTTACGGGCAAGTCTTGTTAATGTGGCCTTGTTGCGCTAAGATGAAGGATTATGTTTGCCAGAGGGAGTCTGGGTTGAGCAATCTATGCACTGGTATTCTGACATGCTTTTCTTTACGCCTAGTCGGGGCAGGCTCTTGATATGAGAGTTCTGCAACTAGGTAAATTTTATCCCCCCCACGTTGGTGGAATCGAAAGCCTGATGTTCCACTTGACAGAGGAGCTTAATCGCCGCGAGGTACACTCGGATGTACTGTGTGCCCATAAAAAATTTTGGGGCACTAAGGAACAGGTTCATGGTTACACTGTCTGGCGTGCAGGGTCGCTGGGGGTTCTTTTTTCCACCGCCATCTCGCCGGCAATGATTTACAGGCTTAAGAGAATTATTGATAATTATGACATTATTCACGTGCATCATCCTGACCCAATGGCAAATTTGGCCTTGTTTCTGGCGAAGCCAAAGGGACGCCTGATAGTGCACTGGCATAGCGATATTGTCCGGCAGAAGCGTTCATTAAAGCTCTATGAGCCTCTGCTTCGCTGGATGTTGCGGCGAGCTGATGTGATTATTGCATCCTCAGAAGCCTATAAAAAAGGTTCTTTGTATCTGCGATTTTTCCACTCTAAATTAAAAATAATTCCATATGGCATTAGTGCGGATGGTGCTGATCTTGTTTGTGGAGACCATGTGCAGGAACTTCAAAGCACATTCGGTAATCGAAAAGTTGTATTGAGTCTTGGAAGACTTGTTTACTATAAGGGCTTGAATTTTCTTGTACATGCGGCGGTATTTTTACCAAAAGAGTACGTCATTGTCATTGCAGGTGATGGCCCATTGCGAAATAAACTTGAAAAGTTGTCGCGCAGGCTTGGGGTTGCAGATCGTGTGCATTTTCTTGGAGAAATTTCGGATGAGCAGCGGTGGTTGTTTCTGCGAACTTGTGATGTTTTTGTGCTCCCTTCCCTGGAGCGATCCGAGTCCTTTGGCATAGTGCAGGTTGAGGCTATGGCTTGTGGCAAACCTGTAATATCCACTGGAATACGGCATAGTGGTGTAGGATGGGTTAACCGTGATGGGGTCACTGGGCGCGTGGTTCCCCCTGGTGACCCTAAGGCTTTGGCCCAGGCAGTTATTGAAATTGTAGAGAACAAAAATAACTATGCGCTCTTTTGTCAAAATAGTCTGTTGAGATTTCAGGATATTTTTCATATACATCCTTTTGCTTGTGAAATCATAAAGACGTATGAAAATGTTCTTGGTTTTCCTGGTAATATGCAAACCTGTTGCTCGAGAGCCTCCGAGTCTGTGTCTCAGCGAGTTGCATCTCAGCAGGCAAATACTGTTTCAAGAACTGCCAATGGAGATACATTATGAAAAAAGCTTTTGTTACCGGCATCACGGGGCAAGATGGAGCCTATCTAGCGCAAATCCTGCTGGAGAAAGGATACAGGGTTTATGGCGCCTATCGTCGGGTAAGTTCTGTGAACTTTTGGCGCATGAAAGATTTGGGTGTTCTTGGAGATCCAAACCTGGAGCTTGTTGAATATGATTTAATTGATCAGGCTAATGCAATACAGCTTATTGGACGCTTACGGCCAGACGAGGTGTACAATTTGGGAGCTCAGAGTTTTGTGGGGGTCTCTTTCGATCAACCTATTGCAACCGCAAGCATTACCGGGATTGGGGCTGTGCATTTACTTGAGGCTATTCGGATTATTGATCCAGGCATTCGCTATTATCAGGCGTCCACCTCTGAAATGTTCGGTAAAGTCCAGGCTGTTCCCCAGGATGAGTTAACTCCGTTTTACCCACGAAGCCCTTATGGTGCCGCCAAGCTTTATGCGCACTGGATGACAGTGAATTATCGCGAATCTTATGGTATCTTTGGGGCCAGTGGCATTCTTTTTAACCATGAGTCGCCTCTGCGCGGAAAAGAGTTTGTAACACGCAAAATCACCGATGGTGTGGCCAGCATTGCTTGTGGTCAGCTTGATTGCCTTGAGCTTGGAAATCTTGATGCGAAACGTGACTGGGGTTATGCACAGGAATATGCCGAAGGCATGTGGCGTATGCTGCAGGCAAAGGAGCCTGACACCTTTGTCTTGGCTACTGGCAGGACGGAAACGGTTAGAGATTTTGTAACCATGGCTTTTCGCGCTGTAGATATTGATATTGCCTGGGAGGGGCGAGAAGCAGAAGAGAGGGGATATGACAAACGCTCTGGTAAGACTCTTGTCAAGGTAAACCCCGAGTTTTTTCGGCCTGCTGAGGTTGATTTGCTTGTGGGGAACCCAGCCAAAGCAAAGCAAGTCCTGGGTTGGGAGGCGACGACAACATTGGAAGCCCTTTGCCAAATGATGGTTCAGGCAGACTTGCAAAGGCGTGACCATGGGTACAGTTTCTAGAGTTCTTATATTTGGGATTGACAGCTTCACCGGGAAGTACGTGAAGGATGAGCTGCAAAAGCGAGGCTACATGGTTTACGGCACAGCCTACCCGGGAGGCAGCCCTGTGGGAGACTTCATCCCTTGCGATATAACTAATTCCCTGCAAACGGAAGAGATCATCGCTAATGTCGAGCCAGATTATGTAATTATCCTGGCCGCTATTACCTTTGTGCCCCACGGTCAGGATCGCTCAATATACGACATAAATCTATTTGCGCCATTGAGCATTCTTCGTCAGCTCAGTAAGCTTTCACGAAAACCTCGCCGTATAATTATCCCCAGCACAGGTCACATTTATGGTAACGCCACAGGGGGGGCTTTAAGTGAGACGTGCTGTGCCAACCCAGTGAGCCACTATGCTTTGAGTAAATACGCACTTGAGCAAATGTGCAATGCATACCAGGAAAACTTGGATATTGTTATCCTCAGGCCTTTTAACTATACGGGAATTGGTCAGGCTGGACACTTTCTTATTCCTAAGCTTGTTGAGAGCTTCCGCAATCGGTTACCTTGTTTGGAGCTTGGAAATCTTGATGTTTATCGGGATTTTTCAGACGTGCGGGACGTGGCAAGAGCTTACTCAGTATTGCTTGAAACGGATGATCTTCAGCACAGGGTCTACAATGTGTGCTCTGGCGAGGCAGTTTGCCTGCGTCAAATCCTGGACTGGCTGCGGCAAATGGCGGATTTTTCTCCACAGGTACGCATAAATCCAGACTTTGTGCGCAAGAACGAGATGCGTCAACTTTATGGCAACAATGAGCGCCTGCTATCATTAGGGTGGCAGCGGCAATTTTGCCTGAAAGATACCCTGCGGTGGATGTTAACAACTTGCTGAAATGCGTCGAATATAGTTGGCACGCAATTAAAATGTTTAGCCGCAAGGCGTTCGCTGGGCAATGACGAGCGAATACGGGCAGCGCCGCACTTTAAATTTATTTTTCTGTGTGCGTCCAGACCCCATCCCAGTGGGGGCCAGGAGGCTCTGCGAGGTAGTGATCAATCCGCTCCAGGTAGAGCCGGGCAACATTGTCTGTGGGATAGTCGTGGCTTATATGTGAGAAGTCATCGTATGCCTGACGGAATTGCTGTTGAGCGTAAGCATTCATGGCTTTTTCGTGCCGTTTGATCCATTCCTTGGTTTCTGAGCTCAGCTCAATGTGAATCCCTATAGGTTCATATATGCTGATGGGGGTAGTGCGGCCTTTAACGCGCACTCGGTCTATGCAGCGGCAGGCCCAGTCTGGTGCAGCAGTAGCTGTAGCCTCGCTGATAATGATATTGACGCCATAGGCCTTGGTGAGACCCTCCAGACGAGAGCCAAGGTTTACGTTATCCCCCATGACCGTGTATGCCATGCGGAACTCTGAACCCATGTTGCCGACATTCATAGGTCCGCTGTTGATTCCTATCCCCATGGCAAGGGCTTTCATTCCCTCTGCCGTGAATTCCCTGTTGATCTCTTCCAGTGCCTGCAGCATGGCGAAGGCCCCTTCAAGGGAGTGCCGCGCATGTTCCGCATCTGCCAGTGGCGCTCCCCAGAAAGCCATGACGGCGTCGCCCATGTACTTGTCTATGGTTCCGCGATGTTGATGGATTGCTTTGGTAATTGGTGTTAAGAGGCGATTCATTACATTGGTGAGTTCGGTGGGGGCAATGCCTTCTGAAAACGAAGTGAAGCCCCGCACATCGGAAAACAACACACTGAGATCGCGTTGCTCACCTTCGAGGCCAAATGACTCTGGAGTATGTACCATTTCATCAACCAGTTCTGGAGGTACGTATTGTCCAAAACGGTCAGTAACCCAGCTTTTTTGTTGGCTTTCTCTCCAGAAGTTCATAGTAAGATGCCAAAGGCTGAGTAGCAGTAACAGCACTAGACCTGATGCAAAGGGAAGCACCCAGTTCTGTTGCCAGGCCCACAAATTCAGACCGGTGTGGATTGCTGCCAGCAGGGCGCTGCTGGCGACAATGGACACTGCTTGCAGGCGTGGAAAAAGAAGAGTTGACAGGCCGCCGACTATTCCAAGAACTAACAGTGCGGCTGCCAATGTATAAGGGGGTTCTGCTTTGTAGCTCTGGTGAAGTATGCCCGCCAGCATACTGGCATTGATTTCAGGCCCAGGGTAGACGCTGGCAACCGGTGTGGAGCGTAAGTCCATCAGTCCAGGAGCAGAGGCTCCAAAGATAGCCAGAGCCCCTTCAAGGGCACGGGGGTCAGTCCTGCGAAATAAAATATCTGCTGCTGAAATGTAGGTAAAGTGCCCGCGGGGGCCATACCAGGGAACCAAAGCGCCGCCCCGCGCATCAACAGGGATTTCAAAACCACCGAGCTCGATAGTTTCAAGCTGGATAATTCCAGCCCCTTCACTGACCTTCAGTGTAACCGGAGGCTGCCCAAACAGAGTATATATCATGGCAGTCGGAAGGTTTGGATAGAGTGCCCCCTCCCAGTACTGAACTACAGGTACACGCCGGAAGACGCCATCGGCATCCACAAAGGGGTTGTCAAAAAAGCCTCCCCCGAGTGCTGCATGTTGAAGGTCTGCCAGGTTGCCAGTAAATCGTTCAGGTCGAGGCCACGGAACAGCCTCTATAATTTCAGGCTCAGCATCAACGAGCAACGGAATGGGCAATGCTCCGCTTGAAGGCGGGTCACTATCCCCCGCTTGTGACTGGAAGTAGTAGCCCATCACCACAGGATAAGTTGCGAGTGCGCTTGCCAGAATAGCATCTCCACTCTCTACATCAGGTGCAGGCGGCAGATCGGGATAGCGCTCACGCAGTTGCCCCCACTGCTGGGCCAGGAGGTTGCCCTCGGGCTCTGCAAAGACGATGTCAAATCCTAAAATGCTGATGCCATATTCTTCAAAGAGGATCGTGGTTAGCTCGGCTATTTGGTGACGTGTCCAAGGCCACTGGCCAATTTCGCTCAAGCTGCGTTCGTCCAGGTCAATGAGAACGATGGAAGGATCTTTGTCGCCGATCAGTGTGGCTTGTACGCGCAGGTCATAACTTAGCCATTCAAGCCTCTCCATGAGTCGCAATGTCCAGAAGCCAGCCATCTCCCCAAGTAAGGCCAATACTATGCACAAGCTGCCAACATATTGCCAGGGCAGTAATTTGCGATTGTATACTTTTGCCAACTTGCCCTCCGGCATCACGTGAATATAATGCGCACTTAGATAAAACAGCATTTGACATTATGTGACAAGAGTAATAGATTGCTTTAGAGATGAAAAGGTATTTTTCTCTTTATGCTTGACATGTGGCCTATGGGCAGCTTTTACAGGTGATGCAATGAATCAGCCCCCTTGGCAAGGCAGAACGAGTTTCGTCTTCCGTCTTGCAATGTTTGCTGTCGTATATTACATGTGCATTGTTTCTGTGGCCAGTCAACCTCTTTCCCTGCCTCCTCTTGCCGAACTCCAACAGCAAATGCAGCAGCGTGACTATGCTGGCGTTTATCAAAAACTTGAGTTGCTTGAATACGAGTTTGCTGGCAATCCTGCCTATGACGCTCTTTTCGGTCTTGCCGCTTTGCGATCAGGTGATCCCGCACGCGCATCATGGGCGCTGGAAAGACTGGTTCTTGTTGAGCCAGACAATCTGAATGCAAAACTTGCTCTGGCCAGAGCCTATATGGAGCTTAATCGGTTTAATCGTGCCCAGGGCTTACTTGATGAGGTCAGGCAAATGCAGCCTGCAGCACGGATACTGCAGGCTGCAGAACAACTTCAGGCGGAACTGGAAGAGAAGCGTGCCCCAAAGCATTGGCAGCTCACTGGGCATATAGTGGCGGGAACAGGGTATGATACGAATGTAGGCAGTGCGCCTGGAACCTTTATTCACGAAATCGCTGGGCCAGTGCGTATAGATGAAGAAGCGAGCGCTTTTTCTGAAATAGTGTTGCGCCACCGCCTTCAGTATAGCTCCGACGAAGATTGGCGTTTTTTTGGAGGATACAGGCTCAGGGAATACCGACCATACTCTGCTACGGATTACCTGCGTCACCATTTCACCACCGAGACGGGAGCCATTCGAAACGCTGGAAATTGGCGCTTATCGCTGGAACCGTCTCTGACCAAGGTATGGCGGGACAGTGATGAAGAGAGCCGGGAAGGCCGTATCACCGCAAACACCCGTTATCAGATTAATCAGCGAACATACGCTCTCGGATTTATAACATACAGTCGTCTTTCCTATGACCAGAATACGGAAGATAACGGTGATTTTCTAGTGCTTGGTGGCGGACTGGCGCAAATGCTCAGCGTATCGGGAAAGCCACTGACTCTTTCCACAACGGCGTACTACCTGAGCAGCGATCAGCCTGACAGTGCCAGCGGTGATATGCGAAGCTTGGGAGCTGATATTAATGCTACATGGCGATTGACACAGAAAATGGATGCCAATGGCCGCCTCGGCTGGATTCAAAGGGATTATGCCTGCAGCCTGCACCCGGCTGTGTGCAACAGTGACCGAGATGACACTCAGTGGCGCATCTCTATTGGGGGAAGCTATCGACTCAGCGAGCGCTTGCGCATCGAATCACAAGTTAGCCATGCCAGGCAGGAAAGCAATGTGGATCAGTATGAATACAAGCGAACAGTTGCCAAAGTGAGTGTGCGTTATGAATTTAAGCCTTGGCGGAAATAGTACAGTGCACCGCAGAGGTGCTTGCCTTGTGAGCTGTACTGCTTATGCAGCAGCGTATCGGATGAGTGTTGTTGTGGTGACAATTCTGTTTGTTTTCAGTTACACAGGCGTAGCGTCGACCGTAGCCGGAAGGTTTCAATTCGTGCACGGTACCGTGGAAGTCACCCGTGAGGAACGCACCTATCGTGCGCATCGTGGTGATGATATTCATGAAGGTGACATTATTACCACCGCTCCAGCCAGCAGTGCTCAGGTCCGTATGAGTGACGGTGCCCTTATTGCCGTTCGTCCGCGCAGTGAATTGACTATAGAAACTTACAACTATACCGGTGAAGATGATGGCGAAAACAGCAGCGTCCTGAATCTCGCTCGTGGTGGATTGCGTTCTGTTACTGGTGCTATTGGGAGAGCCCAGCCTGATAATGTCAAAATAGATACCCCCGTGGCGACTATGGGTATCCGTGGTACCGACATGGACGTGTTCCTCGTGCCTCCGCAATCCCCTGCTGGCCCGGCTGCAGCCCTTCCGGACAGTGTTCTGCGCGTCAACACGGGAGTCGGTGTTATTATTGCTGCCGGATTAATGCTTGATGTACCTGCTGGGTTTATTGCCCAGGCCAGCTTCGGTCAGCCGCCGCAGTTTATCCCAGCTCTACCACCTGCAGCAGAAGCCATGGAAGAGGAAAGCCTATTGCAGCCAGAGGAAGAGGGTGATGAAGGTGAATCTGAGACCAGCGCTGACGGAGCAGCAGATGATGCTCCCCTAACTTCAGAAGATGAGAGTGGAGCAGTTGAAGGAGACGCTGATGAAGCAGAAGGCACTAATCAGCCGCAGACAGGCGAGAGCGCAGATGGAAGTGGAACAACTGAGGTGCCAGGTGCAGCGATACTCCTCGGTGAATCTGATAGTGACGTTTTCACAGACATGAGCGATGATTTTAATGAAACACTCATCTTTATCGTCGAGCAGACACTGGAAGAGAAACTTGATGAACAAGCCAACACTCCACCAGTAACCGAGCCCGATCCCCAACCCGATCCCCAACCCGATCCCCAACCCGATCCCCAACCCGATCCCCAACCCGATCCCCAACCCGAGCCCCAACCCGAGCCCCAACCCGAGCCCGAGCCAGAACCGGAGCCCGAGCCCGAGCCAGAACCGGAGCCCGAGCCCGAGCCAGAACCGGAGCCCGAGCCGGACTGGCCTGATCCTATTGATGACAATGTACCTGAAGTCCATAAAGCCACAATAAACATTCAGATTCAGTAAAAGGGGTCAACCATGCGTGCTGTCACCTTGATATTTTCAATGCTCTTTCTCCTGGTCGGCTGCTCTGAAATGCTGCCGGAATCACCGGGTGCTGGAAAGGCCAGTGTCAATATCTCAATCAAGCGTCCAGTAAATCAAATACAGGAAGATCGCCTCCAGGCTGCTTTTATTGACGACAGAACAATGCAGCTTGATATTTTTATCTATCCTTTTCCTTTTGGATCTTACGATGATATCGTGAAACTACAACGCTGTATTGTGGCTGCCTGGAGCATGAGCAGCGAAGGTGAGCCCACGTATGGAGAGATCATCACTCCGGAAATCAGAAGCACGTGCAATGTCCCTGGCGATTTTGATAGCGCAGGCCAGATGGCAATGAGCATGAGTGCCGTGCGAGAAGTGTCAATACCCTATGGAAGTGGCACGGTGAACACGCAAATCAGTGAGCTGGAACCGGGAAGTTATATGATAGCGGTGATTCAATCTGGCGCTTATGGGGAGGAGATGAGCAAAGTTCGAACCTATGCAACCTTAGAGCCGGGGCCAAATAACATAGTCATCAATCTCCTGCATGGGAAATGGGTGTTTGTCAATGAATCCGATGACCCCGCCCCCCTTGAACTGCAACTGCTGCACAAAACAGAGTTCTTTGTTGAGGATAGTGAACCTGTCGGGCTCGTGGAAAGCCCAGCTGCTGCACTGGGATTTTCAGGCTCAGGCACAGTTCAACTAGAAGCCGTTTATCTTCATGAGACACTCGATATCCCGGAGCACATTTACCTCGACGCTTACCTGGGGTACCATGGGTCAAATCTTTTTGGGCAATATGATAACGCCAGTGCGCGCTATTATGGGCTGATGGATAACCATGCAATGAGCTTCATTGCAGCAGAGCAAGTTGATGCAGTTGCAAGTACAGAACCCGCGTTTATTATGCAACAGTACTTTGCTGGCGCAAGTTCCCATAAAATTACCTTGGGCGAATTAATGGGCTGGAGCGGTATCGACAACGCCTTTGGCCTTATTTTTTATGGTGCTGATGGCACAGGGTTTCTCAATAGCCTGGCAAAAACGACAAAAAACCTAATTTATAATACTGATTTTGAACAAATTGACATACAGCATTACTGGTACAGGGAAGATCTCAGTGAGCCAGGCTTTCCAGTTATCGAACTTGACGTTATGGTAAGCGAGCACAGTATCAGCCCGTTCGCCGACACATCTGAAGTTGTACAAAAACTTATGGGCCTGGATTCGGGAGAGCGTATTACAGGGACACTGGTAGAGTACTTCTCCACAGAGCGCGAAGGAGGCACCGTAGGCCCGGTTTCACCGCCAGTAATAGATTATGACCCCAAAGATGGCTTCTCCGTGGCAAGTGCTTCCTCTTCGGTAGTGCCGGCACTCCTCAACCGTGCAACCCTGACCCGTATGCTGCAGCAGCAGTTGGCCCTGGAGCAGGCAGAAAAAGATTTGGGGATCGGCACCATTACCGCTGCCAGTAACCAGCCGGGCCCCAAGTGTTTTACCTCAGACACCAGCAGAGCCTATACATGGTTACTGTATCGCTACAATGGAACAAGTTGGGTACCCGGTTACGAAGAGTCTGGAGAATTTATAGCGTCAAACGATAATCTTGATTTTGAAGCAGAGGAATTCCCTGTAATTCAAGCTGAAATATGTCTGCATCCAATCAGGCTGGCAGCCCAGCAGCCAGCACCAGAAGAGGGTCCAAGCAATCTCATTGCCCATTACACTTTTGATGGTAACGTCGCAGATGTTAAAGGCGCCTACGATGGCGCTTCGTCGGTTGCGGGCGTGACCTTTGACGCCGGAAGGTTTGGCCAGGCCGTGTACCTGGATGGTGGCTATATTACCCTGCCGCATGAATACAATCCCATTATTTCCCCTGACGCAGAAGAGTTCAGCATATCTACCTGGATCAAGGTTGATGAGCTCCCTGAGGCAGATGACGAGTGGGTGATTTTTAACCATGGCTGGGGGGAGTTCAAGCTGGCGCTTAACCATACAGGCTCTGTAAGCTTTGCCGTTAATGAAGACCAGGGTTATGGTGCGTGGCGCACTATTGAAGGACCTGTCCCGCTTGGTGAATTTGTCCATATTGCAGCGATATACTCCAGAGATAATGGTATGCAACTTTGGGTAAATGGTGCAGGGGTTAGTTTTTATAATAGCCTAATTAATGGCATGCGCGATCCAGATGGGATATATCGCTTTATCGGATTTGGCAGAAGCTCGGATGAAGATGGTCCATTCTTCCAGGGAGCCATTGACGAAACTCGAATATTTGATCGCGCCCTTACAGAGGCAGAAGTCTTTCTGCTGGCAGATGCGATCACCGGTACAGCTGGAAATGACAATCTAATCGGCACATCAAATAATGATATTTTTATTGGAAGCGCAGGCGATGACATAATCGATGGCGTCGGTGGTGTAAATACTGTTGTTTACGTTGGAAATCACACATTGTACCAGGTTATAGACAATGGTGGCGGGAGCTATACTGTAGTAAAACCTGATGGCACAGATACTTTGACGAACATTCAGTATCTGAGTTTTGGCGACGTTCAGAATATTGCCATAACTGATCTGCTCAGTGAAAATATAGTCGTAATCGACTGCGGGATGGATGACTGTAGCTGGATACCTGCTGGGAGGTTTGCATTCCCTGATGATGGAGAGTTCTCTCTCAATGATCCTTATGTGCGGTTGGTTCCCGCTCAGCTTCAGTGTGAACCACCAAATCCTCTTTGTTGGGATAATATTGTATGCAGTGTAGATGGCTCTACAGGCGAATTTGGAAGCGGAAACAGTACGTGCTATATCTTCAGCAGCGACCCTGGAGCTCTGCAAAATGCAGTAAACCTAAGTGAAGACTTTCAGTTGATACTCTTTGACAACGACGACAGGGATGTACCAAACCATGACTTAGAGGATGCAGTATACCTGATCATGAGTGATTTTCTTCCCGGCGAAACAATTGAAGGCGCTGTTGTTGTAGAGTATGAAGAAAACAGGCACTTTATATCTGCAGCCGAAGCCTTCCTGTTTAATTTTTTCTCTTCTGAATTGGACGTACAAACCTATCTCTGGATCGAGGCCGCTCCGGGCTTCAGGTACACTGAAACCTGGAACCCTTCGGAAGTCTTCTTCGGGCACGGGGGTACTGAGTCGCTTCCTCTCTTTTCAGGAACCCTCGACACTGCCACAAGTCTCATGGGTGACCCCTTCGAGGATATCCATAGCTCGCATTGGGTTTATTTTAGAAGTGGTTCTTTGGTGTTTGGTGAAAACCCGAACGTTTATGATGTCAATATCCACTGGTTTTCCAACATTCCCATGTTTGCCCCTCTGAATGATACGGGCATATCAACATGCGTGACGGATGACGACCTTATCTTTGGCACCTCCGATTGTACAGTGGGGCCTGAGATTCCCCTGCAGGACGCCTATCATGGCACAAACTCATTTGCCTTTGAGAAAATTGATGCCTCTGGCGCTGTACTGTCAGAGGCGGGGCCAGATGACTGGGATTGCGTACGTGACAATACCACTGGCCTGCTATGGCAGGCTGACGGAAATCAAAGTGGCATCTGGGATAACTTCCCCCTTCCAGATTCAGGCTTCTGTGGATGTGAAAAATGGCGAGTGCCTGCACGCGAAGAGCTGCGTTCACTGATTGACTATCAAATGCTACTTGATGACGAAGCACCTGCAATCAGTGACGTTTTTTTTCCTGACTCCATTATGAGTTTTTACTGGTCATCTACCGGGGACGATACCCATGCCTGGGCAGTGAGTTTTGAAACGGGAATGGAAGAACTCAAAGTACGAAATATCGCAGAAGCGTGGGGATATCGCGCAGTGTGCGCTCCCTACTGAGCCACGTGGAGGTTCTTATGCATAACAGGTTCTTAAAGGTTTTTATTGCCGCCGTAATCACAATACTTTTTTCCAGCATTTCTTTTGGTGACGTGTGCCAGGGAGTGCACCACAGGCAACACTACCTTCCCCAGGAAGATGGCACTGTCCTGCACGCCAACAGCGGACTGATGTGGATGAAGTGCGCAGTGCAGGACGATGCAGACTACAATGATGGCTGCTTAAACCCAGCGGAGTTTTCCGTTTGGACCGAAGCGATAACCGGTACGAATGGCGTGCTGTATCTGGCCCAGGAAATTCAGTATGCAGGGCATGATGATTGGCGTCTGCCAAATATAAAAGAACTTCACTCTGTAGTTGATTTATGTGACAACTCAGGATTCAACGACGTTTTCAACGTCCCAGATGGTCTTTACTGGACATCGTCACCCGCAAGCATTACAGGGGATTTCCAGGTTTGGAAGGTAAATATCAGTGAAGGTGGCACGTCCAGCACAAGCGTAAAACACGATATGGAAGAAAGCCAACCTGCTTATCTCCTACTCGTCCGTGGTGGAGTAACAGGCAGTGGGCCGGTGTTGCCATGAATCCCCAGTTATGCTGCTGCTCCCCCATGGCGTGTTGACTGCGCTGTCACCCCTGCTAAGAAATCCACTGGGTAGCTAAAAAAACCACTTGCACCGCGCGCGTGCTTTCAGAGAGAAAACGTCCGAGATAGTGTCTTTCTTGAACTCTTGCAGCTTGCTGGAATACTTCAAAACACGCAGGCAATTGAAGAATGCTTAGGTTCAGGCGCTCGCATGCGAAAATGGCTTTCGCAGTATGACTCCAATGGTCTTTATTATGATAACGAGGTCGAGCCAGAACCCAAAGTGTTTCATGTAAAAGAGATCGTACTCTGATTTGCAGGCTGCACCAGTAACGCTGTTGGTGTATCCTTGTTCCACCTGTGCCCATCCCGTCAGGCCGGGAAGCACAGCCTGCCTCAGTCTGAACTCTGGAATGACAGAAACATATTTGTAATAGAGCTCCAGCGCTTCAGGCCGAGGCCCAACAAGGCTCATCTGGCCGCCAAGCACATTCAGTACCTGTGGCAGCTCGTCAATATGATACTTGCGTATGACCCTGCCGACGGCAGTAATATACTGTTCGTGGTCACAGTCACCTGGCTGGTGGCCAGAGTCCTTTATGCTGAACATGCTGCGAAATTTCAGCATGGTAAAAACCCTTTGGCAATGCCCCATGCGTTTTTGGTGAAAGAAGATTCTCCCCCCAGACTCAAACTTTATGGCAGTACCTGCACATATGATGGCAAGAAGCAGGAATGGCATCGCCATCAAAGCAATAAGTAGATCGAAGAGTCTTTTCCCTATTCTGTTAAAGGGTTTCCTGGCGACCCTTTCCAACTCGTTACTACTGTTAAATTGCCTGATCACTCGCCCCGTGACCATCTCTGCTGCCTCAGCATAGCTGATTACCTGCAAGGCTCTGGCTGCAAGGGCCTTGCTCCACTCAGCAGAAAGTTCGGTTGTCTGATCCCGAGCTACCCAGGCAACGTTTACAGAAGTGAGTTGTGATGGCGCATTCAGGTACTCCCAGGTTGTTGCCACCTTTGTGTGCAGAGAACAAAGCGCATGGCTACTCGTGCTTGGGATAACTGCTATGCGCACAGGCAACCGGCAACCTGCTGAATACCAAATGCATAGCCATATCCCCACAAGGAGCAGATTGAAAAAGAGAGCGAAGGCAGATAATGAAAGAAATGTAAAGCAAATAATGGTTATGGGAATATGCGTCAGAAATACTGCAGAAATGGGTAGGATAAGAGAAGGTGATCCAGGGTAAAGGCTCAGTTTCTGTAAGACGAAGGCACTTACCAGGCAGCCGAGTATTGAAGCAGCAGCTGCAATAGCCACTTCTGCAGGCACTGTGCTTATCAGTAAGTGAAAGCAAATTATAATAAACACAGCTCCTGCGTGGTACATCAGGCGCGCAGGCTTATCAAATAATGCACTTCCCCTGTAAATGTCCGGTTTAATGACCAGCTCTGAAGGAAGTGAAGGAAACCGAAAGTTTTTTGCAGATCTCATTCTTCTTTAAATGAAACAAACAGGCGGTCAAGGAAAGGATCAATAAGATACTGGAGTAATGTACGCTCGCCGGTCTTTATGACAACCTCGGCAGGAAGACCGGGCACAAGCCGGTTGTTTGCTCCAAGTTTTTGTAATTCTTCGGGTGATATTGCTATTTTACTGAGGTAGTAAGGCATTCTTGTTTGCTCATCAATAAGCCTGTCCGGTGATACCGCGATCACCTCGCCCTCTATGACAGGCGTATTCCTTGCGTCAAAGGCACTGAACCGAAGATCGGCCTGCATATCGCGGTGTACTCTGTCTATATCCTGTGGGCTGATTTTTGCCTCGACGATCAATTCTGCATGCACTGGGACAATTTCCATTACCGTTTCTCCAGCGCGTACTACACCACCAATCGTATGAGCCGATAGTGAGAGTACAATACCGCTTTCGGGCGCAAGAACATCTGTGCGCTGCAATATGTCTTTTGCAGCATGATATTGTTCACGCAGGGAGCCGAGCCTGCGCTGGGCATCGCTGATCTGTGCTTCCACATCATGGTGAAAGTCCTGTTCAAGTTTTACCAGACTTAAACGCAACTCAGTAATACTGCTTTGCGTGCGTGCAATAGCAGCCAAATCTTCAGAACGGCGGCTTATGATTTCCTCAAGAGCCCTTTCTTGGTTTAGAAGACTGTTGCGCGGGTAATGGCCATCTTTGGCCAGCTCACGCAGACCAGCAAGCTCCTCTTTCAGCAGCATGATTTGGCGATCGCGGCTAGCCAGGACATCCCCAAGGCTTTCAATATATTTTTGTTGAGCCTCAATGTTTTCTAAAATAATCTGCTGTTCATTTTGTAAACTTTTTCTTCGTCGCTCAAACAGCTCTCGTTGCGTTTGAACCAGCTCGACAACCTCCGTATCATCGCTGCTCAGGACCTCCAGTGGGAAAATGACATCTGGCAGCCCGCCCCTTTCGGCCAAAAGTCGCGCATACTGCACCTGCACGCTGATTAGTTCATAACGCGCCGTTGTATACTCAGCTCGGGGTCTCGAATCGGCTAAGCGAATCAGAAGCTCGCCTTTTTGAACGAGCTGGTTTTCACGCACGAGGATTTCTTCGACAATTCCACCATAGAGGTGCTGTACCGCCTTCCGGTTTGTTTCTACGGAGACTACGCCCTCGGCGACAATGCCTTTGCCCAGGGGCGCAGTAATCGCCCAAAGTAAAAAACCCCCAAAACCCAGGCCAATAAGAAGAAAGCCCGCGATAAGAACGCCTCTTATATTCGTGTTTGGTATTTGCTGTTGCATAGAAGAACCATCCATAGTTAGCGTTGCTCATTCTGGCCAGCGAGTTGGCCCTGTTGTTTTAATGTCTGCTGGCGTTGCTGCTGAATCCAGCGCAATACCTCGTCTCGCGGGCCAAAAGCTTTCAGTTGACCCTCGGTCAGCATCATAAGTTTGTCAACTGTGCTCAGGATGTTGGTCTTATGAGTAATAACGAATATTGTACACTTACGCTGCTTCAGGTACTTGATCGCCTCAACGAGAGCAGCTTCTCCTACGTCGTCAAGGTTAGAGTTCGGCTCATCAAGAACAATCAGCACTGGTTCCCCATAGATAGCCCTCGCGAGGGCTATGCGCTGTCTTTGCCCACCGGAAAGAACGACTCCCCCCTCGCCAATGAAGGTATCGTAGCCATCGGGGAATTTCAGAATCATCTCATGCACGCCGGCAGCCTTTGCCGCATTAACGACTTTGATGGAGTCTATATCACCGAAACGAGCAATATTTTGTGAGACGGTACCTTCAAGTAACTCGATATCCTGTGGAAGGTATCCAATATAAGGGCCTAAGAGGATTTTATCCCATTGATGAATTTCAGCCCCATCGAGTCGAATTGAACCTCCAGCAGGAGGCCATGCCCCGACAAGCAGGCGTGAAAGTGTAGATTTCCCAGAGGCGCTTGGCCCTACTATGCCAACGGTATCACCGGGAAGTACTTCGAAATTTAAGCCCCGTAGTATTTGTGTCCGACTACCTGGGGCAGCAGCTACAAGATTCGTGGCAGTGATTGAGCCTTTGGGCGCAGGAAGGCTCATGGTCTTGATTTTAGCGGGAAACAGTGCAAAGTGTTCTTCAAGACGCTTAAACGCATTTCTTGCGCCCAGGAAATGCTTCCAGGTTCCAATGAGCAGGTCAACTGGTGCCAGAGCTCGGCCCAGCAGAATTGAGCCGGCAATCATCATCCCTGCAGTGAGCTCTTGTTGAATAACGTAGTAAGCACCTAAGCCCAGAATCAGCGATTGGGCACTGATGCGTACAAATTTTGTTATTGCCTGAATAGTGCCAGCCCTCTCACTTGCCATTGCCTGCAGGTAAATATGGGTCTCATGCTTTGGTTTCCATTGATTACGCACATTATTGTGCATGCCCATGGCTTCAATAGCCTCGGCATTGCGGAAGTTCATGTTCGCAAAACCAGAAGCCTCGTTGTAATATTTATTGGATTCTCCCAGTGGTTTCCGGGTTACCCACTCATTCAACAGTGCCAGTAAAATTAAGATAATTGCAGATACTATGGCAAAAACTCCTAAGGCAGGGTGAAGCATGAAAATAATGATGATATAAATCGGCGCCCACGGAGCATCAAAAAAAGCAAACAACCCGTTTCCCGTGAGAAACTGACGAACATTCGTTATGTCATTAAACGTGTGTGATGCACGAGTGGATGCACCCCTGAGTGCCCGCTCGAAAGCAGTATCGAACACACGGTTGCTGATTTGCGCATCCATTTTATTTCCAGCGCGAACCATAGTCTTGCTGCGTACGCCCTCCAGAGCAGACATGACCACATAGAGTCCAACTACAATGACAGTAAGCATAAGTAGTGTCGTCTGATTGGAGCTCATTAAAACCCTGTCATATATTTGCAGCATGTAAACAGCTGGAAGAATCATTAACATGTTGATAATAAAACTGAACACGCCGAGTGAAACGAATGTAGACTTGAACGTATACAACAGGGAGCGTAGTTCTCCCTTTTCGCCCTGGGCAGATGTATTTATTTGCGAGCTCAATACTCACCTCTCTGAGAATTCGATTCCAAAAAATCATTCATCTGGGCCATATGCTCACCAGTCAACATACCTGCATGGAAATACAGAGCCAGTTGCCCAATGATGTAGTCGTACTGTGCCTGGAGCAGCCGGTTGCGATGAGAAAAGAGCGAACGCTTTGCGTACATCACATCAACAGGGGTACGGACACCAGCCTCAACGCTTCGTTGCATGGAGATCAGCGACACTTCACTTGCTTCTATTGTCCGCTTGAGCGAAGAAATTCGTGCAGAAGCCCCCTGGATTTGCAGGTAAGCATCAGTAACTTGTTGCGCCGCTTCGCGAAGCGCCTCGTCAAAGTTGGATCTGGCTCTGCTTTCCTCTGCTTGCGCCTCCCTGTGGGCAGCGCGTGTACTTCCACCACTATAAAGTGGTACATTCAGCTGCACCGAGGCCCCAAGGACCGTTGCTTTGTCGCGCGGCAGCATATCACTCGTTTCATCGGTTGTCACATATTGAGCTATTAGGTCTATAGTTGGTGCATACCTTGCTGATGCAACTTTGACACTAGCGCCAGCAATCTCTAGTTCGAGCTTCTGGTGTAAAACACCCAGGTTTTCCCGGCGAGCAACCTCAAGCCATTCGCCCAAGTCTCTCTGCGGCTGCACGTATTCTCCCGCATGCGCAAGACGTGCAGGATGAGCCTGTGTGACCCCTGTGATGCGTTCGAACATCGTTTGAGCGATTTTGCGCTGACTACGCGCCTCTACTATGCGGGACTCCACACTTAGGAGCTCTGAGTACACCTCATTGACATCTGCGATCGTAGCCTGACCCCTGCGCTGCATTGAACGGGTTTGCTGCAGTTGCTGTTCAATGGCTGAATGCTCAGCCTCCAGCAGTTGTTCGTGATCAAAAGCCGCCAGAAGTTGAAAGTATACCTGCGCTACCCGAACCTTCAGCTCAGCCTCAGCTATTCTCAGTTCGATGTCTCCACCATCGGCCTGCAGAGAGATCTGTCGGTAACGATGATAAGACTCAAGATTCAACATTGGCTGTCGTAGGGTCAAACCGTAGCTGCTTGTTTCCTGGTTTTTATTAAAGTCAGCATCAAGATCCCGTGTTTTTGTAAAACTCGCTCTGCCGTAAAGCTGAGGCAGCAAACCTGCTCGGCCCTGAGCTCGGTAGGTCTGGGTAGCCTGCTGTTTGAAAATGCTCCCTTGATATCGTGAGTCATTCTCCAGTGCGAGGGAGTAGGCACCCAAAAGATCAATGGTTGCTCTTTTTTTTAAAACCTCGCTTGCTGCCAGGTTTCCGGCGTATAGGATCATCAGAATTGACAGGAAAATTTTTGCTGTATTGTGAAGATATGACATCCCGTTCCCTTACGCATGTACAAAATGTAGCCGAGCAGTGCACCTGGCATTGCTTGTCTTTTCGCCAGGCTTCCGCATGATTTTACTGGCGATTCTCTGCTCTTTTTCTTCATATGTCTTCCCAAAGCCAACTCGGAAAACTACTCCTCAAGATCGCATTTGTCAAGGGAGCGATATCGCGTCACTAGATTTGATTTCTTGCGAATTTACGTTGCAAGTGTTCGGCAGTCACTGATATAGTGCTCCGTTATTTGCTTGTTGAGAATACATGTAGAGGACGAATGCATGGATTGTTTTAAGGCCTATGATATTCGCGGTAAAGTTCCAACAGAACTGAATGAACCTATTGCCTATAATATAGGCAGAGCTTATGCTTCACTTTTTCACTCTGAGAATGTGGTTGTTGGACATGATATGCGGCACGAAAGCCTTGAGTTGTCCGATGCCTTAGTCGCGGGACTCAACGACGCCGGGGTGAGCGTCATTGATCTTGGCCTTTGTGGTACCGAGGAAGTTTATTACGCTACGGCTGAACTTGGCACCGATGGCGGTATTATGGTCACTGCAAGTCATAACCCGAGAGGGTACGGAGGCATGAAGCTGGTGGGTTCTCACGCAGTTCCTTTGAGCTCTGCCGAATTGCGTGCAATCCGTATGCAAATTCTTTCTGGATCGTGGCTCTCCGCCGGAAGTGAAAGCAAGGGCAGTATTAGCAAGCGCTCCCTGCGCGAGAGCTACGTCAAGCACATGCTCAGTTACGTCAATGACAGAGATTTGCGTCCATTGACTCTTGTCGCTGATCCCGGCAATGGCTGCGCTGGTCCTGTGGTCGCAGAGCTGGCAAAATATTTGCCCTATAATATTATTTTTCAGAATGAAACTCCAGACGGCAGTTTTCCCAATGGTGTTCCAAACCCTCTTTTGCCTGAAAATCGCATCAGAACCGCCCAGGCCGTACTTGATCACAAGGCTGACCTTGGAATCGCGTGGGATGGGGATTTTGACCGCTGCTTTTTTTATGACTCCAGTGGGCGTTTTATCGAAGGCTATTATATAGTAGGTTTGCTGGCCCAGATGCTTTTACAGCAACACCCCGGTCAGACAATAATTCATGATCCGCGCTTAACCTGGAATACCATAGAGATGGTACAGCAAGCCCGGGGGAAAACCATACAGTCCAAAACGGGTCACGCCTTTATGAAACAGTACATGCGACAGTACGACGCACTTTATGGAGGTGAAATGAGTGCCCACCACTATTTCCGCAGCTTTCACTACTGCGATAGTGGAATGATTCCCTGGCTGCTGATAACGCAGCTCATGTGCCAAACAGGCCAGACTTTAGCCCAGTTGGTTGATGATCGCATAAAAGCCTATCCCTGCAGCGGTGAATTGAACTTTACCGTAAGCAACCCGCAACAAATCATTGAGCGGGTACATGATTATTACAGATCATCAGACGCTGTTGTGGATTTCATTGACGGCTTGAGCATGGGTTTTTCGGACTGGCGCTTTAATCTTAGGTCGTCAAATACTGAACCGCTGCTTCGTCTGAATGTTGAGTCTCGAGTGGACGAAGAGCTCATGAGGGAAAAGACCAAACAACTCTCTTATTTGATATCATCAGGTGAACTTTGATGCACCTGATTCGAAGTGCCTGGCAATTCCGCATATTTATAGTATCATCTATAGTCAATGAACTCCGAATACGCTTTGCCGGCAGTCGGTTTGGCGCAACCTGGATGATTCTGCAGCCGTTGGCTCAGGTGGCAGTATTTGCGTTTATTCTGTCTGGAATCCTCTCAGCGAAACTTCCTGGGGTAGAGAATACCTATGCATATGCAATTTACCTCTCAGCGGGAGTGCTTGCGTGGAGCCTTTTTGCTGAAATTATATCCAGGTGCTTAACCATGTTTATTGACAATGCGTCACTTATAAAAAAGGTTTCGTTTCCCAAGATAACCTTGCCACTTATCATTATAGGCACCAGCATAGTCAATCATACTGTATTGTTTCTTGTCATAATGGCAATATTCAGCGCGCTTGGACATTTTCCAGGGGTGCATATTCTCTGGTTGCCGCTGCTTATGCTTGTTATGATTCTTCTGGCGTCAGGAATTGGGATAATACTAGGCATATTTAATGTCTTCATTCGGGATACGGGGCAATTAGTGCCAATAGTCCTCCAGTTTTTATTTTGGTTTACCCCAATTGTATACCCGGTATCGATCGTGCCCGAGAGCCTGCGTCACGTACTTTGGCTCAATCCCGTGTACCACCTGACAAATGCCTATCAGGGTCTGCTGGTGTACAATAGTAGGCCCGAAATAACTCCCATTGTGGTACTGACATTTTTGGCCTTGGGCATACTTGGTCTCTCACTGGTACTTTTCCGTAAAGCCAGTATGGAAATGGCAGACGCGCTATGAGCAGTTTACTCTCCGTATCGGGTGTCGGGAAGTCTTACCGGCGCTACCGTTCTGAACTGTCGCGAGTTGCCTCCTGGTTTTTTCCCCGCATTACGGCACAACATGAAAAGTGGATACTGCGTAATATCAGTTTTGAGGTGCAGGCTGGCGAGTCGATAGGCCTTATTGGTGAAAACGGGGCAGGCAAGTCAACACTGCTGAAAATAATAGCAGGAACCCTTCCCCCAACTGAAGGAAGCGTGACTCTTCGAGGACGAATAGGAGCAATCCTGGAGCTTGGAATGGGCTTTAACCCAGAGCTCACCGGGCGACAGAATGCTCAGCACAGTCTTGGCCTGATGGGTTTTACGCCCAGGCAGATCCAGCAGCAGATAGAGCAGATCGAGCACTTTGCAGAAATCCATGAATATTTTGATGCTCCTTTACGCGTGTATTCCAGCGGTATGCAGGCCCGCCTAGCCTTCGCTATAGTGAGCGCATATCGGCCTGAAATTTTAGTAATAGATGAAGCCTTTTCCGTAGGTGATATGTACTTTCAGCATAAGAGTTTTGACCGCATACGCTCATTCCGGGAGCAGGGGACCGCCCTTATCGTTGTATCCCATGACGCGAACTCAATCAAAACTCTGTGCAATAGGGCTATACTCCTGAGCCAAGGGAGCGTTCAGCAGGAAGGGGCTCCCTCGGAAGTGCTTGACTACTATAATGCCCTGATCGCTCACAAAGAAGGCAGCGGCATAACTATTAACAGCACCGCTGACGCGAGCAGGCAAGTCATATCTGGTACAGCAGAAGTGAAGACACAGGAAATTTATATTCGCAACCATAAGGGGCAGGTAACCGATACGCTGGAAGTTGGTGAGAGAGTCACTCTGCAGGTAAAGGTAAAAGTTCTTTTGCCGGTAGCAGAACTTGTGTTTGGATATGCTCTGAAAAACCGTTATGGACAAGTCATGTTTGGTACCAATACCTTTTATACTCAGGACGTGCTTTTCAATCTCCGGCCGCAGCAGCAAATTACTTACAGTGTAGAATTTCCGGTAAACCTTGGAGTGGGAAGCTATTCTGTCAGCACGGCGCTTCACAGTGCCGAAAATCACTTGAAAAACAATTATGAGTGGAAAGACCTTGCACTTGTTTTTGACGTTACGAACACCAGTCGCGAGAAATTCTCTGGCAATGCGTGGATTCCTCCAACCAAGGTGCAAATAGACTATGAGTGAAAGCACATTTTACAGCCAGTTTGAAAAACAATTTCGAGGCAGTTCTGAACTGATACGCAAACGGCTTCAGTTCTACCTGCCATTTGTCTTACCATTAAAGGAAATACACGCCCCCCCCCATTGCGTCACAGACCTTGGATGCGGGCGAGGTGAATGGCTTGAAGTCCTCAGTGAAGCTGGATTTCATGCCGAGGGAGTGGACCTTGATTCCGGCATGCTTGAATATTGCTACGGCAAAAATCTCAACGTGCAGCAGCGAGATGCCCTTACCCACCTGCGGGCACTTGAAGACCAAAGCCAACTTGTGGTCAGTGCGTTTCATCTTGTGGAGCACCTGCCTTTTGTCACCCAGCAGGAGCTGATTCAGCAAGCTATGCGCGTATTAAAACCAGCAGGATTGTTGATACTTGAAACTCCAAATCCGGATAACCTGCTTGTAGCCACAAGTGAATTCTACACTGATCCCACGCATCAGCGGCCAGTTCCCGCCTCCTTGCTCCAGTTTCTTGTTCAGCAAAGCGGATTTATGCGCAGTATCATAGTAGGACTTCAGGAACCTCAGGACATCGGTAGCAAGAAAAACATATGTTTTTATGACGTACTCCATGCAGTGAGTCCAGACTATGGGATTATTGCACAGAAAAACTCATTGGATCAGTATGTGCAACGTTTCGACAAGCTCTTTGAAACCTCGGCAGGCACAACCCTGGCGCAGCTCAGTGAGCGTTATGACCAAGCCATCCATGGGCGAATGGATTACATTGATAACATACACAAGCAAACAACCCATGCGCTTTCTGCAGAACTCGAATTTCAGGCCAGGCAATTTCAGCAGCTGCAGTCTCACATGCAGCACGAAATGCATCAAGTGTATGCAGAGCTTACGCGGCAGCAGGCACAAACCTATCAACTGGCACAGACCATGGAGGCGGTATTCAACAGTCGTTCCTGGCGTATAACACAGCCCCTGCGTACCCTTGCCAGTTACTTGCGCAACATGCGCACAGGTATTCAACGCTTGCGCCATAACCTCAGCATAGGTAAAATCGCCCACAAATTGCAGCAATACCCACGCTTAGCCCGCTTTTGCACGAAAGTAATCACTATAGCGCCGCCGCTTGAAAATTATCTGCGCCGCAAATACACTACCTATCGCAACCCAGGCAATTTTCAAGCTGCATTGCAGGCAGTATCAGAGCTTGGTCCTCACGCCTGCGAAATTTATCGGCAATTACAAAGAGTGGCGAAGCAAAGGAAGATAGGTGACACATGAGAGTGGTAATAGACCTTCAGGGAGCGCAGACCGCAAGCCGCTACCGCGGAATTGGCCGTTACTCCATGTCACTTACCAAAGCTCTGCTTTCCATAGCAGGGCATCATGAAATTCACATCATGCTCAGCGCTCACTTCCCGGAAAGCGTTGAAGCAATACGCAGTGAGCTTTGTGGTCACCTTCCGCAGCACCATATCCATCAGTGGTGCTCGCCCGGGCCAGTCAGTTTTCATCTGAGTGACAATACCCAGCGCCGTAAAAACGCCACATACATCCGGGAAGCAGCTATTGCAGCCCTTAAGCCAGATAGAGTACTCATCACCAGTCTCTTTGAAGGATGCTACGATGACGCCGTAGTCAGCCTGAAGCAACACGATCCCAGCACACCAGTCGCCGTTGTGCTCTACGATCTCATTCCCCTGCTGAATCCCGACACCTATCTCCAGGATCACCGCTACCGGGAATTCTACCAAAACGCCATAAAGCAATTGAAAAAAGCCGATGCGCACCTTGCCATATCCCAGCACAGTGCTCAGGAAGGCCTTGATGCCCTTACATTACCCCAATCTTCTATAAGTATCATCGGGACTGCATGTGACAGTCACTTTGCACCCAGGAGCATACCGAATCACCAGGCTCAAATATTTCTGAGCAGTTTCGGCATTACCGGGAAATTTGTCATGTATACCGGTGGAACCGATAATCGCAAAAACCTGGCTCGACTCATCCAGGCATATGCCGGCATACCCGCCACCATACGCCAACAACATCAACTTGTATTTGTCGGCAAGCTCAGCCCTGAGCAATCCCGTCAACTCAAACACCAGGCCCGACAATCCGGGCTTGACGAAACAGAAACCGTAATTACCGGCTATGTGGACGATCAGCAATTAGCCTGCCTCTATAATCTTTGTGCCGTATTTGTCTTCCCTTCCTGGCATGAAGGCTTTGGCCTTCCCGTGCTCGAGGCCATGGCCAGTGGCGCCCCCGCACTCGCTTCAGACCGCACCAGTCTTCCCGAAGTCCTTGCAAACCCCCACGCCATGTTTGATCCCTTCGATACAGATCAAATTCGACAGAGAATTCAACAGGCACTCACAGACCATGACTACTGCAGGCAACTCATCGCCACTGGACTCAAACAAGCCCGGAAATTCAGCTGGAAGCAAACAGCACAAAAAGCGCTGGTGGCACTTGAGCAAGCAGCACAGCACCCCGAAATAGTCCAGACCCGCCCGGCAAGACAACATAAACCGACAATGGCATTTCTTTCCCCCCTGCCCCCTCAGAAAAGTGGCATTGCTGATCACAGCGCCATACTGTTGCCAGCATTGAGCGAGTACTATCAAATAGAAATTTTTTCTGACCAGGAGTTCATGGAAAACTCCTGGATAGCGCAACACCTGAAGCACCGAAAACTTCAGGAATTTCCCGGCACAGCTCACACCTATGAGCGAATACTGTATCAGTTTGGAAATTCAGCATACCATGACTACATGTTTTCTCTCCTGCAGCAGCACCCTGGTACCGTTGTGCTTCACGATGCCTTTCTCAGTGGCATCCTCGAGCATATGGAAAAAAACACAGCTGAACCCCATTTTTCGCGGCAGCTCTATTATGACCATGGCTATCTCGCTCTGCAGCAAAAATACCGTGGCGACAGCGGCACAGAACAAGCTATTAAAAATTACCCCTGCAGCCTTCATGTACTCAGGCGCTCCCATGGTGTCATTGTTCATTCAGAGCACTCAAAAGCAGTACTAGAAAACGCTTACGGCCCCCAGGTTTCTGATGTAATTGCATTTGCCCCATTGCCGCGTGCGACTCCCCATGCACTTAGCAGCCAGCAGGCTCGCCAGCAACTTGGCATAGATCCGCAGGCATTTATGGTTTGCAGTTTTGGACACATAGCGCCAACCAAACTCAGTCACCTGATTTGCCAGGCATGGACACATTCCAGGCTCAGCAATAATCCGAACATGCAACTCGTATTTGTTGGGGCCTCCGACCCCCGTGACCCCTATAGTCATATCATGAAAAAGAGCATCCAGAGTGTAACGAACGTAAAGTGTACTCAGTGGGTAGACGAAAGTACCTATCACCTTTGGCTTGCCGCCGCGGACATAGCCGTTCAACTGCGCACTGACAGTAGGGGAGAAACCTCCGCTGCCATTCTCGATTGTCTCAATTATGCCATACCAACCATTGTCAATGCCCATGGCTATCTAGCCGAACTTCCGGAAGACACCGTCTTTCGACTCCCGGATATCATTGAACCTCAGCAACTAGCGCGCGCAATCGAAACGCTTCAAAGCAACGAACCCCTGCGCGGAGAAATTGGAAAAAGAGCAGTAAAATACGTGCAGGATCGCCACCAGCCCTGCCACAGCGCCAGCCACTACACCCATCACATCGAAAGTTTTCATAACCAGGCCATGCGCACCGCCCATGGCCTTATCAGAACCCTTGCAACAGACACCGCCAACCACGATCAGAGCTGCCTGCGCGAACTTGCCCAGGCAATAGGCAAAAGTATTCCAGCCCCAGCCAGACAGCAACAGCTTCTCGTTGACGTGACCGCCACCAGCACCAATGACCTTCGAACCGGCATTGAGCGGGTTACCCGTGCTCTGTTCCTTGCTCTTTTGCAGGCGCCACCACAAGGCTATCGCATCGAGCCCGTATGCCTGGTTGAGCGCAATCAGCGTTGGAGCTACTACTACGCGCGCAACTATACCTGCACCCTTTTGGGCATACCCACCCATATTCTCACTGAAGAACCCCTTGAAGTTTGGCCTGGCGACCACTTTCTCAGCACAGAACTCGCCTTGCACCAGACACTGTCTGCATATCGTCACAACCTTTATACAGCGCTCGCCAACCAGGGAGTCACCATCCATTTTATGGTACACGACCTGCTTCCACTCAGTCATCCAGAGTATTTCCCGCCAGGGGCGGATCAACCCTTCGCCCAGTGGCTGCAAGTGCTCACTGAAGTCGCGCACAACATCATATGCGTCAGCAACGCCGTAGCGCAGCAATTGCAGGAGTGGTATAAACAGCACCCTGCCAACCGCAGACAGCCACTCACCATTCAGCACTCCCACCACGGAGCTGATATCAGCCAGAGCGCACCCACAACCGGAATCCCCGAAGAAGCATCGTCCATTTTGCAACACATGCGCCAGCGCCCCACCTTCCTCATGGTCGGCACCATCGAACCACGCAAAGGCTACCTGCAGGTGCTCCATGCTTTTGACATACTCTGGAGAAACAAGGTAAATGTGAACCTGGTAATCGTTGGCCGCGAGGGGTGGCAAGGCTTGCCAGATGAAGCCCGTCGCGATATACCCAGGACTATACAGTATATGCAGAACCATCCTGAACTTGACAGCCGCCTGTTCTGGCTGGAAGGCATCAGTGACCAGTACCTTGAAAAAGTATACACAGCCAGCACCAGCCTCATAGCAGCATCCTACGGCGAAGGCTTTGGGCTTCCCCTTATAGAAGCCGCTCAACACAGCCTCCCCATTATAGCAAGGGACATTCCTGTCTTCCGTGAAGTCGCCAGGGAGCACGCCTGGTACTTCCAGGCCCATAACCCGGAGCAACTTGCTCACGCCATAACTAACTGGCTTGAACTATACCGCAGCGAACAGCACCCAGCCTCCCAGAACCTGCCCTGGCTCACTTGGCAGGAAAGCGCCCAGAACCTGTGGGGGAAATTAACAAAACCGGGAGTACCATGAAACTTATTATCCAGATACCCTGCTATAATGAAGCAGGAACCCTCGCCATTGCTCTTGCAGCCCTCCCGCGCCACGTGGAGGGATTTGAAATCGTAGAGTGGCTCATCATAGACGACGGCAGCACCGACGACACCGTAAAAATTGCCAGAGGATGCGGAGTTGATCACATCGTCAGCTTCACCAGGAACCAGGGCCTGGCCAAAGGCTTCATGGCCGGCATAAAGCGGGCCCTGGCAGAAGGAGCCGATGTTATCATCAACACCGACGCTGATAATCAATATAACGCCGCTGACATACCAGCCCTTGTCGCCCCTATAATTGGAGGCAAGGCCGACTATGTCATAGGTGAGCGCCCCATCAGCGCCATCGAACACTTTTCTCCAGTCAAAAAAGTTCTCCAGAAAATTGGGAGCTGGGTCGTTCGCGTCGCCAGCAAAACCGACATACCCGATGCCCCCAGTGGCTTTCGCGCCATGAGCCGAGAGTGCGCTATGCGTTTAAACGTTTTTAACGAGTACACCTACACCCTTGAGACCATTATTCAGGCTGGCCAGAAAGGCATGGCCATAACATCCGTACCCGTTGGCGTCAACGAAGATCTGCGCCCCTCACGCCTCGTCAAAAGCATCCCCAGCTACATAAAAAAATCCATCATTACCATTATTCGCATCTTCGTCGTCTATAAGCCATTTCGCTTTTTTATGACCATTGGCGCAATCCTTTTTGCCCTTGGTTTCTCCATTGGCTTGCGTTTTCTCTATTACTATTTCACCGGAAATGGTGAAGGCTATGTGCAGTCACTTATTCTTGCAGGCCTTTTGATGGGCATGGGATTTCAGACCGGGCTCATCGCCTTCATCGCCGACCTGCTCAGCGTAAACCGTAAACTGCTTGAGGAAGTTCGCCTCATGCAGAACAATACCGCCTCGAAACTATGAAAACGCACCACAAAAAACTCCTCCACACCGCAGGAACCCTTATCGCTCTTATTGCCATAGTCTTTGTCGCACAGCGCCTCTGGCAGAACATTCATGCACTGGATCCAGGCAGGATAACCTCCGCCACCTGGCTCGCCATACCCTTACTCTGCTTGGTCTACAGCGCCGCAAACCCCATAAGGGCCCGTATCTGGTACCATCTGCTCCACGCCCAGCAGACCCCCGTTCACTGGGCATGGGCCCTTTACGCCTATGGAGCCAGTGACATCGCCAAATACCTCCCTGGAAATATCTTTCAATTCGCCGGACGCCAGACACTTGGCATGGCAGCTGGAATACAAGCCACCGTGCTCCTGAAATCGGCATTTTGGGAAATAACCCTCATGGTCGGCAGCGGCAGCCTGTTCCTCATTCTTATCCCCCCACTGCTGAGTCACCACATGACCATATCAGTTCCCGGCATCCCCATCCTCCTTATCCTGTACATAACTCTTGTTATGATACTCCTGGGAGTCCTGAGGCGATTTTTTGGCCCCGACGCCAACAAAGCAGCCGCCCTCCAGGTGCTCTTCCTTGGCATAAGCGGCCTTACCTTTGCGATACTCATGACCGTAATCACCAGAACCCCTGTGGATCTGAGTTTGCTTACCAGTTGGACCGCAGCCTATATTATAGCATGGCTCATCGGTCTCATAACCCCCGGTGCGCCAGCTGGCCTGGGCATTCGCGAAGCCATCTTGCTGCTCCTGCTGACACACACAGCCCATGAAGCCCACCTGCTTCTTGCCATAGCCATCAGCCGCGTCATAACAACCATCGCAGACATAGCCCTCTTTTTTTTAGCCACCACCCATAGCAAACAGCAAACCTCACCCTTTTCAGGAAGCTGACCATGACAACAGCAGCTCAGCCAACAACCAGCAACACCCGGCTTCTATTTCTGCTTACCATTCCTATCGTGCTTGTGATTCAGGGCGCAGTGCCCTTTCTTGCAATACCCACTCTCGGGCAAGCAGTCTGGACAGTCGGGTTTGGGCAGTCGTTCCTGAACCAGTCACTCATGGCTATCCACGCCACAAATATGGGAGCCCCTGAACCAGCAGCAATTGCCTTTGGACTGGCAGGAGCCTACACTACCACCCTTTTACTGGCCCTCGGCCTCGAAGCCCCCAATGCATATGCCACCATGGCCGCCCTTTGGTTTACTATCGCCTATTACGGTGCATGGCGACTGAGCCGTTACCTTGGCCTCAGTCCAAACCTCGCCATTCTCAGTGCCCTCACCTGGATGAGCCTGCCCATTATCTGGAACCACGCCAGCTACTCCATGCTCTCCATGGGCATAGCCCTCCTGCCAACCTACATATGGAGCACCCTGAACCTTGCCTGGCACAGCCGCCAGTCCTCTCCCCGCAGAAAACCCGCCATAGCACTTTACCTTGCCCTCTGCCTCATAAGTATCTTTATGGACGGCTATACATTCATGATGTTTGCAACCGCAACAGCAGCCATATACCTTGCTACCTACTGGCAGAACCCCAGCCAGCGGCGCCAAATACTCTTCCAGTTGGCTCCCGTAATATTCCTTGGCTTGAGCCTTGCCTACACCCTATTTGCCCTGTATATTGGTCAAAGCACCTACGAACGCGCTCCAATAAGCTTCTTTCGGGGCTGGGGACTCGACCTCAGCTTCATCGCCGTACCCACCCAGGGAGTTCACTGGTTTTGGGACGCGCTGGGTCTTAGCATCCCTCGCAGCGCTGAAACCTACTTTGGCGACGCCTCTGTATGGGTAACCACCTTTGCCCTGCCCCTTGTTCTCACCAGCGCCATAGCCCTGTACCCGACCCTGAAGCACACCCGCAAAATTGTCACCATCCTGGTGTTGCTTGCCGCGATTGGCTATTACATGAGCCTGGGCCCATCGCTGAAAATCAACTCCACCAAACCGCACCCTACGCCCGATGGAGGAATGCAAGCATCCCATGCCATCGCTCCCACCGCAAATGCCGTGATATCCCGTTATCTTCCCGGATTTAACAACATGCGTGCCTCTTACCGCTGGAGCGCCCTCGGCATGCTTGGAAGCTGGGCAATTGTTAACCTTGCCCTCGCCCGCACACCCATGCCCCGCGCAAAGCGCATCACTCTTGCCACTCTGACATTCACGCTGCTTATCACCAGCAACCTTCCCCATCTGCAGCGCAAGTGGCAAAGCAATCATAAAAATTACCAGGCATTTCAACAAATCCAGCAAACCATACTCGTCGATCTCAAGCTCGACACTCGCCCCGGAGAGTACGTAGCCTTTTTACCCTACCGCAACGACTTTCTGGTGAATTACCTTGCGTCAGCAGCCCGGATACGGGCCTATAACATCGGTGGCGATAAAAACCTCGCCCAGGCCCGTGCCAACTGGCCCATGACACTCCGGCAATATCCCATGGCAGTCATCGATGAACACTTTGTATCGCGAACCATCACGTTACTCACCGAAACTACAGCAGACACCGTAGTCCTGCCTCACATAGACATGCTCTGGGCTGCCCACTACTGGCCCTATCCCACAGAACACAGAGACGCCATAGAACAGATCCTGCCCCAGTTTGCCTCATACCCTGGCATTCACATACAGACCAGGGAATACTACACCGCCCTGCGCCTGCAAACCCCATAATCATTTGAAGGACCGCACATGCCCGTAAGACGCCCTGCCTTTTCCCTGATTGTCATCATCCTGCTCATCGCAGGGTGTGGCAGTAAAAGCAGCACAGATCCCATATCACAGAAGCCGGGAACCACCCCGCCCGACACCCCCGCCCAGCACATTCCGCTGCAGGCAACCATCCAGGGCATAGCCCAGAATCACACCCTGCAAATACAATATAACCAGCACCCCCCCATCCACATTGACCACACAGCCAACAACACCCCCTATTTCCTCGGCACCCAGGCCCCCGACACCAGCTATCACATCCAGATAATACAACATCCATGGCAGCAACTTTGCAGCATACAGAACCCAAGCGGCACCATAACCACCCATAGCCAGCCCGTAATTACCATCACCTGCGCCACCACCAAACTCAACGACACCGGAATACACAGCTGCGCAACAGCCAGCCAGGCGGATACCACCTGCCCCCAGGCAGCAGCACCCCGCCAGGACGCCGATACCGGACGAGACTTCGCCGCTCGCCAGGGAACAATCCTGAAAATCGGCAACGGCAACGCAGGCTTTGACTTCACGAAAATAAGCGCCGATGGAACCCCCCTCCCCCCCAGCAGCCCCACATGGTCCTGCGTACTCGACAATCACACCGGCCTCATGTGGGAAAGCAAGAGCCCAGGCCCTGGCCTTCATAACGCGCAGCACACCTACACCTGGTATAACCCCAGTGGATATGACGACGGAGGCAACCCCGGAGCAGTGCAAACCAGCCCCCCAAAACCCGAAAACTGCACAAACCACCTCCCGGCCTGTAACACACACGAATACATAATCGCAGTCAACATCAGCACCCTGTGTGGCTCCCGTGACTGGCGCCTGCCCACACGCGAAGAGCTCCGCTCCATAATTGACTACAGCCAGCATAAAGTCGCCATCGACACAGACTACTTCCCTGCAACCATGGCAGGCTGGTACTGGAGCGCCAGCCCCAATGCCGACTACCACTACTTCGCCTGGGGCATCAACTTTGGCAACGCCAACGACTTCACCAACTTCAAGCACATCGCTCACCACGTGCGACTCGTGCGCAGCCACAAGGAGAAGCCATGAAAGGCAAAATGCCCATAATAGCGACACTCGCACTAGTAATTATCAGCATCAGTAGTGCCAGCAGTCGTGCCGCCCACATCTGTCGTGAGACCATTACCCCCACCACACCCGACAGCCAGTTTGTGGAGCACCACGATGCAACCGTCACCGACACCAGAACCGGCCTCATGTGGAAACGATGCAGTGAAGGCCAGCAATGGGACGGAACAACCTGCACAGGCCAGGCCATCACCTTTACCTGGCAACAGGCACTGGAGTATGCACAGGCCCATACCCACAGCCAGTACAGTGACTGGCGCGTTCCAAACGTAAAAGAACTCGCGTCACTCATGGAAAACGCCTGTACCCAGCCAACCATCAACACCCGAATCTTTCCCGCCACACCCAGTGAACGTTACTGGACATCCAGTCCCGCACCCCGCCGACCGGGCGCATCCTGGAATATACGCTTCCTCAGCGGACACAGCTATACCTACGACAACTGGCAACTCAGCCATATACGACTCGTTCGCCCTGGCGCGCAGCAGCAATGATGCGATTTGACACGAAAAACACATTTTTTTAACGGCGGAACTTGGCGTCGTCGCCGAGTCACCCTGTCTCAACGAAGAAGGAGGTTTTTGCGAAAAAAAAAACATGCACCACAGGGAAAACAACCTGAATCCATAGAAAAAACATATAAAAGAGCTTGACAAGGGGTCATTGAATCATTAAAAACTAATCGATGTGTAGAGGATGCCGTTTGGATCTCCTGTAGATTGCAACGGGAATCATCGTGACGTAACTCGATTACAAAAAAAGGAGGGTTTCATCATGGCGAACTGTGGCCCGTTTGTTTGCAGGAGGTGGCCAAGGGGACACTGATTGATCGGCAGAGAAAGACAGTTATAGGTAAAATCCAAATTTGAGAGGTTAATGTATGAGCGTTACAACCGCAGAAATTATTGAGCTTTATGTAGCAAGCTTCGGACGCGCACCCCGTAAATCCGAGCTGGAAGCCCTGGAAACTGCATCCGCAGGGAAGACCAAATCTGAAGTGGCAGCAGACATGATTGAGAGCTCCGGCTCCTTCGCCTCTGCTGACAACACTGCATTCCTGAACGAAGCATACCAGGCGTTCTTTGGCCGAGTTGCTGACGCTGAAGGTCTTGCTTTCTGGGGTGCCGCCCTTGAAGCTGGACTGAGCCGTGCTGATCTGATTGCCGAACTGGTAGCTGGTGCTGACAACTATCCCGCAGAAGGTGCCAATGCAGCCGAAGCCGCCAAGGATAAGGCAATAGCAGCCAACAAAAAGGCCGTAGCCACGTACTTTGCCGAGTCTGGCATTGAAGATGAGGCCCAAGCCTCTGAAGTGCTCGACGGAGTTACCGAAGATCCTGCCACTGTAGACAGTGCCAAGGACGTAATTGACGAGGCCACGCAGGTTCCAGGTGAGACATTTACACTGGTGTCCGGCGCGGAAGTGGTTGAAGGCACTGCTGGTAACGATACGATCATCGCAGTTACCGATAACCTCGCTTCCAAACGCACCCTTGATCAGGGCGACCAGATTGACGGTGGTGAGGGTAACGACGTCCTGAAAGTTGCTTTGGGTGCCAACTTTAACGGCTTTACCGGTGACGGGTACCTCAAAAACGTGGAGACCATTGAGCTGACCAATGAGAGCAATTTCGCGCGCACCTTTAATGCTAATGGTATAGAGGGCGTTACAGAGTACGTGGTGAATGCCACTACGAAAGACGTTAAGGTAACTAACATTAAAGAGCTTCTTGATGTTATTACGGTCAACGGGCAAAAAGAGGGGACCCTCGACTTCACATACGCTGCCGCAGCAGTGAGCGGTTCTGACGACGCGCTTACCCTCGCGCTGAATAGCGTAGGTAGTGCCAAAACAACTACTGCCGCTCAGATTAATCTTGCTGTAAGTATTGCTGGTATCGAAGACCTTTCTTTGGATGTTGCAGGGAATAACTTCGTGAATCTGACCAGCGTTACTGAAGCGAAGACTATTTCCGTACTTGGTTCAGGGAATGTTGATATTACTGCTGTCGCAGCTGGTGTTACGGCTTTTGATGCCTCAGCGGCAACAGGGACGGTGACAGCAAATCTCGCAGGCGCTGGCACTTTCACAACCATTATGGGTGGGGCCGGTAAAGACACTATTACTGTAGATGGAACCGAACTCGACATTATCGCAACCCTTGATGGTGGAGAAGGCTATGACGTTCTGACGATCAATAATGCCACCAGTGGTGCTGCTGATAATACCCTTGCCCTCAATATGCAGAACTTCGAAGAGCTGCGCATTAATGGCGCCGCTACTCAAGAGCTGACGTTCGCAGCCGCCTCGGTTTCCGGACTTGAGAAAGTAGTGCTCGGAACTATGGGTGTCGGTGGCTCGGTTGTGCTGGCGCAAATGCAGGCAGAAAATATGACTCTGCAGCTGCAGACCGCTACCGCTGGCTCTGCCACAGTGGGCAAGGCTACTTACGACGGCTATGGCGAGCTTACCATTACTACAGGTGATGCTGCGAACGATAAGACGGCCCCACGCGAAACTGAAATAGAGGTTATAAGCAACAATGCCTCTATTGTGAATGTGAACGTAGCCGCACGCACTGCGCTTAACAGTGATATACTGCTGACAGCTGCAGATCAGCTGACCTTGAACGTGGCAACAGGCAAAGCAAGTGAAGCTATCGGCGTGACCCATGTAAAAGGTGATGAACTTACTTCTTTTGGTGGCTCGATTAACGCCCAGGTTGCAACTTCCGTAATTATTGACGCTAAAGGCCTGCTGGATGGTGCAACCATTGAGGCTAACCAGGCTGAGTCTGTTGTTGCCGATGTCGCAGCAGGTGATTTGACGCTTATCACTGGTAAAGTGGAGTCCATTGAAATGAAGGCGACGGGTGCCTTCCAGATTAATGATGACTCTGACCTTTCTGCTCTGAATTCTTTGGTTCTGACTACAGGCAAGGTATTCACTTTTGAAGATGCGAATGTAAATGGCTTGGCTGAACTGGCCTATGTTCAGGTAGACGGAAATGGAAGCATGACTTTTGGTAATAATGCAATAGGGGCTGATCAGGAAGGTGTTACGGTCGCGGCAACCGAATTGCTTGGTGGAATTACGGTTATTGTCGATGATGCAGCCTCAGTTGCGGGTTCTACAGCAGCGGTGTACGGAAGTACTATTGGTAAAAATACCATAGAAATCGGCGCCCGTGCAGAAGTAGAACTCACAGGTGGTGTAAGCGCCGATGTGTTTACCGTTGACCTTAATGTGAACGTTGATCAAAACATCACTATTACTGGTGGCGCTGGTAATGACAAGTTCGTCATTGGTAGTACTTACCAGAATAAGAACATTGTAACCATTACAGACTTTAACAGTGGAGATGCATTCCACATTGACGGGACAGATAAAATAGCAGCAAGTACTGTTGCTGACACTTATGATTTGAATGACGCTGTTGCCTTCCTCTTGGATGCGGGGATGTCTGGAGCGACTACGAATAACGTAAGTGTACAGGAGTTTGACGCTGCTGCTGAAGACGTGACAGCCATTTACTATGGTGGTGACACGTACTTCGTGATCGGTAACAGTGATGGCAACTTCGACGCAGGCGAGGTTCTTCTGAAGTTGCAAGGTGTAACTACGGTAACAGCTGCGCAGGTTACTGCACTGTTCGATCTTACGGTTTAAGTGTAAATCAAATACAAGCCGGATAAATGTAGATTTATTGTGTGCTTGTAGTTGATTGGCGCGAATTTGGAAAAGCCCCGGCGGCTAGCCGGGGCTTTTCATGTATAATCCGAAAGTAATCGGGAGTTGAAGTTGTTTGATCTTGTTCCATTAAATGCAAAAAAATATAAGACTTTATCCTGGTCCAAGTTCCAGGATTATAGATTTGCTTCAAAATTTAATATTATACCAGTTGTGATAGCAGAGTTGGCTGATGTTATTGCAACTTTGCCTTTGGCTTTTGTAAGATATGCTACTGGTGAGCTTGAGCTGGTAGCCATAGCAGCACTGAAGAACAATGAAAACTGGTTTATTACACCGGCTGGAAAATGGGTGGGTGGCTATGTGCCTGCGGCACTGAGAAGCTATCCCTTTGGGCTTATTCGTGTTGCTGACGCGGGTCAGAAAATCTTGGGCATTGATGAGTCTTCAGGGTTAATACATGCCAATCAAGAACATATAGCTTTTTTTGATGATTCAGGTGAACATGCAGCTGAAGTGAAAAATATAGTACATTTCCTGCAAAAGATAACTGAAAATAAAATTGCGACTGATGCTGCTGTGCAGTCGCTTGATAAGGCGAACATTATTGAGCCATGGCCACTGGGGATTCAAGAAGGTGATGATATTACTCCCGTTGAAGGGCTGTATAGAATTAATGAAGGTTTCCTGAACAATATAGACGAGCTGCAGTTCTATGAGTTGCGCAAAAAAAATGCACTTGCGCTTGCTTACGCCCAGCTTTTTGCACAAAAACGCATGGAGCTATTACAGCGCGCGCGAAGCATGTATATAAATCAACGTGCTCATGAACACCTGTTGGCCCAGGATAGTCTCGATTTTGAAATTGGTGATGATACACTGAAGTTTTAGCAGCTTGCTAAATACCTAAATCAGGCAGGCAACTGAAAAACCAAGATATACAAGGCACCCGCAAAATGAGAAATGAGGCGTACTCTTCGTGCATTGCACGACAAGTGGCAGCGGGCAATGTCGCTTATGGAGGTTTTTCAGCAGCCGGTTATGGAGTTGCCGCATGACTACCTGGACCGATGGATATGTCGCAGAAATTGGATATTTGTATGGATATTATGGTGAACTGAATCCTCGGCGATGTCAGCTTGCCTTTTTGCACAGTGGGCTGCAGCCTCCGCAGATATACAACGCATGTGAACTGGGCTTTGGGCAGGGGGTCAGTATTAACCTGCACGGCGCAGCCAGTGGTATTCCGTGGTTTGGAACGGACTTTAATCCTGCTCAGGTATCCTTTGCGCAGGATCTTGCCGCCCAAAGTGGGGCCGCTGTGCACCTTGCCGATGATACTTTTGCTGACTATGTAAGGCGTGATGGGCTGCCCTTGTTTGATTATATCGGTTTGCATGGAATCTGGAGCTGGATTAATGAGAGCAATCGCCAGGTTATTGTTGATTTCATCCGCTGCAAGCTCAAACCGGGTGGCATTGTTTATATAAGTTATAACTCGCAGCCGGGCTGGGCAGCCATGATTCCATGGCGTGAGCTCCTTACGACCCATGCAAACCGCATGGGTGCTCCAGGTCTTCCCATTGCAGCGCGTATTGATCAGGCCATGGGTTTTGCCAGGGATCTCATGGCTGCGAACCCTCTGTATGCTCAGGCGAACCCTATTGTTGCAAAGCGTTTTGAAGACATGGGGAAGCAGGATCGTCATTACCTTGCCCACGAATATTTTAACCGTGACTGGCTCCCCATGAGTGTCATGCAACTCTCAGCGCAGCTCAAAGAAGCCAGGCTTGATTATGCCTGTTCTGCCCACTATCTCGATCATATTGATGCCCTTAACCTCACTTCTGAACAGCAGCAGCTGCTTTCGAAAATCCATGATCCTATAATGAAGGAAATGGTGCGTGACTTCTGTATGAATCAGCAATTTCGTCGTGACTACTGGAGCAAAGGCTTGCGTCGTCTTGCACCATTGGAACAGGCTGCTGCACTGCGCGAGCACGTGGTGATTCTTACTCAGCATCCCCAGGATATCAGCCTGAAAATTAAGGGTGCTCTGGGTGAGGCAGTGATGAATGAAAGTGTTTATGGCCCTATACTGGAATATCTTGGTGACTGGAAGCCTCGGAGTATTCAGCAGATTGAACAGGCCCTTGCCAGCAGAAATATCACGCTGATCCAGATAGTTCAGGCCGTATTGGTTCTGAGCGGAAGCGGAAGCCTGGCAGCATGCCAGGATGAAAAAACGATTGAGACAGCTCAAGTATATACAGACAGGCTCAACCAGCACATTTGTGATATGGCTCGCAGTCGCAGTGAAATTTCGTTTCTTGCCAGTCCGGTTATCGGTGGCGGTGTCCCTGTGAATCGTATTCATCAGTTGTTTTTACTTGCGGTAAGGCTGGGGCATACCGAACCTCAGCAATGGGCGCAGTATGCCTGGCAGATACTTGGCTCCCAGGGGCAGAAGCTTGTCAAGGAGGGGAAAACACTGGAAAGTACCGAGGATAATCTTGCCGAGCTCTCCAGAAATGCTCAGGAGTTCGCTGAAAAGCGCCTCCCGGTGCTCAAAGCTTTGGCTGTAGGCTAAGCTGTCAGTTCGATGGTGTACTCGGTAAAAAACTTTATCCCTCTGCAGCAGCTCTGGCAAGATGACCTGCTTCGGCAGACACTGCTGCGTCAGGCCCAGGGTGATCCGTACCTGTTTATTCTGTTGGCCAGTCGCAGTGCCCGGCTGAGTATGGAGAGCCATCTTGCTCAACTCCATCCAGGCAGCAGTGCTGATGATGCAGTGGCAAGGCTCATGGGTAAAGGATTCAGCCCTTCGCAAATCACCACAAGCTTTGCCCAAAGCTGGCTTTTGCAGGATACAGTCATCTATCTGCCCACGACATCACTGTGGCGCAGTGCCTGGTCTGGTGCCCTGTTGGCCTTTGTGCCTATAGTCTTTGGCTGGTACTGGATACTTACCCATATGCAGCTGACCCCCAGCAGTCTGGGTGCTTTTTTTACCACCACCGGAGCCCTTGCCATACCCACCTTGCTGCTGGCCTCTGGTATTGGCAGACTCTGGCGGCGAGCGTTCGCCGGTACACCAGCTCAGCTGCACCCTCAGTTTGCCCGCTGCGCTGTCAAGTGTGCCCGGAATTATCAGCCAGATCAGGAGTATATGCCTGACGTCTTCACTGGCTTCGCCCAGGCGCCTGAGTCGATCACCGAGACGGTGGCGTTGCACGATGCGGCTACGAAAGAGCAGATTATGGAAAACCACATCATAAATCTGAAAAATCAGCTGGCAATATGCTACACTGCCAGGCGAGTGTACGCGGCAAAATTGCTGGCTGAGCTTACTGGTGTCTATCACACTAAGGAGTAGTATACATGGCAGAAAAACAGACCATTACCATTGACGGCAAAAATTACAATCTCGATGAACTCAGTGAAGGGGCACGTGACCAGATCACCAACCTGCGGGTTACCGATCAGCAGATGGCTCAGCTGCAGCAGCAGCTTGCTATTGCCCAGACTGCTCGCGCAGCTTACGCGCAGGCCCTGCAAAAAGAGCTGGATAAGTAAGCTTTCTTATCCAGGGCAGCCACAGGCCGCTCAGAGAAGCACCTGTGGCTGTGTGTAGGATACATAACAGTGCTCGGCCATGTCAAAAATCAACTGGATGATATGTCCAATGTGCTCTGCGGTTTCATCCTGTGTGGCTACTTTCAATGAGAGGATGCCGATTGCACCACCTTGGAGCGAAATCATCCTGATTGACCTTGCCAGTATCCAGCAATTCATATTCAAAATGCGGTGTATAGGGTGCAAAGAGCTCTGGTGTTGGGGTGAAGTAAATCAGCTATTCGCTTGTCTTTCCAGCCGTCCTTGCCATTGTGAAGCAGCAGGGAAATAATAGGTGGCAAACGCAGGCTGCGCTTCTCACTGACATGTCGTTCCCAGCGCCTGAGCATGTAGCGCAGTATTTGATAACGAGACGCACTGTTCTGAGTGCTTTTGTGTTCCTGCAGAAAATACAGGTGTGCTGTTCCTGGATGGCAAGGGATTCAAATTTATTGGTGGATGCGCTGCGCTTATCCACCCTACAGTCTGCACACTACCAGCTATCCTATTTATCGTGGACATCCCTGTTGGGTTTTGGTTTTCTCGTATTCCTCTGAATCCGGTTCGCTCGGATCAAAGATCTACCACTTCAAAAGCCGTCTTGGCATCAAAAATGTTGACTGCGTAGCGGGAGAGTTCTTCCTCAGTTGCCTGGGCAATGCGCTCATGCACCGCTGGTGGTACAGAACCAAAGCGGCGCTCAATCTGGGTATACAGGATTTGAGCCTGGCCCTTGAGCATCCCCTCTTGTATCCCCTCTTGTCTGCCCTTGAGTATCCCTCTTGCTTCCCACTTCTCAATGACTGCGCTCATAACAGCCTCCTTGTGCTCAGGTATTTCATCCAGTGAGCGTTGTATTGGCATGTGGGTACTATTCAAGCATCCCCCGCAACCAAGGTTGACTGTGAAGATGTATTCTGGGTACCTGCTGACGTGGCTCCCCCTCCCCCCACCGGGTTTGGGTTGGTTCCATCAACCAGAACAGTCTCCAGATTCTCACCGTGAGTGCTGCTTTGGGGCAGTATTCCAACAGTTGCCCCCCCCCGCAAGTAGGTGGGGGGGAGAGATACTCCCTACAGAGAAAGGTCCACCACTTCAAAAGCCGTCTTGGCATCAAAAATGTTGATGGCGTAGCGGGAGAGCTCTTCCTCAGTTGCCTGGGCAATGCGCTCATGTACCGCTGGTGGTACAGAACCAAAGCGGCGCTCAATCTGGGTATACAGGATTTGGGCCTGGCCCTTATGCACCCCTCTTGCTTCCCCTCTTGCTTCCCATTTCTCAATGACTGCGCTCATAACAGCCTCCTTGTGCTCAGGTATTTCATCCAGTGAGCGTTGTATTGCTTGATCGTCGATGTCGCTATTGACGCTTATGGCGTAGGTCAGGAACTGATGGAGAAGTTCCAGTGTAGTGCACTTGTCATGATTCGCGTTGTTAATCAGCAGCATAACGGTAGGCAGGATTTCCCTGAGACTTTTCCGGCGACCGTGGTGCAGAATCATCAAGAATGCACTGGTATCAGGCCGGTATATCTGCCGCCGCTGATCCATCTGGGACACATCCCACAGCACGTAGTCAAAGACCGGTGTGTAGGGTGCCATGGACTCAGGATCGCTGACATCAAGCAAGTCAATAATCTCCTTGCGACGCCACCTGTCCTCACCATGGTACAGCACCAGCGGTATAATGGGCGGCAGCTTGGTGGCCTGTGGGTTCTCCCGAAGGTACTTCTGCCACTGGGCACTCATGTACTTGAGAAGCTGCAGACTACACCAGTCATCAGGGTAACTCTTGTGTTCAAACAGCATGTAGATGAACGCCTGCTTGTCACTATCCCTGAAGTTGGCCAGGAATACCCGGTCACTGTAGGTTTTTCTCAGGTCATCATCGACATAGGTCGTTTCAATACGCTGCAGGGTGGAAAAGTCCAAAACCTCAGCAATGTGCGCTGGCATTTCATGCTGGAGCAAATCCTGGGCAACACCGGCAGTTGCCCCCCCCAGGAAGTCTGTGTGTGTGGGGGGAGGGGGGGGAGGGGCACTCCCTACAGAGAGAGTTCCACCACTTCAAAAGCCGTCTTGGCATCAAAAATGTTAATGGCGTAGCGGGAGAGCTCTTCCTCAGTTGCCTGGGCAATGCGCTTATGTACCGCTGGTGGTACAGAACCAAAGCGGCGCTCAATCTGGGTATACAGGATTTGGGCCTGGCCCTTATGCACCCCTCTTGCTTCCCCTCTTGCTTCCCCTCTTGCTTCCCATTTCTCAATGACTGCGCTCATAACAGCCTCCTTGTGCTCAGGTATTTCATCCAGCGAGCGTTGTATTGCTTGATCGTCGATGTCGCTATTGACGCTTACGGCGTAGGTCAGGAACTGATGGAGAAGTTCCAGTGTAGTGCACTTGTCATGATTCGCGTTGTTAATCAGCAGCATAACGGTAGGCAGGATTTCCCTGAGACTTTTCCGGCGACCGTGGTGCAGGATCATCAAGAATGCACTGGTATCAGACCGGTATATCTGCCGCCGCTGATCCATCTGGGACACATCCCACAGCACGTAGTCAAAAACCGGTGTGTAGGGTGCCATGGACTCAGGATCGCTGACATCAAGCAAGTCAATAATCTCCTTGCGACGCCACCTGTCCTCACCATGGTACAGCACCAGCGGTATAATGGGCGGCAGCTTGGTGGCCTGAGGGTTCTCCCGAAGGTACTTCTGCCACTGGGCACTCATATACTTGAGAAGCTGCAGACTACACCAGTCATCAGGGTAACTCTTGTGTTCAAACAGCATGTAGATGAATGCCTGCTTGTCACTATCCCTGAAGTTGGCCAGGAATACCCGGTCACTGTAGGTTTTTCTCAGGTCATCATCGACATAGGTCGTTTCAATGCGCTGCAGGGTGGAAAAGTCCAAAGCCTCAGCAATGTGCGCTGGCATTTCATGCTGGAGCAAATCCTGGGCAACATTCGCGTGCTCCAGAACAGCCTGTACAAATGTATCGTGAGGATTGTTCACTTTGTCGTTACTCATGGAAGAAGTATAGGTTCAGAGGCCCTTGAAGGCAAGTTTTTCTCTGTGAGTCAGCATCTGGAAGACGCTTTCGCCATGATAACGATTTCTGAATCTCTCGCCGACATGAGCCCCCCTCCACTATGTATTCACCCGTCCTGGACGATAATTCACAGGAACATCAGACTGCTTGGTAGCTTTGCGTGAGGCCCTGCTTTTTCCCTTCCAACTCCCGCGTCGCAGATGGGAGACAGCGGCCTGGCTACAGCTTCAGGCTCCGAATAAATTCTCCCAGTGGCTCGCCGAATTCCGGGTGCATCAGGGCCAGTTCCACGGTGGCTTTCAGATATTCCAGCTTGTCGCCGCAGTCGTAGCGTTTGCCTTCAAAGAGGTAGGCGTAGATGTCCTGCTGGTGGCCAAGTGCCTTGATGGCGTCGGTCAGCTGGATTTCGCCGCCCCGGCCGGCGCGGGTCTGCTCCAGTATGGGGAATATCTCCGGGGTCAGGATGTAGCGGCCGATAATGGCAAGGTCGCTGGGGGCTTCGGCCACGGGGGGTTTTTCCACCATGTCGCTGACTTTAAAGGTGCGTGGGGCGATTTCGCTGGCGGCTACGCAGCCGTAGGAGGAGATCTGCTGCATGGGGACTTTTTCTACTGCCAGCACGGATGCCTGGTAGCGGTTAAACTGCTCCACCAGCTGGCCGATGCCGGGGGTGGAGGGGGTGCGGATGATGTCGTCGCCCAGCATGACGGCAAAGGGTTCGTTGCCCACGAGGTTTTTGGCGGTCAGGACGGCGTGCCCCAGGCCCAGGGCCTCTTTCTGGCGTACATAGGCTATTTCCACCATGTCAGTGATATCCCTGACCATCTTGAGGAGTTCGGTTTTGCCGGACTCCTGCAGCTGGGTTTCCAGGCGGTAGTCCTTGTCGAAGTGGTCTTCAATGGGGCGCTTGCTGCGACCGGTGACGAAGATGATCTGCTCGATTCCCGAGGCCACGGCTTCTTCCACCACATACTGAATCAAGGGCTTGTCCAGCAGGGGCAGCATCTCCTTGGGCATGGCCTTGGTGGCGGGCAGAAAGCGGGTGCCAAGGCCCGCAACGGGTAAAACGGCTTTGCGTACTTTCATCGTGGGCTCGCTCCTTGTGTGGGACATTTAGGGTTATTACTCAACTTTCGCACCTTGTTGCCTTGAGTTAAGTTGTTGTTATATTGGCGTTTATCTCGCGGAAACCGTATTGATTTTGAATGCTTGACTTATCTGGTATTCTATTTTTCGTCTCCGGATATTGTCCTTTTTGACCGCGCAAAAAGGACACAAAAACGCGCCCCCCGAACGCCCGTTTTTGCGGATCGCCTGCTCGCCTGTTCTGGAGATCCGGCAGACACTGCCTCCCTGCAGTGCTGCCGGACCACTCACTTCCTGTGAGTGTCCCGTTCGGGTCTTGCCAGCCAGGCGTCGCACTCACCGGACGGGCTCAGGGGGGAACGGCCTGCTTCTGCCTTTCCCCCGTGTGCTGGCCCAGCCAGGACGCGCCGACTGGAACGCTATGGACCCGCAGGGTTGCCGCCACGACGGCGGCAACCGCAAACCAAAAGCCATGGAGGGCGGTTGTTTGCGGTCCCCAGTTCCAGGCAAGCGGACGGCTGAAAAGGACAGCACTGGGGGCCGCTTCCCAGCCACTTTTTGCGGGTAAAAAGTGGCAAAAGAAACTCGTATACATGGTGAGGATAATGTCAAGCAACGCAGTCTGTGTAGAACCATTTCGGCCATTGCAGCATGACATCAGGGTCAGCGCTGACAAACTGCCGTTTCGGGGATGTGAAACTTCAGTTATTACTATAAGTCTGTCTTCATTTTTCTGATTATCTCAAGCAGAATTGGTATTTTGTCCCTGCAGGTAAAGTAAATCGCATCAGCGTTAATATCCACATAGTGATGGACGATGATATCCCGCATGCCTTTTGCCCTTTTCCAGTCTACTTCAGGGTATTGCTTCAGCAGTTCACCATCCGTGATTTTATCGAGATTTTTCAGCGACTCACCGATGACTATCAGCATCATGCAAATTGCATCAAGTTTATCGATACCTGCTGGGCTATCAGTGAAATCGGAAATACTGTGAACAGGCTCAAACCGAAGGCAAATCTTGCTGGCCGCCTCTTCGATTTGGCGTAATACCTCCGCTACCAGCTCCCGGTCACGCATAAAGAGCCTCTTTGTCAATTCTTCGCTTGAGAAAAGGGTTCATGTTTTCGCGATAGGTGACGATATCCACTGGGCACTGGAGCACTTCTTCAAGTTCAGACTTCAGCCCTGCCAAGAGGAAAAGATCCGGGCGTTCGATACGAATCACCACATCCACATCGCTGCTCTCCTTCAATTCCCCACGGGCGACAGAGCCAAAGAGGCCAATTTCAAGCAGGCCGTATTCCTGCGCATGCTTCTGCTTGAAGTCCTGGAGTGTCTTCAGGAGTTTATCCGTGCTTTGCAAGGCACACGCTCCATTCCTACTTGAACTTCACCTGGTCATTTTCCACGGTGATTTTCAGGTTTTTGCGGTTTTTGAATTTGCCTCGCAGCAGTTCTTCGGCCAGGGTGTCTTCCACGAATTTCTGCATGACCCGCTTGAGGGGTCTGGCGCCGTAGATTTTGTCGTAGCCCTTCTGCAGCAGGAAGTCGCAGGCTTCGTCGGTCAGCTGCAGGCGCAGCTGGCGATCCTTGAGGCGTCGGTTCATGGTTTCCAGCAGCAGGTGCAGGATCTGACGCAGGTGGCTCTCTTCCAGGGGGTGGAAGACGACGATTTCGTCGATGCGGTTGATGAGTTCGGGGCTGAAGATGCGGCGCACTTCACCCATGACGTTTTCCTTCATGCGGTCGAAGTCGATGACGCTGTGGGAGCGGGTGGCGTCCTTGCCGAAGCCCATCTGCTTGTCGGCTCCAATCATGCGGGCTCCGGCGTTGGAGGTCATGATGATGATGGTGTTGCGAAAATCCACCACGTGGCCGTAGGAGTCGGTCAGGCGGCCATCGTCGAAGATCTGCAGCAGGATGTTGAAGATTTCGGGGTGGGCTTTTTCGATTTCATCCAGCAGGATGACGCTGTAGGGGCGGCGGCGCACTTTTTCTGTCAGCTGGCCTCCTTCTTCGTAGCCCACGTAGCCCGGAGGCGCGCCTACCAGGCGGGAGACGGAGTGTTTCTCCATGTATTCGCTCATATCGAAGCGCACCAGGGCGTCTTCATTGTCGAAGAGGTGTTCGGCCAGGGATTTGGCCAGTTCGGTTTTGCCCACGCCAGTGGGGCCGAGGAAGAGGAAGGCGCCGATGGGCTTGGTGGCAGACTGCAGGCCGACGCGGCTGCGGCGGATGGCCTTGGCCACGGCTTTGACGCCTTCGTCCTGCCCCACCATGCGCTTGTGCAGTTCGTCTTCCAGGGAGAGCAGCTTCTGGGTTTCCCGCTCCTGGAGTTTTTGCAGGGGGATGCCGGTCATGAGTGAGACGACGCTGGCGATGTCCTCTTCACCGATCACGGGTTCAATCTTCTCCTGCTCCTTCTTCCACTCCAGTTTCTCCTTCTCCAGCCGGATAATGAGTTTTTCCTGCTCGTCACGCAGTTTGGCGGCGGTTTCGAAGTCCTGCTTGCCGATGGCGTCCTTCTGCTCTTCGCGCAGTTGCTGGGAGCGGCTCTCCATCTTCTTGAGGTTGTCGGGCAGGATGACCTTGTAGATGCGGGCGCGGGCGCAGGCTTCGTCTATGACGTCTATGGCCTTGTCGGGCAGGAACTTGTTGGTGATATAGCGGGTGGAAAGGCTGATGGCGGCCACGATGGCGGGATCGGTGATGCGCACGTGGTGGTGTTTTTCGTAGCGCTCCCGCAGCCCCTTGAGGATTTCCACGGTGTCGTCGTCGGAGGGTTCGCTGACCAGTACCGTCTGAAAGCGTCGCTCCAGGGGGGCGTCCTTTTCAAAGTACTTGCGGTATTCGGCCAGGGTGGTGGCGCCGATGCACTGGATTTCGCCACGGGAGAGGCTGGGTTTGAGCATGTTGGAGGCGTCGATGGAGCCTTCGGCCGCGCCGGCGCCGATCAGGGTATGGATTTCATCAATGAAGATGATGACATTGTCGTTTTCGGTGATCTCGCGCATGATATTTTTCATGCGCTCTTCAAACTGGCCCCGGTACTTGGTGCCAGCCACCAGCATGCCCAGATTCAGGCTGATAAGGCGTTTGCTGGCGAGAATTTCGGGGATATCCCGGCTGGCGATGCGCTGGGCCAGGCCTTCGGCGATGGCGGTTTTGCCGACGCCGGGCTCGCCAATGAGCACGGGGTTGTTTTTGGTGCGGCGGCACAGCACCTGGATGACCCGCTCGATGACGCTGTCGCGGCCGATCACGGGATCAAGCCGGCCTTCGGCGGCCAGTTTGGTGAGGTCGCGGCCAAATTCATCCAGGGTGGGTGTGGGGGCCTTGCGGGACTGGATGGTGCGGTTCATGCTGTCCAGGTCGGGACGACCGGCGATGACGCGGTTGATCTCTTCGCGGATATGGGGCAGCGAGAGGCCCATGGCGCTGAGGATATCGTAGGCTTTGCCTTTCTGTTCGCGCATCAGGCCGATGAGAATATGTTCGTCGGCCACATAGTTCTGATTGGTGAGTTTGGCCTCTTCCACCGCGTACTCCAGTACCTTCTTGGACTGGGCGCTGAAGGGGATGTCGGCATCCATGATGGTGTTGCGGCCGATGGGCAGGTATTTTTCTATCTCCAGCTTCAGGATGTTGATGTTGATGCCCATGCGCTTGATGACATTGACGCCGATGCCGCCGTTGTCCTTGATGATGCCCAGCAGCAGGTGTTCGGTGGATATGGAGCCCTGCTGCAGGCGCGCGGCCTCCTGGCGGGCAATGATAATGATACGCCTGGCTCTTTCGGTGAACTGCTCGAACATACCCTGTCTCCTGTTGTGAAGTGCCGTTGCCAGCCAAATGGGAGTATACCCTGCGGGGCGATAGTGTCAACTGATTCGGAGATCTGTGCTGGTGCCTCCCTTGTCAAGGGGTGGCACATGGGGTATAACTTGCTGCTGGAAAACGGGCGTCGCCCCTGCCCGGTCGTGTCTGCTCCAGGTGCCCGCATGGCCGCCTGAAACCTTGCGGGGCCCCATGAAAACATACGGGAGTTATACCTATGACCATGTCCATACAGGAAAAACAGCAGCGGGTCCGTGAACTGCTCAAGGAGCGAAACGCCGTCCTGCTGGCGCACTACTATCAGCGCGATGAAGTGCAGGCCATTGCCGACTTTGCCGGCGACAGCCTTGGCCTCTCCATCGAAGCTACCAGGACCGACGCTCCGGTGATCGTCTTCGCCGGAGTGCACTTCATGGCAGAAAGCGTCTACATCCTCTCCCCTGAAAAAACCGTGATTCTGCCCGCCATACAGGCCGGCTGCCCCATGGCCGACATGATCACCAAGGAGAAACTGCTGGCCCTCAGGGATGAATATCCCGGCTATACCGTGGTCTGCTATGTGAACAGCTCGGCGGAAGTGAAAGCGTACTCCGATATCTGCTGCACCTCGGGCAATATGCTGAAGGTCATCGAGAGTATTGAAAACGACAAGATCCTCATGATTCCCGATAAGAACCTGGCCAAGTTTGCAGCGCGCCACTTTCCCGAAAAGGATATCAAGTGGTACAGCGGCTACTGCCCTACCCACGATCGCGTCAACGCGGCCGATGTGGAAGAGGTCAAGGCCCTGTATCCCGACGCCGAGGTGATTGCCCACCCCGAGTGTGCGCCGGAAGTGCTGGCCCTGGCCGATCACATCTGCTCCACCAGCGGCATGTCCCCCTACGCCCGGCAGAGCAGTGCGCGGGAATTCATCATCGCCACCGAGATGGGAGTGCTGTACCAGCTGCGCAAGGATAATCCCGACAAGAAATTTTATATTGCTTCGCGCCGCCTGCTCTGCCCCAACATGAAGATGACTACTCTGGACAGCATCATCCGCTCCCTGGAAACCATGGAGAACATCATCACGGTCCCCGAGGAGATACGCCTGAAGGCGCGGGCGGCGGTGGAAAAGATGATCGCTATCCCCCGCAACGCCTGATGCGTTCCGAGCACCTGACCATCTCGCGCCACCGTGGCGCACGTTGTATCAGGGCTCGCGTTTCCCCCGAGGGCATTCGCGTTACCGCGCCTGTGCGGACGCCAGCCGCCGCCATTGATCTCTTCGTGCAGACCCACTGGGACCACCTGCAGCAAACCTTCGAAGAACTCAGCCGCCATATGCGTCACATCACCTGGGAGCCCGGCTCCCAGGTGCCCTATCTTGGGCAGTGGTACGAGCTGGAACGCTCTTGCGGCGCCTGCCTGCGTGGCAGCGTGGGGATTCGCGCGGAGAAACTGGTGGTGATTCCCGCCCTCGGTGGGAACCGGAGCCTGGGAGAGCAGGTGGCCGCCTGGTATCGTCAGCAGGCCAAAAGCCATATATTCGGGCGCTGCAGCCACTACGCCCGTGAAATGGGCGTGAGCTATGAAGCCATCCGGGTCAAGGACCAGTCCACCCGCTGGGGCAGCTGCTCCTCACGGGGCAACCTGAACTTCAACTGGAAGCTGGTCACCATGCCGCCTTTTGTGCTGGATTACGTGGTCGTCCACGAACTGGCCCACCGCAGACACCTCAACCACGGCGCCGAATTCTGGACCCTGGTTCAGCGTCACAGCTCCCGGGTGGAAGAAGCCCGGGCCTATCTGAAGTCCTATAATCTGGTGTTCGCGTAGCCCTGCCGAAAATCCTGCTACCGCTGCAGGCCCCGCAGCAGGCGCTGCCCCTCATCCCTGATCTGATCCCGCAGTTCCTGCTCCAGTTTTTTCTTTTCCTCTTCCAGCTGTCGCCTCTGTTCATCGGAAAGGCGCTGTAGTTCTGCGTCCAGGCGGGCCTTTAACGCCTTTTCAGAGAGGTCCGTACCCACTCGCTGCTCCAGGGCCTGCAGAGTGGAGATGTCGCCGCGCAGCACCGCCTGCAGCTCTTCAAGCTCTTTTTCGCTGATGCCGGAATTGCGGATCATCTCCGTGGCCAGCTGCTCCAGCTCCGCTTTCAGGCGCTGTTCAAACAGGCGTCGCTGTTCGTCAAGTTCGGCGCGGAAACGGTTGCTCAGCTGGCGGTCCAGGTCGGTGGAGAGGCTGACCCTCGGGCTGGTGAAACGCCCCGAGAGACGCATATCCACGTCGAACTGGCTGACGCTGTCCAGGGTGCGGTGGATGATGCGTTCCAGTTCATTGCCGGGGTTTTCCAGGCCGAGCCTGGCGTCCAGAAAGTGCAGTACGCCGCGTCCGCTGAGAGTGCCGCCGCTGGTGATGTCGATGCGCATATCGGTCTGCAGGCGGCTGGGGCTCATGAAAAGGCGGTCAACCCGGGAACCGCTCTTTTCATAGCCACGCAGGGTAATATTCAGGGTATCCAGGGGCTCAGCCTGACGGCGCTCGCTGACCCAATCGATGCGCAGGGAGTCGTAGCCGCTGACACGGCTGGACTGCAGGAAGGCCTCCATGGGTCTGCCGGTGACGCGCTGGTTGTCGGTCATGCCCTGCAGTCTTCCGGCAAACTGGTTGCCGCTGCCGGTGGTGATATCCAGCGCTGCGTTGGCGATGAGCCAGCCGGGTTTGGGGTCGTACAGGGTGAAGTGGACAATGCGCCCTTCACCGCGCGAAGGCTTGCTGCCGGCCTGCTCTTCGCGCTGGGCGGAGCGCTGGCGCAGCTTTTCCACATAGGGGGAAAGGCGATAGTACCACTCCCGCAGGTTTTCCAGGTTCTCCTGCACGTCTTCGCCCAGGAGGGTTCCCGCCAGTTCAAAGGCGCCATCGGCGTCAAAGGAGTACTTCTCGCGCAGGGCGTCAAAATCATCGCCGGGGAGTGCCTGCAACGCTCTGATGAGCTGGCGGGCCTCGTCGCGGTCGCGGGCCAGGTCGCGCAGGAGGGCTTCGTACTGGTCGACCTCAACGCGCATTTCCCGTTGCAGGGTGCGTGCCTCCTCCAGCAGCTGGCGCAGCTCGCTCTCGCTGCGGATGGTTCGGGCCTGTTGTTCGAGTTCCCGGAAGCGCTCCTGGTAGGGCTGCATATCGGGGCGGCCCAGGGGCAGATCCTGCCATTTGTTTTCAATCTCCTCCAGGCGCTGTTCGATGCGCTGCCCTTCCGTGCGGGTGTGCAGGGTCTCCTGACGCACCACATCCCGTGGCTCGGGCAGGCGTTGGGATACATCGGCCACGAAGGTCTGCGCTGCCGATGGTTCCGTCGCGGGGGGCTTTGGCGCTGGCTCCAGGATGCGGGCGGGAGACTGGCGGGGCTGGTCCAGGGCGACGCCGCTGGCCACCACTTCGTCCAGCAAGAAGCGCCGCTGCAGCAGATGTCCCGAGTCTATGCGCAGGGCGATGCGCTCCGCCTGGGCCAGATTGCGCATGGCGTCGGTTTTGTCGGGAACCTGGAGGCCGCGGATCTCCAGGGCCAGGGGATTCAGGGAAGTATCCAGGGAATCGATTTCCACGGAGGCTCCGGCGGCGCGGCTCAGGCCAATTTCCAGGCCCTTTTTTACCAGGGGATCCATGAAGACCAGTATAAACAGGCTGATGCCACCGATGATGACCACATAGACCAGGGCTCCGATCCAGCGGATGGGCAGCGGCTTTTTCAGCTGGTCAAAACTGGTGTCGTAAGCCAGAAAGAGGCGCACCACGGGAACCTTCTCCGTGAATCGCGAGATGGGGCCACGGTAGAGTTTGACGATGGCGTGAAAGATCAGCCAGGCGGGAAGGAAAAGGGCCATGGCAAGAGCCAGGGAGCCGATGACCAGGGAGTTGTTGAAGCGGGTCAGGCCCATCCAGGGGTTGTTGTACCAGGCCGTCCAGGTTGCTTCCAGGGCGGGGAGGGTCAGGATGCTGTAGCCAGCCATTTCCATGAGCGGATCAAGGAGGTAGGCGATGCCGGAGAAGACAGCCACGGCCACGAAAAAGACACCGATGTTGATATTGAGGAAAAAGGCGAGGAAGAAGACAAACAGGTTATGAAGGGTGAAGAAGGGCGAGAGGCCGGGAATGAGAGCCAGGGCAACCGCCAGGCTGATCTGCCAGGGGCGGGCTTTGGAGTTAAAGGCAGCCAGGGCGCGGCCGAGGATTTCAAACATGGATGTGACCCCCTTGTCTATGCTAAAATAACAAATTACGCAATATTACGCGGCAACACTTCAGATGAGGCCTTTTCAGTAAACTGTTATATTCCAGGCAGCAAAACGGGTCAAGCCGGGAAGACGCTTCCGGGTGGTCATCCCCTGATAGCCTGCCAGGAGGTAGACGTGAAAACATGCTCCCTTTCCCCCTCCCATGACGAACAGTGGCTTTTGCAGACCCTGCAGGAGATCGGCACCTCCCTTGGTGGCCATGGTGTGCGCATAGCCGGTGGCTGGGTACGCGACCACCTGCGGGGGATCGTCACCAGTGATATGGACGTCCTGCTGCTGAACATGGATGCCGAGGCGTTCGCTGAACGGCTGCAGCAGCGGGGGTACGGTTCCCGGCATATCATCGAGCCAAAGCCGGCTCAGGCCCGGATGGCGCGTACGGTCAGGGTCTGCCTGTCACTGCCTTCGGGGGAGCGCTTTGAAGTCGATCTGGGAACCCTGGCCACTGGCGATGGGGAAAGTCTCGATGAAGCTTTGCGCCAGGATGCTGCGGGGCGCGATCTGACCATTAACGCCCTCTTTTACGATCCGGCCACTGCGACGGTGGAAGATCGCACCGGCCAGGGGCTCGATGACCTGCGCCGTGGCCTGCTGCGGGTGCCCGGTGCCCGTCGCTGTAACCTTTGGGACGATCCCCTGCGCCTGCTGCGCATTGCCCGCTTCCATGCCACCACCGGCTTTGCTGTCGAAGCGCAAACCAGGTGTCTGATGGATGATCGGCAGCTGCAGCAGCGGCTTGTCCGGTGCACCAGCCCCGAGAGAATCGGCCAGGAGCTGCTGGCCATGTGGTCGCATCCCCGGGGGAGCCGGGCCATGGAGCTGCTGCATGACTGTGGTGTTCTGGACGCGCTGCTGCTGGCATCCCAAGGTGAGGGAGAGCTGGTGGAGCAGCTGGCCTCCTGGGATATGGATCAGGGCAATGGACACCACGCGCTGAACCTGTGGCAGCACAGTATTGCCGCCATGGCGTGCATGGGTGGGCAGCAGGCCGATGCCGATAGACAAACCCTGGCCTTGCTGCAGGCGGCTGCTTTGCTGCACGATGTGGGCAAGCGCTACCGCCCCCTGTGGGGCGAAAAGGAAGGGGTGGGTCGCACCTATCACGCTCACGAGCACACCAGTGCCCACATGGTGCAAAGCCTGTGTATCTGGCTGTGTCTTGGAAGGCGTTTCTGCGAATCACTCTGTGCCCTGGTGCGTGCCCATATGCTGCCTTCGGGGCTGAAGGATGCCAAAGATCCGGCATTGCGTCGCTTTCTGCGCCGTATGGCTGAAGAAGGCGTCCAGTGGCGGTCGGTTTTTGCCCTCAGCCACTGCGATATCCTGGCCAAGGGGCAGGCCGATGAACAGCTGGCACCTGTTCTGAGTCAGCTGGCGAGCCTGGAACAACGTCTGGAGGGTCTTGAAGCCCAGGCCGCGTCCCTTGGCACGCCCATCGGGCGCCCGGTGCTCAATGGGCGCCAGATCATGGAGGTGTTTGGCAACAGCACGGCGGGCCCCTGGGTGGGAGAGGTGTTGCAGGCCCTTCTGGAGATGCAGGACACCGAACCGGCCATGGACTCTGCTGAAGCCGCCAGGCGTCTGCGGGCCCTGTTCCCTGCCTATGGAGCCCCAGAACGCTGAGCTGATCTCAGGTTGCATGGGCGCAGCAATCTTGCCAACAGTCGCTTTCGGTTGCGCAAAGTGTCTTGTGGTGCTAGCATAACCAGGTTTCTTTCCTGGTGCTTTTCTCTGAAGCAAGAATCCCCTGGAAAAATACGGAAGGATCAAAGCCATGGCATCCCATATTCTTTTCCGTCTGCGCGAAACACTGCGTTTCCTGGTGGCGCTTTTCAGCAGCCGCACCGGGCGTGGGTTTATTGCCGTATACCTGCTGAATATTCTGGTGCTGGCGCTGGTGGTTCTGCTGGGCTTCTCCGCTCTGCTCTTCGGCCTCTTCGAGGGCATGGTGCTGCGTCGCCGTACCATGATGCTGAGCCTTGGTACCCTGGTGACACTGCTGGTAACGGTTCCCCTGATCACCATGCCCTTCTTCTCCTTCAAGGATGTCATCGATCGCTTTGTCAACCTGGTCACTCGCCGTCGGCTTTTTGTGCACCTCAGTGATCACGTGTTTTATCGCCCGACGGTCAGCGGGCATATCTCCCTGCATCTGGCCAAGGCCCACGCGATTCTCGACGAAAAATACCGCCTGCTGTGTGCCGCTCCCCAGGGCACCAGCCAGATCAGTCGTCAGCTGGCCATTTCTCTTGGACGCTCCATTCGCGATGCCGTGCGCCTCTCCCGTGACCTGGTGGAAAAAGGTCGCCTGAAAAAAGAGCAACTTATCGTGGGCGCCACCTATGGCTATCTTTTCGGAGCCGCCAAGAGCAAGCTGGGGCTGCGACGTCATCAGCCTTCATGGTTCCAGCGCCTCTTCAGTGATCTGTTCTATCGCTTTGGCGCTCTGCATGCGGTGTATATGTATTTCATCATCCACGACAGTCTGCCTCCTTCCTTTGACCCGGTGTATTTCATGGCCAGCATTGAAGATGTGGTGGGCACAAACAGCAGCGAGGGTCCGCCGTGCTGAAGACATCTCCCCAGATGCAGGTTTTTGGCATCGTGGGCAAGGACACTTCCTATTCCCTCAGCCCGGTGCTGCACAATGCCATGTTTCGCCACAGCGGCTACGGTGGTACCTATGTGGCGCTGCCCGCCCGTGACGAGGCCACGCTGCGTGGTCTGCTGGCGGCCTGCCGTGGCGGTGCTGTGCGTGGCTTGAATATCACCGTTCCATGGAAAGAGTCGGCAGCCGCCCTGGTGGACTTTCTGGACCCCACCGCCCGCAGCTGTGGAGCGGTCAATACGGTTGTCTGCCGGGAGAACGGCCTGTGGGGCTACAATACCGATGGCAATGGCTTCTGCCGCAGCCTGGTGGAAGAGAGCGGCATGATCCTGGAGGGTGCCCGGGTGGTGATCCTGGGTGCCGGGGGCGCGGCACGGGGCATTGTGCACGCGCTGCTGCAAAACGCCGTCCACTCGGTGCTGGTGTATAATCGCTCCCCTGAGAAGGCGCGTCGATTAGCCCATGATGCCGCTGATGCTCGGGTCAGTGCCGTCAGCGAGCTTCCTTCCATGGAAGGAAGCATCGTGGTCAATACCACCAGCGCTGGCATGAAGGACGATCGCACGCAGCTCTTCAGCGCGCAGCAGCTGAAAGGGGCAGCCTATTTTTATGATATTGTCTACGCGCCGGCGCGCACCATTCATATGGAAATTTCCTGGAAGGCCAATGTGCCTTGCTGCAACGGCAAGGGCATGCTGCTGTGGCAGGCCCTGATCGCCTTTGAGCTCTTTACCGGTTTCAAGTGTCCGGTGAGTGCGGTGCGTCGCGCCCTGGACGAGGCAGCCGCCAATAAGTGGTTTGCCGAGTGACGGTGAGCTGTGGAAAGAAAAAAAGCCGGATCGCAGAAGCGATCCGGCTTTTTCTTTGATCTCAGGTGGTCAGTGTAAGGCAGTGCCCCAGGGTTCATTGGCCATGCGTACCATGTCCTCCACCCCCAGGGTGATATTGTCGAGAATCACATGATTGATGATGCCCTTCATTTCGTCCAGATCCAGGGCATCGCCCTTTTCAAAGGAGGCCATTTCCACACGGTCGAGAATGTCCTCGATGGTGTGGTTGTCCAGAACATTGAACTGCTCCATGAGCGAGAGAATGTTCTTGGCTTCGGCATTGAGAATCTTGCCGATACTTTTGCTGGGATAGGTAATCCCCTGTCCAGAGCGGTAAATCAGACCGGCTGAGTGGCTGGGGATGGATTCCAGGAAGCTCACTGCGGCTCCGATATCCTCTTCACGGTGTCCCAGGGTCTCCATCACATCATATATCGCATCGACATCGCTCAGGCTGCGCTCTTCAATCATCAGCATATTGACGATGGTCTGTGCCAGTTGGGTGTGCTTGTTACTTGTGCTCATGTGGTCCCCCTCTCAAGATAATACCTCCCTGAGTTGTGAGATATATAGCCCAACAGCTCCAGTTCCGCAAGAACTTCCAGAAAAAAAGGGCCTTCCAGCCCACTGCCCTGTCGCAGCTCTTCCGCACCCATGGCCCCCTGATCCCGTAGCAGAGATAAAATTTTCCGTTGTTCCGCGCTGGTGGTCTGATCTTCGATATGGCTGGTATTTTCTGGAGCGAAAAGAGCAGCCAGCGAAGGCAGGGAGAGCTCATTGGCAATATCCAGAGCCGAAGCAGCCAGATGGGCTCCCTGCTGAAGAAGCCAGTGGGAGCCGGCCGATTTGGCCGAAAAGATGCTGCCTGGAACGGCAAAGACCTCCCGCCCCTGGTTGAGGGCCAGACGGGCGGTGATCATGGTGCCGCTCTTCAGGGCGGCTTCCACCACCAGCACTCCCAGGCTCATACCACTGATGATGCGATTGCGGCGGGGAAAGTTAAAGGGTTGAACTGCTGACCCGGGTGCGAATTCGGTTATCACCGCTCCACCCTGATTGACGATCTGCTGGGCCAGGCGGCGGTTCCCCGCCGGATAGACCCGTTCGATACCGCAGCCCATGACCGCGATGGTGTTCCCTGCCGTGCCCAGGGCCGCCTCATGGGCGATGGCATCAATGCCCCGCGCCAGTCCGCTGACGATGCACATGCCGTTGCGGGCAAGGTCGCTGGCGATGGAGCGGGTGGCCTCCTTGCCGTAGGCCGTGGGGCCACGGGAGCCCACTACGGCCAGGGCCGGTGTGGGTGGCAGCGTGCCGCGCCCATAGAGAATCAGGGGCGGATCGGGGATATGGCGCAGGTGCCTGGGGTAGTCGTCATCGCTCAGGCTCACCACCCAGGCGTCTGCGACGCGGCTGAGCAGCTGGCGCTCGGCTTCATAGTCCTTTTGCAGGCGGGCGCGTACTGACGGGGAAAGCACTTCCCGGGCCAGGGCGGTGAGATCCAGGGAGCCCGCCGGAGTCTCCTGGCGGTATATTGTACTCCCCAGGTGCTCCCGGAGGGCAAAGCAGGTGAAGTAATCGCGCATGGCTATTGCTCCACTGCCCGCAGCACAATGCGTCGCACGAAGTTTTCCTCCTCGCGGCGGTCGGGCCGATTGGCATCCCGGCCAATGATGTAGGCGGTGAGCATCAGCAGGGCATCGCCTACCTGGTGCCCTCTGGGGACACCCAGGGCCATCAGTTCATCGCCACGAAGAATGGGGTGAATGGTGCGGTAGGAGCGCAGGTACTCCCGCAGGAAGTGTGCCGAGGCCTGCTGATTCCCGTAGACGATGGCCAGCAGCAGCACCTCTTCCTCGTGACGCTTGACCAGACGCAGTTTCTGCCAGAGCTTGCCGGTTCTGCCCAGTTCGTGCAGCAGCATGCCGGCTTTGGAGCAGCCGAAGGCGATGATTTCGCGGTCGCGCTGGGGAAGCTCCTGCAGAATGGGCAGCGCCATGATCTGCTCGGCTTTGATGGTGCGCAGAATGAGGGCGCAGTAGAGGGCGTCGCGCCGCACATCCTCCAGACGCAAAAAGTCCGACACCACCAGCAGATCTTCCATGGATTCCACCAGCTTCATGGTCTTCTGGTCGTAGCCCAGGGCGGGATGAATGCTGCGCATCAGATCCAGTTCGAACAGGCGCGCCATGTGTTTGGCAGGCTCCTGTTCCAGGAACATGTGGCGCAGTTCTTCGTAAATGCGATGGCCGCTGATATGCTGGATCAGGTCCAGGTCACGGGCGGAGCGCAGCAGCTTGATGGTCTGCTCGCCGATCTGAAAGCTGTAGCGCTGCTCAAAGCGTACGGCGCGGAAGATGCGGGTGGGATCTTCAATAAACGACAGGTTGTGCAGCACGCGGATCTTCTTGTCACGGATATCCTGTACGCCACCGAAGTAGTCGATGAGCTCAAAGGTGTTCAGGGAGACCGCCATGGCGTTGATGCTGAAGTCGCGGCGGTAGAGATCGCGCTTGATGGAACCCGGGGAGACGTTGGGCAGGGCGCCGGGGTGGTCGTAGTACTCATTGCGGCTGGAGGCTACGTCAATGCGGAAATCGTCGCCGGGCAGGATGATGACACCGGTGTTGAATCGCTCGTGGACGCGAATACGTCCGCCCAGGCGCTCCGCCAGACGATTGCCGAAGCTGATGCCGTCACCGGCCACCACAAAGTCCATATCCTGGTTCTTCACGCGCAGTACCAGGTCGCGCACGATTCCCCCCACCAGGTACACCTGTATATCCATCTCATTGGCCAGCTGGGAGGCCTCTTCCAGGTAGGCAAAGGCCTGGCGGCCCATGACCTCCACCAGCATCTTGCGCACATGGCGGGGGCGGTGGGTCGAGCGGGCGCGCTCCTGGGCCGGCAGGGTCTCGTCGGTGTCGTGGCGGTACTCGCGCAGCAGATCGGTGCGGGTGATGACCCCTGTCACGCGCTTTGCCTCCACCACGGGTACCATGGCCTGACGGCCGCTGAGCAGGATATGCTCTGCCCGGGAAAAGGGTTCGTCGGCCTCGATATACTGAATGTCGGTATCGGTGATGGAAGTGACGCTGCGCCCGCCAAGGCCGTGGAAGAGCGCCTTCATGCACTGATTTTTCGAGAGGATGCCATAGAGGCTGCCGTCGGGCTCCACCACTGGCAGGCAGTTGACACCGTCACGGGAGAACTGCTCATAGGCCTCCTGAGTGGATTTATGGCTTTCGATGGTGATAGCGGGCGAACTCATGATGGTGCGGGTGCGCTTGGAGCGCGAGATGATCTCCTTGAGGGAGGCGCGGGTAAAATCCATGGCCTGCACCAGGGTCATCTCCTTGACGGTAGCACTGGCGGCTTCGTGGTGTCCGCCGCCCTCAAAGAGGGCCGCCACGTCATTGGCACCCACCATGCTGGTGCTGCGCACGATACAGTAGATGCGGCCTTCCATGCGCAGAAAGACGATCAGCAGGGTGCAGCGACGCACGCCCATGACATTGGAGAGCATTTCGGAAACGTCGGGGACATAAATGTGGAAGTCGGCGTGGCTTATGCCGACGCTGACTCCCATGATACTGAAGGTCTCAAAATTCTTCAGCAGGTCGCTGAGGATATGGATATCGGCGTCCTTCCAGTCGCGGGAGAGAATCTGGTGAACCTGTTTCAGGTCTGCTCCCGCCGCAATCAGGTCTCCGGCGCAGTAACAGTCCAGGGGCCGGGTGGAGGAATAGCTCAGGTGGCCAGTGTCTTCGTAGATACCGCACAGCAGCAGCGTGGCCAGCCAGCCTTCCAGGGCGATATGCTGCTTCTGCAGCAGGCGCACCATGAAGCTGGAGTTCGCGCCACAGTTACAGTAGTGGTGTTCGATATCCCGGTCGGCCACCTCTTCATCCACGCCGTCCTGGTGGTGGTCGTAGACAATGGTGGGAACTTTGCCGAATGCTTTGCGCAGCTTGCCAAGGCGTCGTCCATCGCTGGCGTCAACGACCACCATGTGGCTGATGTCGGCGATGTTCACTTCCGACTCCTTGTACAGGGAAATGCCAGCGGGTAAAGGGTACAGCTCCAGATAATCCTGAATATTCTGAGACAGGGAGCCTATTATGACGATGGTGGCACCGGGATGCAGGCATGCCGCTGCCACCATGGAGGCGAAGGCGTCGAAGTCGGGATTCTGGTGGGATGTGATCAGGCGCATATTCCCCCATACCGTGAAGTGATTTTCTCGCAGGTGAGGCCTGAATGAGGAGATTAGTAGACAATCGGGGCACTGGCAAGGGAAAAGGACTTTTCCCCCGTTGCGGATTGCAGTAGAGTGAACACTGCAGCAGGCTGCGTAAAAACCTGTGGGAAAACGAGGAAACCATGCACGATCGCCATGTCCATAGCGTCTTCTGCCTCCACGGCAGTGGACGTCGAACGGAAGATATTCTGCTTGAGCGCATAGAGGCTGGCGCCAGCCGTGTCACCTTCACCGAGCACGCTCCCCTGCCTCCGGGCTTTGACGACCCTTCACCCCTGCGGGACTCCTCCATGGCCATGGAGAAGCTCATGGAGTATCGTGCGGAAATCCTTGAGCTCAGGGCCCGCTACGCCGGAAAATGCGACGTGCGCTGCGGACTGGAAGTGGATTACATAGAAGGCTATGAAGAGCCGATCCGCCAGTTTCTCGACCAGTATGGGGAGCTCTTCGAGGATAGCCTGCTTTCGGTGCACTTTCTCCACGGCTCCTGTGTGGACTTCTCCCCCGAGGAGTTCGAGCGCTTGCTTAGCGAGCAGTATCAGGGCGATCTGGAAGCCCTGTACCGCGACTACTACCGCGTGGTGGCCCTCGCTGCCCGCTGGGATGGCGGAGCGCATAAGCCCCGGCGTTTCGGGCACCTGGATCTGGTGAAAAAATTCCGCGATCAGTTTCCCCTGGAGCCAGACAAAGCCAATGCGCTGGCCATCGCCATTCTGCCTGACATTGCCGCAGGCGGCATGGGCATAGAAGTGAACACTGGCGGTCTGAAAAAGCCGTGCCGGGAAATCTACCCCGCCCAGCCTGTTCTTGAAGCGGCGAAGGCGCTGGGAATAGCCCTCTCCTATGGAAGCGACACCCACTGACAGGCGGCAGGAAATCATCTGCCGTGGCCTTTTTGTCAGCTCGTCACTCCTCCCCTTCACCTTGACCAAGGAGACTGTTGAGCCCCTCACACAGGCGCATGCCGTACAGCACGATTACCCAGGAGACATAGACCCACAGCAGCAGGAGCAGCAGAATGCTGAAGGAGCCGTAGATGGTGGTGTACGCTTTGTTTATGACCGCGTAGGCCACGAAGAGCTCCTTGGTGATATTCCACGCCAGGGAGGTGACCAGGGCGCTGATGGCGGCGTTTTTCAACTGGATCGGCTTGTTGGCGGAGATCCTGAAGACGATGATGAAAGCGGCCCAGGCGATGGCATAGGGTGCGACAATGGCAAGATCCAGCCCCTGCAGGAAAGGGTTGCGCGCCAGGGTGACCTGGGCGGTGGTGGTGAAGTAGAGGGAGAGGGCCAGGCCGATGGGCATCAGGGTCATGAGGGTCCAGTAGGTGGTCAGGGACTCCCAGAAGCTGCGGGTTTCGCTGCGGAATATCCGGCTGGCGATGTGCTGGTAGTTCTTGAAAAAGAGAATGGATGTGGCAATCACGTACAGAGCTCCCATGATGCCAAGGCGGGAGATATCCCCCAGGAAACTTTCAAAGAAGTGCGCAGCCGCGTCCACATTGGTGGGCAGCAGGTAACCCATGAGGAATTCCCGCAGGTCGGCCAGCTGGTCGCTGAAGCCTGGCAGGCGCGTGGTGACGGAGAGGGCGATCAGTAACAGGGGGATGAAGGCGAAAATGGTGTAGAAGCTGAGACTGGCAGCGGAGTAGCCCAGCTCGGCGTCGAAAAACCCAAAGGCCTGGCGCAGGTTGCGGCGCAAGCCTTTGAGCCATGTATTCGGGCGGCTGGCTTTGAGGGTACCCATGCCGCTGCCCGCTACTGCTGCTGGCAGCGGCGCTGTACTTCTTGTGCCAGCGCGTCGTTCATCAGTTCGAACCCGGTGCGGGTGGACTCGGCCATGGCCCGCTTGAAAAAGGGCACCAGAATGCCCGTGAAGACTTCACGGTGAACCAGGTGGGTCTGGCCATCTGAATCGTGCTCCAGCCTGAAGGAATGGACGCCGGTCAGGATGCCGGGCAGCAGGAAGCGCCCCTGCCAGGTGAGCTCCTGCTCCCTTTCGCAGAGGAGAATGCGGGGAGAGAAGCGCATGGGAGAGGTGCCGTTGGGCTGTTGGAGCGTAATACGCAGGCGTGCCCCTGTTGTGGGCTCGCCCTGGATTTCGGTTATAAAGGGATTCCAGCGGCTGTAGGCCGCGAAGTCCGTGATAGCCTGCCAGACGGTGGGTAGTGGGGCGGGTAGCGTCATTTCAGTTGTGATTTCATGGGCGAATCCACCCAGGGCAGAGTCCTGCAGATTGTGCATGCTCTTCTCCTTGTCTGTTGTTGCACTTTTCTGCCGAATGTACACGCTCCTGTCGCTTCCTGCAATCTCTGGTCGACAGAATCCCTGTGATGCCAAAACGCTTTTGCGTCACGGGGTTTGCGCGGCGGAAAACCATGATGAGATTTGGTTCTAACCTACTTGTGAAAAATATTTTACATGACAGTGAAACTGTGTTATATCTCCGCCGTTGTTACGATTTGCAACAATAAAACTATACAGAACTAATGAATCTGTTTGAGGCAAACTATGAAATTCACACGGACGATCAAAGGTCGATTGATTCTCTTTCTCGGTCTGGCGGCGATGGGTACTGCCATACTGGTTGCCATTGCGCTGAACGCACTCTACACCAGTCTGCACAATGCCAAGGAAGCGGCAGTGCAGGAGATCACGGAGTCGCTGCACAGCGTTGTGGCTGACTTCTGGCAGATGTCCCGCGAAGGACTGATCAGCGACGAGCAGGCGCGCGCCTCTGCCCTGCGTGCCCTGAAGGCTGTGCGCTATGGCGATAACGACTACTTCTGGGTCAACGACATGCAGCCGCGCATGATCATGCATCCTACCAATCCCAAACTGGATGGACAGGATCTGAGTGGTTTTGAAGATCCCAACGGCAAGCGCCTGTTTGTGGAGTTTGTACGCACGGTGCGAGAAAACGGCAAGGGGCATGTGAACTATCTGTGGCCGAAGCCCGGTTTTACCAACCCGGTGCAGAAGACGTCCTATGTTATGGGATTTGAGCCCTGGGGCTGGATTATCGGCACCGGTGTGTATATCGATGACATTCAGGGGCTCTTCTGGGCGCAGGTGCGCAATATCGCGGTAACAGTGGGGGTGCTGATTCTTATCCTGATGGTGCCCATGTTCTTTATCCTGCGCTCCATCATTCTTTCGTCTTCTTCCATTGCCCGCGTTGCCGAAGATCTGGCCAGCGGTGAGGGTGACCTCACCAAGCGAATCCCCATTACCGGCGAGGACGAGCTTTCCCAGGCGGCAAAATTTGTGAACCGTTTTCTGGACAAAGTTCAGGCCATTATCATTGATGTGCGCGAGGTCTCCCACGGTGTTGCTTCCGCCAGCGAGCAGCTCAGCAGCTCCTCATCCCAGATGTCAGCCGCCATGAACATGCAGGCGGAAAACGTCTCCAAGATTGCTTCGGCATCTCTGGAAATGTCCCAGACGGTCAATGGCATGACAACCAATGCCGGTGAAATCAAGGAGAACGCCAGCCTGGCTCTGCAGGCCGCCCGCGAAGGCGGTGCTGTTATCCGCAGGTCGGCCGGGGAGATGGAGAGCATTGTGGAGCAGGTGAATACCGCTGCTGACTTTGCCACAACCCTGGAGGAAAACGCTTCGCGGGTAGAACAAGTGATTCAGGTCATCAACGATATTGCTGATCAGACCAACCTGCTGGCTCTCAACGCGGCTATCGAAGCTGCCCGTGCCGGCGACGCCGGCCGCGGATTCGCCGTGGTCGCCGATGAAGTGCGTAAGCTGGCCGAACGCAGTACTCAATCCACCAGTGAAATCATCGACATTGTCAAGAGTATCCAGGGGGGGATCAACCAGATGACTTCCGCCATGGGTCTGGTGAATGAAAAGGTCAACCAGGGCTCTCAGCTCTCGCGGGACGCCGACAAGTCCTTCGTGGTCATCCTGGAGAATATCCAGACACTGCAGCAGCTCATTGAGCACAATGTGGGGGCCATGGAAGAGATGTTCCGCACCTCGGAGCAGGTCAGCGATGACATTCAGTCCATCTCTTCTTCCACGGAAGAGTCCGCCAAGGTTTCCGAGGAAGTGGCCCTGGCTGCCAGCGATCTGGCCCGTCTTGCTGGCGAAGTGCAGCGCCATCTGGGAGGTTTTATCGTGGATGACCGTTCCCAGCAGAAAATGCTGGCACCCCGGTAGGTTTTTGGGGGAAATACTGGTCAATGGGCCTTTCCCGTGTTAGGGTTTGCCAGGTTTACCCTGAAGCTATTTTATCCATGAACATTGAGGAGCAAAAACACATGGCACACGTAAAAATCGGCGATACCGTACGCGTTCACTATACCGGAAGCCTGGCGGACGGAACCGTGTTCGACACTTCCTATGACCGCACTCCCCTGGAGTTCACCGTGGGCGATAAGACGATTATCGCAGGTTTTGAAGAGGCTGTTGTGGGGATGAGCACTGGTGAAAAGAAGAAGTTTGAGCTGAGTGCCGACCAGGCCTATGGCGAGCGTTCTGACGAGATGATCTATACCATGGATCGCAATGCGTTGCCGGGTGAGATCGAGCCCCAGGTGGGCATGGTGCTGCAGGCGTCCTTTCAGAATGGCCAGGTGACCGATGTGCAGATCACTGACGTTACCGAGGACACCGTGACCCTGGACGCCAACCACCCCCTGGCTGGCAAAAGCCTCCACTTTGAGCTGGAGCTGATGGAACGCGACGAAGCCTGAATGGCTTGCGAGCAGACACTGACAAAGCGGCATCCCTGCAGGGGTGCCGCTTTTTTTTCTATGGGAAGGACTGGTCTTACCCAGAAGCCCTGTCTGCAGTCCTGGCATCGTCCAGCATCACACAGGGAAGCTCCAGTAGAGCGTCAGTCTGCAGGTGAATTTCATGGGCAATAGCCCGATCCAGCTTTTTGCGCCAGCGCCGGGGAATGCTGTCCACTCCGTAGAGGGCACCGGCCAGAATACCCGCAATGGCCGCGTTGGTGTCGGCATCGCCCCCCTGATTGACCACCCGGATAATGGTCTCCTCGAAGGAGGTGCTGTCGAAGAAGTGGTGCATGATGCACTTGAACGTGTGCACGATATAGCCGCTGTTCTCACCTTTGTAACGGGAGTAGGAGTACTTCGGGTGTTCGATGATAAAGCGGGAGACCAGCTTCAGCGCTGCCAGCTTGTCCCCTGTCTCCAGTAGACAGCGGGTTACTTCGCCGAACATCAGGGTGATCTCATCGGCGATGAAATTATTATGGGTAAAGTGGCACTGGCGCAGCGTCATGGGCGCGAAGTGCTGCCAGTCCTTCAGGCAGTAGAGTGCGATGGGAAAGTTGCGCATCAGCCCGCCATTGCCCGCCGAAAACTCCGATTCCGCCGATTCCAGCTGCCCCTGCAGCATGTACTCACGAATTCCCCGGCGCACCGTGCTGCCGATGTCGATGGGCTTGGAGCGCATCCATTGCACAAAACCATCGGCCACCCTGGGCAGGCTGAATCCGCCGCCGTCGATGATGCTCTGCCCCAGGCTGAGCGACATCTGGGTATCGTCCGTAACCTGCCCCGGCTTCACCCCCAGCCAGCCTCCACCCACAATCTGCTTCAGGGTGCCGTACCTGGATTCGATCTCCCGTGGCGTCATGAATTCGGTGGTGGCCCCCATGGCATCGCCGATGGCAAAACCCAGATAAGCCCCGAGGGCACGGGTATGTACCATTTTTCCCATTTACAGGTTTATCCCTTCCGTGTTAATTCAGACCTCAAGCCGCTGAAAAACGCCCATCTGCGGCGTTGCCTGCGGTCGCTCGTCATTGCAACGTACGGGGAGTACGCTTCATTCCTCGCTCTGCAGGCGTCTAGCACCTGAACATTTTTCAACAACTTGCCAGCGAGGTATCTCAGTACATTGTTAGCCCCTTACTACCACGCCACCAACTGGATTCACCTGCCCGCACCCCTCTTTGCCAGCAAGGAATACAACCTCAGTGTCACCCCCGAATCGGAGGTGCGCATCAGCGGTGTCTACGAATACCACTCCGAGCTGTTTCGCGCCATCCATGCTGCGGAAAGCATCGAGGAGTCATCCCGCATCTTCCAGGGCTACCTGGAAGTGCTGTTCAACCTGGATGAAAAAGTGCGCGGCAAGAAAGTGGCCAGCTACCTGCGCCTGCTGCGCGGTTGGCTCTTTGACGCCAACAGCTCCGAAGGCGCCGTGCTCAAGGGCTGGGTGGAAAGCCGCTTCGGCATCGTGCCCTTCTACCACCGCCAGGTCATCTCCAGCATCCATACCACCGCCTATCACGAATACACCCGTGAACGCATGCACCCGCGCCTGAACCGCAACATGGTTTACTACCAGCTGGATCTGCTCTACGCCTACACCCAGACCATCATTCGCCGCTTCTTTCCCGACTACCTGCCGCGCATCAAACTCTACCGGGGCGTTAACGACATCAACGACCACCTCATCATCGAGCGCTACGGCAAAAACCACGCCTGTATCGAACACAACAACCTGGTCTCCTTCAGCGCCGAAAAGGAAATCGCCCAGCAGTTCGGCGACCATGTGATGGAAGTGGACGTCCCCTTCACCAAAATCCTCTTCTTCTCCGGCATCATCCACCGTCAGGGCTTTGCCGGCGAGATGGAGCTTCTGGTGATTGGGGGGAAGTATGATACGCGGTTTTCGTATTTCTGAGCTTTTCAACAAAGCTCAGGGGAAACTGAGGCTGCGCACCTTTGCCTCAACACATCCATAAAGCATTTCCATTGTCCTTTTTTGGTGCGGCCAAAAAAGGACCAAAAAAGCCGCCCCCCGACGCCCGTTTCTCCGGTTCGTTTGCTCGCCTGCTCTGGAGATCCGGCAGACGCTGCATCCCTGCAGCTCTGCCGGACCACCTGCTTCCTGCAGGTGTCCCGTGCGGGTCTTGCCAGCCAGGCTTCACACTCACCGGACGGGCTCAGGGGGGATTATCTTTTGCCTTGCCTCTCCCCCGTGTGCTGTTCCAGCCAGGACGCGCTGACTGGAACGCGGTAGACCCGAAGGGTTGCCGCCACGAGGGCGGCAACCGCAAACACAAGCCAGGGATGGCGGTTGTTTGCGGTCCCCAGTTCCAGGCAAGCGGACGGCTGAAGAGGACAGCACTGGGGGTCGCTTTTGCGCCACTTTTGGCGACCCAAAAGTGGCAAAAACTATCCGCTGCTCACGTCTTCCCACTCCCCCGTATCGGGGTTGTAGTCCTCCACCAGTTCCAACTCTTCCGGACGAAAGCCGATGACTTTGTTCTTTTCCAGGAAGTGCACCACAACGGCTGGGCGGAAGAGAAACTCCGTCACCTCCCGCACAAAACCTTCATCCCCTTCATGAGCCACGACGCAGCCGCTTTTGCAGGAACCACAGGTGCCATCGTTGCGCACATCCTTATTGACGCGAACTCGCTGATTGACTCGAAATTCCATGATACTTCCCTTCACAGCCTGTCAGTGGCTTCTTGATATAGGTTAAACACGTAGTAGGCACCGCCGCAGATGGTTTTTTCAGCAGCTTAGGGCTGCGTGCTCAAAACACCCCTTGGGACACGCCGCCGCGCACGCCTTGCAGCCAATGCACTGGCCTTCTTTGGCCACTGCCATGAACATGCGGGTGTTGTCATCATCATCTTCCTCTTCCACCAGATTCAGCACCCCCTGGGTGCATGCCTTGAAACAGCGTCCGCAGCCAATGCACACATCCGATGCCAGGGAAACAATAAATTCGGGAATCCAGCTGCTGCCGTCCTTGCGCTTGCCTTCCACAAATGCCATGGGAACCTCCATTTGAATATCGGCGACGGACGCAGGGTGGTGCTTCATGTACTGCCTCCTGCGCAGCATCGTCGCGGGTTTTGCGAATTTCCAGAAAGAGCCTTCTGGCGGGTGGCTGAAAATCCTCTGCCACCTGTCCATGGCAGGTAAGCAATGCCTGTGCCATCACGACCAGCCTTTTGCGTGCAATGGGTTACTGATTGCACCCACCTGAACCTGACAGGAGAACCTTGTCGGGTTTCCGACAAAATGTCAGGTTCGCACCAGTGGTGACGTTGCTAACTCACGAAATTCACAGGGATTCATGAAGTGGCAAAGGGATTGCTTTTGTAGCTTGTAGAAAACGGCTCATCGTAGGAAGGAGCGCACCATGCACAGAACCACCCTCCCCCCACCCGACACCACCTGCGAGCACCATCAGGGCGGACAGCATCAGCAGCAGAAAAAACCCAAATGCGCCAAGCCCACTCCTGGCGGAGCATTGGGCGGCTGCGCCTTTGACGGTGCCCAGATTGTCCTGCTGCCCATCGCTGACGCGGCACACCTTATCCACTCCCCCGCCACCTGCGTGGGCAACAGCTGGAATAACCGGGGAACCCGCTCCAGCCACAGTGCCATGTATCGTCAGGGCTTCACCACGGATCTGACCGAAATGGACATCATCATGGGAGCTGAGCAGAAACTGCTGCAGGCGGCCCTGGAACTGGCCCAGCGCTTCGCGCCCCCGGCCATCTTCATCTATTCCACCTGTGTCAGCGCCATGACGGGCGAGGACATTGGTGCCGTGGCCGCTGAAGTTGGCCGTCAGACCGGCATCCCCGTCATCCCGGTGGACAGCCCCGGCTTTGTGGGCAGCAAAAACTACGGCAACAAGATCGCGGGGCAGGTTCTGCTGGAACATGTCATTGGCACGGCCACGCCCCCCCACACCACAGATACCGACGTCGCCATCATCGCCGACTACAATATCGCCGGAGAGCTGTGGCGCATCGAGCCCCTGCTGGAGCGCGCGGGCATACGCCTGCTCAGCCGCATTACCGGCGACGCCACCTACGCTGAAGTGGCCTGGGCTCACTACGCCCGTGCCAATATGGTGGTGTGCAGCCGCGCCCTGGTGGACATGGCCCGCCAGCTGGAGGCAAAACACGGCATTCCCTACTTTGAAGGCTCATTCTACGGCATGCAGGCCACCAGTGACGCCCTGCGCACCATGGCGCGCATGCTGAAAGTGCCGGAAATACAGCAGCAGGTGGAAGCGGTGATTGCCAGCGAGGAAGCCCGCACCCGCGCCGCTCTGGCCCCCTATCTGCCCTTTCTGAAGGACAAGAAGGTCTTCGTCTACTCCGGTGGCGTCAAGAGCTGGTCCATGGTCTTTCAGCTGGAAGAGCTGGGGATGGAAGTGGTCGGCAGCGGTATTCGCAAATCCTCGGAAGAAGACATCGAACGCCTGCGCATTCATTTTGAAGGAACCCAGAAGATCATGCTGGAAAAGGGCGATGGCGCCATGATGCTGGAACTGCTGGAACGCGAAGGCGCCGACGTCTTCATCGCCGGCAGCCGCAATATGTTCACCGCCATGAAAGGGCGCTACCCCTATGTGGACGTCAACCAGGAACGCATCTTCTCCTATGCCGGCTATGACGGCCTGGTGGAACTGGCCCGCCAGCTCTACCACACCATGACCTCGCCCGTATTTGACGTGGCGCGCACCACCGCGCCCTGGGAAAGCCCGTAGGTGAACTCATGCAAAGCCAGGAAGCTACCATAAAAGGCAATTCCTCTCGCCCGTTCGCTGCGCTCACTCAAGTCGCCAGGAACGCCAAGAAGAACACAAGCAAAGCAGGGCTTTTACCAGCATATCTTTGCGCCTTTGCGTCTTGGCGAGAAAACTCTGCCTTTCCTGCTTTTTGTCACACGGTAACCATGAACAGTTACTTCAAAGGAGACAGCAAATGAACCATCGCAACCTGCACGTCAATCCACTGAAAAAAAGCTCCGTCTTCGGTGCCACCCTGGCCATGCTGGGTATAGACCAGGCGCTGGCGCTGCATCACGGTTCCCAGGGCTGCACGGCCTTCACCAAGAATATCCTCACCCAGCACTTCCGCGAAATCACCCCCATGCAGACCACGGCCCTGTGCGATATTGCCACCATCATGGGCGACGACGTCAATCTGCACGAGGGGCTTAATACCATCATCACCAAAGCCCAGCCGCGCCTGGTGGGCCTGATCACCACCGGCGTCAGCGAAACCAAAGGCGACGATGTGGAAGGCGGTGTCAGGCGTTTCTACGAAAAATATCCCCAGCACGCAGGGGTACCCGTCATCACCATCAACACCCCCGACTACCAGGGCGACGCCCAGTGGGGCTATGTGCAGGCCGTGCAGGCCCTGCTTGACCAGCTGCCCATCGCGAAGCAGCCCGTCAACTCCCGTCAGATCACCGTGCTGGCCAGCATGGCCCTGACGCCGGGAGATGCGGAAGAGCTGAAGGAAATTATCGCCGACTTCGACCTGGAGGCCATCGTCCTGCCCGACCTGGGGGCCACCATGGGCGGCGGCGTGGATCATTACATCAAGGTGCCCGAAGGCGACTACCCCCTGGAAAAACTGCTGCAGGTGGGGGCGTCGGCCCACACCATTGCCATCGGCGCCAGCATGGAGGAAGTCGCCCGCAGCCTGCAAGAGCGCTTTGGTACCCCCATCAGCCTGCTTCCTTCCCTGATCGGAGTTCACAACAGCGACAACTTCATTATGGCCCTCAGCCGCATCAGCGCAAAGCCCGTGCCGCAAAAATACAGCCGCCAGCGCCGCCAGCTGCTGGACGCCATGCTGGACAGCCACTTCTTCTATAACGGCAAAAGCGTCATCATCGCCGCCGAGTCGGACCTGGCCCTCAGCATGGCCGACTTTCTGCACCACGAAACTGGCCTGGACATCGCCTGCGCCATCGTCAGCCACCGCCTGCCAGGCGAATCCGACCCCCACTACCCCATACTCACCGGCGACCTGGGCGACCTGGAAGACCTGGCCAACGGCTGCAGCGCCATCATCACCAACAGCAACGGCATCCTGGCCTCCACCAGGAAAAACATCCCCCTGCTGCGGGTAGGCTATCCCATCAAGGATCGCCTCGGCGAACAACTGAAAGTCTTTATCGGCTACCGGGGCAGCCGCAATCTGGTCTACGAGCTTGGCAATATCTTTCTGGAACAGGACGAAGAAGCATCATTTCATTACAAGAACATTCGAGGAGTACCGGCATGAAAGTCGCATTCTGCACCAACAGCCTCAAGGAAGTGGACGAACACTTTGGCCGCTCCCACCAGATGGCCATCTACAACGTGAAACCCGAAGGGTATGAATTCGTGGAAGTACGGGAAATGGGCGCCGTGGACAGCGCCCAGGACGCCCACGCCAGCAGCATCGAACGCAAAGTGCAACGCATCAAAGACTGCGCCATCGTGTACATGACCGAAATCGGTGGCCCCGCAGCCGCAACCGTCGTGCGTTCAAAAATTCACCCCGTGAAAGTTCCCGCACCCCAGCCCATCGAGGACATCCTGGCATCACTGCAGAAAGTGCTGGCCGGATCGCCGCCACCCTGGTTGCGCAAAATCATGCAGCAGGAGGGGTAAAGGAAGAACCGCGAATAGACGCAAATACATGCGAATAAGCGTCAGCTATTCCCCTCCACTGGAGGGGTGGCGCAAAGCGCCGGGGTGGTCGTCCAAAGCAGGTAGCAAATTCTTTTTTTGCCACAGGCAAAGGCAGGACATGAACACCAGACAATATGATCAAGTAAACAAGGGGAGATAATGCGCTCTTGCGCATTATCTCCCCACTTTTCATTGCAGTGTCCCAAATAGTATATTGCCTATGAGTACACATCCGCGTGTATGGCAACGAACGCATTCTCAGCCCCAAGAATGCAGCCTGGGGCTCTTTTTTCACAGCTTCGGAAGTACCATGGAAGAACGAGCCAGCCCCCACAGGAGAGCGAGGACTGAGTGAAGGCTATTCAGCAGCCTGCAAGAAAGTTTTCCACAGATGGACGCAGATTTACGCAGATAACTCCAGGGGGTCAGTTAAGACGGGCTTCTCGCAAAGCCACAGGGGAAAAAGCTATGTGATGATAATCTTGTGATTACAATAGCTTGCGCATATCGTTTGCTGTGATAACATCACATGACGAAGTAGCCTGGTACACAAAGTACTGCGCATGAAGAGTGGCGAGCCAGGAAAGCTCGATTAATGCTAAAGTTTGCGACGAGCAGTTGAGTGGAGGAACTATATGCATCACATCTTACCGATTCCCCAGAAGTTCAGAGCGTCATTATTGACGCCAAGTTGTGGTTAGGCTCACTATGGACAATAGATTGCCAGCCGCCACGAGGGCGGCAACCGCAAACACAAGCCAGGGATGGCGGTTGTTTGCGGTCCCCAGTTCCAGGCAAGCGAACGGCTGAAAAGGACAGCACTGGGGGTCGCTTTTGCGCCACTTTTGGCGAAACAAAAGTGGCAAGAGAAACTCATCAGCAAAGTGGCTGCAATGTCAAGGGATGCAATTCTTGCAAAGCTATTGTCATTAACTCAGCATAACATCAGGGTTGGAGCTGACAATCTGCTGTTTCAAAGGTGCGAAACTTCACCATGTAAGTTTACGTTACACAGGCAGAGAGATCAACTTTCCTGGCGTCACCCCATACGCTCCGTCTTCCAGGTCTGTGGCAAGCTGTTTAATCTGCTGAGCTTTGTGCGGGGAGTGACACGGCCAGGCGGTTGTTCTTCGGTGCGTTAATGCCGTAACCTGCCTGCCTTCAGGGAAATGCTGAAAACACTATTACCCCAACGCGCTCTATGTGTTCCATGACGTCAGGGTTTTCCACCTGATGGGCCAGGATCAGGTCAACGCTGTAGGGAAAGAGTATTTCATCAATAGCATCAGCCACTTGCAGGTATTCACTGAAGCTGAGTTCCGGTGCTATCAGGCACAGGTCGATATCCGAGTTGGGTCGGAAGTTTCCTTTGGCGCGTGACCCAAACAGGATGGCTTTTGAGATTGCGGGGTGTTTCGCCAGCTCTTCGCGCAACTGGCTGGTGAGTTCTGCGGATAAGCCGGGAATAGCTGTTTCAGTAGCCATTGCTTCTGTACCCCTGGAGTGTGTGCAGGAGTTGCAACAATAGGGGGTGGTAGTGTTCGCGGATTTCGCAGGCGATCTGACGAGCGGTCTCTCTGTTGTATGTGTGCGAGGTAAGGGTGCGACTTTTTACCATGGCAAGCCAGGTGCTTCCTTCTTGAATCAGGCCCCGCTCAAAAGCCAATCGGATGGCATCGCGGCTGCCCTGAATGCCTGTCTCCCCCTGTGCCTGATAAAAATCCTTCAGGCAATTCCACGCTAATTCATAGGTGTATTCAAAGGCCTGGATCAGCCCTTGTTCTTCGAGTTTGCTGAGTTGGCGCTGCTTGCTCAGGATGACCGCCTCATCCAGCTCATTGAATGCTGCAGTATAATTGTTAAGCCTTTGATGCCATCGTATGTCTTGCTGTTGCATAAACTATCTCTCCTGGATGTCAAGCTTGCAGGAGCCTTGATTGCAGCAGCGCATATGTTGTGCTGCTCACCTGAGACTACCATCACATATACACTTTCGTCTATAGCTTGGTAGAGAGTATGACAGGGTTTTTCAGCAGTCTGCTACGGTACCAGAGCGCAGAAAAATCAGGCTTCACACCAAACCTCCAGCATCACAAAATAGCGTGGCACTTGCCCCGGCCCTCCTGACAAGATACAATTCACGGGTTTTTCTGCAATTTGCAGGGAAATCCCAAGTCACGCGATCAACATCGCCGATGGGATTTTTCGGCAGCCTCTGCCCTTCGGAAGTGGGGACGACCTCACCGCTCCAATACACTCCGGGGACGACCCCGCACGTTGAAAGGACGTTTCATGGCCTGGATTATTCTTGCCATTGCAGGGTTGTTTGAGGTGGCCTGGGCGATTGGGCTGAAGTACACTGAGGGCTTCAGCCGGCTGTGGCCGACGGTCGGGACGGTATTGGCCATGGCGGTCAGTCTCTGGCTGCTGGGTGTGGCGATGAAGTCGCTGCCGGTGGGTACGGCCTATGCCATCTGGGTGGGCGTGGGCGCGGTGGGAACTGTGATACTGGGTATTGTGCTGTTTGGGGAGCCGGTCAATGTGGCTCGTCTTATCAGCGTGGCCCTGATTATTGCCGGTATCATCGGCCTGAAGCTTGCGACTACGGCTTGATGCAGGTTTTACTGAAATATTGCGAAAACTGGCAGTTGTAGCCAAGGAGTTGTGAAAATATGCATGAATCGATGAAGAAATGGCTTTCGGCGTATGGTGTGGAAATGACGGAGCTGGTGATGGTGATTTCGGCACTGGCGCTGATTTTTACCATATCCCTTGTGATTCACGTTGTTCTGCACTGGGGGGTCATTCGCAATGCTGAACGCATGGCGCGTAAGTCAGCAACTCCCTGGAAGTCGGCTTTTTTCGAGCGCAGTCTCTTTAATCGTCTGGCTTTGGCGCTGCAGGGTATTATCATCTATGTTCAGGCTGATCTGTGGCTCAGCCCTGAGGTGTTTGTCCAGCCTCTGCTGCAGACCCTTGCGCACCTGTGGGTTCTCTTCTTCGCATTGCTTTCGCTGTTCTCACTGCTGGATACTCTGCTGGATCTGACACGCGATACGGCGCTGTCCCGTGCGCTGCCGCTGCGGGGCATCTCCCAGGGGATCAAGCTGGTTGGCTCAATTCTGATTGGCATCCTGATTATTGCTGCCCTTATCGGCAAGTCGCCGGTTATCCTCTTCAGCGGTTTGGGTGCCATGACCGCCATTACCATGTTGGTGTTCAAGGATCCCATCATGGGTCTGGTGGCGGGTATTCAGCTTTCTGCCAATAACATGCTCTCGGTGGGCGACTGGCTGGAGATGCCCAAGTACGGGGCCGATGGCGATGTTATTGATATAGGATTGACGACGGTCAAGGTTCGCAATTGGGATAATACCATTACCGCTATTCCCACTTCGGCGCTGATTTCCGACTCCTTTGTCAACTGGCGGGGTATGACCGATTCCGGTGGCAGGCGCATCAAACGCAGCTTTTTCATTGATGCCAGCACGGTGCACTTCCTGGATGAAAGCGAGCTGGAGCGTCTGCACAAGGCGAAACTGCTGGGGCCCTATCTTGATAAGAAAATCAATGAGATCAATGAATATAATCGGGAGCTGCAGGCCGACCTCTCATCCCTGGTGAATGGGCGTCGTCTGACCAACCTGGGTACCCTGCGCGCCTATCTGCAGGAGTACCTGACCAACCATCCGCAGATTCACAAGGGGATGACCCTGATGGTTCGCCAGCTGCAGCCAGGATCAAGCGGTATTCCCATTGAGCTCTACTGCTTTACCAATACCACGCGCTGGGTTGAGTACGAGAGTATCCAGTCGGATATCTTTGACCATATTCTGGCGGTTCTGCCTGAGTTCAATCTGCGGGTGCACCAGGCACCAACAGGTTACGACATGCGGGCCATGGGCAGGGAACTCTGACATCGTCATCCTTGTTGGCATGTTCCCTGCAGACTTCAGTGCCAGCCTTCTGTATGGGCAAATTTTCGCGAGTACTGGAGTGAACATGACAAGTTCTGTCCCTTTCTTCACCAGTTTGGTTGAAAAGCTACGCAGTTATGACAGCTATGGCAGCTGGAAGAACAAAACCGATGCGCAGATTGTGCAGCCCCTCATAAAAACCAAAGAAGACAAGAAGCAGATCGACACCAACACGGCACCGGATCAGCGGCATTTGTGGTTTGTGCGTATGTTCTTCGAGGCGGTGGCCCTGGCAGCCGAGAAGCGGACGGGTGCCATGATGGTGGTGGCCCTTGATATCAACTTTGAGGGGTTTGGTCGCGCGTTGATTTTCCACGAAGAGCGAATCTTGTTGCATCGCAGCCTGCGCAATGTGCAGAAATTTGGTTTCGCCAGCCTGGAAGAGCTGACCGGTGAGGGGGAAAAGCTGGTGGCGATAATCGGGGAGCGCTTTGCCGATTCCGGGAATTGAACGGCGTTTCAATGCCATAAGAGCTGCTTGTGCCATTGCTTGAGTGTCGCGTGGATTTTGTTGCGAAGAGCGTTTTTTGCTGACAAGTAAAAAAATATTTGCTATATGGTGGTTTTAACGTTGCTTCTTATTCGCACAGGATTGCCGGGTTCTGGTCAAGCTTGTCCCAAGAAAGCACGACATTTTTTTTGAAGGATTGAGAGATTATGAAGTCTATCTATGTTGGCAACCTGCCATTCAGCACCACTGAAGACGAACTGGGCAACCTCTTTGCAGAGTATGGTGACGTGTACTCCATCAAGCTGATCGCTGACCGTGAAACCGGCAAACTGCGCGGTTTTGCCTTTGTTGAAATGGAAGACAACGAGAGCCTGGCGGCTATCGAAGCCCTTGACGGCTTTGAGTTCGGCGGACGCAAACTGCGTGTGAACGAGGCTCGTCCCCGCAACTTCTAACAGATTGCAGAAAATATGAGAAAGCGCTGGCCCAAGGGCCAGCGCTTTTTTTTATGTATTCAGTCAGCGCAGCAGCAAAAGTGACTTGCGGGTACGGGAAATCATAGTGGCAGTAAAGCTGCCAAAGAGGGTGGTGCGCAGGCGGTTCTTGCTGAAAGCGCCCATGACAATCATATCCACATCGTGCTCTACCTGGTAGTTCAGCAGGGCTGTCACGACGTCATCGCCTTGCAGCGCCGCAAAGCTGGCGTTCACTCCGTTTTGCTGCAGTGATTTAGCGGCATCGCTCAGGAGTTCCTGTGATTGGCTTTCCTGAGTGCCCACATGGACCACATGGCAGGGCAGGGTTTTGAACAGAGGGCTGGTGGCCACCATTTCCAGGGCCTTGCGGCTTTTCTGCGAACCGTCATAGGCCAGCAGGACGCTGCGGGGAGGGACAAAGTCTTCGGTTACCAGCAGGATGGGTTCGTTGAGGGAGCGAATGATCACTTCCACCTGGGAGCCCACCCGGTCTTCGGCGCTTTGGGTGTCTTCGCCCCGCAGTCCCAGAACCAGCACTCGCATGGCGTCATGCAGCTCCACCACGTTCTCGTAGAGTTTGCCGTGACGCTGCAGAATCTGGGCGGTTGCTCCAAAAACAGTCGCGCGCTGCCTAGCCCGCTCCAGGGCTTCTTTACCAGCTGCGATACGCAGCTTGCTGGCTTCGTTGTCTTCGCTGGCAAGGGCTTCCAGCAGGTCATCCCGGGTGCCCAGGCCGATATTGCCGGTCATGTCGGTGCGTGGCTCCTGATTATCGCGCTCAATAGTATTGAGGAAGGTCAGGGGACGCTGGATGCGAGCCGCGATCCAGCCGCTGTAGTCGGCTACGGCATCACTCAAGGACGATCCGTCTACACATCCCAGTACGACTTTGTCGGTATCTTCCATCAGTGTTCTCCCAGTACCCGTTGCAGTTCTTCAGGCTTGTCGTGCACGCCGAAGCGGTCGATGATGGTCTTGCTGGCCTCATTCTGGCCAATCAGTTCGACTTCTGTTCCTTCGCGGCGAAATTTCAGAATGGCCTTATCCAGGGCATTGACCGCCGAAATGTCCCAGAAGTGGGCCCGACTCAGGTCAATGACGACCTTGTTGATAACTTCTCTGGTGTCAAAGAAGTCCACAAAACGATCGGCAGAGTTAAAGAAAACCTGACCCACAATCCGGTAGGTGCGCGCTTCCCCAGACTCGTTCAGATCACTCCTACAGTACATGAAGTGGCTGATTTTGTTGGCAAAAAAGAGTGAAGCCAGCAAAACGCCGGTCAGAACACCGTAGGCCAGATTGTGGGTCACGACCACCACCACGACTGTGGAGAGGACAACGATATTGGTGGAAAGGGGCAGGGTGCGTGCGCGCTTGAGGTAGCCCCAGTCGAAGGTGCCAATGGATACCATGATCATCACCGCCACCAGGGCAGCCATGGGGATCAGGGAGATGTAGTCGCTGAGGAACACCACCATGATAAGCAGGTAGACACCAGCTGACAGGGTAGAAAGCCTGCCGCGGCCACCGGATTTGATGTTGATGATGGACTGGCCGATCATGGCGCAGCCAGCCATGCCACCCATGAAGCCGGAGAAGATATTGGCAAGTCCCTGCCCCTTGCATTCGCGGTGTTTATCGCTTTTACTGTTGGTCAGATCATCGACGATGGTGGCGGTCATCAGGGATTCCAGCAGGCCCACAACAGCCAGCGCTGCCGAATAGGGCAGGATGATCAGAAGTGTTTCCAGGGTCAGGGGTACATCGGGCCACAGGAAGATGGGCAGCGTATCGGGTAACTGGCCCATATCACCAACGGTGCGTATATCCAGGCCCAGCACCAGGGCTGCACCCGTCAGAATCAGAATGGTCACCAGCGGCGAAGGCAGCAGTTTGCCGATTTTGGGCAGGTAGGGGAAGAGGTAGATAATGGCCAGACCTGCCGCTGTCATGGCGTATACATGCCAGGTAACATTTGTCAGTTCGGGGATCTGGGCCAGAAATATGAGTATGGCCAAGGCGTTTACAAAGCCAATGACGACGGCGCGGGCCACAAAGCTCATGAGGTGGGCTACTTTGAGGTAGCCCATGGCAATTTGAATAATGCCCGTCAGCAGAGTGGCTGCCAGCAGGTACTCCAGCCCATGGTCCCGTACCAGGGTCACCATGAGCAGGGCCATGGCACCGGTGGCGGCGCTGATCATGCCGGGGCGGCCGCCAACGATGGAAATCAGCACGGCTATGCAGAAGGAAGCGTACAGGCCGACTTTGGGATCAACACCTGCGATAATGGAAAAGGCAATGGCTTCGGGAATGAGGGCGAGGGCAACAACCAGCCCAGCCAGCAAATCTCCGCGGACATTTCCCAGCCAATCTTTTTTTGTGGAAAGCAGAAACACGAAAGCTCCAGACTGTGGTAAAGGGTGAATGATGAGTTCGGGTATCCCCAGCGCCTGACAGGAATTGATGCTGGGTTATATGGAGGGGCTTTGCACGGAGGTTTCCCCAGCAAAAAGAAGGAGCTGAATATACAGATTTTCGCGGGAATTGCAACTGTGCGTTGCCACATATCTGCAGAGAGAGCAGGTTGGCTTCAACGCTCCAGCATAGCCAGCATTTCCAGGTGGGTGGTGTGCGGGTACATGTCAAAACCCTCCAGGTGGGTAAGGGTAAAGGCAGAGTTTTCCTGAAGGAAGCGCAGGTCGCGGGCCATGGTGGCAGGATTGCAGCTGATGTAGATCAGCTTTTTGGCATGGCTTGCGAGAATTCTGCTGGTCATGCCCCGGCCGAGGCCGGTGCGGGGCGGATCGACCACAACGATTTGACGATCGCTGCCGATGGCGGATTTTTCTGCGTCGCCTGCCTGGAAGCGGGTGTTGGCAAGGTCGCGGCAGTTGCGCCGTGCCAGTTTCACCGCTGGAGCAGATATCTCCCAGGCCTCCAGGGAGGCAGCACCTGAGGCGATGGCCCGCGAGAAGGTTCCGCTGCCGCAGTAGCCTTCAAAGACATGCTGTCCGGCGCAGGCGCTGGCAACGTGGCTGGCCATAAGGGCAGTGACAAAGGGGTTTGCCTGGGCAAATCCGGCGCTGTCAAGGAGCATGGGGCCAAAGCCGTAGTCTTCCAGAACCATGGAGGGAGAGCCTTCAACAGGCTCGCAGGCGCGGTGATCGCGGAAGCTGACGGCGGCGCTGGCCTGAAGGGCGGAAGCCAGCAGCAGGTAATCGCCGTCCCTGGGAGGTCGCGCGGCCATGTCCTGTACCACCTGTTGCAGGGGTGGCGCCAGCACCGGGCAGTTGGCGACGGGGACGACCTGATTGGTGCCGCGGGCAAAAAAACCGACCTGGCCATGGCGCACCTTGAGCTGGGCGCGGTGGCGATAGGCCACAGGTTCGGGTGAGGGAACCAGCGGGATTTCCCGGATCATGGACTGTCCGGCCAGGGTCTCCTGGGCCATGCGCTGTTTAAGGCTGACCTGGTCGGGGTAAGTGATATGCATCAGATCGCATCCGCCGCACTTCAGGTAGTGGGGGCAGAAGGGTTCGACGCGCTGGGGCGAGGGTTCGAGTATCGCTGTCACCTCAGCACGCATGTGGCGTTTTTTTTCCTGGGTGACACGCGCCTGTACCTGGTCGCCGGGGGAGGTGGCGGGCACGAAAACGGCTTTGTCCCGGGCGTACCCCAGGCCAATTCCCGGCGGAGCATATTTCGCAATGGTCAGGGCGATGGACTCCTCGGATTGCTGGTGTTTCATAAAAATTCTGCTTTCTTGACTTTTGTCAAAGGCGCTTGGTGGTAAAGGGGTTATAGTCTGCGGAAATATCCGATTTCTGGAGGTTCCCATGAGCTTGATCAAGAATATCACCCACACCGAAGTGCATCAACTGGCTGGACTGGTCGAATACGGCGAAGGCAAGGTGGTCAGCCGCACCCTGACCCAGACGCCCCATGTGGGCCTGACCCTGTTTGCCTTCGATGCCGGTGAAGGCATCAGTACCCACAGCGCCCCCGGCGATGCCATGGTGCAGATCCTGGATGGCAGCGCCGAGATCACCATTGGCGAAACCACGGTGGTGGTGAAGACTGGCGAAGTGGTGGTCATGCCCGCCGACATCCCCCACGGCCTGAAGGCCAAAGAGCGCTTTAAGATGCTGCTCTTTTTTGTGAGCAGCCCGAAGAAGTAGATTGACCTGAACTCTGCGTGGCGCTTTCCATAAGCGCAAAGGTTTCACACAAAGCCCTCTACGAACAAAGGCCACTCTGGAGAAGAGTGGCCTTTTGCTGTTCAGGTGACGTTTTTCAGAAGCCTGTCAGAGCTGCCCGGCCATGTCCGCCAGCAGCTTTTCAATCTGGGCGTGGCGGTTTTTCATGCTGTTGCGGTTGGTGATGACCCGGCAGGTGGAGCGGAAGATGACTTCTTTGACTTCCAGGCCGTTCTGGCGCAGGGTTTCGCCGGTTTCCACAATATCCACCACCCGGTGGGCCAGCCCCACCAGCGGTGCCAGCTCAATGGAGCCATAGAGTTTGATGATTTCCACATCGACGCCTTTGGAGGCGAAGAATCGCTCGGCCACGTTCACCATCTTGGTGCCCACGATGGTGCCGTTATAGCCGGGGTTCTCGGTGGAGTAGCCCTTGGGCTCCGCCACCACCACATCGCAGCCACCAAATCCCAGGTCCAGGGGTTCGTAGAGATCGCAGGTGGATTCCTCGATGGTGTCCTTGCCGCAGATACCCACATCGGCAGCGCCGTGGTGTACATAGGTGGGAACGTCCTGGGCGCGCACGATCATGAAGGTGACGGGTTGCTCCTGCAGGGGGAAGATCAGCTTGCGCGAACCGCTGAACATGTCGCGGCAGCCAAAGCCGATCTTCTCGAATATTTTCATGGACTCTTCCTGAATGCGCCCCTTGGGCAGCGCGATCACCAGGTTCTTCTTCATTCCCGTACCCTTTCTATTTTGGCTCCCAGGCGGGAGAGTTTTTCTTCAATGTGGTCGTAACCGCGATCCAGGTGGTAAATGCGGCTGATTTCACTGGCTCCGCTGGCGGCCAGGGCGGCAATCACCAGGGACGCGCTGGCTCGCAGATCTGTTGCCATGACCGGGGCACCCTTGAGGCGTGGTTTGCCCTTGACGATGGCCCGTGAGCCCTGCACTTCGATATCGCAGCCCATGCGGCGCAGCTCTGCCACGTGCATGAAGCGGTTTTCAAAGATGGTTTCCTCGATAACGCTGACCCCCGTGCCACGGCACATCAGGGCCATGTACTGGGCCTGCATGTCGGTGGGAAAGCCGGGGTAGGGACTGGTGGCCATGTCGCGGCAGGTGATGCCGTTGCCGTAAATATGTATGAGTTCATCGTCACACTCAATGCGGATGTCGCAGTCGCGCAGCTTGATGATAACGCTTTCCAGATACTGGGCCACTTCGATGGGCAGGGTGACGTGCCCGGCCGTGATGGCCGCCGCCGCCATGAAGGTTCCCGCCTCAATGCGGTCGGGCATGACGCTGTACTCGGTGCCGCGCAGCTCTTCAACGCCGTGGATGGTGATGGTGTCGGTTCCGGCGCCTTCAATATGGGCTCCCATGGAGGTCAGGCAGCGGGCCAGATCCACCACTTCCGGCTCCTTGGCGGCGTTTTTCAGCACGGTTTTGCCCTTGGCCAGGGTGGCGGCCATCATGATGTTTTCGGTGCCCGTAACCGTAACCGTGTCAAAGGAAATGGCCGCTCCCCGCAGTTCTTCGCAGCGGGCGATGATGTAGCCATCCACAATATCCAGCTCCACCCCCATCTTGCGCAGAGCGTCCAGGTGCAGGTTGACCGGACGGGCGCCAATGGCGCAGCCTCCGGGCAGGCTCACCCTGGCTTCGTGGTAGCGGGCCACCATGGGGCCGAGGAAGAGAATGCTGGCGCGCATGGTCTTCACCAGCTCATAGGGGGCTTCCAGACGATTCATGCCGTTGCGGTGAACGTGGAAGCAGTTGGTCGCCTCATCAAGCTCGCAGGTGGCGCCCATGTGCTGCAGGATTTTGCTGATGGTGTAGATGTCCCGTAAACGGGGCACGTTGTTGATTTTCATGGGCTGTTCCGTGAGTACGGAAGCGGCAATGATGGGAAGGGCGGCGTTTTTGGCTCCGCTGATATTCACATGACCCTGCAGCGGTACACCGCCGTGAATGATGAATTTGTCCATTGAGGTTTATATCCTGTATTGATTTATGAAAAGGCATGTATCTCGCCAAGGCGCAAAGACGCCAAGGGAAAATACTATTCTGTTAATCCGTTTACAATACGAACGATTCCATCTTTCATGAGCGCTTCGCCAAAATTCAGCAGGAAACCAAGCTTTTTATCGGTAAGACGCAAGTACGTCAGAAGCTGCTTTTTATGTGTATTCTGAATACACTCCACTGACTTTAGCTCAAGAATAATCATGTTGTTTACAACAATATCAGCGCGAAACCCTTCATCAAAGATTCTTCCATTGTAGTGTATGGGCACAGAAACTTGCCGCTCAACCTGCAGGCCCTGCTCTGTAAGTAATTGGGCGAGGATTACTTCGTAAACACTCTCCAATAGCCCAGGCCCAGTGTTTTGATGAAGCTTTACCGCAGTATCCACAATGATTTTTCCAAGAGCATTTTCACTTAACATGGTTGCTGTCCTGCGAAATTGCATGGCAAAGAGTTATTTCTTCTTTGCGCCTTTGCGCCTTGAGTGAGCGCAGCGATCGGGCGTGAGGCACTGCCTTTTTCTTTCACCTGTCCCGTAGCTTGCCAAAGTACTTTGCAAAAAGCTCCCGCACGTCACGGCTGGTTCTGGTGTAGCACTCCAGCAGTGCGGCACCGGCTGTTTTGCCATATCCCATGCGAAATGCCAAGGGATTCAGCTCCTGGGCGTTCAGATTTATGCGGCTGCTGGCATTGTCCTGGTATATTTTTACCATATTTTCCAGGTGCCGGTAGAACAAATACCCCTGGCGCAGTGTTTCGCCATCCGTTTTTTCCCAGGCTCCCATGGCCTGCAGCTGGTCCAGCAGGTCGAAGGTGCGGTTGGCATCTAGCAGTTCAGGGAAAGACTTCGCATGGTATATCTGCATGGCCTGGCTGAGAAACTCAATGTCCAGCAATCCCCCCGTTCCGGCCTTGTAGTCGTGGTGCTTTCCGGTGCTGCCGCCTTTTTCCTTTTCGATGCGCAGACGCATGTCGTGGATTTCGGTGAACTGCTCGGGCGTAAAGGGCTGGCCGAATACGGCTTCGTTCACATAGCTGCGGAAGCGCTGGTAGAGGCTTTCATCGCCACAGACGTAGCGGGCCTTGAGGAGCATCTGCTTTTCCCAGGTCATGGCGTGCTGGTTTTCGTGGTACTCCACAAAACCCTGCAGGGGGGTGACCAGGGTTCCAGCATCGCCGTTGGGTCGCAGGCGGGCGTCGACCTTGTAGCAGATGCCCCGGCTGGTGGCAACGCTGAGGCGGTTGATGAGGCGCTGCACCAGGCGCACGAAGTACTCGTTGTTGCGCAGGGTTCCGCCACTGCCGCCAGTTGTCTCCCCGGCGCCGTCATAGAGGAAGATCAGGTCAAGGTCGCTGGAGTAGTTCAGCTCCCGTCCGCCGAATTTCCCCAGGCCGACGATGGTGAAACCGCAGTGGCGGTCTTCGCACATGGGCTGCCCGTATCGCTCGGTAAGTTCGGCGCAGACATAGTCGTACACCACGCGCACCATGGCATCGGCCAGATTGCTGAGCACGGCGGTGGAGGAAGAGACGTCCAGCTTGCCTCGCAGTTCGCGAAAGCCGATGTGCAGAAACTCCATGGCCTTGAAGTAGCGCAGGTGATCCAGGAAGGCTTCCGTATCCTTCCTGAAAGGCTGAACCTGCTCCATGAGAAGCTGCTGATAGGTGGTGGCGTCGGGGATGTCCTCCTCGGTCCAGGGTGGTGAGAGCAGGATATCGGTGGTTTCGGGGTAGCTGTTGATGAGGTTGGAGAGGTAGGCGCTGCTGGCAAAGACAGTAATAAAAGTGCCGATGGCTTCCGGGTTGGAGTAGAAGAGCTTCATTACGCGACCTTTGCGGGCAGCAGCGGTGTAGAAGCGTTCGAAGTTGTTGAGGGCCATGTCAGGATCTGGGCTCTGGTCAATGTGATTCAGCAGAGCCTCTGCCACGGAGCGCAGCTTGCGGTGTTCCTCTTCGTGGTGTAACGCCTGTTCCAGGATGGTGTAGATATTCACCGCCGCCTTGCGGGGGTTGGCGAAGGAGTATTGGGAGAGCATGGGCACCAGCTCTTCGCGGCTGTAGTTGCCGGAGAATATTTCCGTTGGCACCGCGCTTTCCTGGTGTTCCTCCACAAAGAGAGTGCTGAAGTACTCATGCGCCAGATCCATGGTGGCGCGCAGTTCGCTCCAGAACGCCTCTGTGTTGTCAAAGCCCATTTGACGGGCCATGCGCAGCTGGAAGGATTCGTCATCGGGGATCGTATGGCTCTGGCGCTGGTCAAACATCTGCACCCGGTGCTCCACCCGGCGCAGGAACTGGTAGCACTGCCACAGCTCCTCGGATTCGCAGCGGTCGATATACTTCTGATCGCGCAGCACATCCAGGGCGCGTACGGTGGAAAACTGGCGCAGGGAGGTGTCCTTACCGCCGTAGAGCAGCTGGATGATGGAGATAAAGAATTCGATCTCGCGGATACCACCACGGCCAAGCTTTACGTTGCTGTGAATGTTCTTGCGCACCTTGACGTCGATTTTGTCCTTGAGCTCGCGGATGGAGAGCACGGTGTTCTCGTCCATGTATTTGCGGTAGATGAATGGCCGTACCATGGCCTGAAACTGGCGCACCAGCTCATCGTGGCCGCCCACCGGGCGCGCCTTGATCAGCATGCTGCGCTCCCAGGTCTGGCCCATGGTGCTGTAGTAGTTCTCGTAACCCTGCAGGGCCAGGCAGATTTCGCCGGTGTCGCCATCGGGCCGCAGGCGCAGATCAACGCGGAAAACAAAGCCATCCTCGGTATTTTCGGACATAGAGCGGGTAATCAGCTTACTGAGCTCCACAAAGAACTGATGGGTCTCGATGGCGCTGCGGCTGCCACCGGTGGTCATGCCCCGATAGGCCGAGTCGTACAGGTACATGATATCCACATCGGAGCAGAAATTCAGGTCGCCGCCGCCCAGCTTGCCAAGGCCGATAATGGCAAAGTGGGCCCGCTTGTGCTGGCCGGTGTCGTAATCCTCGTACATGGGTTCGCCAAAGCGCTGAACCAGGCGCTGCCAGGCATAGCGATAGGACAATTCCAGGGTGATCTCGGCCAGCATGGACAGGTCTCCCAGCAGCACTTCCAGGGAATCAAGCCCCAGCAGATCGCGCAGGGCGAACTCAATCATCTTGCCGTTGCGGTAGGAGCGCAGGGCGCGGATGAAATCCTTTTCCTCCATCTCCATCATCTGCGCCTCCAGGCGCAGAAAATCCGGCTGTTGATAGCGGTAGGCCGGCGGATACGCCTCGGGACGCCGATGACACAGGCGCAGCAGATTCGCATCCCGCTGCATCAGCTTGGCGATGAAAGCGCTGGAAGAGAGAAGTGCTGCCAGGCGCTCCAGGGAGTCGTCATCCCACTGCCGGGCAAACTCTTCACGGTTGCTTGCCACCACCCGCTCCAGATGGTTGAGGAACAGATCGGCATCATAGGACTCCGTTGCCTGGTGCCACAGGCGCTGGCACCAGGCATGATCCACGTCAAGGTCCAGGTGGCTGGCGATGTATGCAAGGTTTTTTTGTGCGGAAATTTCGTCGGCGAAGTGTGTCATGGGGTTTGCTCTTTCGTTCGCAGGCTGCTGAAAACCCCCCATCTGCGTCGTTGCCCGCTGTCGCTCGTCATTGCAACGTACGGGGAGTACGCTTCATTTCTTGCTCTGCGGGCGCCTTGCACCTGTGGGTTTTTCAATTGCCTGCCTGGGTTGAGGTATTTCAGCAGGCTGCTAAAAAGCCTTGGCCTGCTACACCGCAATCGTGGAGCCGACCATATGCTGCCGTGTACCGTACAGCTGGGTATTGCTCGCTTCCATGCTTTCCAGTACCCGTTTGCTCTCCTGGTAGGCCAGGGCCGGGATATTGTTTTCGGCACTCAGGTGGGAGAGGATAACGTTCTGCATGCCATCCCACCATACCTCCTGCAGAAACGCCGAGGCTTCGCGGTTGGATGCGTGGCCGGTGCGGGAGCGCACCCGCTGTTTCAGGGGCCAGGGGTACTTGCCCTCCATCAGCATGATCTCGTCATGGTTGGACTCCATCACCAGTGTGTGGCACCCGATGGCGTACTGTTTGATCAGGCTGGTGTAAATGCCTGTATCGGTCACATAGCACAGGTGACGGTTCTGCAGGGAACTGATGCGAAAACCCACCGGATCGGCGGCATCGTGGGAAACACTGAAAACCTCCACACCCGCGTCACCAAGGGAAAAGGACGTGCTGTTGTGCAGGGGGACAAACTGGTGAAAATCGCCCACGGAGTTTACGGTGCACTCACCCGTGAGCTGGGTGGCGTACACCGGAACGCGGAAACGGCGGGAAAAGACCCCCGCGCCGCAGACGTGGTCGGAATGTTCGTGGGAAAGCAAAATGGCGTCAATGGAGTGTTCGTCAACGCCGATGGAGTTCAGTCGCTGAACCAGGGATTTGCAGTTGAGCCCCGCGTCAATCAAAAAGCGCGTCTTCGGCGTCTCCACCAGGGCCGCGTTCCCCTTGGAACCGCTGGCAAGAACCGTCAGGCGCATCTCGCCCCCGGAGCCCGACCACAGGGAGCCAGGTGCTGCACACATACCTATTGCGGCTCTTTCTGGATGGACATGGGAACATTGGGCTGGATTGTGCTGATGGCATGTTTGTAGACCATGCGGATGCCCTCATCGCACTTCATGATGATAATATAGCTGTCGTAGGAATCCACCGTGCCCATCATGCGCACACCATTGGTCAGGTAGACCGTCACCGGAACCCGGTCTTTCCTCGCCACAAATAAAAAAGCGTCCTGCAGGTTGATATTTTTACTCATACACACCCCCGAGTTGCGTTCGCCGCGCAAAGCAAAATAAAGTAACGTGGACAAGAACATACACCGTTTTCGCATGGGGTTCAAGGGGAGAGCGAAAGTGTTATGAAGAGATTACTGGTCGCGATTCAAGCCTTTTGCCACGTTCCTCGCCCAAGGTCTTGAACTCCAGGTTTTTAATCACTTAAGTTGGCCGTTGACAAGCCTTTTTGCAGCGTATAGCCTATACGCCAGTACTGGTAAATAAGGACAACCCATGCAAGAGGCATCCAGCCTGTCACATCATATTTGCTATCTTTTCGTCTTAATCTACCCGTATTCCTGATACTTGTGCTTTTTCTCGCTTGCTTGCGGCGCTGTAACCATCAAGCAATGGGCTATGCTGGAGTGGTTTTGCTCCTGCGATAGTATATAGTTTGCGAAAGTTCATCAGCATTCAATTTGGAGGATGTGGTTGATTTTGTATAAATGTTGCACTCAGGGCATAAAAAAAGCTACAGGGGTGATTCTCAAAAAGTTGAATGAGGTTTTGGTAGGGTTTTTCCCTTTGCCTGCCGGGGCGATGCGCACGCGCAGCCTTGCTGCGGAAAGTATTGGTATTGCAGGAGTAATATGCATTTTTCTTGGACTTGGTGCTTCTCGATCCCTGGTTAGTCTTGGTGAAATGCTGGTAATTTTGGCTTTACTGCTGGCATGCCGCCATGTAGCTGCTGCATTAAAACGAGACCCGATAGCTTGGATGCTTCTGATTTGGATAGTGTATATTCTGGCGAGAACCTACTTTGCTTTGTGGGAATTTCCTGAAACAACGGAGGAGCAGTGGCGAATAGCTCGGCGCATGGCAAGGCTTGGTTTAGTTATTCCAATAGCCTGGTGGTTAGGCGCGACACTGCGTGGCTCAATGAACGCGTTAGTGTTGGCGTTGGTAAGTTTGGTTCTTGTCATTGTTTTTCAGATTGTGGAACATGATGGAGATATTGGATTTCTCTGGGGTGATGCGCGTTTACACTTCATGAGAAATGCCCAGGATTTTGCCTTGTATTCATCGGTGGCTATTTCCGGACTTATTGTTTTTGCTCCACGTATAATTTCCTTTTATGCTTATTGCAAGGCATTATGGGTATTTAAGCTCATTGCTTTTCTCGTGGTGTCCGTCACGGTTGGTTTGGCCTTTGCGGTAGCTGATGTGCGTGCTCAGTGGGTGGCGCTTGGCATTATGGCTGTAATATTATTTCTTCTGCTAACTTTCAGGGTAGTATTTGTTCCTGGGAATCGGCTGAAAAGCAGTATTCTGCTAATTGCATTTACGGCTCTCTTGCTGGTATCCTTAAGTTTTGCATGGTCGAGTGCATCTGAGCGTTTTCTTCAGGAACAGGATGTGCTTGTCCTTCTCCTCCAGGGTGAATACAAGGACTTGCGAACCAGCTCTATCGGCCATCGGGTGCATATGTGGCGAGGCGCGCTTTCTGAAATGGAGGGCAGGTGGCTTTTTGGGTGGGGTCCAGGCAGTTCTGATGTGGTGATGAAAATAGCGGATATCCCTCCTGAAACAAAAATCAGATTCAGGCATTTTCATAGTAGTTATGTTGAAGTTCTTGTGAGGACAGGGGTGGTGGGGAGCTTTTTGTTTTTCAGTATCGTGTTTACCATCATGGCCAAATTTCTACGTATTTGGCGCCAAGGGAAAATACCCGGCGATGTAGCCCTTTTTGTTGGATTTGCATGTATCGCCCTAATGGCAGGAAACGCAACAGAGGCCTTTTTCGGAATGCATTTTGGCACGTTTTTTTTCGTTTGTATTATGGCATTTGCTTATCAGTTTGTGGTGTCTGAAGGCGTTAGGCCCTTAAGTTCCTTGAGCAAAGGCAGGGCCTTGAAGGTAAGTGTAACAAAGAGTGGTGCCGTGTGAAGTTTTTGGATGCAATTAAACGCCATATTCGTAGCTTGGAGGTCAGGTTCAATCGTCCTCTCCTGCGCCGACAATCAGTTTATAAATTCGTGTGTGAATGGAATAATGGTGAATCTTCACTGGGTCGACTTGCTGCTGCTCGGCCTAAGTTATTAGTTACGATAACAACACATCGAAGGCCGAATGAGCTATCTAGGTTGATTGAATCATTGGCGAAATATAAAGAGCTCCGGATGCCGGATTGTTGTATTTGTGTCTTGAATGATTATTCGGAAGATGATTACGGTCATCCCCGAACGTTGTTGTCCCAAATTTTTGGGGACAGTTCTTTGTGGCTTGATGCGAAGCAACATATGGGTAAATCTAAATTTTGGCGCACTCATCAAATGATTTTTTCCGTAGCTCAGGCGGCGCAATGCGAATATCTGCTGTCGTTGCAGGATGATATAGAATTGGCGTCGGATTTTGTGTCTCGCCTTTGGAAGGTTTGGAACGCTACTGGTGCAGATGTAACGAGACGGGTATTGTACCTGTTTTCCAGCAATGATGATGAGGAGAATGGCCGCTGGATTCATTTTGCACGAATTGCTGTGCCTGATGCACGGGCTCGGCGCACGGACTGGTTTGATATGCAAGGCTTTCTGGTAGACCGTAAAGGCTTGGAATTGCTGCGCTATTGGATAGTTCCTGTGCCGAAATCGCGGTGGCACAAAAAACCTTCGGAATCCAGTGGTGTGGGGCGCCAACTTACGCGACGGCTGCGTGGCCGCGCGGCGACCTATCAGTGTGATCCCCCGTTGATCGCGCATGGTGGAGCAGCCAGCCTGATGAACCAAGAGGCGCGTCGCTGCAACCCGCTCGACAATCGGGCACAGGTGTTTGGAGAAGAATGAGATGGGAAGTAATATGCCTGTAGTCCTCTATAAAATTCTCTTTGCAATGAAAAAAATCTATTATAATAAATTGCAAAGATTTTTTGGCTTTCCGGTATTGAAACGTAAATTTTTTGTCCAGCAAGGTTACACCCTTGACCTTAATAACCCGAAAAGCTTTAATGAAAAAGTGAACTGGAAAAAGGTTTATGACAGGAACCCTTTGCTGCCGATTGTGGCAGACAAATATCGCGTACGTAATTATCTTCACGAAAGGTTAGGGAGTGAGATTGCTTCCGAGATATTAATTCCACATTTTGCTGTTGTGAATAATCCGTCAGATATTCCATTTAATGAGCTTCCCGATGAATATGTAATTAAAACAAATCATGCTTCTGGGACTAATATCATTGTTTCAAAGGATCGTCCCTTGGACAAAGTTAGTGCCTTAGAAAAGCTTAACTGGTGGCTTATTAAACCCTATGGTATATCGAAATCTGAATGGGTATATCAGGAGATTCCACCAAAAATTATCATTGAGAAATTACTGAAAGATAGGCAAGGAAGACTTCCTAATGACTACAAGCTTCATGTGTTCCATGGTCGCTGCGAATTTATCCAAGTAGACTATGACCGCTTTGGTGGTCATGAGAAGTCTTTATATGACAGGGAGTGGGAAATGCTGGAGGTAGAATGGATACGTGCAAAGGCAAAATTTGAGCCCCCTCCGGCTACTTTAGAAAGAATGATCTCAATTGCGCAGATATTGAGCTATGAGTTTGATTATATACGCATTGATTTTTATGATGTCGATGGTGCGCTTTATTTTGGGGAAATGACCCATTACCCAGCATCAGGTTTAGGCAGGTTTTATCCCCGTGAATTTGATTTTTCACTTGGCAAGAAGTGGACGATTAAACCTCGGTATTGGGAAAAGGGGCATGGATAAAGAAAAATCAAAGCAAGGCTTTTTAGGAGAATTGGAGTTAGTCGGGCGCGGTACTGAGCGTGATTGTTACGTTCACCCACTGGATGCCACAAAAGTAATCAAATTACCTGGCTCCAGGAAATCGGTGCAGCACCAAAACAAAATTGATGCAGATTATTATGGCTATCTAGCGAAGCGTGGAGTCAAAAGTGATTGCATTGCAATGTTCTATGGTTGGGAAGAAACTCCCCAGGGTGTAGGTTTGGTTTTTGAGCGTATTCTGAATGATGATGGGGTTCCTGCCATCACATTGCGCAGTTATTTAAAAGAGAAAGAGATTGATCTGTCTAATGTGTACTGTAAACTTGAAGAGTTGAAAAAAAAGCTCCTTCGGGATGGGATTCTCTTTGCTGACCCAACAGTTGATAATATTCTGGTGGCAAAAAAGAAGATGGGTGGCATTCGATTTGTCATTGTGGACGGCCTGGGCTCCAGGCGATATGATCTGAAGTTTCATATTCGGAGTCGTAGTGTTTTTTTGTCGAGACTACGGGTACTATTTCGTTGGATGAAGCTACGACGCCGTTTGCTTGTTTCGTCTGGTGTGGTGGTTAAAGGACGGATTGAGGTGTTTTTGGCGGGCTGGCATCTGTGGTGGGCTCGTAAGTATGATTTATAATGTAGTTAATGCTTTCCGGGAATGATACTATGCAAGTAAGTGTAATTTTTACCACCTATAATTCCCCTGCGTGGCTGGAAAAAGTGCTGTGGGGTTTTTTTGAGCAGACAGTTAAGGATTTCGAGATAGTGATTGCTGATGACGGTTCGCGTAGTGATACCCGCGACCTGATTGAGCGCATGCGCGTGGAGTCACCGGTGCCAATCAAGCATATCTGGCAGGAGGATGATGGTTTTCAGAAGTGCCGGATTCTGAATAAGGCCATTGTGGCTGCTGAGGGGGAATATGTCATCTTTACCGATGGTGACTGTATCCCCCGCAATGACTTTGTGGCGCAGCATCTGCGCTTTGCCAGACGCGATCGATATCTTTCCGGGGGATATTTCAAACTGCCCCTGGATGTCAGCCATGCGATTACTCGCGACGATATTGTCGCCCAGCGGGCTTTTGATGTCGGGTGGCTTGCCAGCCAGGGTTTCACGCATACCCACAAGTCACTGAAGCTTATTGCCAGGGGTTGGTTTGCGGATCTTCTCAATGTGCTCAGCCTCACTCGGCCAACCTGGAACGGGCACAGTGCCTCGTGCCACCGTGAGCATATTATCGCGGTAAATGGCTTTGATGAAAATATGCAGTACGGTGGTCAGGATTGTGAATTTGGTGACCGGTTGCTCAACTATGGTCTAAAGGCGCAACGTATCCGCTATTCTGCCATTTGCCTGCACCTGGATCATGGCCGTGGATATGCTACGGAGGAAACCCGTGCCAAGAATCGGCGCATTCGGGAGTATACAAAAAAGCATAAGGTCGTCCGCTCTCCCCTCGGACTTGATCAGTATCTAGAAAAGGAAAAGGAAGTGGTAGAGTGAAATTGAAGGAATACTGGCCCTCGTTTTGTGCGGCATGGCGTTTGAAGCGTTTACCGCTGGAAGAGCTTATGCGGTTTGCTGACCAGCCTTTACCGATCATAGTCACGCTGACTTCCATTCCATCTCGGTTGAATACCCTGCACCTGACTTTGCGTAGTCTGTTGGCGCAATCCATGAAGCCCCAGAAAATCGTGTTATGGTTACATCATGATCTTGAGCCGCAATTGCCACTCAGTCTGTCAGAGTTGCAAGGTGAGATTTTTGAAATCCGTTATGTGGATTTGACTTGTTCACATCGCAAATTAATTTACTCTTTGCGGATATTTCCTGACCAGGTACTGGTGACTTGCGATGATGACCTCCTGTATCATAATACCTGGTTGGAGCGCTTATATAATGATCATCTGCGTTATCCTGATGCTGTGATCGCCCATGAATGTCGCAGAATTACCCGAACGCCGGAAGGTGAATTGCTTCCCTATAAGCAGTGGCCAACTCAGACGGAAACTGGTGTCTGTGGCATGGATTTGTTGCCGATAGGTTATGGTGGTGTGCTGTATCCGCCTGGCGCATTGATGCAAGATGTGACAGATGTGGATTTGTTTATGAAGCTTGCGCCCAAGGCAGATGATCTGTGGTTCAAGGCGATGTCTTTCTTAAAGGGCACGCTCGTGCGTCGTTCATCTGTCCCCTGTCCAAAGCCTCTGCCACTAATCGGAACTCAGAAGCTCTCTTTACGGAAAACTAATGTGCGAGAAGATGCTAATCGTGTCCAGTGGGAAGTTCTGTGCGATTATTTTGATATCAGGATCAACTGATGAAAGTACTGTGTTTGTTTGATACTGGTGTAGATCGCGGTGAGTGTAATCTGTTGATTGGCCTAAAGCAGGCTGGAGTCCAGCCTTATGTTATCTGCAAGCCAAATACTGGCAGAATTGCTGCTTTACAGGCTGCTGGTATTTTGGTCGAGCCGTGGGAAATCCACTCTAAAATTGATTTGCCGTTTATCAGGCGTTTACGAGAACTATTGGAGCAGGAATCGTTTGACTTGGTGCATGCTTTCAGGAAAAGTGCTCTGAGCAACTATACACTGGCAACTCTGGGAAGGAAGGAAACACCTGTGATTGCCTATCGGGGCATTATCGGTAATCTGAGCTACTGGGATCCTTTCTCCTGGCTGACGTTTCTAAATCCGCGTATAAAAAAAATTATCTGCGTTTGTGATGCGATAAAGGCATATTTTATTAATAAAAAATTTCTGCTGTTCTTTTCCTTGTTCACGGATCACAATGTAGTGAGAATTTATAAGGGTCACAAAGTAGAATGGTATACGGAAAAAATTGACAGTGAGTTGGTGTTACCACGCCTTGGCATACCAGAGTGTGCACACGTGATTGGCTGTATTTCCCGCATCAAGGCCCGGAAGGGTATCAGTGAATTGATTCAATCAATGGATTTGATGACGTCAGGCACTGAAGTGCATCTGGTGATTCTGGGAAGAGTCGAAGATCAGAGTTATCGCAGCGCACTGGAGTCTTCAGCCAGCAGGGAACGAATACACCTGCTGGGTTTTCTGCCTGGGGCGGCTCGAATTGCGGCTGAATTTGATATAATAACCTTGCCTTCTTTGCGCCGTGAAGGGTTGCCGCGTGCGGTGATTGAAGGAATGGCTCATGGAGTTGCGCCAGTGGTAACCAATGCTGGTGGCAGCCCTGAGTTAATTGAGCATGGGGTGAGTGGTTTGATCGTACCACCTGGTGATCCCGCTGCGCTGGCGGAGGCATTCAACGTACTGTTGTCTGATGACGAGCGCCGCAAGGCCATGGGGCAGGCCGCCCAGCAGCGAATACGCACTCATTTTGATACTGATCAATCGGTAGCCCAAACGTTCGCCCTGTACAACGATGTAGTTGCGGGCTATGCAAAAAAGCAGAAATGATTTAAAAAAACATTAAATGAGAACTTGTTTATGAATCGACAATTACCTGTTTTTGTCATTAGTTTGGTAAGCTCTGAAAAAAGAAGGAAAAGCAGCACTGAGCTTCTGCTTTCCCAAGGAATTTCCTTCGAATTTATAGATGCCATTGACGGTAGAAAAGATCGGCACCCTCTGCTGGATCGCTTCCGACCCGATAAGTTTCTTGTGCGTCACGGGCGCCCTTCTGCACCTGGCGAAGCGGGTTGTTATGCCAGCCATTTTTTAGCATGGCAGAAATGCGTAGAGCTGAATTGTCCGATAATCGTTTTCGAGGATGATTTTGCAGTGCGCGATCATATTTATGATATCTTTAGTTTCCTGCCTGACCTGATGAGCTATTATCCCTTTATCCGCCTTGAAGATAATGATCCTGTTCTGCATAAGAAAATCAAGCAGTTTGGGGATTATACTTTAGTGCGTTTTCTACGTATTCCGCAACGGGCAACTTGCTATGCTATTTCACCGTTTGCAGCAGCAGCCTTTATTAAGGCTAGCAAAGAGTTTGTTTATCCCGTTGATGTTTTTGTCCGTCATCAGAATATTCACAAAATTCCAATTTATGGCTTGTTACCTTATCCTGTTTATCCCGCTGATCCTTCCGGTAATTATTCCGAAATAGGTAATCGTCATAAAGACAAGGGGCCCCTGTGGTGCAAACTGACTCGATTGTTTTTCAAACTTAAGAATATTACACTGAATGTTATAACCAATATCCGGCATAGTTTGAATGGACTTTGATAGTTGTATGTCATATGAAAATTATTAGCAGATTTTTTTTAACAAAGAGATGTTGAGAGCACTTGATAAAGATGGGCAAAGGAGGCTTTCATGAGAGTTCTGGCAATCAACGGCAGTGCCCGCCGGGATGGCAATACGGCCCTGATGATCCGGCAGGCTTTTGACCCTTTACAGACAGCGGGAATCCACACGGAAATGATTCAGCTGGCGGGTGAGGTGATTCGTGGCTGTACGGCCTGCTACCAGTGCTGGCAGCGCAAGGACGGGCGCTGCGCCATTAAAAACGATATCGTGAACGACTGCATTGCCCAGATGCAGCTTGCCCAGGGGATTTTCCTGGCGTCGCCCACCTATTTTGCCGATGTGACAGCCGAGATGAAGGCTTTGATTGACCGTGCCGGCATGGTGGCCCGTGCCAACGGGCACATGTTCCGTCGCAAGGCGGGCGCGGCTATCGTGGCGGTACGCCGTGGAGGAGCTATCCACGCCTTTGACTCCATGAACCACTTCTTCCTGATCAGTCAGATGGTGGTGCCGGGGTCCAGTTACTGGAATATGGGTATTGGACGAGAGATCGGAGAAGTGGAGCACGATGCCGAGGGCATGGAGACCATGCGTATCCTGGGCGAAAATATGGCCTGGCTGCTGGAAAAGACCCAGCGGTAGGTGTAGCCTGACAGAGAAAAGTCCCCATGGTGTGCTGTGGGGACTTTTCTGCGTATGCAGCAAATTTTGTCTGCTCTGCGGCAAGCATTTGGGCAGCTGTGCAGAGCGATAGAGCAGGAGTATTTCTCTTCTCAGTGCCCTTCTTCACAGAGTTCGGTCAGCACGCTGCCGCTGGATTTAGGGTGCAGGAAGGCGATGCGGGTTCCGTGGGCGCCGGGGCGGGGTGTTTCGTCAACCAGGCGTACGCCGCTCTCTTTGAGTTCCTTCAGTTTTGTATCAAGGCCTGTTACCTGATAGGCAATGTGGTGGATGCCTTCGCCATTTTTTTCGAGGAACCTGGCGATGGGGGAGTCTTCGGAAGTGGCTTCCAGCAGTTCGATACGGCTTTCGCCACAGATGAACATGGCGACGCGCACTTTCTGATCGGCGACTTCTTCCACGGTTTCCAGCTGCATTTTCAGGATGTCACGATAGAAGGGGATTGAAGTATCCAGGTTTTTGACGGCAATGCCGATGTGGTTGATCTTGTCGGTCATGGCGCTTGCTCCTCGGGGTTTTTCCGGGGAGTATACAGGATCGCGGGAAGTGAGGGTAGTCTGGAATTCTGGAATGCGCGGGTGTGAAAATGCGGGGGCCAGCTTCAGCGTCCGGTTCCGGTTTCGGGTGCGGTGTCGCTGTAGATGCGCTTGATTTCCAGCATGTCGCTGAGGTTTTCCAGCAGGAGATCCACCAGGTTGGGGTCGAATTGGATGCCTTTCATTTCCCGGATGTAGTTGACGCTTTCTGCGATGTCCCATTCGTCTTTGTACGGCCGGCGGCTGGTGAGGGCGTCAAAGACGTCGGCTATGGCGACGATGCGTCCATAGAAGCTGATTTCCTCGCCCTTCTTGCCGTGGGGATAGCCGTGACCATTCCACCACTCGTGGTGTTCCAGGGCGATAATGCGCGCTACGAGAATAATTTCCTCGGTGCCTTCCTGGGCGCGCAGGATGTTGCCGCCAAGGGTGGTGTGCTGTTTGACCAGCTCGAACTCTTCGTGGTTGAGCTTGCCCTTCTTGTTGAGTATTTCGTCGGAGATACCCACTTTGCCGATGTCGTGCATGGGGGATGCATGGCGGATCAGGGTGCACTCTTCGTCGCTCAGTCCGGCGTGGCGGGCCAGGGTGGTGGCATATTCGCTGACGCGGCGGATATGGTTGCCGGTTTCCTTGTCGCGGAATTCCGCCACATAGCCGAGGATTTCAATGATGTTGAGCTGGGAACGCTCCAGTTTGCGGTAGGAAATATTGATTTCATCGATCATGCGATTGAACGACTGCCCAAGGGCCGTGATTTCGTCCTGGGGGAGCTGCCCTTCGCGGCCGCGCCTGGAGCGGCAGGGAATGCGCGTTGAGAAGTCTTTGGTATGGGTGATGCGATTGGCTGCCTGAAAGAGGTTGTAAATGGGGTTGAGGATAATGAAGCGCGCGAAGAGGTAGAACAGCAGGGCAGCGCCAAAGGTCAGTGCGATATGGGTGGCGCTGAGGTTGCTGATAATGGTTTTAAGGGGGGGGTTCTGAGGTAGTGCCACATAGAGCACTCCGTGAATTTCGCCGGCGGTGTATACGCGGTTATCCTCGGGAAAGGTCAGTACTGCCTGGCTGGGGACGTGCAGGGAGGTGATATAGTGGAACGAGTGGTTGTGAAACTCATAGTATTCGCCGCCGCGCTGCAGGTCCAGATGCTCAAGCAGAGTGGCGCCGGGAAAATCGCCGACGTCCTGGCTGCGGACGCTTTCAATGGGCAGATAGTAGTAGTTCTGGCTGCTCTGGCTGGGGCTGTCCATGGTGGCAGGCTGACGGAAGACTTTGCCGGGTTCCATGCTCCACCAGGTCTCCGAGGAGAGGAGCTGCCCGACGACTCGGGCGTTCTGCAGCAGCTCACCCTGCTCGGCATTGCGGATGATAGCAAAGTGTGACAAAGCTGCCAGCAGGTAGAAGAGGCAGAAGAGGAAGAATATCTTATGGGAAATGCGCAGTTCCTGCAGGCTGAAGTAAAGCCTCATATCGATGCTCCGGGCGTGGGTCACTTTTCTTTATCGACCGATAGTAACATAATGGAAGGTATAGTAACAAATGAAAATTCCATCCCGGCGCGTACCGGGATGGAATCTGGATTGAGAGGGAGTGGCCGGGGCGCAGCCCCTGGGGATCAGGAGGAGGCGGCTTCCAGCTCGCTTTGCACCAGCTCCGAATAGCCCATGCGCTTACTGGCCTTGTGGGCCTTTTCGATCAGGGCGGGCCCGATCTCGTTTTCAATGCGCTCGTAGGACATGCGCTGCACTGGGCCAGATACACTCATACCAGCCACGATTTTGCCGGTGTAATTGCGCAGTGGTGCTCCCACGCAGCGCACGCCCATTTCAAACTCTTCATCGTCGATGGTGTAACCGCGCGGGCGGGACATTTCGATCTCCTCGACAAAGGCGTCAATGCCTTTGAAAGGGGTTCCGGAGCAGGAGGTCTGGATTTTGGCGTCACTGATCTGCTTCCTGATTTCCTCGCCGTTGAGGTCAAAGAGCTGGCACTTGCCGATGGCGGTGCAGAAGGGCGAACCGACGCTGCCAATGCGGGGAATGATGCGCACAAACTGTGTGGTTTCAATGACGTTGAGGTAGACAACGTTCTTGCCGCGCAGTACGCCGATATAGGCGGATTCGTTCAGCGTGTTCACCAGTTCCTGCAGAATGGGCTCGGTGGTGCGCAGCAGGTCGATTTTATTGATGTAGGCCTGGGAGAGCTCGAAGTTCTTCAGCCCCAGGCGGTAGTTTTTGGTATAGGGGTTGCGCTCCACATAGCCGTGCTTTTCCAGGGTAGCCAGCAGGCGAAACAGGTTATTCTTGCTCAGATCAAATTTCTCGCGCAGCGTGCGGATATCAAGCTCCCCGGAGGTCTTGAAGCTTTCCAGCACGTCAAGGGCATTGTAAACAGACTGGACGATGTAATCGGTCTTTTCCCTCTTCATGTCCCCGTCCCCTTTCCTGTGTATTGCTGTCGTTGAACAGCCCATGTTTTTTTGCTAAACGTCCTATAAAACCGCGCCGTTGTCAATAGCGTCAATGCGTTCCAGCCCCCCCATATACGGGATAAGAGCTTTCGGAATGCTGATGCTGCCGTCGGAGTTCTGGCAGTTTTCCAGAATCGCCACCAGGGTGCGGCCAACGGCCAGTCCAGAGCCATTAAGGGTATGAACCAGGCGATTCTTGCCGGTGGCGTCCTTGAAGCGGATGGCTCCGCGGCGGGCCTGGAAATCCTCGAAGTTCGAGCAGGATGATATCTCGCGGAAGGTATTCTGGGATGGTACCCACACTTCTATGTCATAGGTTTTGGCAGCGCTGAATCCCAGGTCGCCACTGCACAGGCAGACGACCCGATAGGGCAGTTCCAGTCGCTGCAGGATGACTTCGGCGTGGTGCAGCAGTGTTTCCAGCTCTTCATAGGAGGTGTCGGGGTGGCAGAACTTCACCAGCTCCACCTTGTTGAACTGGTGCTGGCGGATCAGGCCCTTGGTGTCTTTGCCATAGGAGCCTGCTTCGCGGCGGAAGCAGGGGGTGTAGGCGGTGTAGTTCAGCGGCAGCGCATCCATGGGCAGAATTTCGTCACGGTGGATGTTGGTGACGGGAACTTCTGCGGTGGGTATGAGCAGCAGGTTGCCCCCTTCGGTGGCGAAGAGGTCTTCCTCGAATTTGGGCAACTGCCCGGTTGCGGTCATGCTCTCGCGGTTGACCAGCAGGGGTGGCTGAACTTCGGTGTAACCGTGTTCGCCGGTGTGGATGTCCAGCATGAAGTTGATCAGGGCTCGCTCCAGGCGTGCTCCCATGCCCTTGTACAGGGTAAAGCGGGACTGGGCGATTTTGACGCCACGGGCGAAATCCAGCATGCCCAGAGCTGTTCCCAGTTCATCGTGGGGCCTGGGTTCGAAGTCGAACTGGCGCGGAGTTCCCCAGCGGCGTATTTCGACGTTTTCCTCTTCGCCAGCGCCTGCGGGAACGCTTGGGTGGGGGAGGTTGGGGAATCCCAGCAGCAGGGTGTTCTGCTGCTCATCCAGTTCCCGTGAACGCAGTTCCAGGGCCTTGATCTCGTCGGCCAGGCTCTTCATCTGCTCCATGATGGGAGCAGCGTCCTGTCCCTGGGCTTTGAGTTTTCCAATCTGCTTGCTGGCGTCGTTGCGCAGGCTCTGTTTGGCCTGCAGTTCGCTGGTAATCTCGCGTCGCTGCACGTCAAGGGCCAGCAGGTCGCCCAGGTTCAGATCCGGGTGGCGCCGGTGCAGCCGGGCCTGCACTTCAGCGCCGTTATCACGAATGCTTTTGATATCAAGCACGGTTCTCCTCCAGTTTCATGGTCGTTTTCAGGTTTTTTCGCTGTCCGCAGCGCCTTTGATCAGCTTGGGCAGTTGCCAGCCCCGGAAGTAGGCAAACAGACGCAGGGCCAGGCACAGTGTGCCGATGATAAAGATGGCGGTGTGATCCAGGACGCCAAGCATGTCAGCCAGCAGGATCAGCATGGCGGTGATAATCGCCACGCTGCCATAGAAATCGGCGTTGAGCACGAAGGGGATTTCATTCACCAGGGCGTCGCGCACAATGCCGCCGCCGGTGGCGGTCAGAAAGGCCAGGAAGATTACCCCGAAGATATTCAGGTTGTTCTCCAGGGCGATCAGCGTTCCCGTGATGCTGAAGGCCACGAGCCCGATGCTGTCGGCCACGATGAACAGGCGATTCTGATCCAGGTTCTGGCGCTGGTGTACCTTCAGGGCAATTGCCAGGACGATGACGCTGACAATGCAGATGAAGGGGTAGATCTCCCGGAAGGCGAAGGGAGTGGTCTGCACGATGGTGTCGCGGATAATGCCTCCACCAAGGGCCGTGAGAAAAGCGGCGATGCAGATTCCCAGGATATCCAGTTCCTTGCGGACTCCCACCAGGAAGCCCGCCAAGGCAAAGGCGCAGATGCCGATGATGTCGGCTATGGTAAATAAGTCCACGTGTCTTCCCTTATCTGACGCGGTGTTCAGATTTTTTCCGAGATGCTTTCCTGCCGGGTCTCCCGCTTCTGCAGCTCAAAGCGGATGCGGGCCTTGTTGACGGCGTCCACGTAGGCCAGCGCGCTGCCGTGCAGGACATCGGTACTGGAACCTTTGCCGGTAATGGGGCGATCCAGGCCTGTGAACTCGATTTTCACGGTTACATCACCCACGGCGTCCTCGCCTTTGGAGACGGCCTTGACCTGGTATTCCAGCAGTTTGCCCTGGTAGCCGGTGGCCTTGTTGATGGCGTGGTAGGAAGCCTCCACCGGGCCATCGCCGATGGCAGTTTCCGTGATGAGCCTTTCTTCCCCGTTTTCACGGGTGCAGATGCGCACACAGGAGGTGGGGATGATTGAGGAGCCGGCGGTGGTGCCCACATAGTCCAGAATGAAGGTCTCGGTTACCTGTTTGAGCCCTTCGTTGGCGATGTGCTCCAGATCTTCGTCGAAGATTTCCTTTTTGCGGTCCGCCAGGGCTTTGAACTTCTCGAAGGCGGTTTCCAGGCTCTCGGGGTTCAGGCTGTACCCCAGCTCTTCCAGGCGAGCCTTGAAGGCGTGGCGGCCCGAGTGCTTGCCCAGTACCAGCTCGGTCTTGGACAGGCCAATGGACTCGGGGGTCATGATTTCGTAGGTGCGCTTGTCGCTGAGCATGCCGTGCTGATGAATGCCTGCTTCGTGGGCGAAGGCGTTCTTGCCCACAATGGCTTTATTGGGCTGAACTTCTACGCCGATGATGGAACTGAGCAGCTTGCTGGAGCGGTAGATCTCCTCGGTGACGATGTCAGTATGGGCGCCGAAATAGTTGGCACGGGTCTTGAGAGCCATGACAATTTCTTCCATGGCGGCATTGCCAGCCCGTTCGCCGATGCCGTTGATGGTGCACTCCACCTGACCGGCGCCAGCCAGAATACCGGCCAGGGAGTTGGCCACGGCCAGACCCAGGTCGTTGTGGCAGTGCAGGCTGATGATGGCCTTGTCCATGTTGGGGACGCGGTTCATCACATAGGTGATCATCTCGTGGAATTCCGAGGGGATGGTGTAACCCACGGTATCAGGCAGGTTGATGGTGCGGGCACCGGCGTCAATGACCGCTTCCACGACGCGGCACATGTAGTCCCAGTCGGTGCGCCCGGCGTCTTCCAGGGAGAACTCCACGTCATCAATGAGGCTGCGGGCGTATTTCACGGCGCTGACAGCGCGCTCAAGGGCGTCTTCGCGGCTCATTTTGAGCTTGGCCTGCAGGTGGATGTCGCTGGTGGCCAGGAAGGTGTGAATGCGGCCGCGCCTGGCGTGGCTGACGGCCTCGTAGCAGCGGTGAATGTCCTTTTCGTTGGCGCGGCACAGGCCAGCGATGATGGGCTTTTCCAGGGCCAGGGCTACGGCCTTGACGGCCTCGAAGTCGCCGATGGAAGCAATGGGAAAGCCTGCCTCGATGACGTCCACGTTGAGGCGTTCCAGTTGTCGGGCCAGGGCCACTTTCTCTTCCGTATTCATAGAACAGCCAGGAGACTGTTCGCCATCACGCAGGGTGGTATCAAATACCATTATTTTTCTGCTCATGATCCTCTCCGTCTGTATGTTCAGGTTTTTGCAGGGGTTTTCGTCTGTTCATCAGTGTTCCGACCGGGCCGCTGATCAGGTAGACCAGTCCGATGCCAAAGAGCATGATTTCCGGGTAGGAGCCGATCACCACAAAGGTCAACAGGATGATGACCAGTATTCCAAAGGGTTTGCGGCGCAGGTGCCGGAAATCCTTGAAGGAGTAGTAGCGGATGTTACTGACCATCAGGAAGGCCAGCAGGTACCCCAGCAGCACGATAAAGCCACCAAAGGGTGGCTCGCCGCCAAGGAGGTGGTTGTAGAAGATAAAGAAGGAGGCGATAAACCCCGCCGCTGCCGGTATGGGCAGGCCGGAGAAGTAGCTGCTGGCCCCGTCTGCGTGGACGTTGAAGCGGGCCAGACGCAGGGCGCCACAGGCCACAAAGATAAAGGCGGCCATCCAGCCGATTTTTCCGTAGGGCTCCAGGGCCCACATGTAAAAGAGTACCGCCGGGGCCACGCCGAAGCAGACCAGGTCGCTCAGGGAATCAAGTTCCATGCCAAAGCGGCTGGTGGCATTCAGCAGTCGCGCCACTTTACCGTCCAGGGCGTCGAAAACGGCTGCGACGATAATGGCAATGGCTGCGGCCATATACTCTTCCCGCACCGAGGCAAGGATAGAGTAAAACCCGCAGAACATCCCCATCAGGGTCACCATATTGGGCAGCAGGAAGACCCCTTTATGCACGGAATTCTCCCAGTATGGTTATTCCCGCGCGTACTTTCTGTCCCTCCTGCACCTGCAGGGAGATTTTGTCGGCCGGGATAAACAGATCCATGCGGGAGCTGAACTTCATAAGGCCAATGCGCATGCCGGCTTCAAGCTGATCGCCTTTTTTTCCCCAGAAGACCACCCGGCGTGCCACCAGTCCGGCAATCTGCTTGAAACAGATGCGCGGCCCGTTGGTGACATCCACCGTAACCAGGGTATGCTCGTTCTCCAGGGCGGCGATGTCCTTGTCGGCGGCGTGGAAGCGGCCAGGCTTGTATTGGGCGTCCACGATGGTTCCGAAGACCGGCGAACGGTTGACATGCACATTGAAGATATTCAGGAAAATGGATATCTGTACCACCCGCTGCCCTTCGATGGGCCCGTGGTCGTGCTCCTTGACGACAATGACCTTGCCGTCTGCGGGCGAGACGAGCTGGGAGGGGGAGAAGTCGCCCCGACGCTCCGGATCGCGGAAGAAGAAAAGGCAGAAAAACCCGATAAACAGCAGAATTGCCGGAGTAAATGTAAAGCCGAGTCCCAGCAGCAGAAGCCCGAGGACGATGGGAGGGAGAATCAGCGGATAGCCTTCGCGGGCAACACCATATAGCGGTTTTCTCATGAGTATATCAGCCTTTAAAGAAATTCGCACCGACCTGCTGAAGCCGAGGTGGCCCTCCTGCAGGCAGGCGCATGGAAGAATGGCATAATGTAACCAAAAGCCTATGGAAAGAAAAGCAATTTTCGATTCCCCGGCAGGGGGTTATGGCGTGGGCAGAAGCATGGTCAGCTGGGCGTTGCTTCCGGCAGAGGAGTGCTTGGCGTGGATATGTATGATGCGCCAGCCGCTGGAACAGTCGCCTCCGGTGCTCGCGCTCCAGATAGGGTTGCTTTCATCGAGCTGCGCGCACTGAACCGTGACGTCCATCTGGTGACCACTGCTGCCGATTCCCAGGTGGGACGCTTCGACCTGCAGTCCGTGCCACTGGTCGAGGGTATTGAAGCTCCAGGGCTCCTGGAGGTGAGCGAGATCAGGAGTGGCAGTGGCAAGGGGGTGCATGGCATCGGCCAGAAAGGCGGCGGTGGCGGTGCTTTCCTGTTGCGGTATCAGGGCCATGGTGCTGCGGAGGAAGAAGGAGATAAACTGCGCAGCTGTGGCTGCGGTCAGGGCCAGCAGCACAAGACCCAGCAGCGCTTCAATCAGGGTGAAACCCCGGGTCACAGGGTGCGGTCAACCAGCAGTGACTGGCCGCGAATGGACTGCACCTGCCGGTACTTGCCCTTGATGTCACTTTTGCGGCTCTCCATGGCCAGCAGGCGCTCCATGTTGATCTTTTCCTGATTGGCACTGGCCAGCAGGTTGCGATCCTCTTCCAGCAGCTGCAGGGCAGAACCGCCGATTTCTCCGGCATTTTCACAGGCCTGGGCCAGTTGTTGAATGAGCCACTGACGGCGGTTGATCAGCTCGTCCATGATTTCATCGGAAGCGTCCTGGTTTTCCAGGTGCTTGCGCAGTTCCCGTGTGAGTCCGATAAGCTGAATGACAATAACTTCGCGATCGTCCATGGATGACCTCCCCCATTACCTGGAATGGGTTTTGATGTACTGGTGCAGGTGGTCAAAAAGGCCCTGTATATGTCGGATGTGCAGCAGAGTGCGCTCTTCAAGGCAGTGGCTGAAGTCTTCAAAGGCGCTGCGCTCAAGGTGAGATACCCCAGCATCAATGCTTTCAATAAAGTCGTTGATGGACTGTATTGCGGGAACTCCCTGGATGGTAATGTCCTGCAGCGATATTTTATACAAAGTCGTCAACCTGTCAATTATAGGCAGTATCCAGCCGTCAAAAAGTTTGATGACATCGTGGAAGCTGGCGATGGCCTTGCCGGAGTTCTTTTTCGTGCCGATGTCCTTGCGGACGCCCTGCAGGACGCCGTGTACCTTCAGGAGGTACTCCTGGACATCGCTGATGCTCTGCAGCGACAGCTCCTTGATGGAGGAGGTGACAATCTGCAGATCCTGAATCTGGGGAGAGGGGATATCGGCCCACAGGTTCTCATCAAGGTTGGCGTACTCGGTGCCGTTGGAAATGACGCTGACCACGACTTCATTCTGCGCCAGAAGCTCTTTTTGCACCTTCTCCATGAGGTGCTTGAAGTGGCGGCATCCTCGCTTGTCAATATTGGCCGTTTTGCCGTTGAGAGAGATTTTCAAAGTCAATGCCTCCTTGAGTGATCCGCTGAAAGCGCGCTCTCAGCTTCAAGATACACTGCCGTGCCTGCTGGCAGAGCCTGTGGCTGGGCGTTTTAGAGTCTGGTTACCTGCCACATAGGTAGCAGAATCCCCAGGGCCAGAATCAGGACAAATACCCCAGAGAGCAACAATAGCAGAGGTTCCGTATATCCGGCAAGGGTTCGTAATTTCTGCTGTGCCTGCTGTTCGTAGAAGGTGGCGGTTTTCTCAAGCATCTGTTCAAGGGTTCCGCCTTCTTCGCCAGTGCGCGCCATCTGAACCGCAAGGCCAGGGAAAATGGTGCAGGCCTCAAGTGCCGCGTGAAAGGGAGCTCCCTGATTCAGCAGTTCGTGGGCCAGCTGCAGCTCCTGTCGCAGCAGAGGGTTGGCTGTGGTGTCCCGAACCATTTCCATGGCGGCTGCCAGAGGAATGCCTCCCTGCAGCATGGTTTTCAGAGTCATGAACAGATGGCTGACCATGCTTATCTGCAATATCGTCCCGAGCAGGGGAAATCTTAACCCCATGCGGAATAAAAAGTTTCTTGCGCCCGGGACCCTTCGGTGAACGGCCAGCAGGGCTGCTGTTGTCAGGAGGAGCGTTGACAGAAGGATGATACCGTAGTGGCTGAAAAACGATGACAGACCAAGCAGGAACCGGGTCAGCAGGGGAAGGGTGGCTTCAGAGCGCGCGAAGATATCGGCGAAGCGGGGAATGATCATGGTGACGGCAAAGACGAAGGCTCCGAGCAGGCTTGTCAGGACGATCAGGGGGTAGCGCAGGGCGTCACCAAGTCTTTTGCGGAACTCGCGCTGGCTTTCCATGATGGAGGCGGCGCGCAGCAGCATCTCTTCAAGGCGCCCGGAAAGTTCCCCCACTTCCACCAGGAAGGGCAGGAGGTCGCCAAAGGCGTACCGATGGCTGCGAAAGGTGTTGCTGGCGCTCTGTCCCCGGGAAAGATCCTGCTCCATCCTGGTCAGAATGGTGTGCCAGGTGGGGCTTTCCATGGATGTCGCCAGCATGGACAGAGCCGTGGCCAGGGAAATTCCACAACCCAGCAGGGCGCTGAGTTGATGCAGAAAGAAGATGCGCTCGGTTGCGGGCAGGACGCGGGGAAGCAGGGGTGTACGCCTGCCAGCGCTGTCTGCCTGGAGTTCCGTGACAATCAGCCCTTGTCCGTGCAGGCTGTTCAGGGCGTCTATGCGTGAGGTGGAGGCAAGAGTGCCGTTGTGTCTTCTGCCATCTGCGCTATACGCCTCATAGCGATAGGTGGAGGTGTTCATGGAGCAATCCTTTTTCAGTTGCCGCGTGGCAATACCCGCAGCACTTCTTCTGGAGAGGTTACACCGTGGGCAGCCATGGTAAGGCCATTCTCCCACAGGGTGCCGCAGTGCATCTGTTCTCTGGCGGCGCTTTCCAGTTCAAGTCCCGATGTGGCGTGGCTGATGAGCTGGCGGATCCGGCTGTCGACGCAGAGGAGCTCAAAGACGCCGCTGCGGTGGCGATAGCCGGTGTGGTTGCAGTGGGGACATCCCTTCGCGGTGAAGTATGGGGCAGTGAACTGAGGGATCGGCTGTGGCGAAGGTTCGCTGCAGCGGCAATGGGGGCAGAGTCTGCGCACCAGACGCTGCCCGATGACGGCGCTGAGGCCGGAGGCGACGAGAAAGGGTTCCACGCCGATGTCCAGCAGGCGGTTTACGGCAGCGGCTGCGGTGGTGGTGTGTATGGTGGAGAGTACGAGGTGCCCGGTCAGGGCTGCCTGGCAGGCCATAGCTGCCGTTTTGCGGTCGCGAATTTCGCCGATCACAATGACGTCGGGATCCTGTCGCAGCAGGTGGGGCAACAGGGTGGGAAAGTCGAGCCCTGCTTTGGTGTTGACCTGGATCTGGTTCACCAGGGGCAGCTGGTGTTCCACGGGATCTTCGATGGTGATGATTTTTCGGGTCAGGCTGTTGATGTGGCGGATCATGGCGTACAGAGTTGTGGTTTTGCCACTGCCGGTGGGGCCGGCGACCAGAATCATGCCGCTGCTGTTGCCAAGTCGCACCAGAAGTTCAGGCAGCGTGGCTCCCATCTCCAGCTCCTCAAGGGTAGGTTGCTTGTCGGGGGAGGGCAGGATGCGCAGCACGGCGCCTTCTCCGTGGATATTGGCCACGGTGGAAACGCGCATGTCGTAACGCTTGGCCTGAAAAGTGTGCTGGAGTTTGCCGTCCTGGGGCAGGCGGCGCTGGGCAATATCCAGGTGCGCCAAAACTTTGATGCGCGTGATGACGGCCTGCTCCAGTTGCTTGGGGATCATGCTGTGCTCCATCAGGCAACCGTCCACCCGCATGCGCACGCGCATGAACTGGCCGGCAGCTTCGAAATGGATGTCGCTGGCTTCCATGTGCAGGGCGGCCTGCAGCAGGCCATTGACCATATCGATGGCCTGGTTGCTTCCTTCCGGGCTGGTGGTGTCATGGGTCTGCAGGGTGGCTGTCTGGGTGGAGGGCTGCGGGGGGAGCAGGTGTTCTTCCAGGAGGGACTGTGAGATGAGGGCTTTATGCACGGAGGTGTCGAAGTGGCGCCCGATGGTGTCGGCGGCGGCAAGATTGAGGGGGTCCACGATGCCCAGCAGGATGCCGCCGCTTTCGGTGCGGCTCAGGGGCAGAATGCCTTCATCCCTGAGCCATGCGGCCTCCAGACCCTCCTGAAGCGACCTGTCAATGGCGATTCTGTTCAGATCAACCATGGGAAAATGAAACTGGGTGGCGAGGGCTTGCAGGAGTTGGTCTTCTGCAATAAAACCCAGTTCACAGCACTGCTGACCAATGCGCATGCCGCTGTAGCGTTGCTGATTCAGTGCATTGTGCAGCTGTGCTTCGGAGATGCAACCCATCTCCAAGAGGATCTGCCCGAGTTTCATGGTGCCTCCTCGCCGGGGTTTCAAATGGAATTATAGTATCCGCGCGGATTATATCAAGTAAAACTCAAGCTTTTTAACGTAATATGAAAAAAACTTTTTGACTGCCGGGCTCGCTTCTGCGCCGAATTCCATGGCATAGTGAAACACAAAGCTTTTTTTTTGCCGTTGGTAACGGAAACGATGTTCTGGCGAAATGGTTTCGGTATAGTGTCAGACTGTTGTGCTGATTGTGCAGGTTGCTGAAGACTTCGTAAACAGGCAGACAATGGAAAGTGTCTCACTGCGGGCAGCAGGTGAGCGCCTTTCAACAGTCTGCAGCTAACTGGCCCAGAACCTTCATTGGCAGGGAGTGTGTATGAACATTCACGAGTATCAGGGCAAAGAACTTTTTGAGCAGTATGGCATTCCTGTTCCCAAGGGCAAAGTGGCCTACACCAACTGGCAGGCTGAAGACATCACCCGCAGCCTGGGCGGGAAATCTGTCGTTAAAGTACAAATCCACGCGGGCAACCGCGGTGCCAGTGGTGGCGTGAAGCTGGTAAGCAGCTCCAAGGAAGCCAAGGACCTGGCAGAACACTTTTTTAATACCCCTATCAAGACAGCTCAGACGGGCGGAAAATCCAAGCAGGTGCGGCGCATCCTGGTGGAAGAGCAGCGTGTCATCAACAAGGAATTCTACCTGAGCATGATCGTTGACCGCGAAGAGCGTCGCATTGCCATTATCGCCTCCACCGAAGGCGGTGTGAATATCGAGGAAGTCGCCGAGCAGCATCCCGAAAAAATTCTCATGGAGCACATAGAGCTCTCCATCGGCATTCTGGACTTCCAGATCCGCAAGCTGGCCTTTTCCCTCGGGCTGGCCGGGGAGCAGATCCGCCAGTTTTCCACCATTGTCAAAGGTCTCTATAAGCTCTTTACGGAAAAAGACTGCAGCCAGATTGAGATCAACCCCCTGATTGTCACCGACGATGGCAGCCTGTTGGCCCTTGATGCCAAGGTGAATTTCGATGAAAACGCCCTGATGCGTCATCCCGAAATTCTTGAGCTGCGGGATTTTGCCGAAGAGGACCCCCTGGAAGTGGAGGCCAGCCGCTATAATCTCAGTTACATCGCCCTTGACGGCACCATTGGCTGTATGGTCAACGGCGCTGGCCTGGCCATGGCTACCATGGACATCATCCAGCACTATGGCGGCGAGCCGGCCAATTTCCTGGATGTGGGAGGCGGTGCCAATACAGAGAAGGTTTCCAACGCCTTCAGCATCATTCTGCGCGACGAAAAGGTCAAAGCCATCCTGGTCAATATTTTCGGTGGCATCATGAAGTGTGACATCATTGCCCAGGGTGTGGTGGAAGCCGCGAAGACCATGGATGTCAAGGTACCCATTATCATTCGCCTGGCGGGAACCAACCTGGAGGAAGGCATGAAGGTTATCGAACAGTCGGGGCAGAACCTGATTGTGGCCAAAACCCTGGAGGAAGCCGCCAAGCTTGCGGTGGAAAAAGCCAGAGGAGGTGTGGCATGAGTATCCTGGTCAACTCCGATACCCGTGTTATCACCCAGGGCATCACTGGCAGCCAGGGGCTGTTTCACACAGAAATGGCCCTGAAGTATGGCACCAGAATGGTGGGCGGCGTAACCCCCGGCAAGGGTGGCACGACGGCCCTGGATGGCAAGGTTCCCGTCTTCAACTCCGTGGCCCAGGCCGTAAGCGAAACCGGTGCCAACGCCTCCATGATCTATGTTCCGCCCCTCTTTGCCGCCGACGCCATCATGGAAGCGGCCGACGCGGGCGTGGAAATCATCGCCTGCATAACCGAGGGCATTCCCATTCTCGATATGATCCGCGTCAAGGACTTTCTGCGCACCACGCCGGGCATCAAGCTGATTGGCCCCAACTGCCCCGGCATCATCACCCCCGACGAGTGTAAAATCGGCATCATGCCGGGATATATTCACAAGCGGGGCCATATCGGTATTGTCTCGCGCAGCGGCACCCTGACCTATGAGGCGGTCAACCAGCTCAGCTCCCGCAATCTGGGACAGAGCACAGTGGTGGGTATTGGTGGCGATCCCATCAACGGCTTGACGCATCTGGATATCATGAAGCGCTTCGCCGCTGACGATGATACTCTGGCCGTGGTGATGATTGGCGAAATTGGCGGTTCCAATGAGGAAAAGGCTGCCCAGTGGGTGGCGGAGAATATGCGTCACAAGCCGGTCGTTGGCTTTATTGCCGGCGCCACGGCCCCCGAGGGCAAGCGCATGGGCCACGCCGGGGCCATTGTCAGCGGCAATACCGGCTCGGCCCAGTCCAAGATCAGTGCCATGAAAGACGCCGGTATCCGCGTTGCCCCTACCATTGTTGATATCGGGACCATCATGGAGCAGTTCCTGCTCGATATGGACCTGTTGGATAGCTGCAGGATTTCATCTTAAGTAAATACAAAGAGGAAAGTGAGGAAGAACGATGACAAAAAAGGATATATACCAGGAGTCCCTGGAATATCACAGCACCGGCCGTAAGGGAAAGATCGAAGTAATCGTGACCAAGCCTTTTGAGACCCAAAAAGACCTGTCTCTGGCTTACAGCCCCGGCGTTGCCCGCCCTTGCGAGGAAATTGCCAAGGATCCGGAAGCCGCCTACGAATACACTGCCAAAGGGAACCTGGTAGCCGTTATCTCCAACGGTACTGCCGTCCTGGGCCTGGGTGACATCGGCGCCCTGGCTGGCAAGCCCGTTATGGAAGGCAAGGGTTCACTGTTCAAGAAGTTTGCTGATATTGATGTTTTCGACATCGAACTGCAATCCAAGGATAAGGACGAGATCGTCCGCACCTGTGAGCTGATCTCCCCCACCTTCGGTGGCATCAACCTGGAAGACATCGGCGCGCCCGACTGCTTCTACATTGAGGAAACCCTGCAGGAGAAAGTGGACATCCCCGTTTTCCACGACGACCAGCACGGCACCGCCATCATCTCCGCCGCCGCTCTGCTCAACGCCATCGAGATCACCGGCAAGGATATCAGTAAAATCAAAGCGGTTTTCAACGGTGCTGGCGCTGCCGGTATCGCCTGCGCCCAGCTCTTCGTCGACCTGGGCCTGCGCAAGGAAAACCTGGTGGTATGTGACTCCAAAGGAACCATCTACAAGGGCCGCACCCAGTCCATGAACCCATACAAAGAGCGCTTTGCCGTCGAAACCGACGCCCGCACCCTGGAAGAAGCCATGGTGGGAGCCGACCTGTTCTGCGGCGTGAGCGTCGCTGGAGCGGTCACCAAGGAGATGCTCAAAACCATGGCCCCCAATCCCATTGTCTTCGCCATGGCCAACCCCGAGCCAGAAATCACCTACCCCGATGCCGTCGAAGCTCGCCCTGACTGCATCATGGCCACCGGCCGCAGCGACTACCCCAACCAGGTTAACAACGTCCTGTGCTTCCCCTTCCTGTTCCGCGGAGCCCTGGATGTGCGCGCCACCAAAATCAACGCCGAAATGAAGATCGCCGCTGTACGCGCCATCGCCGCCCTGGCCAAGGAAGAGGTTCCCGATTCCGTCCTCAAGGCCTATGGTGTGGATAACTTCGAGTACGGCAAGGAATACATCATTCCCAAGCCCTTCGATCCCCGCGCCCTGCTCTACATTGCTCCAGCCGTTGCCAAAGCGGCCATGGATACCGGTGTGGCCCGCAAGCCCATCAAGGATTTCGACGCCTACCGCGAGCAGCTGGAATCCACCCTGGGCCGCTCCAAGGCCATCATGCGCTACGCCTTCAACCAGGTGAAGAAGCGCAACTTCAAAGTGGCATTCCCCGAAGGTGCCAACGAAACGGTTATTCGCGCCGTTGGTCGTATTCTGGACGAAAACCTGGTGCACCCCGTGCTGCTGGGTGACAAGGGCGCTATCGGCAGCCTGCTGGAAAAACACGCCATTGACGTGTCCAAAGTCACTGTTATTGATCCCCAGGAGAATGGCAAGAGTGGCGAGTATGCCCAGAGCATCTACGAAAAACGTCAGCGCAAGGGCATGACCATTTCCCGCGCCCGCGACCTCATGCACAAGGATACCGGTTACTACGGTGCCATGATGCTGGAGAAGGGTGACGTTGACGGCCTGATCAGCGGTCAGGATATGAGCTATCCCGACGGCATCCGCCCCATCCTCACCTGCATTAAGAACGAAGATCCCCACGGTGCCGTGGCTGGTGTCTATATGATGGTATTCAAAGGACGCACCATGTTCTTTGCCGATACCACCGTCAACATCGACCCCTCCGCCGAGCAGCTGGCCAAAATCGCCATCTCCGTATCCAAGTTTGTCAAGGAGTTCGCCATTACTCCCAAAGTGGCCATGCTCTCCTTCTCCAACTTCGGCTCCGCTCCTGTGCCCGAGTCCCAGAAGATCGCCAAGGCCACTGCCCTGGTGAAAGAGTGGGCTCCCGATCTGGAAATCGACGGCGAAATGCAGGGCAATATCGCCTTCAACGAGAAGCTGCGCGGCGAGCTCTTCCCCTTCAGCACCCTCAAGGGAGAGCCCAATATCCTGATCTTCCCGGATCTTGGCTCGGCCAACATCGCCTACAAGCTGCTGATGCGCACCGCTGAAGTTGATGCCATCGGGCCGATCCTGGTTGGCCTCGACAAATCCGCCCACGTTCTGGAGCGCGGCTCCACCGTGGAGGACATCGTCAACCTCACCGCTCTGGCTGGTCTGAAGGCAATTCAGCACAACTCCTGATCCGCTGATCCGCTTTCGCCCGTATCAAGCCCCCGCAGAGTCTGCGGGGGCTTTTTGCGTTGACACCGGCTCCCGATTATGGTGTGGTTTCTCAACCTGTATCCGTTATTTTTTTGAGGAGCTCACTATGTCACCACTGTTTGCCTATCTTCTGCTGGGGGGCAACCTGCTGCTCCTGGCTATGCTGGCCCTGATCTGGAATACCCTGCGCCGTCCGGCTGATACCTCCCTGGAGCGCGCTCTGCGCGAAGAGCTCCGCAGCGCCCGCGATGAGACGGCTCGTCAGGCCCGTGAGCTGCGCGAAGAAGTGGCCTCGGCCCAGATAAAGGCCACAGAGATGCTGGTCAGTACCGTGAACACCCTGGGGGATAACCAGAAGAACCTGCTGGACAGACTGACCCAGGCGACCAGCACGGCGGGAACCCAGATGCGCGCCGAGATAGAGCAGCTCATCCTGCGCAATGGCGAAGGCCTGAAAGAAGTGCAGACGACCACGGATATCAAGCTGGAAAAGGTGCGTGCCACGACCGACGAGCGCTTTGAACGCATTCGCCTGACCCTGGATGAGAAGCTGCGCGGCATGGGTGAAAACCAGCAGAAACACCTGGGTGAAGTGGTGACCGCCCTGCAGAGCGTGGAGCGCTCACTGCGGCAGGAACAGGAGAAAGCCCGCGAAGCTCTGGATTTGAAGTTTCGTCAGATACAGGAGAGCAACGAAAAGAAGCTGGATCAGATGCGCCAGACGGTGGACGAGAAACTTCACAGCACCCTGGAAAAGCGACTGGGTGAATCCTTCAAGCTGGTCAGTGAACGCCTTGAGGCCGTGCAGCGCGGACTGGGGGAGATGCAGACCCTGGCCAACGGTGTCGGCGACCTCAAGCGCGTGCTCAGCAACGTCAAGGAGCGGGGCACCTGGGGCGAGTACCAGCTGGGTGCCATCCTGGCGGAAATCCTCACCCCCGAGCAGTACGCACAGAATGTGCGGGTCAAGGACGGACGCGAAAGTGTGGAATTCGCCATCAAGCTGCCGGGGCGCAGTGATCAGCATGATAATCCCGTGTGGCTGCCCATAGACTCCAAGTTTCCCAAAGAGGCATACGAGCGGCTGGTGGAGGCATCCACCATTGCCGATGCCCAAGGGACTCAGCAGGCGGCGGCGGAGCTGTGCCGGGCCGTGACCAAGATGGCGCGGGATATCCAGGAGAAGTACATCAATCCGCCGGTCAGCACCGATTTTGCCATCCTCTTTCTGCCCACCGAAGGGCTCTTTGCCGAGGTGCTGCGTCAGCCGGGGCTGCACGATGAGCTGCAGCAGAAACACCGAGTGCTGGTGGCTGGCCCCACTACCCTTTCCGCCATACTGAACAGCCTGCGGGTCGGTTTCCAGACGCTGGTTATCGAGAAGCGCGCCAGTGAAGTCTGGACGGTGCTGGGTGCTGTGAAAACCGAATTCGGGAAATTTGGCGATGTGCTGGAGAAAGTGAAGAAGCAGATTCACACCGTCTCCAACACCCTGGATGAGTCTTCGCGCCGCACCCGGGTGATGGAGCGCAAACTGCGCAGTGTGGAAGAGCTGCCCGCCGATCAGACCAGTGTCGTGCTGGCACTTTCTGCCAGCGCGGATGACGAGGTGGAGGAGCAGCCCTCGTTGTAATTATTTACGGTGTGTTGGTACTCGCGCCAGCATTCCTCCCAGAGGCGCTCACTTTCATCCGAGGACCTACGTCTCTGCCGCTCGCCATCCGGGCTCGCTCTCGGAATACTGGTGCTCCTGCTGAAAAAAACGCAGGGTAGCCGTGAATGGTTACCCCTGGTTTTTCTCTCTTCCCGTTGACGCAACAAGGGTGTCAAGTTTCGCATCTTGTTGTCTTAGGTTAAGGTGTTATTATTCTGACATTTATCGCGCGGAAACTGTATTGATTTTGAATGCTTGACTTATCTGGTATTCCACTTTTTGTTTCCGGATGTTGTCCTTTTTGACCGCGCAAAAAGGACACAAAAACGCGCCCCCCGAACGCCCGTTTTTCCGGATCGTTGGCTCGCCTGTCCTGGAGATCCGGCAGACACTGCATCCCTGCAGTGCTGCCGGACCACTCACTTCCTGTGAGTGTCCCGTTCGGGTCTTGCCAGCCAGGCGTCGCACTCACCGGACGGGCTCAGGGGGGAACGGCCTGCTTCTGCCTCTCCCCCGTGTTCTTTCCCAGCCAGGACGCACCAACTGTCAGGCTGCTGAAAAGCCTCATCTGCGGCGTTGCTCACAAGTGCTCGTCGCTGCGACGTACAGGAAGTACGCCTCACTCCTCACCTTGCTTGCGCCTTGCACCTGAGAGCTTTTCAATTGCCTGTATAACGCGATGGACCCGCAGGGTTGCCGCCACGACGGCGGCAACCGCAAACCAAAAGCCACGGAGGGCGGTTGTTTGCGGTCCCCAGTTCCAGGCAAGCGGACGGCTGATAAGGACAGCACTGGGGATCGCTTCCCAGCCACTTTTGGCGACCCAAAAGTGGCAAATAACTCATAAAAAGGTAAAGGTAATGTAAGCGACGCAGTCTGTGGAGAACCACTCCCCCTCATTTCAGCATGACAGAAGGGAAGACGCTAACAACCTGTCGTTTCGGGGATGCGAAACTTCAGAAGGGTCTCGTAGCGCGATGGCAGCTGGTGAGATGGTCGTTGACCATACCCACCGCCTGCATGAAGGCATAGCAGATCGTTGATCCCACAAAGCGCATCCCGTGTTTTTTCAGGTCGCGGCTCAGACGATCTGAGAGGGCCGTGCTGGCCGGTACCTCGCTGATATGGCTCCAGGAGTTGACGATGGGCCGGTTATCCACATAGCCCCACAAAAAGGCGTCCAGAGAGCCATATTGGGCCTGAATCTGCTGTACCGCCCGCGCGTTGCCGATGGCGGAGCGGATTTTCAGGCGGTTGCGCACTATGCCCGCGTCGGCCAGCAGGCGCTGCACATCGTCCTCCGTGAAGGCCGCAACCTTGTCGATGGCAAAACCGGCGAAAGCGCGGCGGTAGTTTTCCCGCTTGCGCAGAATGGTTATCCAGCTCAGCCCCGCCTGGGCGCCTTCCAGAATCAGCATCTCAAAGAGCCTGCGATCATCATGGACGGGAATCCCCCATTCCTCATCGTGATAGGCGATATACAGCGGATCATCGCCGCACCAGTCACAGCGTCTGGTCATAGCTTCCCCCGTATCTTTCAGAATGTGAGCCCGGGATCCTTCCGGCTTGCCTGGAAGCGCGCCAGAATACTCTGGGCTTTGGCGGCTTTGCTGGTCAGCACTGCTTCCTCGGGAACCCAGCGGCTGACCAGACCGTGATGGGCCTCAGCGCCCTGCAGGTTCAGCGGATGCACCTCCCGGCTGTTGTCGATGGTAATGGCAAAGAAGAAGACCTTCTCATCGCTCATGCCCACAGAACTGTAGACATATCCCAGATCAAGCAGCTCGCCGGGCTGCGCGTCAATTCCCGCCTCTTCACGCAGCTCGCGCACTGCCGTCTGCAGGGGTGTCTCTCCGGCATCTATCAGCCCGGCCGGGAATTCCAGCACCCGCTGGGCCACCGGTGGCCGGTACTGCTCCACCATCAGGTAGAGGCCCGTATCGCGATTGTGAATCAGGACGATAACCGCTCCTTCGCACTGTACCCGGCTGACATACTCCCAGCCGTCTCTGCTTTTCAGTTCAAGATACTTTCCCACGCGAATTCCTCCATCAGAATATCGAGAGCCCGGTGCGTGACGTGAACATTTCCAGGGCCTTCTGTCCCAGCAGAGAGTTGTGGCTGGCATCCAGAGCCGGAGACCACACGCACAGGCTCAAGGTGTCCGGCACAATCGCCACAATACCTCCTCCCACACCACTTTTACAGGGCAGGCCGATGAGAAAGGCGAATTCACCGGCCGCGTCATAGGTGCCGCAGGTCAGCATCAGGGCGTTGATGCGGCGGGCCTGCCGGGCGCTGATCACCTGTACCCCGCTGAAGGGGTGGCTGCCATCGCGACACAGGAAATTGACTGCCCGGGCCAGCTGCAGGCAATTCATGGGGATGGCGCACTGGCGGAAGTAGACATCCAGCACCGTGCAGACGTCATTGTCCAGTTTGCCGAAGCTCTTGATGAAGTTCGCCAGCGCCACGTTGCGAAATCCGGTGGCTGCTTCGGAAGCAGCCACTTCCTCGTCAATGTGTACCGGCTCGTCGCAGAGGCTGGATATCAGGGCCAGCATCTCGGACTTGGGGTCATCGCCGCAGGTGACCAGACAGTCGGCTACCGCAATGGCACCCGCGTTGATAAAGGGATTACGGGGAATGCCCTGCTCGCTCTCCAGCTGCATCAGGGAGTTAAAGGGATTCCCGGAAGGCTCCCTGCCGATGCGTTCCCACAAACGCTCCCCTGCCAGGCGCATGGCCATGGTCAGCGAGAAGACCTTGGAAATACTCTGGATGGAAAAAGGCGTCATGGCATCGCCAGCCCAGGCCTCGACCCCATCGCGGGTGCGCAGGGCGATGCCGAACTGGCAGGGGTTGACCCGGGCCAGCGCTGGAATGTAGTTGGCGACTGCCCCCGCTTTGCCGAGCTGCGGGCGAATCGCCGCGACAATATCATCGAGAATTTCCTGAGAGTTCATAGCTTAACCCTCCCCTGTACGAGTTTCAACACCTGCCAGTGCCACAGCCACCTCCGCAGCCAGCGGAAAAACGCTCCGGCGCCAGCGCCACCAGCAGCTTCTGGGGAAGCCCCTCAAGGCTGCGACCGGGGGACAGGTGGTGCCACCAGGGCGGAATGCGATTGGTCAGAATCATGATTGCAACGGGAATATCCAGCGACCAACCCGCCATGGCGTGCTGCCCGAATGTGCCGCCGCTGTGCCAGGCCACCCGGCCCAGGCGCGAATCCTGGCTCAACATCCAGCCAAGCCCCATCCAGGTACCCCGGCCCACTGTGGCCTGGGGCTGCACCATCAAACCCGCCAGCGACACCCAGGGCTCGCCGGAGGCACCCATCTGGGCCAGCAGAAACTTCATCATATCCTCCCCCGTGGAGCGCCACACCCCCGCCGGCTCCATGCCACGCCACTGAAAGGGCGGCACCCGCCGTCCCCGTGAATCATGGCCCTGCACCAGGCGTTCGGCGGGATAGCCTTCATGGTCAATGGCCGTATCGCGCATTCCCAGAGGCTCCAGAATCAGCTCCCTCACCGCATCCCCGTAGGACTTGCCACATGCCTCAGCCAGAATGCGGCCCAGCAGCGCCATACCCACATTGGAGTAACGCATCTTGCCCGCACCACGCAGAACACGGGGCTGACGCAGCAGAAAGTGGCCCAGATCGTCCGGACCGAACGCCTCAGCCAGCTGACGCCCCCGCAGCAGCATCTGCCAGGTGGGAAACACATCACGGGGCAGACCGGAAGTATGGGTGGCCAGCTGATGCAGAGTCATGCTCTCGGCCCAGGGAAACTGAGGGAAGAAACGGCTGACCGGATCCGTCAGACCCAGCTCGCCCCGCTGCACCAAAAGCGCCAGCAGCGTCGTAGTAAAGAGCTTGCCCACCGAACCGACCTCAAACACCGGCAGCTCCATCCCCTCGACATCACCATGCCGCCAACTCCAGGAATCATGGCCGAGGCGCACCTGCACCTCCACGGCACTGCGCGGTGAACGGGCGAGAAAGGTCTTAAGCACGGAAAGAGCGGCATCGGTATGCATGGGAAGGTTCCTTTTGCAGGCTGCTGAGAAGTCCCCACCTGTGGCATTGCACCTTTGGACTTTTCAATTACCTGTCTGAATAATGTGTTTTCAGCAAGCAGTTAAAATTTGTCTTTTCTCTCTTGCAATTACGGTTATTCCTGTCATTCCACGTCATCACCTCAGTACAAGAACCCAAACAGCCACAGTGGCACTTTTCTGCCCGAGCCGATTTCCAGACCATCGGCGATGACCCAGGCGTTGTCGAGATCCTGTACCTGTCCGAAGCCCTTTGTCCTGCCTCCGATTTCCATGGTGTACTTTTCGTCTACAAGAAAGTCGCCCTGATCCAGATAGTGCAACTGGTGGTGGACGCCTGCCATGCTGGCAAAAAAGGTTTCCCGCAGGGTGCCTTTTTCCTTTTCCACGCTGAGGGCGGAGAAGAGGTTGGTATTGGACAGGTAGAGTTTATCGGCCTTGCGGATGGCTCCGAAGCGTTTGGCTTCGTGGCTTATGTGGCGCACCAGTTCGGCGCGGCTGAGGTAGTCGATGTACTTGTACAGGGTGGTTTTGGTTATACCGGTCAGGGAGGCCAGCTTGTCGATGGAAAGTTCCAGCGGTTTCGAGATGCTGATGGTGTGCAGCAGTTTCTTCAGGGTGGCAATTTTGTCGGGCGGGATATGGAAGAGTTTGCCGAGGTCGCTGTGCAGGGCCGTGTTTATGGTTTCGCCGAGACGATCCACATACTTGTGCGTGTCTTCAAAGTAAAAGGGGTAAGCGCCAACACGCAGGTACTCTTCAAAGTACTTGAGTATTTTACCGTTTGGGAGTGCCTGGATAAGGCGATGGGCCAGGGCTTCATGGTCTGCCAGCAGCTCCGGCAACGTCACTGGTTCCAGCTGAATTGACAGGGAGATTTCCAGGTACTCGCGCAGTGAGAGGATGGGAAGGTGGTACATGGAATAGCGGCGCGCAAAATCCGGGTTGGTGATGCGCACTGCCGAAGAACCGGAGAAGTACACCCGAATATTCAGGAAGTCATAGATGGATTTGAGGTGGGCCTCAAAATCCTCTGCCTCGTGAATTTCGTCAATCACCATGCACTCGCCGCCGCTTTTGCAGAAGCTGTCCACAAGGTCAAAAAGCGATACTCCCTGCAGCATGGGATGATCACAGGAGATATAGAGGGTGTTTTCCCGCTGGAGGGGCAGGTTGCGCAGCACCTGCAGCAGCAGAGTGGTTTTCCCCACGCCACGGGCACCGTAAACGCCTGTGATGCGGCTTTGGGAAGCAGCGATCTGCGGATAGTGAAAGCGCTGATACTTTGGCAGGGGCATATTCTGTTTGAGCAGCGAAAGGCGCTTGGCACCGAGAAGAATCTCTTCCATGGCTATCCTCCAGAAAAAACACTGCCGCAAGCTAGTCTATTGCGTTAGACTATAACCCATGATTTTAGTCTAATGCAATAGACTATCGCGTGTCACTCAGCAACGGGTACTTCTTTCGTGCCGTCGCGGCGTTCCACCCAGCCACCTGCCTGATAATGCCCATACCACTCCAGCAATGCCTGTTGTTCGGTGGTCCTTTCCCCTTGCCTTTTCAGAGCCGACATGACCAGTGCCAGATCATCCTCCACATCCACGTCAGCCAGGGGCTCCAGACTGGTAACCGGTGCAAACTTTTCCACACCAGCTGTCCACTGGGCAGCGGTCTGAGCACAGCTATAGGGGACATCGGTCCATGCTTTTGCTGGCAGGGGAATATTCACCCCGCACAAGTAGAAGCCTCCATCGGTGCAGAGGCCAAGCACCGCGCGGGGCTGGGAGTCGGCAAGGATTTCCAGCGCCTGGGCGATGTGGCTGATGTGCAGCTGGGGTGAGTCGGCCCCCAGCAGGATGGCGCTGCCGTGGCGACTTTGAAGGCATTGATAGACGTGGTGGAGGCGATCGCCGAGGCCACCCTCTCCCTGGCTGATGGTGGGGAAATCCTGCCAGAGGGGATCATGCAGGGCATTGTCTTCCGCCACAGCCCAGTAGGGCTGGATATTCCGGCTGATGGCAGCCTGTTTCAGAACGGAAGCCACCGCCAGGGCCGAGAGGCGGTGAAACTCCTCTGCCGCTGATTGTCCGATGGCAGCAGCCAGGCGGGTTTTGAGGGGGGAGTATCCGGGGGTTTTGACAAAGATGGCGGCGGCGGTCATGGCAGGCTCCGTTTGGAATTTCGTTGCGTTGAACGCCACTTCAGGTACTGGGGCACGGCCTGCCGGATGGTCAGCAAGCCATGCCGGGTGCTGGTGCGCAGCCAGCCCTGTTGCCGGTACTTGCGGGCGCTGGTGCGGATGGTGCCGCCACTCCAGCCCAGGGAAAATCCGTGCTGGCGCACGGCCCAGGCCAGCAGGTGGTCCTCGCCGTAGGGGGCGGTTTCATCGTAGCCTCCCACCTGTTGGAAAAGGGATCGCGGCAACAAAAATCCCTGGTCGCCGAAGGGCATGCCGCCGTATCGGGAGCGCAACCAGGCCCCAAAGGCAGTGATGGGCATAAGGGCGGAGCCGTCGGCCAGAAACTCCAGGCGGAAGTACCACAGGCGTGGCTCATGTTCCCCTGCTATTATGGAGTGCAGGGCGGGCAGAGTGGTTGGATCCAGGCGGCTGTCGGCGTGCAGAAACCACAGCCATTGACGGGAACTGTGACCCGCACCGGCATTCATCTGCTGTGCCCTGCCCGACGCGCTCACTATCCATTTCACTGCCTGGGTATTGGCCGCCCGATCCGGTGGCGGTTCAGGGGATACCAGCAGCACCTCGCCGCCTTCCTGCAGTACTGGCTGCAGATCGGGCAGCAGTTCGCGCCAGGTGGTGTCCCCTGGGGCAACGGGGATGATAATGGAGAGTTGCGGGTACAATGCCATGACTCCTCAGCCTCCCCGGCGCCAGCGGTGGAATCGCTCCACCCACTGCAGCAGTTTGACCGGGGCGTGGGCCTTCTTCCAGTTTCCGGCGGCAAAGCGATTGGCTTCGGCGTAGGTGGGGTAGATGTGGATGGTTCCCAGCACCTTGCCCATTCCCAGTCCATGCTTCATGGCCAGTATCCACTCACTGATGATATCTCCCGCCCGGGGCCCCACAATGGTAACGCCCAGTATTTTGTCCTTGCCCGGTGGCGTCAGTACCTTGATAAACCCCTGGGCGCAATCATCGGCGATGGCCCGGTCCAGGTCGGCCAGGTCGTAGCGGGTGACTTCATGGGTCACGCCCTTTTCCCTGGCTTCCCGTTCACTGAGGCCAACCCTTGCCACTTCAGGGCTGGTGAAGGTGCACCAGGGAATGACCCGATAGTCCACCCGCAGCTTGTGCAGGGGGCGCAGCAGGGCATTGATGCAGGCGTAACCGGCCTGGTGGGAAGCGGTGTGGGTGAACTGGTAGGGACCGGCCACATCGCCACAGGCGTAGATATTGGGAATGGTGGTTCGCAGGTATTTGTCGGTAACAATGGTGCCATCGGCAGCCGTCTCTATGCCCAGCTCCGCCAGGCCGAAATCTTCGGTGCGCGGTTTGCGTCCCAAGGCGACCAGAATGGCATCGCAAACTATGGCGAACTCCTGCCCCGTTTCACGGTCAACCGCCAGCAGGGCTGGTGAATTCTCACCGGAACTCTGCACTTCCCTGGCTTCATGGTTGACCAGAACTTCGACCCCTTCGCCCTGCAGCACGTTGGCCATCAGCTGCGCCACGTCCCGGTCCTCCTTGGGCAGCAGCTGTGCATTGCGCTGGACAATGGTCACTGCGGAGCCAAGGCGCGCAAAGGCCTGAGCCAGTTCGCAGCCAATGGGGCCGCCCCCCAGTACTACCAGGCGCTGGGGCAGGGCTTTCATGTCCCAGATGGTATCGCTGGTGTAGTGGGGAATCTGTGCCAGTCCCGGCAGATCGGGAGTCCACGGGGAGGCGCCAGTGGCGATGAGAATGCTGCGGGTGCTGATGGTCTGGTCGCCTACCTTCACATGGTACGGGTCTACAATGCGGGCGTGGCCGTGCAGGCAGTGGGTCCCCAGCTCATCCTGGTAGCGCTCCACGCTGTCGTGGGGTTCAATGCGGGCAATGGCGGCGCGGACGTGATCCATAACCCGTTCAAAGTCCAGGGCCTGCTCCTGCCACGGCATGCCCAGTTTGTTTCCCTGGCGCTGGATATGGCGCACCTTGGCCGCGTGCAGCAGGGCCTTGCTGGGGACACAGCCCGTATTCAGGCAGTCACCGCCCATCTTGTCCCGCTCGATCAGGGCTACGCGGGCCTTCAGGGTGCGCCCCACATAGGCGCTGACCAGTCCTGCAGATCCGGCACCGATAATGGCCAGATCGTAGTCAAAGCGCTTGGGTTTGGGGAAGCGCACCAGGCGTTTGCGGGCCACCAGCAGCTCCACCACTTTTTTGGCGACGAGGGGAAAAACGCCGATCAGGGCAAAGGAGAAAATCAGCGCAGGTGAGAGAATGCCCTGCAGGGAATCGAGCCGAGCCAGCTGGGTTCCCGCGTTGACATAGACCGCCGTGCCCGCCAGCATGCCCACCTGGCTGACCGCAAAGAACGTGACCGTGCGCATGGGGGTCAGGGCCATGAGAATATTGATGAGAAAAAACGGAAAGACGGGGATCAGCCGCAGGGTAAAGAGGTAAAAGGCCCCTTCGCGTTCCACACCGGCATTGACGCGTTTGAGGTGCTCTCCAAAGCGCTGTTGGACAAAATCACGCAAGAGAAAGCGCGCCACCAGGAAGGCACAGGTAGCACCGATGGTGCTGGCAAAGGAGACCGCCACCAGCCCGGTAGCAAAGCCGAAGATGGCCCCGCCCGCCAGGGTCATGATTACCGCCCCCGGAATAGAGAGGGCCGTAACCACCACATAGAGAGCCATGTACAGGGCGATGACCGGCGCCTGGTTGTCGCGGTAGTAATTCACCAGCTGCCCATGCTGGCTTTTGAGGGCATCCAGGCTCAAATAGGTCCCGAAAAAGTGGGAGAGAACAAGCCAGGCCGCTGCCAGCAGGGCCAGGATGGCGACAATACGTAAAGTGGATTTCATGGGTGCTCACATAATAGTTGATTGCGATTCGACATTCTGGATAGTGTACGTCCAGCTGCTTGTTCACGCATCCCGTATTTCGCCGTGGGATGGAAAAGGTTACCCGCTGAGTAGCTATATCGCGGAATACTGAAACAAGGACACCTGATGCCCCGCTCCAGCCATACCGACCAGCAGCTGGCCCAGGCCATGCGCAAGGCCCAGACTGGTGACCAGAGCGCCTACCACCAGCTGCTGGTGAAAATCACCCCCATGATCCGGGGCTTCCTCGCCAAACGCCTGGGAGGCCATGAGGATCTGGAAGACCGGGTACAGGACGTGTTGCTGGCCATTCACCGTGCCAGCCACACCTTCAACACCGAGCGCTCCTTCCTGAACTGGATGTTTGCCATTGCCGACCATAAACTCAAAGACTATCTGCGGGCTCACTACCGGCGCAAGGCTGCAGGCAGCAGTGTGGATGTGGACGATGTGAAGGAGCAACTTCCGGCAGCAGATGAGCCGCTGGATTTGGGCGATCGGCAACTTCTGCAACGATTACTTGAAACCTTATCGCCTCGGGAGCGAACCATAATACAGATGATGAAAATAGAAGGATACAGCGCCCGTGAAGTAGGTGCCGAACTGAAGATGAATGAAACCGCCGTCAAAGTGGCCGCCCACCGGGCCATGAGGACCCTGACCAATATGGCTCGCCAGGAAACGTAACATGCAGACAAACGAACTTATAGCCCAGCTCGCCCGTGAGGGTGCACATAAGCCCGCACCACCGCCAGCTCGCATTCTGGTGAGCTGGCTGGGATTTATGATTCTCTACTTTTTCGTCCTGCTGGCCATCCACGGACTGCGCAGCGACATCGGGCAGAAGCTCCAGCAGAGCCTGTACTTCAGCGAAATTCTCTTGATGCTCGCCATCGCGCTGCTCAGCGCTCTGGCCGCCAGCTGGCTGAGCCTGCCCGATGCCAACCAGAAAGCCTGGATACGTTTTGTGCCCCTGCTGCCCCTGGGAGCGTTTGCCGGCATGCTCATCTACGGTATGCTGACCACCAGTGCCCTCACCCTCAGCCAGTGCCTGCAGCTGGCCCGCTACGACTGCGTCATCCGTATCATCCTCTATGGCCTGCTGCCAGGGGGCATCATGTTCTCTGTCACCTCGCGGGCCGCCCCTACACGTTGTTGCTGGGCCGGCAGCATGATCGGCCTCAGCGTTGCCAGTCTCGGCTACATCCTGCTGCGCCTGGTGGACCCCAGCGACGATCCCACCCAGCTCATCATCTGGCACTTTCTGCCCGTACTCTTTATGACCGTCATAGGAATGATGCTGGGGGGATGGCTGTTGGGGAGAGTGTGGCGTAAGGCAGGATAAGGAACCAGGGAAAGCGCGAAACGGGAAGGTTCCACACAAAACCAGCTAAGTAACCGGAGGAAAAATGGAATTTCTCATCGTCTGTATCGCTGCGTTGACGGCCTCTTTGCTGACACTCTTTTCCGGTTTTGGACTGGGCACACTGCTCATGCCAGTGATTGCGCTGTTCTTTCCACTGGAGCTGGCCATAGCCATGACGGCCATGGTTCATCTGGCCAATAATATTTTCAAGGTTGGACTCATGGGGCGGAAGGCCGATGTGTCGGTGCTGGTGCGGTTTGGCCTGCCTGCCGTGGCAGCAGCCTTTGCGGGTGCCGTGGTGCTGCTCTGGCTTGGGGAGATGCCTTCGCTGCACACCTATGCCGTGGGGGGACGGGAATTCCACATTTCTGCCCTGAAACTTGTTATCGGCTTTCTCATCATGTTTTTCGTCATACTGGAAATTTCTCCGGCATTTTCCCGCCTCGCCCTGGATCGCAAGTGGCTTCCCTTTGGGGGAGTGATCAGCGGGTTCTTTGGGGGACTATCGGGCCACCAGGGGGCGTTTCGCAGCATGTTTCTGATCAAGGCTGGTTTGAGCAAGGAAGCTTTTGTGGCCACTGGTGTGGTGTTGGCGGTCATGGTGGATATATCCCGCCTGGTAATCTACGGCACGGATATTCTGGCGCGCAGCCAGGCGGTTGATTGGCAACTTGTGATTGCTGCCAGTGGAGCGGCCTTTGCGGGGGCGTACCTGGGCGCGAAAATCCTGGGAAAGATAACCCTGCATACAGTACGTGCCGTGGTATCCGTTGTGCTGGCGCTGGTCGCCGCTGGGATGATGACGGGACTGCTGTAATCTGTCTTCAGCCAGGTTCTCCTTTGGTGGGACGCATATGTTATGTATAAACTAATGCAGTTCCAGCAACTTGTCGCAGTCGCTTTTTTTTCCGAAGACGACAATTCGGTCGCCACTGAGAAACTTTGTCGTTGGTTCAGGAATGCCAAGAGTCTTCAGTATGCTCTCGGTTTCTCCTTCTCCCTGACTTGGCCGACGAATGGTAAGGACGTTGATTCCATAGCGCTCGCGCAACTTCAGTTCCACGATGCTGTAATTCAGCATGCTGTTCGGAACTTCAATTTCAAGGATGGAAAAGCCATCACCAAGTTCCAGCAGATCGCGCATGCCATTGCGATTCAGGGATATTCCCATGCGCTCTCCCACCTGCCGTTCGGGGTGAATAACTTCTGTGACGCCTATGCGTTTGAGGATTTCCTCCTGAGTTTCGGTGGCTGCCCTTGCGTATACCTCCCGGACGCCGGATTTCAGAAGTTCCATGGCGATAATAACGACGGGCTCAAATGTTTTGCCAATTGCTATAACGGCCTTATCAACTTCTGTAATGCCATGGTTGCGCAACTGGCGAACATCTGTGGCATCGAAGCAGATGGTATCCCTGGTGAGATGCTTTACCTCATCCAGATGATCCATGTTGGTGTCAACGGCAATGACATTGGCACCTTCGCGCCCGAGGGTTTTGACCAGCGCCATCCCGAAGGCTCCCAGGCCAATGACGGCTATTTGTGGTTTGGTGCGTTTCTTCATTTTCAGCTCCAGTGGTATATCAGTTTACCAGTACTACTTCTTCGGGATAGCTATAGGTGCGGTTGTCTGAGCGAACGGCAAAGGCGACGGCAAAGGTAAGCAGGCCCACCCTCCCTAAAAACATGGAGAACACCAGCACCAGTTTGCCAATATTGGTGAGGTCTGCGGTAATGCCTCGGGAGAGCCCAACAGTCATAAAAGCGGAAATCTGTTCAAAGAGAATATCGAGAAACGGAAAATCCTCGGTGATAGTCAGAATAATGGTGCAGACGCTGAGAATCAGAAACGCCAGAAAGGTTGCACTGATGGCACGAAAAATCACAGATTGCGGCAGGGTACGGCTGGCGATTTCCACACGGTCTTTCCCCTGGATTGTCGCGATCATGGAGGCGAAGAGCACGTACACCGTTGTGGTTTTCAGGCCACCCGCCGTGGAGGAAGGCGAAGCTCCAATAATCATCAGCAGCATAATGATCAGGGATGTGGCGGCGCTCAAGGCTCCCGTATCCAGGGTATTGAATCCGGCTGTGCGGGAGGTGACGCTTTGAAAAAGGGAAAGGAGAAATTTTTCGCTGGTGCTGTAACCTGCCAGAACCCCATGCCATTCAATCGCCAGCACCAACAGGGTTCCTGCCACGATCAGGCCAGCGGTCATTCGCAGTACGATGAGGCTGTGGACACTCAGGCACCGGTGCCTGGTGGCGGGTGCACCGAAATATTTCTGCACAAGTTCCGATACGGTGGTGAACCCCAACCCTCCAACAATAATCAGGGACATGGTCACGATATTGATGGGGAGAGACACCGCGTTACTAGGATCGGCAAGACTGTTGGAAAAAACGGAGAAGCCAGCGTTGCAGAATGCGGATACTGTGTGAAAGACCGCAAAAAACAAGCGCTCTCCCATATCCGGTATGAACTCTTTCCAACTGAAAAAATACACCGCTGCTCCTATTCCCTCGAAACCGAGGGTAAACAGGACAATGCGTTTGAGGGTGCGGGAAACCGCACGCACATCATCCTGTTGAACCACTCCGCGCAGCAGGCTGCGTTCGCTGACTCCAATGCCCCCTGAGAGGTAGAGGGCGAGGTAGGTGGCAAAGGTTATGACGCCAATACCTCCCAGCTGAATAAGGATCAGAATCACTGACTGTCCGAAGCGGCTCAGGTGGGTGGCCGTATCAACCACAATCAACCCGGTGACACAAACCGCACTGGTGGACATGAAAAGGGCATTGATAAGTTCAAGTCCGCTTCGGTCATGGGTGCTTGCCGGAAGCATAAGCAGTAGGGTGCCCACCAGAATGACACCGAGAAAGCTCGACAGAATGAGCTTTGCGGGATTGTCACTGTTGGCGATGGTCTCGGGGATGGCCTGGATAATCTTGATGGTGACCAGGGTAACCAGGTAGATCTGGATAGCCAGGAGCATAAGGGTATCTGAACCATAAACACCAATCCCTTGCAATGCTGAAACAAGGTGGCGTCCATCGGCGAGGAGGAGATCCAGACCCATGGCGCAGGCAAGGGTTGCTCCGGTGCCTTCAGCCCAGCGCTTTCGCAGGAGCTCTTTTTTGCGGGGTGTCAGGAGAAGCCGCGTAAAAAAGTGCAGACCAAATGCTACGAGCAAAGTTTGTTCAACAAGCATTGCTACGGGTGACTGGCGTGAGGAATCCATTGCGAGGGGGATCAGCAGCGACCCGAACACAAGAACCCCAAGCACAATGGAAAGGGCTTTCAGGACAGGGTGTGCGCGCTGACTGAAATCGTAAAGATCATCCTGGAAAAACTGATAGGTAAGCCTGGCCCTGCGGTAGTGCTTTTTCCAGGCAAGGTCAAGGCGTGCAATCCGGCGGCGCCAGTGGTATGGAAGCTGGCTCATAGCTTCTCGCGATCTCCCTTAGGGCAATGTCCCCCCCCATATACGCCTTTTACAGGCAAGAGGCAATATGCGGGTGGAACGATTCGGTCCGGCAGAAGAATGTAGTGACTCGCAAATGCTGAATACTTCGCTTTCTTGCACGTCACTTTGAGTTTTTTGTCCATTGGCCAACATACCCCGGCAACATCCTCAGGGCACCCAGTTTGCCCCATGGGTTATCCCTGGTACAGTCTTTGTCTTCCTACGCTTTGCGCAGTATCAGGCCGTAGTGGTAGGGCGGGAAGTCAAACACAGTGCCAGGGCTGCATTCCAGCCCTGCCTGCTTGCCCCATTGTATGCACTGCTGCGGCGTGGGGCGGATATCCATGGCTGGCCCTCTGGGAGTAGCGGGATCGGGATTCCAGTGGATAATAGCAATGCGACCGCCTCGAACCAGTGCAGAGCTGGCTTCTCGCAACAGTGTCAGGGGCTGCTCGTGGTGGAGAATATTGAAGAGCAGGGCGACATCCATGCTGCCAGGCGGCAGACCGGTACCCTCGACGATGAAATCACGAACCTGAACATGTACGTTTGCGATATTGCTTCGGGCACATTTCTCTTTTACTCGCTGGACCATGGAGGGTTCGATATCCAGAGCGTAGACAGTTCCATGAATCAAGGCGGCAGCCGCCAGGGTGAATGTTCCATAGCCACTGCCAAATTCCACGATGTCCTGCGTGTCTTTGTTCAGGCCCAAACTTTGCAAAATACGCTCAGCGTCAAAAAAGCTCTCCCACAGCATCTCTTCGGGCATGCCACTGTCACGGACTTTCATATGGTATCACTCCATCAAAAACTCAGGACGCGATCGCTGTCCACAACCCACTGGGAAAGCTGCTGCATGGTGGACTTTTCGGCACCTTCGAAATAGGGTTCATTTTTGTAAATTCCGCAACGGGCCATGCAGGTACCGCACACTTTGACGGGGATGCCCTGGGCTATCAGTTCCCGGAGCATCTGGCTCAGGTCCTGATCATAACCCTCGGGCGGAACGCAGCTATTGCGGGCCATATCCACGGCATCGTTCATCAGAAAGACGCGCACTTCCTGAGCGTCCTTATGCAGCTGTTCCGCCAGGCGCAGGCCATTCCAGGTGACGTCGGTGTTATCGTAGGGTTCGCGATTGAAGATGAGCAGAACTTTCATGATAGCCTCCTTTATGTTGGGTTATGGGTATTCACAACTTGTGTCAGGAGCTCCAGCACCCTCTGCAGCTCCGCATATTTGGTGTTACGCCCCAGGCTGAAGCGCACCGCTCCCATGCCCGCACTTACGGGAACTCCCATGGCTTCAAGCACCGGCGAGAGGCTGATAGCGCCAGCGTGGCAGGCCGAGCCAGTGGATGCCGCCACTTCCGGCATTTGCTCCAGGATTTCCGCGCCGATAGCACCGTGAAAGTTCACGTTGAGAGTATTGGGAAGGCGTTCAGTGGGGTGTCCGTTAAGACTGATGCGGTTGCCGAATTGGTTTTGCAGGTGTTGCCAGAATTCATCACGCATGGCGATCATTTCAGCGGCTCCTGTCCACTCTCCTGCCAGTTCGCAGGCAGCACCCAGGGCTACATTCAGCAGAACGTTTTCCGTTCCTGCGCGGCGGCCTGCCTCGTGGGCCGCCCCATGCACAAGAGGCACGATGGGCGTTCCTTCGCGGATGTACAGGGCTCCCACCCCCTTGGGTGCAGAGAGCTTGTGTCCGGCAACACTGAGCAAATCAACGCCCAAGGCATCCATCACCGTGGGAATTTTCCCCACACTCTGGGCAGCATCGGTGTGGAACAGTATGCCTGCTGCCCTGGCAATTTCCCCAATGGCTTCTATTGGTTGAATGGTTCCGGTTTCATTATTGGCGTGCATGATGGAAATAAGGATGGTGTCTTTGTCGATTGCCCGGCGCACCTGCTCCGGGTCAACCATTCCGTAGCCGTCAACCGGCAGTCTGGTTATCCGCGCGCCCAGGCTTTCCAGAAAGCGACAGGGCTCCAGTACAGCTGGATGCTCCACAGCGCTGGTAATAATGTGGTTTCCTTGATAGCGCAGGGCAAAATAGACGCCCTTGATGGCGTGGTTGTTGGCTTCGCTGCCACCACTGGTAAAGACGACTTCGGTCGGGTCGCAATCCAGCAGGTTGGCCACCTGGCCGCGTGCTGCCTCCAGGGCATCTTTGGCACCGCTGCTGGCCCAGTGCTGGCTGGAAGGATTACCGAAGTGATCCTCCAGATATGGCTGCATGGCAGCCAGTACTTCCGGGGCAACGGGAGTACTGGCGTTGGAGTCAAGGTAGATCAGGCTCACTCTTTCACCTCCGCAGATAACTCCTTCTCCCGCTGAATCTGCTCCTTTGTCTTGTGGATAGGACTACGCTCCTGGGCCAGCAAGTCAAAGAAACCGGCCACCAACTGGGGGCGGCTGAGGTAGTAGCAGCGCAGGGCACCGTCCTGGGCAAAGTCCACAAGGCCGGCATGGCGCAGCACCGCCAGGTGCTGGGAGATATTGGCCTGGGATACGGGCAGGATGTCTTCCATGTCCGTAACACAGCGCGTTCCCTGCAGCAGTTCAGCGGCAATCAGCAGACGGGTTGGATGGGCCAGGGCTTTGAGTATGGCCGCCCAGTTTTGCGACTGTTCAGAGTGCATGGGTACTCCTTAATGGATATTCGAATATCCTTATATGTCATAATAAGGGCTATGGCAAGGAAGTTTCATGGCGAAAGAGAAAAAACCGCGCGCTTTCCCTAACGCTCATTGCTCATCGCCAGCCAGAGAGGCTTTCTCCGGCGGTTTTGATCTTTGCTGGTAGCGAGCAGCAGGCAGTGTGTGGGAGGCAAGGCGCCCGTTCAGGTTGAGGATTAGAAGTGGGTTGCTTTCAACTCTTTATTTCTTGGTGTTTTGGTGGGCTTTGCGTGACACTTGTCCCCGTCTTTTCTGTGTCCTGACTCTCAGGCGTTTTCACCTGGCAGAATCCCTGGGCTGGCACATCCAAAGCGGCGTTGAACTTGCTGGAGAGGTTCTGAAAGGCAATAAGGCCGGTGAGCTCCACCAGCGCGTCATCGTCAAAGTACATCCGCAGCCGCGCCATCAGATCATCACTGACCTGCCCATCGGTGCGGGTTATGGCTTCGGTGTACTCCAGCACCGTCCGCTCTTTTTCATCAAACAGGTCGCTTTCACGCCAGCCACTCAGCGCTTCCACCTTGTCCATGCTGCTGCTGCGCCTGGCCAGGGTAGCGGAGTTGATATCCACGCAGAAGTGGCACCAGTTTATCTGGGATACCCGCACGGTGACCAGGGAACGCAACACGGGATCGATGGGGGATGAGCGGCGATCAAGCACGCCGTAGAGTATAGCCACGGCGGCGAAGAGTCTGGGCACCCGGCCCCAGAGCAGGCCCGGTTGCAGTACGCTGCCATAGCGGCGTTTCTGGCTCCAGAAGAAGGGTTTCAGCCACCAGGGATAGGCATTCAGTGGCTTGGTGGGTATGTGCATATGGTTCTCCTTTTCATGGGCAATACTCCTGTGGATCGGCATGGGAATCTGCGGCTAGCAATCGAATATCGGCGTACCAGGCGCGGGCCTGGCTGCCGGTATTGTCAGTATCGGTCATCAGGGCAATGGCGCCAGCTTTTGGAGGTATGCTTCCAAATATTTCCCGGTAGTCCTGGTAGACATTGCGGCACTGGGTAATCCAGGTTCCGGCATGCTGGTTGCCACTTTGCACGGCTACCATACGGGCATTGCTGAAGAAGGGGTTGGGTACCACCTGCCCCTGGGGCAAATGGTTGGCCCAGATATAGTTGATACTTTTGGTATTGGGGCGAAACCAGTGGGGAAAGACCACATACACCCGTGCTGCGTAGTCGTCCCCGGCTTTGGTCAGGGCATTGCCATCGGGGATGATGTTTTCCACCTTCCAGCGCCACTGCAGAATGGGGTATGTGGCGAGATCAATCTCAACTTCATGCACCAGGCCCGATGCCTGGTTCTGGCTGCTGGCCTGCAATGCCAGCGTTCCTTCCTCTTCCACCAGCTCATAATGGGTGGGGCTGGTGCCGCGAAACTCCTGGGCTTGCCACTGCGGGCTGATACCGTCCTGTATACTCCCAAAGGGCAGGGGAATAGATGAAGCCCCGAAGGCAGCTGAACCCAGGAGAAACACCAGGGCCATGGAGCCGACTCTCATGCGATGGCCCCGCCACAGGAGCTGCCCGCCCCGGCGGTGCAGCCGAAGCAGTGCGAGGCGGTGGCGATGGAGCGGGGGATCTGCTCCAGGTTTTGCACATCCCAGATATGCAGAGGTGTACCACCTATGGGCAGGCCTGCCATCTGGTTGAAGTCGCAGTCGTAGAGGCTGCCATCCCAGGCTACTGATACTTGCTGCATGCACATAAGGTTGTGGGCGGCCGCAGGGTTGAAGTTGTCCACCAGCAGCTGCATATAGTCGTCATACTGCCCGTGCTGTCGCAGGTGGCGGGCGTAGCGGGTGACGGGAATATTGGTAAGAGTGTAGAGATGGTTGAAGAGGATGCCGTAGTGCTGGGCCAGCTGCTGACGGTAGGATTCCTCCAGTGCCGACTGGCTGGGGGGCAGGTGGGCGCCGCCGGGGTTATACACCAGGTTCAACTTCAGGCTGCTGCCCGGCTGGCCATAGCCCAGTCCATTGAGCAGGTGCAGCCCCCGTATGCTTTTGTCAAAAACACCTTCGCCCCGCTGGCGGTTGACGTTGTCTTCCAGGTAGCAGGGCAGGGAGGCGATGACTTCCACACCATGTTCGGCCAGAAAGGCGGCGGTATCTTCCTGCCCGGGTTCAAAGAGCACACTGAGGTTGCAGCGATGCAAAAGCGTTCTGCCCATGGCATGCACTGTGCGCACAAAGGCCCGGAAGTGGGGATTTAATTCCGGCGCGCCCCCGGTGATGTCCACGGTGTGCACTCCAGGAGCATTCTGCAGCAGCTCCACCAGTCGCTGGAAAGTGGTGGCCTCCATCATCTCGCTGCGCAGCGGACCAGCTTCCACATGGCAGTGGGTACAGGACTGGTTGCAGACCTTGCCTACATTGATCTGCAGGGTAGTGATGGGCTGACGTTTGATGGCAATTCCATAGGTATCAAGAACATGCCCAAACGTGGGAATATGGCACTGCAGACTTGGCATATGAGCTCCGGGTAATAGTTTTCCTGTATATTCGCCATTTAATAAGGAAAAGTTACAGCATAAGTAACTCTTCACGGTGTAGCAGCACTTGCGCCCGCATTCCTCCCGGAGACACTCGCTTTCATCCGTGGCTCGAGTCTCCGTTGCTCGCCATCCGGGCTCGCTCTCGGAATACTGGCGCTCCTGCTAAAATATTACTGTGAGACCGTGAATGGTTGCCAGCGAAATTATTCCACCTTGCGTCTTGAGTAAGCGGAGCGAACGGGAGTGAGATACTCTTGTTGCCTTTCTTTGAGCTTTTGAGAGCTTTGCGTGGGGTACTGCCTTTTCCCATCTCGGCTTTTTCCGCTCAACCAGCGCCAAATCCTCCGCCTCCCGGTGTCTGTACCACAACCACATCACCCTTTTGCATGGTGGCTTTACCGGTGCTCAGCAGCACTTCTTTCGTGCCGTCGCGGCGCTCCACCCAGCAGTGGCCGGTGGCTCCATTGCTTCCGCCCTGCAGGCCGCTGGGGGCGACCTGGTGGCTGTTGGCGAGGATGGCGACTTCCATGGGCTCCAGGGTGCGGATGCGCCGCTCGGCGCCATTGCCGCCTTGCCACGTGCCTGCGCCTCCCGATCCATGGCGAATGGAGAAGCTTTCCAGCAGGACGGGGAAGCGGGTTTCCAGGATTTCGGGGTCGGTGAGGCGGCTGTTGGTCATGTGGACGTGGACGGCGCTGGCGCCGTGAAAGCCGTTACCGGCTCCAGCTCCGCCACAGAGGGTTTCGTAGTGCTGGTAGCGGCTGTTGCCAAAGGTGAGGTTGTTCATGGTGCCCTGGCTGTTGGCCAGTACGCCCAGGGCGGCGTAGAGGGTATCGGTGATGACCTGGCTGACTTCCACGTTGCCGGCGACGACGGCGGCGGGGTAAGTGGGGCTGAGCATGGAGCCCTGGGGGATGATGAGCTGGATGGGCTTGAGGCAGCCGTCGTTGAGGGGGATATTGTCCTGCACGAGGGTGCGCAGGGCGTAGAGCACGGCGGCGCGGGTGACGGCGCGGGGCGCGTTGAAGTTGCCGGGCTGCTGGGGGGAGCTGCCGGTGAAGTCGACGGTGGCGCTGCGATGGTGGCGGTCGACGCGGATGGTTACGCGGATGCGGGCACCGCAATCCATGATTTTTTCCCACTGGCCATCTTCCAGGACGTGGAGCACCCGGCGCACCTGCTCCTCGGCGTTGTCCTGCACGTGCTGCATATAGGCGTGGACGACGGGCAGGCTGTAGTGGTCGACCATTTTATGGAGTTCCCGCACGCCGCAGTTGTTGGCGGCGATCTGGGCTTTGAGGTCGCTGATGTTCTGGTCGGGGTTGCGGGCTGGGTGAGCACCGCTGCTGAAGAGTCGGCGCACTTGCGGTTCCAGCAGTTGGCCGTCCCTGACCACCTGGAAGTTGGTGATCAGGACCCCTTCGTCTTCAATGGCCCGGCTGTCGGGGGGCATGGAACCGGGGGTAATGCCACCGATATCGGCGTGGTGGGCGCGGCTGGCCACATAGAAGAGAATTTCGGCGCCGCTGTGGTCAAAGACGGGGGTGACCACGGTGACATCGGGCAGGTGGGTGCCGCCCTGGTAGGGGTCGTTGAGCATATACACATCGCCGGGCCGCATGGTGCCCTGGCGCTGCTGAAGAATGGCCCGTACGCTTTCGCCCATGGAGCCAAGGTGCACGGGCACGTGGGGAGCATTGGCCACCAGGGCGCCGCCATGGTCGAAGATGGCGCAGGAGAAGTCCAGGCGTTCCTTGATGTTGGCGGAGCTGGCGGTCTTTTCCAGGGTGGTGCCCATCTGCTCGGCGATGGACATGAAGAGGTTGTTGAACACTTCCAGCATGACCGGGTCCACCTCCGTGCCCACGGCGTACTGCCGGGGGCGCGCCTGATAGCGCTCCAGGATGATGTGTCCCTTGGGGTTGACGCTGGCCTGCCAGCCTGGCTCCACCACGATGGTGCCCACCGGCTCCTGAATAATGGCCGGGCCCTGCAGGCAGTGGCCGGGCTGCAGGTACTGGCGGTCATGGACGGGGGTGGCGTCGTGAAAGGTGCCCGCCATGAAGGTGCGCACCAGGTCCAGGGGCTTGGGGAGTGGGCCTGCGGGGGAAGGAAGGTCGGGTTCGTCCTGCAGGCTGGCGCTTCGGCTGATGACTTCCACCACGGCGGCACTGACCAGCAGGGGCGTATCGGGGGTGCAGAAGCCAAACTGCTGCTGATGGAGGGCTTCGAAGCCATGGCGAATGGATCCGACGCTTCCGAAATCCACCAGCAGGGAGGTGTCGGTACCCTGGTAGCGCACCAGCAGCTGATGTCGGCTGTGGATGCTTTCCGGCGCGGCTCCCTGATCCAGCAGCTCCCTGCGGCCCTGCTGTTCCAGTTCATGGATGACCTGTTGCAGGCGCTCGCACAGGGTGGGGCTCAGGGGCTCCTCCACGGTGGCTTCGCCGATGGTGGTCATGTCGGCCAGACCCATGCCATAGGCGGACAGAACTCCGGCCAGGGGATGAATCAGCACCCGTGGCATGCCCAGGGTATCGGCCACCAGGCAGGCGTGCTGGCCTCCGGCTCCGCCGAAGCAGTTGAGGGTGTAGTGGGTGATATCGTGGCCGCGCTGTACGGAAATGCGTTTGATGGCGTTGGCCATGTTTTCCACGGCGATCTTCAGGAAGCCTTCGGCCACCTCTTCGGGGCTGCGTGCATCGCCGGTGGCCGCGCGGATCTGCCGGGTCAGCTCCTGGAAATGCTCGGCGACAATTTCGGCATCCAGGGGCTCGTTGCCATGGGGGCCGAAGACGGCGGGGAAGAAGCGGGGCTGCAGCTTGCCCAGCATGACGTTGATATCGGTGACGCTCAGGGGGCCACCGCGCCGGTAGCAGGCGGGGCCGGGGTCGGCTCCGGCGGAATCGGGGCCGACCCGGTAGCGGGAGCCATCAAAATGGAGGATGGAGCCGCCGCCAGCGGCCACGGTGTGAATGGTCATCATGGGGACGCGCATGCGCACTCCGGCGATGACGGTTTCAAAGCTGCGTTCCAGTTCGCCGCTATAGTGGGAAACATCGGTGGAGGTACCCCCCATGTCAAAGCCGATGACCTGGTCGTACCCCGCAATGCGGGCGGTGTGAATGCAGCCCACAATGCCGCCCGCCGGGCCGGACAGAATGGCGTCCTTGCCCGCAAAGCAGCGGGCATTGGTCAGGCCGCCATCGGATTTCATGAACTGCAGGCGGGTGTTGCCAAGGGCGGCTGCCACCCGGTTGGCGTAACGCCGCAGGATGGGGGAGAGGTAGGCATCCACCACAGTGGTATCGCCCCGCCCCACAAACTTGATGAGGGGGCTGACCTGGTGGGAGACACTGACCTGGGGAAAACCCAGATCGCGGGCGATCCGGGCTACCTGCTGTTCGTGGCGGGGAAAGCGGTAGCCGTGGAGAAAGGCGATGGCACAAGAGCGCAGTCCACTGTTATATGCCCGCTGCAGCGCGTTTCGCACCTGCTGTTCGTCGGGGGCCTGCAGCACGGTGCCGTCGGCCATGATTCGCTCATCCACTTCCACCACATCGCCATAGAGCAGTTCTGGCAGGGCGATTTCCAGGGCGAAGATATGGGGACGGGCCTGATAGCCAATGCGCAGGGCATCGGCAAAGCCTTTGGTTATCAACAGGAGTGTGGGCTCGCCCTTGCGCTCCAGCAAGGCGTTGGTGGCGACGGTGGTGCCCATTTTCACCGCGTCGATGTGTTCGGGGGGAATGGGGGCAGTGGTGTCCAGGCCCAGCAGGTCGCGAATGCCCTGGAGGGCGGCGTCATCATAGTGGCCGGGATTTTCAGAAAGCAGCTTGCGGGTGAGGATGGAGCCGTCTGGTGTGCGGGCGATGACATCGGTGAAGGTGCCGCCCCGGTCGATCCAGAACTGCCACTGTCTGGGGTTGCTTGGGTTCATGTCTGTCTCCGGTGAAGTTTCTTCCGGTGCCTGACTGTACCATGGACGGGCGCTGCTGAAAATTCCCCGACGCAAAAGGCCCTGAATCTTTACGATTCAGGGCCGGGCTGTGCGTAATGGCGGAAAAGGGGGGATTCGAACCCCCGATACCCTTGCAGGTATACACGCTTTCCAGGCGTGCTCCTTCAACCGCTCGGACACTTTTCCATATTGACAGCCTGCGAATTATACAAATTTTTTCTGCCGGTGCAATGAAAAAATGCGTGCCGTCTGCCAAGTCCTTTTTACAGCATGAAAAAAAACGTTCAATCTCCTTGACAGACCCCACGGGGTTTGATAACTTCCGTAGGTTTTTTGCACACGGCACAAGTGCGTCTTGTGCCGGGATTTTTTTGATGTAGGGAGGTAACTACGGATGCCAACAATTAATCAGTTGGTCCGCAAGAACCGTCAGTTGCAGTTGTCCAAGACGGGCTCACCTGCCCTGAAGAACTGCCCCCAGAAGCGGGGAGTGTGTACGCGCGTGTACACGACGACGCCCAAGAAGCCGAACTCGGCGCTGCGTAAAGTAGCTCGTGTAAGGCTCACAAACGGCATCGAAGTGACGTCGTACATCCCCGGTATCGGGCACAATCTTCAGGAGCACTCGGTTGTCCTGTGTCGTGGCGGCCGTACCAAAGACCTTCCCGGTGTTCGGTACAAGGTCATTCGCGGCGCGCTGGATACGGCGGGCGTCAATGGTCGGCTTCAGTCGCGTTCCAAGTATGGCGCGAAAAAGCCGAAGAAGTAACTGTCGTTTTGAGGAGTTGAGGAATGCCTAGAAGAAGAGTGCCGGAGAAACGGGAAGTACTGCCTGATCCCATTTACGGGAGCGTGCTGGTTTCCAAGTTCGTCAACCGCTTGATGCGGGACGGCAAGAAGAGCGTGGCCGAGAGTATTCTCTACGGTGCGCTTGACAAGGTGAAAGAGCGATTTGGTGATGACGAGGCCCTGAACGTTTTCCAGCAGGCGGTGGAAAATGTGAAGCCGGCTCTGGAAGTCAAGTCGCGTCGCGTCGGTGGAGCAACTTACCAGGTTCCCGTTGAAGTGAAGCCCCGTCGTCAGGAGACACTGAGTATCCGTTGGATCATTGCCTATGCCAAGAAGCGCAAGGGCAAGGGTATGGTTGAAAAACTGGCCAACGAGATTACAGATGCGTCAAAGAGTTCCGGGGAAGCTGTGAAGAAGCGGGAAGACACTCACAAGATGGCGGAAGCAAACAAAGCGTTTGCCCACTATCGCTGGTAAGGAGAGGATTCAATTGGCTAGAGAGATTTCACTGCAAAACACGCGCAACATCGGCATCATGGCCCATATTGATGCAGGAAAGACGACGACAACCGAGCGTATTCTTTTCTACACCGGCGTAAGCCACAAGATTGGCGAAGTGCACGATGGCGCGGCGACCATGGACTGGATGGAGCAGGAGAAAGAGCGCGGGATTACGATCCAATCCGCTGCAACGACCTGTTTCTGGAAAGAAAACCGCATCAATATTATCGATACTCCAGGACACGTGGACTTCACCGTAGAGGTGGAACGGTCCCTTCGCGTTCTCGATGGCGCTATCGCCGTGTTCTGCTCTGTCGGTGGTGTGGAGCCCCAGTCTGAGACTGTGTGGCGCCAGGCGGACAAGTACCATGTACCCCGCATGGCCTTTGTAAACAAAATGGATCGTATTGGCGCGGATTTCTTCCGTGGCGTGAAAATGATCCGTGAGCGCCTGGGGGCGAACCCTGTTCCCCTGTGCCTGCCCATTGGTGCCGAGGACGAGTTCCGCGGTATCGTTGACCTGGTGCAGATGCGCGGTATCGTCTGGAATGACGAGACCATGGGCGCCAAGTATGACATCATTGATATTCCCGCTGATCTGCAGGAGCAGGCAGAGGAATATCGTGAGAAACTCCTTGAAGCAGTTGCCGAGGTCAATGACACCCTTCTTGAAAAATACCTGGGCGGAGAAGAACTCTCCCTGGAAGAAGTGAAAGCGGCTATCCGCAAGGGAACCATTGACCTGTTGTTTACTCCAGTGCTGTGTGGCTCATCCTTCAAAAACAAGGGTGTGCAGACATTGCTGGATGCGGTTATCGATTACATGCCGAGTCCTGTCGATATCCCCGCCATCAAGGGCGTGGACATGCAGGGTGAGGAAATCGAGCGCCATGCTGACGATACCGAGCCCTTCAGCGCTCTGGCATTTAAAATCATGACCGACCCCTTTGTGGGAACCCTGACCTTCTTCCGCGTTTACTCCGGTGTGCTCCAGAGTGGCTCCTATGTGCAGAACAGCACCAAGGAAAAAAAGGAGCGCGTTGGTCGTCTGCTGAAGATGCATGCCAACAAGCGTGAAGAGATCAAGGAAGTGTATTCCGGTGATATCGCTGCTGCGGTTGGCCTGAAGTACACCACCACCGGGGACACCCTGTGCGATCCCGATAAGCTGGTTATCCTGGAGTCCATGGTATTCCCGGATCCCGTTATCTCGGTTGCCATTGAACCCAAGACCAAAGCGGATCAGGAAAAGCTGGGTATTTCCCTGCAGAAGCTGGCCCAGGAAGATCCAACCTTCCGCGTGAACAGTGATCTCGAAACAGGTCAGACGATCATCTCCGGTATGGGCGAACTGCACCTGGAGATCATCGTAGACCGCCTGCTGCGCGAGTTCAAGGTAGATGCCAACGTGGGCGCTCCTCAGGTTGCCTACCGTGAAACTATTCGCAGCACGGTTTCCCAGGAGCACAAATACGCCAAGCAGACTGGTGGTAAAGGTCAGTATGGCCACGTGTTTCTGCGTATCGAGCCCCTTGAGCCCGGCGCTGGTTTTGAATTCATTGACGAGATCAAAGGCGGTGTTATTCCCCGCGAATACATCCCTGCTGTCGAGAAGGGTATTGTCGAAGCTCTGGACAGTGGCGTCATGGCCGGCTACCCCATGGTCGATGTGCGTGCTGCCGTATACGACGGCTCCTATCACGATGTTGACTCCTCGGAGATGGCGTTCAAGATCGCAGCCAGCATCTGTTTCAAGGAAGCGTGCCGCAAGGCCAGCCCTGTGCTGCTTGAGCCAATCATGGCCGTCGAGGTGGTGACACCCGAGGACTACATGGGCGACGTTATGGGCGACCTTAACTCCCGCCGTGGTCGTATCGAAGGAATGTCAGACCAGGCAGCCGCCAAGGTCATCAAGGCAATGGTTCCTCTGGCCCAGATGTTCGGATATGCGACAGATCTGCGCAGCGCCACCCAGGGTCGCGCCGCGTACAGCATGCAGTTCGATCACTATGAGGAAGTTCCCAAGAACATCGCTCAAGAAATCATTGAGAAGGTGAAGGGGTAACCCCCCTTCTGAAGAGGATAGTAAGCTATGACAGCAGCAAACCAGAAGATCCGTATCAAGTTACGGGCCTATGACCACAAGATCCTGGACGCCGCAGCCAAGGAAATCGTGGAAACGGCTGGTCGTACGGATGCTAAGGTGGCAGGTCCCGTACCTCTGCCCACGAAGATCGAGAAGTTCTGCGTCATCCGCAGCCCCCACGTGAACAAAAACTCCAGGGAACAATTTGAGATGAGGACCCATGTGCGACTCATTGATATCCTGGACCCGACTTCCAAAACCACTGACGCTTTGATGAAGTTAAATCTTCCCAGCGGTGTGGAAGTCGAGATCAAGCTCTAAGAGCCTGTAACACACTCTAGAGAGGGTTGGTTCGATGAAGTCTCTAATCGGGAAAAAAATAGGTATGACTCAGATCTTCTGTGAAGATGGTACAGTCATTCCCGTTACAGTTGTGGAAGCTGGTCCTTGCACGGTTGTGCAGGTGAAAACAGTGGATAGTGACGGTTATGCCGCTGTGCAGGTTGGCTTTGAAGAGGCGCTGAAGGAAAAAAGAGTTTCCAAGCCCCTCAAAGGCCACTTTGCCAAGTCCGGGGTTGCTCCCCAGCGGCATTTGAAGGAGTTCCGTGTAGAAGACCCCGCTGGTTTCAGCGTAGGTCAGCAACTCACGGCTGAAGTTTTTGCTGCTGGTGATAAAATTGATGTCACCGGCACTTCTAAAGGTAAAGGTTTCCAGGGCGTTATCAAACGCCATGGCTTCGGCGGAGGTCGGGCAACTCACGGCTCCACATTCCACCGTGCCCCTGGTTCCATCGGTATGTGTGCTACCCCCAGCCGCACCTTCAAGAACAAGAAGATGCCTGGCCGTATGGGTGGAAAGACCACAACCGTGCAGTGCCTTGAAGTAGTGAAGGTCATGGCTGATCAGAACCTGTTGCTGGTGAAAGGGGCCATCCCCGGTTCCAAAGGCGGGATCATTGAAATCAGCCAGTCGCAAAAGGCCTAACAAAGGATATTGGAGTTTGTAGATGCCTGTAGTAAGCGTTATAAACGTGAATAACGAAAAGGTGGGAGAGGTTGCCCTGAGCGATGAGCTCTTCGGTGGCGCCGTAAAACCCCACCTCATGCATGAAGTGGTAGTAGCCCAGCTTGCTGCCCGCAGGCAGGGAACCCATGCGGTGAAAAACCGCAGCGCGGTTTCCGGTGGCGGCTCAAAGCCGTGGCGTCAGAAGGGTACCGGTCGCGCCCGCGCTGGTACTTCCCGTTCGCCTCTGTGGCGTACTGGTGGAGTCATCTTCGGACCAACTCCCCGCAGCTACGAGAAAAAGGTGAACAAAAAGGTTCGTCGCCAGGCACTGGTTTCAGCTCTCAGCGAAAAAGCCGCTCAGCAGAGCATCGTGGTATTTGACGATTTCGCGCTGGAGTCCCCCAAGACAAAGCTGGCCAACCAGGTATTTGCCAAGTGCTCCCTGGATCGCAAGGTTCTGTTTGTGGTGGATGAGATGGACAGCCCCAAGGCGCTGGCCATGCGCAACCTGCCCTTCGTCAAACTGATCAAGCCCGAGGGCCTGAATGTGTACGACGTGGTAAATGCCAAAGTGCTGGCCTTTGAAAAGTCAACGGCTGAACGTCTGAGTGTGGGGGAGCAGTAATATGCAGATGTATGACATTATCAAGCGTCCCATCATGACTGAGCGTTCCTTTGTCCTCAATGAACAGCGCAACCAGGTGGCCTTTGAAGTGGACACCCGCGCCAACAAGATTGAGATCAAGAATGCCGTTGAGAAGATCTTCGATGTGAAGGTTGCCAATGTCAACGTCATGAACATGAACGGGAAAGTGAAACGTACCCGCATGGGCATGGGCAAACGCAAAGACTGGAAAAAGGCCATCGTAACCCTGGAAGCGGGCAGCCAGATCAAGATCTTCGAGGAATAACCCAAGAGCGAGGAATGACACAATGGGTGTGAAAAGACATAAGCCGACTTCTCCGGGTCGACGCCAGCTGGTCACCATGGATTTTGCCGCCGTAACGGCGTCAAAGCCTGAAAAAAAGCTGGTTGAAGCTCTGCCGAAGTCCGGTGGACGTAACAACAACGGTCGTATCACCAGCCGTCACCGTGGCGGCGGGCATAAGCGCAAATATCGTATCATCGACTTCCGTCGTGATAAATTCGGTATCGAGGGCAAGGTTGCCACGATCGAATATGATCCAAATCGCAGTGCCCTGATTGCTCTGGTGAACTACCGTGACGGCGAGAAACGCTACATTCTGGCTCCCAAGCAGCTGCAGGTTGGCGCAACCGTGGTTGCCGACGAAGCTGCTGACATTGTCATCGGGAACGCCATGAAGCTGAAGAACATCCCGGTTGGTACCATTGTACACAACATCGAGATGCGTCCCGGCAAGGGAGCTCAGCTGGTTCGCAGTGCTGGAGCCTTCGCCCAGGTTATGGGTAAGGAAGAGCGCTATGTTCTGGTAAAACTCACCAGTGGCGAAGTTCGTTACATTCTGGCAGAGTGCATGGCCACTATCGGCCAGGTTGGGAATCTCGAACACGAGCAGCGCAGTCTGGGCAAAGCCGGACGCAACCGCTGGATGGGCGTTCGTCCCCAGAGCCGGGGCGTTGTCATGAACCCCGTCGATCACCCCCATGGTGGTGGTGAAGGTCGCACCAGTGGTGGCCGTCATCCCGTAACTCCATGGGGCAAACCGACCAAGGGTTACAAGACGCGCAATAAGAAGAAGCTCTCCAGCAAATTTATCGTGAACCGCAGAAAGTAAGACGAGGAGGTATCCTTTGCCACGTTCAATTAAAAAGGGGCCCTTCGTGGATAACTACCTGATCGTAAAGGTAGAGAAGCTTAACGAGGCCAAAGACAAAAAGGTCATTAAGACCTGGTCCCGTCGCAGTACCATTATTCCCGAGTTTATCGGCCACACTTTTGCTGTACACAACGGCAAGCAGTTTATCCCTGTGTATATCACAGAGGAGATGATCGGTCACAAGCTGGGCGAGTTCAGCCCGACGAGGACATACCGTGGTCACGACAAGGACAAGAAAAAAGGTTCCAAGCGTTAAACGGGATCCATGGAGCGGTAGATGGAAGTAAAAGCTAAAGCCAGATTCGTGCGGGTCTCCCCGCGCAAAGCCAGATTGGTTATCGACCAGATTCGCGGGAAGAAGGTCAACGATGCCAACAATATTCTGAAGTTCTCCCCCAAGGGCGCTGCAGAGGATATCAAGAAGGTTCTTGATAGCGCTGTTGCCAATGCCCGTGAGAACTTCCAGCTCACCAACATCGATGAGATGGTGGTGACCGAAGCATATGTCGATCAGGGTCCTACCATGAAACGCTTCATGCCCCGTGCAATGGGTAGGGCGTATGAAATCAAAAAACGCACCAGCCACATCACCATTGTACTGGGCTAGTTGACTGGAGGTACATTTTGGGTCAGAAGGTTCATCCAACGGGTTTACGCCTGGGAATCATAAAGACATGGAATTCCAAATGGTATGCCAACAAGGACTATGCAGATTTTCTGCATGAGGACCTGCGCATCGAGAAGCACCTGCGCAAGGAGCTTTACCATGCCGGCATCTCCCGTGTTGAAATCGAGCGCGCGCCGGGGAAGGTAAACATTACCCTGCACACCGCTCGTCCAGGCATTGTCATCGGGAAAAAAGGTGCAGAGATTGAGAAAGTCCGCAAGTCGCTTTCCGACATGACCAAGAAGAATATCTTCGTCAATGTCAAGGAAGTGAAGAAGCCGGAGCTCGACGCCCAACTGGTGGCCGAGAACGTAGCTATGCAGCTTGAGCGTCGTGTGGCATTCCGCCGCGCCATGAAGAAAGCTGTTGGCATGACGATGAAGATGGGTGGCGAAGGGATTCGAATCGCCTGTGCCGGCCGACTTGGTGGCGCTGAAATCGCCCGTACCGAATGGTACCGCGAAGGACGAGTTCCCCTGCATACCCTCAGAGCGGACATTGACTATGGCTTTGCTGAAGCCAAGACCACGTACGGCATCATCGGTGTCAAGGTGTGGATGTCCCATGGTGAAATACTCGACACTTCCAAGAAGGCGCAGAAGGTCGAGGCGGCTGCCGGTGCAACCCGTGAAGCCGTAAAAGAAGCTTGAGGAGTCACAAGATATGTTGATGCCGAAAAAGCAGAAATACCGTAAACAGTTCCGTGGCAAAATCAAGGGCACTGCACAAAAGGGCAATGAAGTCAGCTTTGGCGATTTTGGCCTGCAGGCTCTGGAGCCAGCCTGGATAACTTCACGGCAGATTGAAGCGGCACGTATCGCCATGACCCGCTCCATTCGTCGTGGTGGTAAGATCTGGATCCGCATTTTCCCCCACAAGCCGATTTCCGCACGTCCTGCTGAAACGCGCATGGGTAAGGGAAAGGGCAGCGTAGAAGGATTTGTAGCCGTGGTGAAGCCCGGTACAATGCTGTATGAAATGGATGGTGTAAGCGAAGAGCTGGCTCGCGAGGCGATGCGGCTTGCCATGCACAAGCTTCCCATCAAGTGCCGCTTCGTGAAGCGAACAGAGCAAGAGGGTGAGAAGTAAATGATGGAAGAGCTCAGACAATTATCCGTGGAAGATCTCCACTCAAAAGAGCAGGACTTGCGTCAGGAAATCTTTCACCTGAAGTATCAACTGGCGATGAATCAGCTGGAGGATACTGCTTCCGTGAAAAAGAAGCGCAAGGAAATTGCCCGTATCAAGACCGTTCTGCGTGAAAAATCCGCGCAGAGCTCTGTGTAAGCAATTTCAAGGTCTTTTAAGGAGATTTCCCAATGGAAGAACAAAGCAAAAGTGGCAAGAAGTCCTTTGTTGGGGTTGTGCTCAGCGATAAGATGGACAAGACCGTCGTGGTTTCTGTCGAGTCCCGCAAGCCGCACCCCAAGTTCAAGAAGTTTGTTAAGCACCGCAAGAAGTACAAGGCTCATGACGAGCAGAATCAGTGCAATGCCGGAGATACCGTTCGTATCATCGAAAGCCGTCCTCTGAGCAAGGAAAAGCACTGGGTCGTCACCGAGATCTTGGAACGCGCGAAGTAAGGAACGGGAGAACCACATGATTCAGATGCAGACCAGGCTTAACGTGGCCGACAACTCTGGAGCCAAGCAGCTCATGTGTATCAAGGTGCTTGGTGGTTCAAAGAAACGTTATGCCTCGCTGGGTGACGTGGTGATCTGCTCAGTGAAAACTGCCCTGCCCAACTCCAACGTCAAGAAGGGTTCAGTGGTAAGGGCTGTTGTTGTGCGAACCACCAAGGAAGTCCGTCGTGCCGATGGCTCCTATGTGAAGTTTGACAGTAACGCGGCAGTAATCATCAATAAGAACAATGAGCCGGTTGGTTCACGTATTTTCGGTGCAGTAGCCCGTGAGCTCAGAGCCAAGAACTATATGAAGATAGTTTCCCTGGCGCCAGAAGTCGTCTGAGCGGGCCCGATGTTCCCTATGCCATTGTCCCGTCCGGGAAACGTGGTAAGGAACGAACCCGGAGCTGCCAGCTCCGGAGCAACAGGAGGCAGTGTTAAACATGTCCAAAGCAAAGCTGAAGATCAAGCGCGACGATCAGGTTATCGTGATTGCCGGGAAGGACAAGGGTAAAACTGGTCGTGTGACCAAAGTCTACCCCCAGAAAAGCAGAGTGATCGTTGAAGGTATCAATGTGGTCAAGCGTCATCGCAAGCCCACGCAAATGAGTGAAGGTGGCATTGTGGAAAAAGAGATGCCCCTGCACGTTTCAAACGTCATGTACTATGACGCCGACGCCGGCAAAGGCTGCAGGATCGGGTTCAAGATTGAAGATGGGAAAAAAGTCCGTTACTGCAAGCAAACGGGAAAAGTCATTGACTAGGCCGGGAAGGAGTGATTCATGTCTGGCTTGAAGGAAAAATTTCAACAGGAAACCATTCCTGCTCTTATGAAAGAGTTTTCCTATAAGAACGTCAACCAGGTTCCGAAACTGGAGAAAATTGTCGTCAATATGGGCCTTGGTGAAGCGGTGCAAAACGCGAAGATTATCGAGTTTGCAGAACAGGAGCTTATTGCCATTACTGGTCAGAAGCCCCTTCTGTGCCGCGCCAAGAAATCAGTGGCAACCTTTCGCCTGCGCGAAGGAATGCCCATCGGGCTGAAAGTGACCCTGCGCGGTCAGCGTATGTACGAGTTCCTCAACCGACTCGTCAACATCGCGCTGCCCCGTGTACGCGACCTCAAGCCCCTGAGTGAGAAGTCCTTTGATGGACGGGGGAACTATTCGCTGGGTGTGAAGGAACAGATTATCTTCCCTGAGATCACCTACGATAAGATCGACAAGTTGCGCGGGATGGACATCACGCTTGTAACTACCGCCAAAACGGATGAAGAAGGGCGCGCTCTCCTGAGGGAAATGGGCCTGCCTTTCAAGAAATAGCCAGGAGGAAATTGTGGCGAAAAAGTCCATGATAGCGAAAGCGAAGCGCAAGCCCAAGTTCGCCGTTCAACAATATAACCGATGCGAAATATGTGGCAGACCTCGGGCTTACATCAGAAAGTTCCGTATTTGCCGTGTATGTTTCCGCAAACTCGCAGGCGAGGGCCGATTGCCTGGGGTAACCAAGTCAAGCTGGTAAGAAGGAGAACAAGGCATGTACCTGACATCGGATCCAATTGCAGATATGCTTACCAGGATACGCAACGCCAACCAGGAAAAGCACGATAAAGTGGATGTTCCCCTGTCCAAGCTCAAGCTTCACGTTGTGAAGCTGCTGAAGGAAGAGGGTTTTATCCGCGGTTACAATGTTATGAAGAAGGGCAAGTTCGATGTGATTCGAATCAGCCTGAAGTACACTCCAAGTGGAGATCGCGTTATCAGCGGTCTGAAGCGTGTATCCCGTCCGGGACGCAGAGTGTATGTGAAGAGTGAAGAGATTCCCAAGGTTTTCAACGGCCTGGGTATAGCCATCGTATCCACGTCCAGTGGCGTTATCGTGGATCGTCTGGCGCGCAAACAAAAAGTGGGCGGGGAACTTCTCGCCTATGTATGGTAAGGAGGGGCTGTGTCTCGAATAGGCAATAAACCAATCGAAGTACCGGCGAATGTGACCCTCACCATTGAAGAGAGTGTGGTCAAAGCCAAGGGACCCCAGGGCGAACTTACCTGTAAGGTTCATCCCAATATGAAGCTGGAAATGGAAGGGAACGTCGTGCGCGTCGTGCGCCCTGACGACTCCAAGGAAAACCGCAGCCTGCACGGCCTGACCCGCACCCTGGTGAACAACATGGTGGTGGGAGTAGGCACTGGGTTCAAGAAGAGCCTTGAACTGGTCGGTGTTGGTTACCGTGCGGCCCTCAAGGGCAATAACCTTGAACTGAGCCTCGGTTTCAGCCACCCGGTTGTCTACCCGACACCCAGCGGACTGAAAATCGAAGTCGAGGGTCAGAACAAGATTCATATTCTTGGTGCCGATAAACAGCTTGTAGGTCAGGCCGCAGCGGAGATCCGATTCTTCCGTAAGCCCGAGCCCTACAAGGGCAAAGGTGTTCGCTACGCTGGCGAGCGCATTCGCATGAAAGCCGGCAAGTCCGGTAAGAAGAAGTAAGCGCAAGGAGTAGTGAAAGATGGCAAAGACCAGTAATACAGTCATCCGCAGACAGGCTCGCCATCGCAGGGTGCGCAAGAAGGTCCAGGGTTCGACCCAGCGGCCTCGCCTGGCGGTGTTCCGTAGCAACTCCCACATATACGCCCAGATTATCGATGACGCTCAGGGTATCACCCTCGCCGCAGCCAGCTCTTTGTCAAAAGAGCTGGAGTCACTGCAGAACGGTGGCAACATTGAGGCCGCCAAGCAGGTGGGTGCTCTTCTGGCCCGCAAGGCCAAGGAGCAGAACATCGAATCAGTGGTGTTTGACAGGGGCGGATTTATCTATCATGGTCGCGTTCAGGCCCTTGCCGAAGCTGCAAGGGAAAACGGCCTGAAGTTTTAACGGCAGGCAAGGGAGGATAATTTGCGAGACGAAATTCGTTCTGAGCAACCTGAGCTTCAGGATAAGATCATACACATTGGCCGCGTGGCCAAAGTGGTAAAAGGCGGAAGAAGGTTCAGCTTTACAGCACTGGTTGTTGTCGGTGACGGTAATGGCAGTGTTGGCGTAGCAAAAGGCAAGGCCCGTGAGGTTCCCGAAGCTATTCGCAAGGGAATTGAGAAGGCGAAGAAGAATATGGTTACGGTTCCCCTGCGCAAGGGCACTATCCCCTGCGAAATTATCGGTAAATTCGGCGGCGGCCAGGTGCTCCTGAAGCCCGCCTCCGAAGGTACGGGTATTATCGCCGGGTCTGCGGTGCGCGCTGTGCTGGAAGTAGCCGGTGTTACCAATATCCTCAGCAAGAGCCTCGGCAGCAACAACCCACAGAATATGGCCAAGGCCACCATCGAGGGACTGCGCAACCTCAAGTCACCGGAAGAAGTGGCTGAGATGCGGGGTATCCCGGTGGAACAACTCAGGGGGTAAACATGGCAGCAAAAGTCAAAGTGACTCTGGTGCGTAGTGTCATCGGACGTCCTGAAAAGCAGCGCCGGGTTGTCAAGTCCCTGGGACTGGGCAAAATCGGCAGCTCCAGTATCGTGGAAAATGTGCCAACCATGGCAGGGCAGATCCGCAAGGTTCAGCACCTGATCAAAGTGGAAGAAGTGGAGATATAAGCATGGGTTTGCATGACCTGCAGCCGGCTCCCGGCTCAAGAAAAAATCGCAAGCGCATCGGTCGCGGCCCCGGTAGTGGCTGGGGCAAGACCGCCGGCAAGGGCCATAAGGGACAGAAGTCCCGCAGTGGTGGTAAGGTTGCCGTTGGTTTTGAGGGTGGTCAGATGCCTCTGTATCGTCGCCTGCCCAAGCGCGGCTTCAAAAACCCCTGTGGCAAGGAATATGCCATTGTGAATCTTTCACAGCTGAATTCCTTTGATGAGGGCACCGTTGTTGACCTGGACCTGCTGTGCAAGACCGGAGTGGTGAAAAGCTCCCTTGATGGCATTAAAGTTCTGGGGAATGGCGAACTGGAGAAGAAACTGGTCGTCAAGGCCGTGAAATTCAGCAAATCCGCCCGTGAAGCCATCGAGGCTAAAGGCGGTCAGGCCGAGGTTGTGTAGTGCTGGGAGCATTCAAGCACATTTTCACGCTGCCCGACCTGCGCAAGAAGGTACTGTTTACGCTGGGAGTCCTGGCAGTGTACCGTCTGGGTGCTCATATCCCCTTACCGGGGATTGACCCCCAGGCGCTGTCTGAGTTTTTCTCAGCCCAAAGCAGTGCCCTCCTGACGTTTTTCGACATGTTCAGTGGTGGCGCGCTCGGGAGGGTGACCCTCTTTGCCCTGGGAGTTATCCCCTATATCAGCGCCTCCATTGTGCTGCAGCTGATGACGGTAGTGGTTCCAGCCCTTGAGAAACTCAAGAAGGAACCCGATGGTCAGAAGAAAATCACCGAGTATACCCGCTATGCCACCGTGGTTCTGGCATTTGTACAGGGCTATGGCATAGGAATTGGACTGGAGGCCATGACCTCTCCCAGCGGCATGCCCATCGTCATGTATGGAGGCTTCAGCTTCCAGCTGATGACGGCGATCTCCCTGGCTGCGGGAACCACCTTCCTGATGTGGCTGGGTGAGCAGGTGACTGAACGTGGTGTTGGAAACGGGATTTCCCTGCTGATATTCGCTGGTATTGTGGCGGCTATCCCAGGCGCTATCGTACAGTCCTACACGCTTCTGCAGTCCGGCGAGATGAGCATATTCCTGGCCCTTGGGCTGGTATTTGCGGCACTGTTCATGATTGCCGCCATCGTATTCATCGAGCGTGGTCAGCGTAAAATACCCGTGGCCTATGCCAAGCGTATGGTCTCCGGGAAGGTTGTGGGTGGCAAAAACACCTACATCCCCCTGAAGGTCAACACCGCTGGTGTTATCCCGGTTATCTTTGCTTCCAGTATCATCGCTTTTCCCCTGACGTTTGGCGACATGCTGGAGCGGACGCCCAACGTGGAAATGTTCATGCAGCTGTTCTCTCCGGGAGGCTGGCTCTATACCGGACTGCTGGCGGCCTTCATTATCTTCTTCTGCTACTTCTATACGGCGATTATCTTTAATACCAAGGATGTTGCCGAGAACCTGCGCAAGAATGGCGGGTACATACCCTCAATCCGCCCGGGTGCAGAAACTTCCATGTACCTGGATAATGTGCTTTCGCGTCTGACCTTTGGCGGATCACTTTACCTGACTCTCGTGGCAGTGAGTCCAACTTTCCTGATCAAATACCTCAGCGTGCCCTTTTATTTCGGTGGAACGGCACTGCTGATCGTGGTCAGCGTCGGCATGGACACCATGAATCAAATAGAAGCCCATCTGCTCTCACGCAGCTATGACGGCTTCCTCACCAACAGATCGGGAGGCAGATAATGCGACTGATTCTTTTGGGAGCGCCGGGATCAGGCAAGGGCACTCAGGGCCCTCGCCTGGCAGACAAGCTCGCGATTCCCGTTATCTCGACAGGGGATATTCTGCGCGCTGCGGTAGCTGCGGGCAGTGAGTTGGGTGTACTTGCCAAGTCGTTCATGGATAAAGGTGAACTGGTGCCCGATGATGTGATCATCGGAATCGTGCGCGATCGCCTAGCCCTGGATGATGCGGCAAACGGATTCATCCTTGATGGTTTTCCCCGCACGGTTGTTCAGGCGCAGGCCTTGGACGAGATGCTGAAGAATGCATTCAGCGTGCGTATCGACCACGTCCTGAACCTTGAAGTTTCTGAAACGGAACTGGTGAGTCGCCTGGCTGGTCGCCGCGTCTGTTCCGGTTGCGGTGCGACCTACCATGTAGTCGCTGCTCCTTCCCGGGTGGAGGGAATATGCGATCAGTGTGGAGGCCATGTCGTGCAGCGGGACGATGACCGCGAAGAGACGGTGCGTAAACGCATGCAGGTCTTCCAGAGTCAGACGGAGCCGCTGATCGGTTACTATGGCGGCCATAATCTTCTGCGTACCATCCGTGCGACAGGCGATGTGGAACACATCTTCAGCGCTATCCTAACCGCCATTGGAAAATAGACTTGCATATGGCATTTGAATAGTGTACATATAGAACGTTTTGTTTCTGGTGCCGTTTTGGCGTGGCGATAATAGCGAAGCTCCTTTTGTGGAGCGCTTTAGCGACAATGACAGTCGCGCGGAGGAATTACCTGTGAGCAATAGAGGATGTTGATGGCGAAGGAAGGTGCGATAGAGGTTGAAGGCACGGTTGTGGAACCGCTGCCCAATGCGATGTTCCGGGTTGAACTGGAAAACGGGCATCGGGTACTGGCCCATATCTCTGGTAAGATGCGAATGCACTTTATCAAGATTCTTCCTGGCGACAAAGTGACTATAGAGCTCTCTCCCTATGATCTGACCCGTGGGAGAATTACGTATCGTTTTAAGTAGTATAGGAGTGGGATGCCATGAAGGTTAAGGCAAGTGTGAAGCCTTTGTGTGATAAGTGTAAGGTCATTAAACGCAAAGGCATCGTGAGGATTATCTGTGATAATCCCCGACATAAACAACGGCAAGGATAAGCTGGAGGTAGCATGGCGCGAGTTGCTGGTGTTGATTTACCAAAAAACAAACGTGTTGAGATTGGATTGACGTATATATACGGTGTTGGACGTTCCCGTTCCCGCCAGATTCTGGCCAATGTGTCCATCGACATGGACAAGAAGGTCGGCGAGCTGTCTGAAGATGAAGTGAATACCCTGCGTAAGGCCCTCGAAGAGTACGATGTCGAAGGTGATCTGCGCAAGAATGTCTCCCTTGATATCAAGCGCCTGAAGGATCTGGGTTGTTACCGTGGCCTGCGTCACCGTTCAGGCCTGCCTGTCAGAGGACAGAACACCAAGAACAACTCACGTACCCGCAAAGGTCCCAAGCGGACTGTGGGCAAGAAAAAGTAAGGAGTACGCTTTATGGCGAAGCCTCGGACCCGTAAAAGGGAAAAGAAAAATGTACCCAAGGGTGTAGTACACATAAAAGCTTCTTTCAACAATACCCTGATCACCATAACCGACCCTCAGGGGAATGCGGTTTCCTGGAACAGCGCTGGCTCCCAGGGCTTCAAGGGCTCCAAGAAATCCACACCCTTTGCCGCCCAGGTTGCTGCAGACGTGGCAGCCAAGGCAGCTGTTGACCATGGAATGAAAGAAGTTGAAGTGGAAGTACGCGGACCGGGATCCGGCCGTGAGTCATCCATCCGCGCACTGCAGGCTGCTGGTTTGAGGATCCTGTCCATCAAGGACGTGACACCTATTCCGCATAATGGCTGCAGGCCACCGAAACGTAGAAGAGTGTAAGGGGGAAGCATTGGCTCGATATACTGGCCCAGTCTGCCGCATGTGCCGACGGGAAAATCAAAAACTCTATCTGAAGGGGCTGCGTTGCGAAACCAGCAAATGTGCATTTGAGCGACGCGCCTACGCGCCGGGCAGCCATGGTCAACGCCGCGGAAAGCCCAGTGACTACGCCATTCAGCTGCGCGAAAAGCAAAAGGTTCGCCGCACCTACGGTCTGCTGGAAACACAATTCCGCCGTACCTTTGACAAAGCGGTTCGCATGAAGGGTGTTACCGGCAGCAATCTGCTGACCCTGCTGGAGCTGCGTTTCGATAACGTGGTGTATCGTCTTGGCCTCGGCGTCAGCCGCTCCCAGTCCCGCCAGCTGATCACACACGGTCACTTTCTGCTCAACGGCAAGAAAGCCAATATTCCCTCTATCCAGCTGCGTGCTGGTGACGTGATTTCGCTGCGTGAAAAGTCTGCCAATCTTGATGTGGTCAGAGGAAGCGTTGAAGCAGGTCCCAGCCGTACTGTTCCCCAGTGGCTGGAGTTTGATGCGGAAAAGCTTACCGGCAAAGTCAAGCAGCTGCCTGTACGCGAAGATGTCACAGAGCCTGTGACAGAAAACCTGATTGTCGAACTGTACAGTAGGTAATCACAACGAACACAACAGCGAGTGGGGCCTGATATATTATGATGATGAACTGGAATGAAGTCATACGCCCAAGAGCCTTGGTATGTGATACCAAAACTGCGACGGATTCATACGGGAAGTTTATTGCGGAACCCCTTGAGCGCGGTTTCGGAATAACTCTAGGCAACGCGCTGCGCCGTGTACTGCTCTCCAGCCTTGAAGGGGCGGCGGTAACGGCCATTCGCATTGATAACGTCCTGCATGAGTTTTCTACGGTTTCTGGTGTGGTGGAAGATGTGACGGATATCATCCTGAACGTGAAACAGCTGCGCTTCAAACTGTTGAGTCCCGGCGAAAAGGTGCTGACCCTGAAGGCCAGCTCTGTTGGCCCCGTCACCGCGGCATCCCTTGAGTGCCCACCTGATGTGAAGGTGCTCAACAGCGATTGTGTGATTGCCACCCTGGGCCGTGAAGATGCGGAGCTCAACATGGAGCTGCGCGTTGACATCGGACGGGCGTACCGTTTGGCTGAAGAGAACAAGAAAGCGGACGATGTGATTGACATGATCCCGGTGGACTCCCTGTTCAATCCGGTGGTCAAGGTGAATTACACGGTCGAGCAGGCGCGGGTTGTTCAGGACACAAACTTCGATAAGCTCATTCTCGAGGTGTGGACTGACGGCAGCGTGAAGCCTGAGGATGCAGTGGCCTTTGCCGCCAAGATCATCAAGGATCAGCTGGCCATCTTTATTAACTTTGAAGATGTGGAAGAGCCGGTGGCACTGGAAAGCGTTGAAGATGGCAGCGAGGAGCTGTTTGCGCTTCTGAGCAAATCCGTTGAGGAGCTGGAGCTGAGTGTCCGATCCTACAACTGCCTGAACAATATCGATATCCGCACGATTGCCGACCTGGTGGCGCGCTCTGAGAACGAGCTGCTGAAAACCAAGAATTTCGGCAAAAAGTCGTTGCTGGAAATCAAGGAAATCCTCAAAGAGATGAACCTGACCCTGGGAATGGATCTTGATGCCCTGGGTTATCAACCGGTTGTCGCCGCTGAGTCTGGTGATGAGCAGGACAGTGACGATGAAACCGTGGAAGAAACCGAAGAAAGTACACGAGGTTAATCATGCGTCACAATAACGGTTACAAAAAACTCGGGCGTAACAGTTCGCACCGCAAGGCGATGATGAGAAATCTGGCCTCCAGCCTGATTCTCCATGGTCGCATTGAGACCACCCTGGCTCGCGCCAAGGCGATTCGTCCTTATGTGGAAAAGCTTATCACACTTGGAAAAAAAGGCGATCTTCACGCGCGTCGCGTCGTGCTGAGCCGTGTTCCCAACAAGAATGTTGTCGGAACGCTTTTCCATGAAGTGGCTCCGCGCTTCAACGAGCGTGCTGGTGGCTATACGCGAATCTACAAGACGGGATATCGCGCCGGGGACAATGCTCCCATGGCGATCATTGAGCTGGTGGAAGGTGCAGACACCACTGAGCTGCAAGTCAACCAAGGGCAAGGCGAGCAGGAAACTTCTGCAGCTGAATAATCGCCTCTTGTAAACGAGAAGCGGGCATTGTACTTTTTACGGGTGCAATGCCTTTTTTCGTTCTCTGCGAACGTCACTATTACTCAGGAGTACCACATTGGAACAGCAATTCAACGTACTGGTATCTGATGATATATCTGAAAAGGGTATCGAGCTGCTGGAACAGGAGCCGGGCATCCATGTTGACGTGAAGACCAAGCTGACCCGCGAGGAGCTTTACGCCATTATCGCCAATTACGATGGTCTGGTGACGCGCAGCATGACCACCGTGGACCAGGAGCTGCTTGACCATACATCGGGACGCTTGCGCGTAGTGGGTCGAGCCGGGGTTGGGCTGGATAATGTTGATGTGGAAGCCGCTTCCAAGAAGGGTATTGTGGTACTGAATACGCCAACCGGAAACACTCTGGCGGCCACGGAACACACCATGGCCATGCTGCTGGCAGCGTGCCGCATGATTCCCAAGGCCCATAACACCCTGGTTGGAGGCAAATGGGATCGTAAAAGCTTCATGGGATTTGAGCTCTACAAGCGAAAGCTTGGAGTTATCGGTCTTGGTCGCATTGGCAGCCAGGTTGCGCGCCGCGCCCGTGGCTTTGAGATGGATGTTTACGCCTATGATCCCTATATCCTCAAGGACAAGGCTGAGGCGCTGGGTGTGAAGCTGTTGGGCAGTCTTGATGAACTGCTGCGGACGGTGGATGTTATCACCCTGCATACTCCCCGAACGCCCGAGACGCTTGGCATGATCGGCAAGCGTGAGCTGGAGCTTCTGCCCGATGGCGCTATTGTGGTCAATGTGGCCCGGGGCGGATTGATCAATGAAAAGGATCTCCACGATGCCCTGAAGTCCGGCAAACTGCGTGCTGCGGCTGTGGATGTATTTGATAAGGAACCCGCCACGGATAATATTCTGTTGGGACTTGATAATGTGATCGTCACCCCCCACCTGGGAGCGAATACCGATGCCAGCCAGATCAACGTGGCGGTCATGGTGGCTCAGCAGGTGATCAACGTGCTGAAGGACAGAGATTATGAAGGCGCGGTGAATATTCCCTCGGTACTCACCAAGCTGGCCGATGACTTCCGCGTCTACTTCGAGCTGGCGGAAAAAATGGGCAAGGTACTCGGCAGCATGATCGGCGAAGCCATTGAGGAGTGCTCCATTGTGTATCGCGGCAGCCTCTTTGATCGTGAGTTCGGCCCCCGCTCCTTTGACGTGCCACTGAACCTGATGCCCTTTTCTGTCGCAGCCCTCAAGGGAATTCTGGAGCCGAAGATGCAGGAGGGCGTCAGTTATATTTCCGCACCCTATATCATGCGGGAGCGCGGTGTCGCCATAGAAGAGAAGAAGATCTCCCAGAGTCGCGACTATCTTTCCAGCGTGGAAATCATCGTCAAGACAGAGAACTCCACCCGTTCCATTGTGGGTACCGTATTTGAAAACGCCATGGCACGGGTTATCCGCCTTGACGAATACGATGTGGACTTCAACCCCGAAGCGCCCATGCTGATCTTCAAAAATCAGGATCGCAATGGTTTGATTGGAGAGGTGGCAACGCTGCTGGGTGAGGCCGGTATCAATATTTCCCACTTTGCCCTGAACCGCCACCCCCGTGGAGAGACAGCGCTTGGTGTTGTGAATACCGGAGTGGCCGTATCCGCAGAACTGCTTACTCGTCTGAACCGTGTTCCGGGAATCATGAATGCCTGGGTAATACGCAGCCGCTGATCATGGAAGTTTACACAAGCATTGATCAGGTACCGCCGGGGCGTTATCAGTGCCCGGTGCTCACCATCGGGAATTTTGACGGAGTGCACCTCGGGCACCGTCGTGTTTTTGAGCGGCTGCTGGCCAGTGCCGATGAGACCGGCAGCCCTGCGCTGTGTCTGAGTTTCGACCCCCACCCGCTGAAAGTCCTTGGCCGACGTGACCTCAAACTCCTTATTTCCCGTGAGGAGAAGATCCAGGTTATCCGCTCCCTGGGCGTGAACGGCCTGATCCTGCACCCCTTTGACATGGATTTTGCTGCCCTTGAACCGCAGCGCTTTGTGGAACAGGTGCTGCTGGAGAAGCTGGGTATCCGCAAGCTGGTGGTCGGTTACGACTATGCCTTTGGCAGAAACCGCGCCGGTGATCACCATTTTTTCCGGCATTTGCGGCAACAGGGGCTGCTTGATGTGGAAATAGTGGAACCGGTGAGCGTGGATGGGACCATTGTCAGCTCTTCGCTGATCCGGCAACTGGTGCAGGATGGCGACATGTCTGCCGTGGCCAGGTACCTGGGGCGTCCCTATTGCCTCTCGGGCACCGTGGTTGAGGGGGACATGCGCGGCAAGAAGATCGGGTTTCCCACGGCAAATCTCGCCTATATTCAGGAGATTCTGCCCCCCACTGGGGTCTATGCCACTGTGGCCAGGGTCGGCAACAAGTCATTTGTGGCGTTGACCAATATCGGGTATAATCCTACTTTTGTGGAGCGTCGAGTTGTTTCCGTGGAAACCCATATCCTTGATTTTTCACGAAACCTGTACGGATTTCCCCTGGAGTTGCTTTTCCTGGAACGCATTCGGGGAGAGGTGAAGTTTGCCTCCGCACAGGACCTGATCGCTCAGATCCACAAGGATATTGAACACACACGACAGCGCATTGACTCCCACAAACACCCATGACTGGAGGACGCCCCATGCCGGACGCCAAGCGAACTGAAAACTACCGTGGTGACCATATTCCCAAGCGCCCCCTGGAAGTACTTGAATTTATTATTCAAAGTCAGGAAAAGGGCGTCCTGGTTGAGAAGTCCTTTGCCATAAACGTCATTCGCGTCAAGGAGATTATCAAGCGTCCACGGGTGACGAAAATCATTGAATCCGGAACCAACGTGCTGGGTGTCTTCCACCTGCGTGAAGACCTGATTCCCCTGGTTGACCTGCCTGGCTGGCTGGGCCTGGAAAGCGAAAAGCCCGGTGACGTGGTTATCGTGACGGACCTTGGCGATAATCTCAACGGCTTTGTGGTTCACAGCATCAAGAAAATCCACCATCTCAGCTGGGATAATGTCAAGGTTCCCGACAAGATCGACCGCAACCAGTCGGAGTTTATTGCCGGTATTATCAGCACCGAAGGCCGCCTGATCATGATGCTGGACTTTGAAACCATCTTTGCGGAACTCTCCCAGAGTGAAATCAAATATGATATCTCCCGCTTTGAACCCATGTACTTTGCCAAGCGTGAAGAGCACACGATCATGGTCGTGGATGACTCCGTTTTCTCCCGCAACTATGCTCAGCGGGTGTTCACGACCATCGGTTATCAGGTCGTCACTGCCGCCAATGGGGTGGAAGCCCTTGACATGCTGCGGGGCGGTACCCGGGTTGACTTTATCTTTACGGACCTGGAAATGCCTCAGATGGATGGCGGCGAACTCCTGGCCACCGTGCGCCATGATCGCGATATCGAGGATATTCCCGGGCTGATTGCCACTTCACTCACCAATCTGGTCACCCTGCAGGAGCAGCAGGATGAAAGCCAGCGCGCCGGTCAGCCGAAAATCCTCGCCAAGAAAGACATGTTCACCATTATTGAAACCATAGATGACGCCCTGGGCGTCGATCCCAACGAACTGCCCAGCCAGTGGGACTCCTATGGCAAGGAAGGCTGAGAGCCGTTTTAATTGTTGATACCTCAACCTCGCGCCTGTACTTTTCTGGCAGCAGCCAGTGGGTGCAGGCGTACTGCATTGCACCATAACCGTTTTGGAAATACTTTTCATCAGGCAACCTGCCAAGGAGTAACCGTGTCACGCCTTTCCACTGAAATCCAAAAGCGCCGTACCTTTGGCATCATCTCCCATCCCGACGCCGGGAAAACCACCCTCACCGAAAAACTCCTGCTCTTCGGCGGTGCCATTCAGATGGCTGGAACCGTCAAATCCCGCAAATCCGACCGCCACGCCACCAGCGACTGGATGGCCATAGAAAAGGAGCGCGGCATTTCCGTGACTTCATCGGTTATGAAGTTCCACTACCGCGACTTCGACGTCAACCTGCTGGACACCCCCGGCCACAAGGACTTCTCCGAAGACACCTACCGCGTGCTGACCGCCGTGGACAGCGCCATGATGGTCATCGACAGCGCCAAAGGCGTGGAGGCCCAGACCGAAAAGCTCATGGAAGTGTGCCGCATGCGCAACACGCCCATCATCACCTTTATCAATAAGTTGGACCGCGAAGGCATGGACCCGCTGGATATCATGGCTGACATAGAAAACAAGCTGCAGGTGGAGTGCGTTCCCATGACCTGGCCCATTGGCATGGGCAAACGCTTTCGCGGCGTCTACGACCGCTATCGACGCCAGATTCAGCTCTTTACCGCAGGCAAGGCCATGCGCGGTGACGAAAAGGGCATCCTGATCAATGACCTGAATGACCCTCGCCTGGATGAAATTCTGGGCAGCCAGGCCGATGAGCTGCGCGCTGAGCTGGAACTGCTGGAAGCCTCTTCACCCCTGGAACGGGAGGAGTTCCTCAAGGGCAGCCAGACCCCCGTCTTCTTCGGCAGCGCCATCAATAACTTCGGCGTGCGCGAACTGCTGGACGCCTTCGTGGAAATGGCCCCGGCCCCCGGACCTCGCGAGACCGTGCAGCGCATGGTTGAACCCGCCGAAGAGGACTTCTCCGGCTTTGTGTTCAAGATCCAGGCCAACATGGACCCGGCCCACCGCGACCGCATCGCCTTTCTGCGCATCTGTTCCGGCACCTTCACCCGTGGCATGAAAGTGCGCCACCACCGCATTGGCAAGGATGTGACCATCTCCAACGCCACCATCTTCATGGCCCAGGATCGCACCGGCGTCGAAGAAGCCTTCCCCGGTGATATCATCGGCCTGCACAACCATGGCACCATCAAGATCGGCGATACCTTTACCGCCAAGGAACTCCTGCAGTTCACCGGCATCCCCAACTTCGCCCCCGAAATCTTCCAGAAAGTCGTGCTGCGCGACCCCCTGCGCTCCAAGCAGCTGCAAAAAGGCCTGCTGCAGCTTTCGGAAGAAGGGGCCGTGCAGGTTTTCCGCCCCCTTATGGGGAATGAAATTATCCTGGGAGCCGTGGGCGTTCTGCAGTTCGACGTCACCATGGCCCGCCTGAAAAACGAATACAACGTGGATGCCATCTACCAGCCCGCCCAGTACTTCACCGCCCGCTGGATCGACGGCGAAAAGAAGCAGCTGGCCGAGTTTGAGAAAAAGCTGCGCGCCAATCTCTTCCACGACGCCGAAGATCACCTCACCTACCTGGCCCCCAACAAGTGGAACCTGGACTACGTCATGGAACAGTGGCCCGACATACACTTCCTGAAGACCCGGGAGCATGGCTGAGGGCAATACCAGGGTTTTCAGAAGCTGGCAGGAACGAGTATTCTCCAGAGAGTGCAAAGGCATCATTGCGGGAATTTCGTTCAGATTTCCCCTTGTTCCATAATCGTGCCCAAAATTTATAGCAGCTTATGAGTTGCTTTATCAGTAAAAGCAATATATAAGCTTCTTTATGAGGCCATAGGCAACTTATATATTGCAGGGTGCACGGTATGAGCAAAATACTTGAACAACTCAGACAGCGACGCAAGGAGCTGGGGCTGACGCAGGCACAGATGATGCTGCGTGTCGGCATGTCCCGCCAGCAATACCAGCGGCTGGAGTCAAAGGGGAATCCGCGTCTCGATAATCTTGAGCTGCTCGCCAAGGGGCTGAAGCTTGAGCTGATGCTGATCCCACAGGAAAAGCTCTCAGCTGTGAAGGCCCTTCTTGAAGGTGGCGCAGAGCCTGGAGATTCTCCATCCGCCCAGGCAGAGGTGTCCGGTGGAGAAAATCCCTGGAAGGGCCTGCTGGAGGATGAAGAATGAAAGCGGCTGAGCAGGTGCGCGTTCTTCAGTTGATGCTGCATGACACTCTGGTTGGGCATCTCGTTGGTTCCCAGGGAGGGCGCAACGCGCTGGTATTCGATGAAGGATTTCGCAAGAACCCTCATCGCCCTACCCTCAGCTTGACCATCCATAGGGATTTTCCTGGTGCTGATAAACTGATCGGTGAGCCCTGGGTGCGCAACCAGCGGCTTCATCCCATACTGTCCAATTTGCTGCCGGAAGGGGCACTGCGTGAGCTTTTGGCTCAGGCGCTGAAAATTCATGTGGATAACGAATTTGAGCTTTTTGCTCACCTGGGGCAGGACCTTCCCGGTGCCCTGGTGGCTACTGCCCTGGAGCCGGATCAGATTCCCGCCCATGTCCTTGACAGTTACCAGAACGCGGCTCCCATTTCCCTGGCGTCACCGCTGAGGCAGGGGCACTTCTCCCTCGCCGGTGTGCAGATGAAGTTTTCCATGCAGGAAAAGGATGGCCGCTACCGGCTTGCCCACAGCGGATGCCTGGGTGACTGGATTCTCAAAACACCCTCCACGCGTCACCGTGACGTCCCTCTGAATGAGTACAGCGCCATGACCCTGGCGAAGCACGCTGGGGTGAATATTCCCGATATCGCCCTGGTGCCCCTTGAAAAACTGGATACCCTGCCCCAGATCAACCTGCCCGCTGAACGCTTTGCCTTCGCCATTCGCCGCTTCGATCGTCATGACGGGCAGCGCATCCACATGGAGGACTTTGCCCAGGTTCTGGTGAAGTATCCCCATGAAAAGTATGGCTCTGCCAACTATGAGCAGATCGGCAAGGTGCTCTATCAGTACACGGGCGATGGGCTTGGGAATGTGCAGCAGTTTGCCCGCAGGCTGCTGGTGAATATTCTGCTGGCCAATGGCGATGCGCACCTGAAAAACTGGAGCCTGCTGTACGCCGATACGGTCACTCCTGAACTCTCCCCTGCTTACGACATGGTGACCACCAGCGTCTACATTCCCGACGAAAGCCAGTTTGCCTTGAATCTGGGTAAGACCAGGCAGTGGTATGATGTTGATTCTACCCACTTCGAAGCATGGGCCGGAAAAGCGGATATTCCATGGAAAGCCATCAGGCTTCATCTGGAAGATACCATGGAAAAGGCGCGATCACTCTGGCCCGATGCGCTCAGCGATTTACCCATGAATCAGGAGCACAAAGCTCAGCTCATTGCCCATTGGAAAAGGCTCCAGCCAGATTTTTGCATAGAAGCAGGCAGCTGAAAATTCTCCATCTGTGGTGTTGCTTGTCAGTGCAACGTACGGGGAGTACGTTGCAATTCTCGCTCTGTGGGCGCCTTGCACCTGGAGGCTTTTATTTGCCCGCTTGTATTGAGGTACTTCCGAGGAGGAGCCAATACCGTGGCTCTTGTTTTTTCCACTGACTGGAGTATAAGGGGAGTCCAAAATACCGTGAAGGAAATCGGTGCCAGAATGACTCACCACTATCCCGTTGCCTTTTCCCTGCTTGCCAGAGGCATAGCGAATATCTTCAAGGACACCATTCGCATCAGTATGGTGCTCTTTCGTATTCTGATTCCCATTGTGATCATCATCAAGATCCTGGAGGAGCTGGGTCTGATTGCCGTGATCGGCTCGGTGCTGGCTCCCCTGATGTCGTTGGCCGGATTGCCGGGCAGCATGGGCATTGTGCTGGCTACGGCCATATTCACCAATATCTACGGTGGCATGGTGGCCTTTGCGGCTATTTTCGCGTCGGAGCAGCTGACGGTAGCCCAGGTGACGGTGATTGCCACCATGATGCTGGTGGCCCATAACTTCCCCATCGAGCTGGCGGTGGCACGCAAGGCTGGCATGCGGGTGGGAGTGGCTTTTGGCGTGCGCATGGTGGGGGCATTTGTGCTTGGGGCCGTCCTGTACCACACCTACCGACTGGGAGACTGGCTGCAGCAGGAGGCGGTGCTGCTGTGGCGTCCGCCCTATGAGAATCCCACCCTGGTGCAGTGGGCGCTGGGAGAAGTGCAGAAGCTGCTGATCATCTTCGTGATTATCTTTGCGTTGCTGCTGGTGCTGAAAATCCTGGAGCGTCTTGGGGTCAATGAATTCCTGAAATGGGCGCTGCGCCCACTATTGGGGCGAATGGGTATCGGGCCGGAGGCCACCAACATCACCCTGGTGGGTATGATGCTGGGGCTGGCCTACGGCGGGGGGTTGATCATCCGTGAAGCCCAGTCAGGGAATATTCCCCACCGGGATATCTTTGCTTCCCTGACCCTCATGGGTCTGACCCACAGCCTGATTGAGGACACCCTGCTGATGATGCTTATTGGTGGTCATTTTTCCGGGCTTTTCTGGGGAAGGCTGCTCTTTTCTCTGGTGGCGGTCTACCTGATCATGCGCCTGCTCAGCCGGGTTCCCGATCACACCTTCTACCGTTTTGCCTTTCATCCCGCCAGGCGGGAGGATGGCGGGGTACAGGAGCCACAGCGCTGAGAGGCTGCAGAAAAACCCTCATCTGCGGCGTTGCCCGCCGTCGTGAAGCACGGCGGCGGGCGCTTTCTTCGCTCCGCCAGCGCCTTGCGCCTGAGCATTTTTCAATTGCCTGCTGCTGTGCGCTATTTCGAGCTGCTAGGCTTCCAGAGCCTCCATGGGAACTTCCATACACAGAATCCTGGTGGCGCTGGATGCCTGCAGCATCACCGTGGATTCGGCGCTGATACCCATTCCATCACGCTTCGTCAGAGCTTCGCCGTGGGCTTTGACATTTCCCTCCAGCACAAACAGGTACAGTCCGGAATGTTTCCCGTGCAGATGGTAGATTGCCGATGTGTTGGCCTGCAGGTCGATCATGGAGAACCAGGCCTGCTGGTTGATCACCAGGGATTCTTCGCGGCCATCGGGTGAAACCAGCAGTTGAAAGCGGTTATGGCGGCGGGCGGGGTCAAAGGCCTTCTGGAAGTAGCGTGGCTCTGTATTCTTGGTGGCCGGATAGACCCAGATTTGCAGGAAAGCGACGCTCTCGTGGTCAGAGGCGTTGTACTCGGAGTGGGAAACGCCGCTGCCCGCTGACATCAGCTGAATCTCTCCGGCTGGTATTACCGTATTGTGGCCCATGCTGTCGGCGTGGCGGAGGGCCCCTTGCAGCGGGATGGAAATGATTTCCATATTACGGTGGGGGTGGGTGTCAAAACCCTTGCCCGGAGCCACGATATCATCGTTGATCACACGCAGCAGGCCAAAGCCCATGCGCTCAGGATCGTGGTAGTCGGCAAAGCTGAAGGTATGCCTGCTCAGGAGCCAGCCATGGTCGGCAGTGCCCCGTGTTTCGGCGCGGTGGATCGTGATAGGTGCCATGATGTGTGCCTCCTGTGAAATTTCAGCTGTCTGGAGACACTATAGCAGTAATCAGGAATATGTTGAAATAGCCTCTGTCTCTTTCCTTGACAGTTCCCGGTGATGGGCGTATACGTTTCGTCAAATAGCGAAATATCAAGGAGCCCCTGTGGAACAAACCCTGGACACCCTCAAAGCGCTTTCCGACGCCAGTCGCATGCGCGTTATCCTGGCGTTGTGCTCCCATGATGAGCTGTGTGCCTGCCAGCTGATTGAAATGCTGGACCTGGCCGCCGCCACTGTTTCCCGGCACATGGCTATTCTGCAGGAGGCCAATCTGGTGCGCAGTCGGCGCGACGGGCGTTGGATGTATTATGCCATATCAGAGTCTTTTCCTTCGCTCCTTCACCACTGGCTCCAGGGGAGCACTCATGATTCTCCGCTGATTGAGGCTGACCGGCAGAAGCTGCGCAGGATTGTGCAGTGCGATCGCGCTGAGCTGTTCCGTGCCCAGGAGGCGCGCCGCAAGTGCTGCGAACAGCCTGAACCCTCAACCAAAGCACCTCACGCAACACAAGGAACTCACCAATGAAGAACTGTCCGGCGCAACCCCGCGTCAGCCACCGCATGACCTTTCTCGATCGCTATCTGACCCTGTGGATTTTTCTGGCCATGGCGGTGGGAGTGGGTCTTGGCTCCCTCTTTCCCGCTGGTATTGCCGCTTTTAATGAAGCTCTGACGGTGTGGGAACACACCAACCTGCTGATTGCGGTCGGCTTGATCCTGATGATGTATCCGCCTCTGGCCAAGGTGAAGTATGGCCTTATGCCCAAGGTCTTTGCCGACTATCGCGTCCTGGGGCTGTCATTCTTCCAGAACTGGGTGGCGGGGCCGCTGCTGATGTTTGCGCTGGCGGTGGGTTTCTTTGGATTTCTCGCTCCGGCCGTGCTGGGCCCCGACCCGCGCTGGGGATATTACATGGTGGGGCTGATTCTGGTGGGCATTGCCCGCTGCATCGCCATGGTGCTGGTGTGGAACCAGCTGGCCCGTGGCAGCAGCGAATACGCCGCCGGGCTGGTGGCCATTAACAGCCTCTTCCAGATCGTCACCTTCAGCCTCTACGCCTGGATTTTCGTCACCGTGCTGCCACCCCTGTTCGGTCTGGAGGGCATGGTGGTGGATGTGAGCATCGGGGATATCTTTGTCAGCGTCATGATCTACCTGGGTATTCCCTTTGCCGCCGGTATCCTCAGCCGGATACTGCTGGTGCCAGCCAAAGGAGAAGAGTGGTACGAGAAGAAATTTATCCCCACCATTTCCCCCATCACCCTGGTGGCCCTGCTCTTCACCATCGTGGTCATGTTCAGCACCCAGGGGCAGCAGATCCTGCAGCGTCCCCTGGACGTAATGTGGATTGCCCTTCCCCTGATGCTGTACTTCGCCTTCATGTTTCTCATCAGCTTCTTTATGGCCATGAAGCTGGGGGCCGACTATCCCCGCACCACTTCCCTGGCCTTCACCGCCTCCGGTAACAACTTTGAACTGGCCATCGCCGTAGCCATCGCCGTTTTCGGTATCGGCTCACCCATCGCCTTTGCCACGGTCATCGGGCCACTGGTGGAGGTACCGGTGCTGATCGGTCTGGTGCACGTGAGCCTTTATTTCAAACGTAAATTCTTCGGAGAAACGCCATGAAAACCCGTGTTGGCTTTATCTGTGTGCACAACTCCTGCCGCTCCCAGATGGCGGAGGCCCTGGGTACGCTGCTGGCAGCCGATGTCTTTGAATCCTATTCCGCCGGAACCCATGTGAAACCGGCAATCAATGCCGATGCCGTGCGTATTATCCGTGAACTCTATGGCGTGGATATGGCCAGAACCCAGCGCTCTAAGCTGCTCGGCGATATCCCTGAGCTGGATATTGTCATCACCATGGGCTGTAATGTGGACTGCCCCATGCTGCCCTGCAAACACCGGGAGGACTGGGGGCTGGATGATCCGACGGGGCAGAGTGATGAAGTGTTTGTGCAGACGGCCCGCACCATCGAAGCCAAGGTGCGGGAGCTGGCACGACGGATAGAGGCAGGCGAGTTCAAGAAGGAGCATTCGGTGAAGTGCCCCGAAATATGAAAGGGAATCAATATGGTGTCCTGGAAAGAGGAGTGGAAACCCCTGTTGCTGATCGTGGCCAGTTTTCTGGTCATCGTCACACTCCCCCTGGAGTGGATGCAGCAGGGACAGCGTCTGGAAAATGCTCTCTGGGAGTCCCTGTATCTGCTTCGCTGGTATGCCCAGGAACACGTTATTCTCTGTCTGATCCCGGCGTTTTTTATTGCGGGAGCCCTGGCGGCTTTTCTCAATCAGGGGGCCATTCTCAAATTCTTTGGTGCCCAGGCCAGCAAGTGGCTCTCCTACTCAGTGGCCTCGGTTGCGGGAACCCTGCTGGCAGTATGCTCCTGTACGGTACTGCCCCTTTTTGCAGGTATCTATCGCATGGGAGCCGGGCTGGGGCCTGCCACGGCCTTTCTCTATGCCAGTCCGGCCATAAATGTTATGGCCATTGTGCTCACCGCCCGGGTATTGGGTTTTGAGATGGGTGTGGCCCGCGCCGTGGGCGCCATCGGATTCAGTGTTCTTATCGGCTTGTGTATGCATGTTATTTTCCACAGGGAAGAGCAGAAAAAAAAGGCCATTCAGGCCCAGTTACCTGAAGCCGAAGCAAGTCGCCCCCTGGGGCAGAGCGCCCTCTTCTTTGGCGCCATGGTGGGCATACTGATCTTCGCCAACTGGACAGAGCCCGCTTCGGGCACGGGCATGACAGCCCTTATTTTCTCGTTGAAGTGGCTCATCACCACGGCACTGGCCATATTGCTCGGCATCGTCATGGTTCGCTGGTTTGGTTTTCGCTGGCAGTACCTGGCCATGATTGCCCTCCTGGGAGCCTTCGCCTTTGCCCTTTTTCCCCAGGTGCCCCTGGTACCCTTTACCGTGGTGGTGGTTGCTCTTTCGTGGTTTCTCAGCCGCCAGGAAGGGGAGATGGGCACCTGGATACAGACTGCCTGGGATTTTACCAAACAGATCATGCCCCTGCTCTTTTTCGGCATCCTCATTGCCGGAGCTCTGCTGGGGCGCCCCGGGCAGGAAGCTCTGATCCCCTCCCACTGGATAACCAGCGTGGTGGGCGATAACTCCTTCCAGGCAAATTTTCTGGCAGCCGTGGCTGGGGCTTTCATGTACTTTGCCACCTTGACGGAAATCCCCATCTTACAAGGGCTGATGGGCAGTGGCATGCACAAGGGGCCAGCTCTGGCCTTGCTGCTGGCCGGCCCAGCATTATCCCTGCCCAATATGCTGGTTATCAGAAGTATTCTGGGAACCTACAAGACCATGGTGTTCGTGGTGCTGGTGGTGCTTATGGCCACACTCAGTGGCATGATGTATGGGTATATATTCTGACTTTCGGGAGGCTAGGATGAAAAAACTGCAGATTCTCGGTACCGGCTGCGCCAAATGCCGACAACTCACCGCGAACGCCCAGAAGGCCATTGAGGAAAGTGGTGCCGATTATGAGCTGGAAAAGATCACTGACATCAATGAAATCGTCAAGATGGGCGTCATGATGACCCCCGGCGTTGCTATTGATGGTGAGCTGAAATCGACGGGAAAACTGTTGAGTCCGGCGGATATCAAGAAGCTGCTGGTGTGACACGAAAAGCCGATGCCTTGTTGCCTGGGCATCGGCGTTCGCAAGTGACACAGACGCACCTTCACTCAGGCTGGGGCTCTCGGTTCAGGCGCAATACTTCATAATACTCCCTGGCGGTATCTCCTCGGAGCGTCTTCATCATGCCCAGCATCCCATCGGTCAGGTAACGCGCCTCAAAGCCGTTGAGGACCAGGTAAAGCCTGGCTATGGCTGCCCGGTCGTAAATGGGACACATGGTGATGACAAGTTTGTCGCGGTCCAGCTCGTCGAGCCTCTGGGGGAGCTCATTGAGGGGAATATGCTTGGCGAAGGAAATGGAGTACATGGCGTGCTCCTCGTGAAACCTTATGTCAAGGAGCTGCGCACGGCCTTCCTCAAGGAGAAGGAGGCTCTCGAAGGAATCGATCTTCATGGCTCGACGCTCATGGTAATCAAAGGTTTCAAGATATTTTCCCAGGTTGTTGTTGTCAGGAAGCTGCTCACTGCAGGCGAAGAGCGGGAACAGGGTCAGGGCAAGCAGTGCAGAAAGAAGAGGGCGGGTCATGAGAGCTCCTTATGCTGGTGTCCGGTAATCAGCCCGTGTGCCAGGGCGTACCGTACCAGTTCTGACCGTTTTTTGGTTCCCAGAGACTCCATGATATTGGCTTTGTGGGTCTCGATGGTCTTGATGCTGATTCCAAGCTGATCAGCCACCTCCTGCTGGGTGTAACCCAGGGCGATGAGCTGGAGTACCTCTGTCTCGCGCTTACTGAGGGACGCTTTGGGCGGTGCTGCCTCAATCGTGTGGCCCGAGAGCTTCCGGCTTTTCTGGCGGGCGATATTTTCCATCAGCCCTCGCTGCAGGACAAACTCGCCCCGCTTGACGGCCCGGATGGCATTGATGAGCTCAGTGTCCGCCGCATTTTTCAGGATATAGCCGGCGGCACCAATATGCAGCACGCGCCCTACGTATTCAGGCTCATCGTGCATGGTGAGGAAGAGGATTTTCACCAGGCCGTGTTTGCGCAGGATGTCTTCGGCCAGCTCCATGCCGTTTTTGTCGGGCAGGTTGATGTCCAGAATGATGACATCGGGTTTGCTGCTCTTGAGAATTTCCATGGCTTCGGCAGCGGTAGCGGCTTCAGCGACGATCTCCATGTCATCCTGGGCGCCCAGCAGCATGGCAAGCCCGCTGCGCAGGACAATATGGTCATCAACGATCAGTATTTTTATCATCAGGTTTCTCCTCAGTGGCAAACTGCAATGGGACATTCACGTATATGGTGGTTCCGGCTTCCCGGCTTGACTCTATCTGCAGGATGCCACCGATAATTTCGACGCGCTCCTGCATGCCGTGCAGGCCCAGGTGCTCCTTGTAGGCATCGCTGCTGAAGTGCTGCTCCACATCGAAGCCTTTTCCATCGTCTTCTATGACAAGATACAGTTGATCGGGTGTCAGGGTGAAGATGATACTGACATTGCGGGCCTGGGCGTGTTTGGAAATGTTGGTCAGGGACTCCTGAACAATGCGGTAGAGAGCAATTTCCAATTCTGCCAGCAGCCGCTTTCCGGTGTTCTGTCCATACACGACCATATCCACATCGAAAGAGCCATTGGATTGATATTCTTCACACAGGTGATTCAGGGCGGAAAAGAGCCCCATATCATCCAGTATGCTCGGGCGCAGTTGACGGGAGATACGCTTCACTTCATGAATGGTGCGGGCAATCAGCGAGCGGATATTCTCCATCTCCTCCTGCATCTCCCCCGTGATGGGTCGATCCTTCATGGATTGCAGATGCAGCATCAGCGAACTGAGCACCTGACCGGTTTCGTCATGGAGCTCACGGCTGATGCGCTTGCGCTCTGTTTCCTGGGCGGTAATTACCGTTTTCAGGAGCGTGCGCAGCACCTCTTCTTTCTTCTTCAACTCAGCCCAAAGGGTATCATTTTCCTGCTCCTTATTGTGCAGGGTAACGCCCAGCTCGTTAAACGCCTGGGCCAGAGTGCCAATCTGATCTTTCGTCTGCACCTCGACCCTCTGCCGGTAATTGCCGCGAGACATGCGCCTTGTTGCCTCCACCAGCAGGTTGATGGGCTGGTGGAGCAGGCTTGTGAGAATACTGGCAGCGAAAATACCCACAACCGACATCAGCAGGGTGGTCTGGGTTATGGTGATGACGACCTTGCGGATGGAAGCCTGGATATTGCGCTCGTGCAGGCCAACCCGGGCGGTGCCGATATTGCCGGTGCTGATGCGGCTGGAAAAATCGTGGATAATCTGGTCCTCAATGCGGACCAGGGCCTTGCCGGGTAATTCCTTGCGTCGTACGGCATCGTCATGAATACCCAGCAGGTCTATGGGGAAGCCGTCCCTGAAGGTGTGGGCAATGACCTGGCCCTGGTTGTCGAGGACAAAGGCGTACTCCACGTTGGAGTTGTTCTGGAGCGTATTGCGCAGCAGCTGATGGAGGGCGAAGATGTTACTGGTCAGCAGCAGATCAGCGCTGCGGGCGGAGAGGTCGCTGGCAATGGACATACCCTGCTTTTCCAGTTCATCCTGCATCAGGTTGCTGACGATGGTGCGCATCTCGAAGGTAACTCCAGCACCGAGGAAGAGGATAAACCCCACGGTGATGCACAGAACCTTGGCTTCCATGTTCAGGCGGTCGGCGATCCAGGTGAAAATATCCCAGGTTTTAGTCAGCATGAGCGGTGAGCTCCAGTTCGCGTCTGAGCTGGCGAATGTAGTTGTAATGAGTGTCGTCCCCCATGACAAAGCGATCAATGTACAGGATATCCAGGGCGTCACGTCCGGTTGGTTCGTTGTGCATATAGAGGAATATGCGGCGGATCAGCTCGAACTCTTCATCACTCAGTCCCGGGCGCGCCACCACCGGCGGGCTGCCTACCATGGGCGAAACATGAACGACCTGCAGATTTTCTGTCAGTTCAGGATAGATAAGGGCAGTGGAATAAAACACCAGGCTGTCCATGGTGGCTCCATCGACGATGCCGTCATGCACGGCGCGCAGGGAGTTATCATGGCTGTAGGTAAAGAACGTGCTGGAAAAGTAGTTTTCCGGTGTTTCATTGATCTTCAGCAGCTCGCCCCGCAGTGCCAGGTGACCGGAAAAGGAGATAGGATCGGTAAAGGCAAAGCGCTTGCCCTTGAGCTGTTCCAGGGAGTGAATTTCGCTGTCCTTGCGGGTGATGACATAGGCCTGATAGGACGCATGGCCGTTTACCTGGGGGGCCGCCACCAGGCGGGCGCCAAGCTCAGAGGCCTTGACATAGGCCAGGGTGCAGATAAAGCCGATATCGACTTTTCCCGCTTCAATCAGATCATTGACTTCCTGGTAGGTGCGTCGCTGCACCAGTTTGATTTTACGGCCGAGCTTCTCTTCCAGGTGATCCAGCAAGGGGCCGTAGCCCCGCAGCGTTTCCAGGGGAGAGATCATGGAGGACACTGCCACGCGGAAGACTTCTGGCTGGGTGGTTATGGGATCGGAATCTATGACCCTGCTGCTGTCGATCGCGATGATTTCCGTGTCGTTGAAATCAAGGCTGTTGTAGAGGGTGAGGCTGATCAAGAGCAGCAGGGAAACAGACCACAGCAGAATAATGACTTTATTGTTCATGGTGTACACCTGATTTTTTTCGTTATGGGTGCAAAGGTGGCAAATAGAATCTCAGTGGGAAATATAAAGGCTATTGGCGGGGGCGTCCAGTAGAACAAGGATTTTTCTTTGTGTGTCTATGTGGCTGTGAGGGAATGGTTTATTGGGTTTCTCGGGGTTTTCCCCTGAGCAAAAAGCTGGTTTTCACCGATGGTTTTTCACTGCTCACTCTCCTATCGTATGCATCACAGGTATCCCATCTGCTTGGTGTCCTTGTGAAGAAAAGCTCTTCTCGCCAATGGATGAGTATCCCATTACCCCATCTATCTTAAGGAGGTAGAAATGCGGATTAAAAGACGTGAGTTTCTGAAGGCAGGTGCGGCAGCCGGTGCTGTTGCCATGACCTCTCCCACTCTCAACGCCTTCGCCCAGACACGAAGTGGTGCAGGCAACATGAGTGAGGCTGCTGGTGAGTGGATTCCCAACACCTGCCAGGGCTGCACTACCTGGTGCCCCATTGAAATCTTTGTGCAGAATGGACGTGCCGTCAAGGTGCGCGGCAACCAGCTCAGCAAGGCCAATGACGGTTACTGCTGTGTGCGCGGTCACCTGATTCTGCAGCAGATCTACGACCCCGATCGTATCAAGACTCCCATGAAGCGTACCAACCCCAAGAAAGGTCGCACCGAGGATCCCAAATTTGTGCCCATCTCCTGGGACGAGGCCATGGACACCATTGCCGACAAGATCATGGAGCTGCGCAAAAACAACGAAACCCACAAGTTTCTGTTGATGCGCGGCCGCTACTCCGATCACAACCAGATTTTCTACGGTGATCTGCCCAAGATGATCGGCACCCCCAACAACATCTCCCACAGTGCCATCTGTGCCGAAGTGGAGAAAATGGGCTCCATGGCCACTGAAGGCTTCTGGGGCTATCGCGACTACGACCTGGACAACATGAAATACCTGATTGCCTGGGCCTGTGATCCTCTTTCCTCCAACCGTCAGATCCCTAATGCCATCCGCAAGATCAACAAGGTTCTGGAAAATGGTAAGGTGGCGGTTATCGACCCCCGCATGAACAACACCGCTGCCAAAGCCCAGGAATGGATGCCCATCAAGCCCGGAACCGATGGGGCCGTTGCCATTGCCATGGCCCACTACATCCTGGTCAATGGTTTGTGGAACAAAGAGTTCTGCGGTGATTTCAAGGATGGAAAAAACCAGTTTCGCAAAGGCCGCACCGTTAATGAAGCGGATTTCGATGAGAAGCTGACCAACGGCCTGGTGAAGTGGTGGAACCTTGAACTCAAGGACAAGGATGCCGCCTGGGCTGCCAAAGAAGCCGGCGTTGACCGCCGTCAGATTGAGCGCATTGCCAAGGATTTTGCCGCTGCTGCTCCCCAGTGTGGCATCTGGTATGGCCCATACATGCACCCACGTGGCTCTTATACCGTAATGGCTATCCACGCTCTCAATGGCCTGGTGGGCGCCACCGACAGCGAAGGAGGCCTGTGCACCGGCATGGGTGCCCCATCCAGCAGCTATCCCAAGTTCGACAAGTATCAGGACGATGTTGCCAAAGCCAATGTTGGCAAGCCAAAAATTGACCAGCGCGGTACGCTGACAATGCCTGCCATGGGAAGTGCCCGCCCTGGCTCAGGTGTTGTAACCAACAACGTTGCCAATGCCATCCTGGCCGAAGATCCCTACGACATCAAGGTTGCCATCGGCTATTTCTGCAACTTCAACTTCTCCACAACCGAAGGGGCGCGCTGGGATAAGGCCATGGCCAAAGTTCCCTTCTTCGTGCACTGCGTGCCCATGTTCTCGGAAATGACCTATTTTGCCGACATCGTGCTGCCCTCCGCCCTGCACCATACGGAAGACTGGGCAGTTGTGCGCAGCAAGGCAAACCTCTATGGACATATCTCCATTCAGCAGCCTGTCATTGAGCGCATGTTCGACGTCAAAGGAACGGAGACCGAGGTCACCTGGCTGCTGGCCGAGAAGCTGAAGGCCAAGGGCTTCTCCAACATGTACGACTGGCTCTACAATGAATACAAGGACCCCGAAACCGGCAAAAATCCCACCAACAGCCTGGAGTTCGCCCTCTACGCAACCAAGATCCGCAGTAAAAAAGCCTGGGATCCGGAGGAAAACAAGGATTACAAAGGCGACAAGCTGAACGGTTGGGAAGATTTCCGTAAAAAAGGCGTCGTCAACTCACCAAAATTCACCTTCCGTCAGAAGTGGGAAAAAGGCTTCCCCACCGAAACCAAGAAGTTTGAATTCTACAGCGAAACCCTCAAGAAGGGACTGGAGGCCCACGCTGCCAAACACAACACAACTGTAGACAAGGTAATGGAGCTGACCAACTATGAGGCTCGCGGTGAAAAAGCCTTTGTTCCCCACTACGAAACACCCAAACGCCATGGCGACCGTCGCCAGTACCCCTTTGACCTCATCGACATGAAGTCGCGCCTCAACCGCGAGGGCCGCAGCGCCAACCTCAGCTGGTACTACGCCTTCAAAAAGTGCGACCCCGGTGATGTCAACCAGGAAGACGTCATCCAGCTCAACCCAGATGACGCCAGAAAGCTGGGTATCAGCGATGGCGACATGGTACGCGTCACGTCCACCATCGGCAGCCTGACTGTCAAGGCCCGCCTGTGGGAGGGTGTGCGTCCCGGAGTTGCCGCCAAGTGTTATGGTCAGGGCCACCACGCTTTCGGTCGCTTCGCTTCCAAGGACTTCGCCAAGGCTGAACCCCGTGGCGCCAACTTCAATGAAATCATGCCCGATGACTACGATCGTATCACCGGTTCCACCGCGCGTAATGGTGGTTTTACCGGCGTCAAGATCGAAAAGGTCTGAGGGGAAGGAGGACTGAGTAATGGCTAAATACGGAATGGTTATAGATCTGCTGAAGTGCGCTGGCTGCGGTGCCTGTGGCCTGGCCTGCAAGACGCAGAATAATACAGATGATCCGAAAGATGGGCAGACCTTCAACTGGGCGGACTACTGCGAGAGCATTGAAGGGAAATACCCCAATGCCAGGTACACCATGTACCCCACCCTGTGTAACCACTGCACCGATGCTCCCTGCGTTACGGCTTGTCCCGTTAACCCCAAGGCCATGTACAAAAAGGACAATGGCATCACCATGCACAATGAAGCCCGCTGCATCGGCTGCGGCATGTGCCAGTCTGCCTGCCCTTACACCGTTGCCAGCCTGGATGCCGACAAGGCGGCCAAGTACAATGTTATCCACATGAACCGTGGTGAGGTACAGGCGAAATACAAGGACAAGACCGAGCTGTTCAAGGGCTCCACGTCCGGCGCGGAAATCGCGGCCAAATCCGGCGGAACGCCTCCCTACCGCACGGATTTCAGCCACCCCGACTACAATCCTGTGCGCGCCACCAACAAGGTGGAAAAGTGCATCTTCTGTGAGCACCTGGTGGCCAGTGGCCAGCAGCCCTACTGCTCCCAGGCCTGCCCATCAGAAGCCCGCACCTTCGGCGATCTGGACAACCCCAACAGCGAAGCCAGCAAGCTGCTCAAGCAGTATGCCAGCACCGCCGTCTGTCTGAAGGACAACAAGGGAGCTACCCAGAAGCCCGGTGAAGGCATCAAGCCGAATGTGATCTACATCCGCAAGTATGCTGCGCGCTGAGCTGATTGATCATTGAACTTTGCGGGTGGGTGGGTATAATCCCCCCACCCGCTTTTCTTTCCCTTTCAGCAGGGGATTTTTGTGGATGAGCGCAGAGCTTGAGTCCGGTGCTGAGAAGGAAACTCTTTTATATGGGGGATAGTCACGTGGAAATTTTCGAATATGCCCAGTACGAAGCGCAGCGGGCCAATGGCTTCAAGCTGCTGGCGGCACTGTTCTATGAGCCGGAAAAGGAGCTGTTTACTTCCGAGAAAATTTTTGCGCAGCTCACCGAAATAGTGAAAAAGGTCTGCCCCGATGAGCTGAAGTTCTTTACGGCTCTCGAGCCTGCTTTGCAGAAATACCATGATCAGGAGCTCCTGGTGGAATATGCACAGCTGTTTGTGGGGCCGGCGGAACTGATTGCGCCACCCTACGGGTCGGTGTATCTGGACGAGGAGCGGCAGCTGATGGGGGACTCCACCCTGGAAGTCATCAAGATTTACCGCGAGAATGGTCTGTCCATTGACGGGAGCTTTAAAGACGCTCCCGACCATATTGTGGCCGAGCTGGAATTCATGTACTATCTGCTCTTCCAGGAGGCACAGTACCTGCAGATCAATGATCTGCAGAAGGCTCAGAACATCTCGCTGACGCAGCAGATGTTTCTGGATAACTTTCTGCTTCCCTGGTTGAAACCTTTTTGTGAGAATATTCTGAATGGTACCGATAATGAATTCTACTGCGCACTGGCAAAAGCACTGCGCGCCTACGCAGAGTCAACACACTGGACGAAGCAGAGTCCATTTGAATAAAGGCCTGGTGGGGCTATGATAGACCCCAATGCTTTGCTGGAGACGGTCAATCGCCTGGGCTCATCACTGCGGCTGGAGACATCGCGGTGTCTGCGCATGCGGTTTTTCAAGAATGCCTGCCGCCAGTGCGTCGATATCTGTCCGGCAGAGGGCGCGATAGAGGTGGAACCGGCCCTCGTGCTGCGCCACGATGTCTGCACGGAGTGCATGCTGTGCGTTTCCACCTGTGTGAACGAGGCGATAGAGGTGAAATATACGGATTTTTCCCTGATGGTAAAGCAGCTCAGGGAGGTTGAGCAGCCCGTGCTCGGCTGTACGATTCGTGCCGGTGAGGTCAAGTGCCATGCCAGCGTTCCCTGCGTGGGTTTTCTTTCCACCGAACATCTGATTGCTCTGGGGCATTTTGTGAAAAAGCCGGTTCAGCTGAACCTCACCCGCTGTGCGGATTGTCGCAATGCCCCTGCACTTGAGGTTCTGCGCCAGCGGATCAAGGAAATTGGTCCGGCGGCCGGAGAGCTGCAATTGATCGACGATCCGGCACAGCTCAGGTTTCAGGAAAAGGCGGTGGGACGGCGCGGTCTGTTTACTTTTTTCCGGGAAAAGGCCACGGAGGAGACGGCGCGGATGTTCCACCAGCTCCATGGCGAGAGCTCACAGAGTCTCTCCTACAGCGATAAGCGCCTGCCTTTCAAGCGGCACCTGCTGAATCAGGTGGAAAAGCAGCAGCGCGCAGGGGAAGTCGATCCGGTGGTGGCGCGAGCCTATTACGGTGCCCGTGTCACGGAGAACTGCAACGTGTGTTCGGCGTGCAGTGCCATTTGCCCCACAGGCGCTTTGATTATGGAGGACGATAACGAAAGCGGCCTGCGGCGGCTTTCGTTTGCGTCAACGCTGTGTACGGGCTGTGGCGTATGCGCAGAGTTCTGCCCGAAGCTTGCCATCGGTATTTTTGGCTTACGTGAAGGGTCCGTGGAGCTTGAAGTGGTTGTGCTGGCGGAAGAAAATCCCTGAGAACCGCCCCATGTCAACGTGAAAAAGCCCGGAGCATCTTTGTGCTCCGGGCTTTTGAGTGTACGGTTTTTCAGGCAGACGCCGCGTCTTTGGTGCTGCCGGATCCGGTTCGATCCTCAATGATGATATCCTCTTTGAGGAGGGTGCAGTTGCCCTCAAACCAGCCATTCTCCTCAATGATGAGGATGCGGTAGGCCATCTCGCCTTCAAAATAGCCGCCGCTTTTAATGACGACCTGGTTGGCGCGAACAACCCCCTGAACTTTACCGGAAATGACCATTTTATCAGCATTGAATGTTCCGTCGACATTGCCGCCAGTGATGACGCTGATGGTCTTCTTGGCGTAGATGTCGCCTTTGAACTTTCCATCAATAAACACATCAGTCTCGGAGCGTATCTCCCCGACAACGGTATCGCAGTTACCGATGACGGTAGGTGTCAGTTCACTTTTGCTGTTGTTTCCTGATGACTCTTTTTCAGCTGAGAATATCGCCATTTGACCTCCGGGTATGAGAAAAATGTATGCAGATTCAGAATGGAGCTGTAGAGGAAGCCCCTGGGATCTACGTGTCTGCCACGGTAGTGGATTTCATAGTGCAGGTGGGAGGCGGTTGACCTTCCCGTGTTGCCCATGTAGCCGATAAGCTGGCCTCCTAGTACCTGATCGCCTCTTTCTAGCACATATTCTGACAAATGGATATAGCGGGTGGTAAAACCGTGCTGGTGACGGATTTCAATATAGTTCCCCGCCAGATTGTCGTATCCGGCACGGGAGACCACGCCGGGAGCAGGCGCGAAGACCGGAGTTCCCTCGACATTGGCGATATCATAGCCCGCGTGGAATGAAGGTCGCCCGGTGATGGGGTGGATGCGTGGGCCGTAGCGGCTGCTTATGCGTCCTTCCGTGGGGAAGGAGACGGGAAGCTCCTTGATGAGATTGTTGCGCAGGACGATTTCATTTTCAATACTGTCGATTTTTGCGTAGACATCATCAACCGTCAGGCGGGAGGCCTCCTTGACCGAAGAGCTGTGGGACATCCCCAGCTTGCTTTCGATATCCATGACGCGACTGGCCACCCGCTGCAGCTGTGAGCGGGCAAAGGTCAGCTCGCGCTCAATGGCGCGATTGGCGCTGGGGTCGTCAACGCGGCGCAGGGCGCCCTGCAGAATGAAATTCTCATTGAGCAGAACGTACTGGGAGAGCTCTTCCTTGTAGCGGTTGAGCAGGGAGTAGTTCTCCTGCAGCTCAAGCTGCGCCAGTTCCAGGGCGCTCTCCTTGCGGGCGCTTTCGTCGATGAGGTCGTCGATGCTTTTATTGAGGAATCCGATCTTGTCGTGAAGGGTGAGGATGCGCTGATGGCTGAGCTTTGTTTCAAAAATAAAATACAGTGCCACGCCCGTTATGATGACCAGGTAGGCAAATACCAGTACCACCAGGCGCGAGAGCTTGCGATGGGTAACCATTCCTCCCGAACCTGAAGCGGTGGAGAGGTAGATGTACTGCTCGTCATTGATCTTGCGCTGGCGTTTATGCTGAATCTGTTTGCGGTGGCGTTCTATGCTGTGGCGTGCTTCACTCATAATGGGTATCTATACCACAGGATGAGTGTACTTGAAAAGTATTGCGCATAGTATGGGCTCTATTTTAAGAAATAGTCGCGAAAGAGCACAAAAAGAAAGACCCGGCACCGCAGGGAAAGTGCCATGCCGGGCGCCGTGGTCAGCGTTGCAGCTGTTCGATTTTTTCCAGAATGCGACCGCGCAGCTCTTCGTTCATCTGTGCCATCAGCATGATTTCATTATAGGCGTCCACCTCCATGCCGCTATCAAGCACAACCTGGGTCATCTCTTCGTTAGCCTGCTGTTGAAGACGCTGTGCTTCTTCAGGATCCTGGACGTTGCCGAGTTTCGCCTGGTACTCCTGCTGGATGGCCGAAATTTCCACATAGGCTTCGGAGACCTGCCGGATTTCCTGGCTGCTGACGTCACGCATTTCCACCTGCTGGTGTGGAGCCTGCTGGGCTGAGGCGATCGAGGTGACGGAAAAGACCAGGGCGAAGGCAAAGGCGATCGTTGCGGGGAGTTGAAGGTATGATTTCATGAGAATCCTCCTGTAGGTTTTGGATATCCCCCATGGGGTATTCCGCTGCCCAGGGGTAGAGCACATGGTATGCCAGTTTGCGGATGGACAGGCTATGTTGTTTTGTTGCGGCATTTCGCCTTGTCTGATCCCGTTGGATGACTTGGAATATCGGGGAAAAAAGTGTATACATATGGCACATGAGACATAATGGCGCGGCCGCGCCGTGGAAATGGAGCTGACTATGGGCAGTCTGCGACTTGGATTGATTCTCTATATTGTCATCCCCCTGGGCGTGTTGATGGGAGTGGGGGGGTACCTGACCTTCAGCGCCCTGGAGCGCCATGTGGAAGAGCGTATGCAGAAGGATCTTGAGCTGGTTGCCCGTGCCATTCGCCTGCCCATCAGTCACGCGCTGGAACGCGATCGCAGTGGCAGTGTGCTGCGGGCGCTGGAGTCGGCATTTCGCATTGGCAGGGTGTACAGCGCCTATGTGTATGACGCCGATGGCCAGAGAATCGCCGTGGCTGGGGCGATAGACCCCGCGCCCCGTCAACGGGTGCTTTCACGGCTTGCCGCTGGCGGCGAACGCCATGGCGAGTATGGGGAGGTTGCCGGGCAGGATGTGTATTCGTATTTCGTCCCCCTTACCGACTCGGGAGGACGCATTAATGGTCTGCTGCAGCTGACTCGCCAGCAGAGCGAGTTTCAGGAGTATATCGCCAGAATGCGCCTGTGGTTTATCGGTGCTCTTGGGCTCAGTATTCTCGTCACGGCAGTTCTGGTGCTCTACGGGCACCACCGGGCGCTGGGAATCTCTTTCCGTCGGCTGGTCAGCAGCATGCACCGCGTGAAGCAGGGAGATATCCGCCATCGCTCAATTGTCGAAGGCCCTCGGGAGATCATGGCCCTGGCGGGAAGTTTTAATTCCATGCTGGATGGCATAGAAGAGGCGCAGCGGGAGATTGAATCCCGGCGTCAAGAGGAACAGCGCCTGCAGCAGCGTCTGCGGCAGACAGAGAAACTGGCGGCGATCGGACAGCTGGCGGCGGGAGTTGCCCATGAGCTGGGAACTCCCCTCAGCGTGATTGACGGCAAGGCTCAGCGCGCACTGCGCCGCCAGGATATGTGTGAACATGGCCGGGAGGCCCTGCAGCAGGTTCGCCATGAGGTGCAGCGCATGGAGCACATTGTCCGCCAGTTGCTGGACTTCAGCACGAACAGCATGCACTGCCGGAACACCTCTGCGGCCCGGCTGGCTCAGAGCGCTGCCAGTGCCCTGGCAGACCGGCAGAAGCGCAGCGCCGTGAGGCTGCAGCTTCGCGGGGAGAGCACCGCTCCGCTTTTCCGGGCTGATCCCATTCGCCTGGAGCAGGTTCTGGTGAATCTGCTGGAAAACGCCATGGAGGCCGCTCCCGGCGGGGAAGTTCACCTTGCATGGGAGGTGTGTTCCCATCGACTCTGCTTCACCGTGGAAGACAGCGGCCCTGGTGTTCCTGAGTCCATCAGCCATCGCATTTTTGAGCCCTTCTTTACCACCTGGCCTGTGGGGCAGGGAACCGGTCTGGGTCTGGCCGTCGTCCATGGAATCATAGAGGAGCACGGTGGGACCATTGAAGTGGGACGGAGTGCCCTTGGCGGAGCACTTTTTCAGGTGGTGCTGCCGATAGGGCAGGGGGGAGCCGCCCATGGGTGATTTTGATCCCGGCCAATACCGTATTCTGCTGGTGGAGGATGACGAGAGCCTCTCTCAGCTGCTGCTGGATGAAATATCCGACGCAGGCTACCAGGTGTTCCGCGAAATGACCGCGGAGCAGGGGTTGCGCATGGTGCGGGCTCAGGCAGTGGATCTGGTGATCAGCGACCTGCGTCTGCCGGGTATGACTGGGCTGGAGTTTCTTGAGGCGCTCCAGAGGCAGGACACCCCACCAGCCTGTATTGTGATCACGGGGTTCGGGACCATCAGCCAGGCCGTGCAGGCTCTCAAAGCCGGAGCCGATGATTTCCTGACCAAACCACTGCACCTGGAGCACCTGATGCTCAGTGTCCGGCGGGTTCTGGGAAATCGCCTGCTGCGTCAGGAGCTGGCCGCACTGCGCCTGGCTCCGACGCAGGAGAGCTTTCATGGCATGGTTGGCCACAGCGATCCCATGACCCACCTCTATGCCCAGATTCGCCAGGTAGCCAGGGCATATGGGCCGGTACTGATAACCGGCGAAAGCGGCGTAGGCAAGGAGCTGGTGGCGCGGGCCATTCACCGGGAAAGTGAGCGCCGCCAAGAGGCCTTTGTGGCCATTAACTGTGCGGGAATACCGGAAAATCTCATGGAAAGTGAGTTTTTTGGTCATGTTGCCGGTTCTTTTACCGGAGCGCGCTCCGAGCGCCGCGGACTGATCTCAGATGCCCATGGCGGAACCCTGCTGCTGGATGAAATCGGCGAGATGCCCTTGCCTTTGCAGGCCAAGCTGCTGCGGGTCATTCAGGAAGGGGTGCTGCGACCGGTGGGGGGGAACCGGGAGGAGAAAGTCGATGTGCGGGTGCTGGCGGCTACCAACCGTGACCTTGAAGAGGAGATGCGTCAGGGTCGCTTTCGCGAAGACCTCTTCTACCGCCTGGAGACCTTCGCGCTGCACGTTCCGCCCCTGCGGGACCGGGGTGATGATCTGGAACTCCTGGCGGCCAGATTCCTGGAACAGATGGAGCAGCGCCTGGGGCGTCGCTTCCAGGGATTCAGCGAAGAGGCGCTCAGCAAACTGCGGCAGTATCCTTTTCCGGGAAATGTGCGCGAGCTGCAAAATGCCATGGAGCGAGCAGCCACTTTCTGTCGCGGAAGCCGGATTCAGCCGCAGCATCTGCCCGCCCGTATTCGGCAGTACCGCAGCGGCAGCGATCCCTCTGCCCCTTTTCCCATTGCCCTGACGGGCGAGGACGGTTTTCTGAGTCTGGAAGAACTGCAGCGTCGCTACATACAGTATGTGGTGGAGCAGTTGGGGGGCAATAAGCGGCGGGCCGCCAGCGTGCTGGGCATCGGACGGCGAACCCTCTATCGCAAACTGGGTGTGGAGGAGTAGCAGGAGTGGGGCTTATGGAGCAGGGTGGCGCGAATTTTCCGTGTTGATCTTGTGCCCGGCACTGAGCAGGCGTTTGCGGGAAGTGTGGATGAGACCCATCAGGAGCGTCAGCTCCCGCTCGCTCCAGTCGCGCTTACGGATCATGATCGCCAGTTCCTGCCACAGGTGGTCGGGGTTCTGGGGATCGAGGTAGTCGATAAGCTCCAGATACTGGCGCAGCTTCTCCAGGAACTGCTCGCGCATGGAAGCCGGGGCAGCGGCCGGCATGGACGGGTCAATGCCGACGCCAGAAGCGCCGTGGCGGTGCAGCTCCCACAGCACAATCAGCACGGCCTGGGCCAGATTCATGCTGGTGTAGCCGGAGTCGGTGGGCAGGGCCAGACGGTAGCGGCAGTGGCTCAGGGCAGCGTTATCAAGGCCATGGGCTTCATTGCCGAAAAGCAGCCCTACACGTTTGTGGGCAGCAGTGTGCTGCCCAACCAGAGCGGGCAGCTGGTCAAGGGTGATGTCGCATCCGTCAGACCAGGGCTGACGGGGACTCATGCCGATAACCACATCCATGGCGCGGCACAGCCCGCCGATATCCTCTACTCTGGTAAAATTCTCCCGCAGGTGTCCCGAGTGAACGGCATAACGCAGTACATCGGGGTCATCGGCACTGACTGGCCCGCAGAAGCGAAGCTGCGCGAAGCCGGTGTTGGCCATGGCGCGGCTGATAAAACCAAGATTGACCGGTCCCTCTATATTGTTGAGGAGCACCCAGACACCATTCTTCCAGCCAGTGGACTCCTCAGCTGCGGGGGCTGGTCCGGACAAAGCTGCCCCCCTCATCCAGGTGGCCAAAGCCCTGGGCGACGGCAAATTCATCCCACCACTTTTCTCCCTGACAGTAGACAAAACGCGGGTCGCCCGTCACCTCGACGGCCTTTTCCCAGACATCGCGGCCGTAAAACTCAAGGACGGCACAGCGCGGCTTGTTGAAATCTTCCATGTATCAGTACTCCGTACGAATTTTTCTCAGGGTCTCCTCCATGGAGGCTCCATCCTTGAGCATGCCGAAGGCGATGACCAGCTGGCGGTTGGAGTAGTCCCTGATGGCGAGGCCATAATTATGCTCTTTTTCCAGGATGGTTTCCAGGAAGATCCCACCATCATAGCGAGCCAGCATCAGATGGTCGCGATCCTCGTCGGGCAGCTTGCGCAGCTCGTCAAACAATTCTCCCTGTGTGTGAATGCGCTTTTGCATCGGGTGCTCCTTCCGGGGAAAGGTTGGTGCTGTTGTCGGGTATGCCGCTGAAAACTGTGGGCATCTTAATGGGAAATGGCGACGGGGGCAAGGCAGGGTTTTTGACCTGAAACTCCAGCATCCCGGGAAAGTGGCAAGGATCATGCAGGGTATACTGGCAAACACCAACATCAGGAGGTTCCCATGAACATCACCTCGTCCCTGGCATCCATACTCAACAGCAGTCCGCGAGCCCACGATGCTCTTGTGCGTAAGGGTCAGGGCCCCACGAAGAGTAACGAAGTCGACCTCCAGAAGATTGCAGAAAAGACTGCCAAGGCAGCAGAAAATATTTCTGTATCAAGTCTTGCCGATAAACTCCACACACTCACCCACGAAAAAGTCATGGCGCTGCTGGATCCCGATGCCAAGCAGGCCCTGAACAGCGAGAGCGATGCCTTCACTTCCCTGCTGAACTTTCCTCCGGCCAGCGCCTCTGACGAACTCCTGCAGGCGTGGGGAGCGGCGACGGAAGGCTTTGAGGACAGCATCATCTCTTCCCTGCAGATTGACTTTTCCATTGAGCAGGTTCTGGCCAACGTCAAACGTCAGGTGGGCATGATCATCGGTGAGCATAATCCCGGTGAAAAAGAGTTCCGCGACATCTTCAGCGAAGAGAACTTCTCCTATCAGCAGGTTACAGAGCGAGTGATGATTCGCCTGGAAATTGCCAGTGAGTTCGGCAGCATCCGCATGGAAGAATTCTCCGAGAAAAAGGTCATGATCCAGAATTTTCAGCAGCAGCTTGATTCCATGGGAATTGAATAAGCGAAGATGAGAGAAGTTCTGAAAGCGCAGCGTCCTGTTGGCCTGCGCTTTTTTTCGTGAAAGAAACTCCCCTTGGGTGCCGGGGTGAAGTCACGCAAACCAGGGGTGTTGCAGGAAAACCTGCTGTTCAAGCCCCTTCTTGACTTGGTTCAGGGTGCGCAGTAAGATACGTCAAAATCAGACTCAGGAGACGTACATGGGTAAAACCGTAGCGCAAAAAATCTTTGACGCACATCTGCGCGATGAACCGTTCCCCGGCACCAAGGTGCTCAGCCTTGATATGGTATTCTGCCATGAAATCACTACTCCCATCGCCATAGACGACCTGGTACGCCTTGGCAAGGATCGTGTCTTCGACCCCAACAAGATCAAAGCGGTCATCGATCACGTCACCCCCGCCAAAGACTCCAAAACCGCCCAGCAGGGCAAGGTTCTGCGCGACTGGGCCCGCCGCCACAGTATCAAGGACTTCTTCGACATCGGGCGCAACGGCGTCTGCCATGCCATCTTCCCCGAGAAGGGCTTTGTGCGCCCCGGCTATACCATCATCATGGGCGACTCCCACACCTGCACCCACGGAGCCTTCGGCGCCTTTGCCGCCGGTGTCGGCACCACCGACCTGGAAGTGGGCATCCTCAAGGGCGTGTGCGCCTTCCGTCAGCCCAAAACCCTGCGCATTAACGTCAACGGTACGCTGCCCAAGGGCGTCTACGCCAAAGACGTGATTCTGCATATCATCGGCACCATCAGCGTCAACGGCGCCACCGACATGGTCATTGAATTCGGTGGCAACGTGGTGGAAAACCTCTCCATGGAATCGCGCATGACCCTGTGCAACATGGCCATCGAAGCCGGTGGCACCAGTGGCATCTGCGCCCCCGACATGACCACCGTGGAATACCTGTGGCCCTTCATCAAGGACGACTACCCCTCCAAAGAAGCGGCCCTGGAAGATTACAAGCAGTGGCAGCCCGACGCCGATGCCGAGTATGAGCGGGTACTGGAAATTGACGCCAGCAGCCTGGAACCCATGTGCACCTACGGCTACAAACCCGACTGCGTCAAGCCCGTCAGCCAGATGACCGACAGTAAAATAGATCAGGTGTACATCGGCTCCTGCACCAACGGACGCATTGAAGACCTGCGCGAAGCCGCAGCCGTCCTCAAGGGCAAAACCATCGCCGACAGCGTGCGCGGCATCCTCTCCCCCGCCACCCCCGACATCTTCAAGCAGGCCAACCATGAGGGTCTTATCGACATCTTCCTGGAAGCCGGATTCTGCGTCACCAACCCCACCTGCGGCGCCTGCCTGGGTATGAGTAACGGTGTCCTGGCCGAAGGTGAAGCCTGCGCTTCCACCACCAACCGCAACTTCAACGGACGCATGGGCAAAGGCGGCATGGTCCACCTGATGAGCCCCGCAGCCGCAGCCGCTGCCGCCATTACCGGACATATCACCGACCCCCGCAAATACCTGTAAGGAGCGCATACATGAAGACATTCGGCGGCCCCGCCCTCTTCCTCGACCGCAATGACATCAATACCGACGAAATCATTCCCGCCAAATACCTGACCGAACTGACCAAGGAAGCGCTCAAGCCCTACCTGCTGGAAGACCTGAAACTGGAAGGCTTTGACCCCAAAGGCTCCACCCTGGCCAATGCCCGCGTTGTCGTCAGCCGGGAAAACTTCGGCTGTGGCTCCAGCCGCGAACACGCCCCCTGGGCCTTTGAAGTCAACGACATCACCATGGTCATCGCCCAGAGCTACGCCCGCATCTTCCGCCAGAATATGTTCAACGGCGGCATGATGGCCATTGAACTCTCCGCTGGCGATATAGACACCCTCTTCAAGGAGTTTGCCGGTGCCGGGGACGTGGAAATCACCACCGACCTGGACAAGAAGGAGCTGTACGTCAAAGGCGGCGGCAAGAGCAAAACCTTCAGCTACACCATCAACGAATTTGACGAAGCCCTGGTGCGCGCCGGTGGCTGGGTTGCCTTCGCCGATCAGAAATACTGACAGGCTGCTGAAAAAAACCCATCTGCGGCGTTGCCCGCTGTCGTAAGTCGCTGCAACGTACAGGGAGTACGTTTCACTCCCTGCTTTGCGGGCGCCTTGTACCTGTGGGTTCCTCAATTGCCTGCGTGTTTTTGGGGTACTTCAGCAAACTGCTAACGGTTTTTCGTATTTGCACAAAGCCCCGCTGCCATCATGGCAGCGGGGCTTTGTACGTCTGTTCGCTTTGCTCACTCGGGACGCGGGGAGCGCAGAGAAATACAATGGGAATTGATATGGCAGCCCATCTTCTCCGCGAGAGGAAATTGTCTTTCTTGTATTCGAAAACCCTGAATGATTCCCACAAATCAACAGCGGTAGGCCGTAACGTCTTGCTGGTAAAGCTTGTTGCCCGTCAAGTGCATGCGACACGCCTTGTCGCTATTCCCTGGTAAGCTCTCCACATGCCTTGAGAAACATCAAAGGAGAGCAGTATGAGAGGGAAATTTCAAGCAACCATCATTGTCGTATTTGTGGGGATTCTGGCGCTCTTGATGAGTGGCTGTGGGCAGGATGACGTGGAAACAACCGTCCGCAAGGGCACCCTGCAGCTTGACCCGTCAGTCACCGTGGAAGATGCCCTGCAGGGCTACCAGTATTTCCGGCGGAGCTCATGGAAAACATTCACCGACCCCCAGGGACGGCAGATTGTGGAGTTTAGTGGCCCAATACACTACGACGCATTCCAGGGAACGCGGTGGATGGGAATGGAAATCACGGCTGAACAGCTGGCTGTAGCCAAAAAGTACTTCCAGGATACCCACATGGACTATGTGGCGCAATTCGCCGTGTCCAAGGACGGCAAAACCTTCAACCTGCATTTCAGCGGCCTGCAGCTCAGTGGACCCCATCGTGAAACCGGCCAGCCCATTCAGCAACACCTGCCTGATGACGACTACAGTATGATCAGAAGTGTGTACAGCAACCAGCCCCTGGAAACCGTCTGGGCCTTTCTGTATTCGGCTGCGACGGAGTAAGAAGGTATGGCCTACCCTCGCAAGTATGAGGGTAGGCCCGCAGGCATTATTATGTGCCAAGTACCCTGTTAATGGCATCGCACACATGTCCACGAAGAAAGTCCAAATCTACTTCCTGTAAAGGGAGTTTGATCGCAGCATACTTGATATTTTCATTATACACCCACGGATCGAAATCAGGCTTCGCATACATGCCAACCTCAAAATTACCATCGTGATACACTCCGACGAAAACAGTTACTACCTGGTTATTATTGTGTTGCATGCAAGCATATAGTCCGTCACGCCAGTCGCTAAGGAGAAAAACAATGGGGAAACCTACATCTTCATGCCATGGATTGTCATTTTCGCGTAATGCTTACTGTGTTACCATGCAAGCTGAACCTGGCATAAGGCTTGGAATGGTACGGTTTTGCAGAGTGCATATTTGTCGGATAAACTTGGACAAATGCACGTCTATGTAAAAAATTATCGTTTCTACAAGGGTTGCAGCCAGAGTTTCATGATGGGAGATAAAAATCATGAAGACGAGCGATAAAATACTACTTGGCATTTATCAGCACTCTCCTCGACTGAACGAAGACATTACGTTTAATTCGGGGGAGCTTGCCTGGGTGATCCACCACGGAATTGATGGGTGGCGAATCGAAAATGGGTGGAAAAAGATTGACTATCCAGTCACGAAGACACAAGGAGAGAATTCGTATTTAAATCAACAGCTTCACGATAGAGCATTGGTAGATAAAGAATTAACAATATTACAGGCATGTGGTTGCCTTGAATTTAGCCGCCCTTCTGGGTTTAGCATGCATTTTAAGGTTCAGCTTCAACCTGTCGGTCTTTTACGGGCGGAGCGTTTATCCTCCATGCGGGGCAGAATTGAGCTGTGGTACAGCGAGCACAAAGACGGGATATTTGGTTTAGTTGTAACAATCGCTGTGGCCGCGTTAACTGCTTGGCTTACTGCCAAGTTCACAGGTAGCAATGGCTAACGGATAAGGTTAAATTGTGCTCGCGAAGCGAACCACGATCTGAACCGTTTGTTGGACGGGCCCGGTTATAGAAAATAGCTTTTTGATCCCAGGGTTGCCCCATTGGGTATTCGAACCATCAAAATGAGGTGTGCCTTTGACGCGCCAGCTTCGTGATGGCAAAGGCAAGTCTGCCTCCCCCATTCGCGTTTATTCCCGTTCATTTACAGGCTGCTGAAAAACCCTCATCTGCGGCGTTGCTCGCCTTCGCGCGTCACTGCAACGTACGGGGAGTACGCTTCATTCCGCGCTCCGCGAGCGCCTTGCACCTGAGCATTTTTCAATTGCCTGTTTATTTTGAAGTGTTTTTGCAAGCTCTTAACTGCCTTTCTTTGCGCCTTTGTGGGCTTTGTGTGAAAATCTCTTCGTTAGTGACAAGTTGGGTTACGATGAACCGGTCATTTGTGATTCCTATAAAGCGCATTGGCGTTGGATAGCAGCCTCTATCGAGGCTGCTGAGTGCTCACTCACACCAGCCTGTTCGGCAAACTCGCTGAAGCGCAGAACAGTTGAGCGCACCCGCTCAAGTATTGCTGTTGCCGATTTGATTCCATGGGCTTTGCCAAGCTCCTGCAGGTGCTTTCTGCCAGGATTGCGTCCTTCGCCCATCACCATGGTGCTGTGTTCACCACCTGGCCCATAGGAGAAAGTCAGGTCGTATGCGGGAGCAAACTTCCACTGGCGGGTATCGTCAAGCAGGCAGGAAAAATTCTTGCTGTGATCATCCCGGTTGTGGCAGAGCACGTTGAAGCAGGCCAGGGCAAAGGCTTTTTGCGTCTCCTGAAAGCTACGGGTGACAAGTGTGGTGGCCTTGAGGACATCATCATAGTCCAGGCAGGGAGTGCGGTGGTCGGCATGCAGCAATCCGGCAAAGCTGTGAACATGGATGCGCCTGCCATCAGCGCGGTCAAATCGCCTTATACCGAAGTACATGCCACGCTCCGTCCTGAAAAGCCTTGTGGCTGGGATCTCAATGCCCGCATCCTGGGCCATAAGGCTATAGGCATACTCTATTGGCCCAATATCAGCTGGATCTGATGTGGCCCGAAATTTCACTATCCAGCTCTCTGCATCTGCAGTACCTGAGCCTGCCCTTACGATATCTCCGTTTACCACGTCTACCATTACCTTTGGCCTGTCCCCTGCCGAGGAGCCGCTGAGCAAGAGCAGGTCTTCGAGACAAGTGCTGTCATTGCCTTGCAGGAGTTCCCAGGATTCACGACAGAGCGTATCGAGTGAAATCTCCCCAGGTGCCGTGCTGCTCACAACATGTTGCTGAGGCTGGTAACTCAGCGCGCCCATGCCATTGACCCCAATAAGTGTCAAAAGGTCCAGGGGCGTGAGGCGGCGAACGTCAATAGCATGCCTGCGCAGCTGACGATCGAGCAGGAATCGCCCCCACCCGTCAGGCAGGCTGTCATTGAAGAGCCCGAAAAGCCCGTCAAATACCTTGGGGTCGCCAAAGCGACCCCCGCTTGCAGTGGGAGTTTGAAAGGGGAGAGCTCAAGAGAGTGGCCGATAAACTCAGGGTCGTACTCAAAGGCGATGCGGCGCTGGGACAAAGCCAGTCGCCCCATACGCACCGGCGGAGAAAAGCCGTGGTGAAAAAAGACGTTGAGCAGTGTAACGGGCAAGACCTTCATGTGCGGGAGCCCCGCTTGGGTGTTTTGCTGGCAGCCAGCAGTTCATCAAGGGATTGGGGTGACCGATTTTGCGAATCGCAAACAGCAGAAAAATCGTCAAGACACCCAAGCACCAGGGCCAGCTTGAGGAGGGATTCCAGGGAAATCTGCCCCGTGTGCTCAAAGCGCTTCAGGGAGCCAAGGCTCACCCCCGAGCGCTGGGCAAGCCCCTCCTGGGTCAACTTCATCTGCAGACGACGCTCCCGGAAGCGCTGCTGCAAGTCTCTTTGTATTTCCCGTGGAGTTGCTGAATATATAGCCAATATAATAGCCCCTGAGTGGTATTTTCGCTATCTACGGATAATATATTATCCACAAAATGCAGTCAATGCAATGCAACGATTTCCCTGAGGGAGTCAGGTGGAAAGCCTGCTGTCATCAGCTCCAGATTCATCAGCAAACGTGAAGTCCGACCGTTGCCATGGCAAAGGGGTGAATCATGACGAATTCGCCGTGTATCTCCTGGAATTTCATGCTTTCCGGTTTACGCGACGCAGGTTGTCGCCTGGCTGTTGTAGCATCAATCCAGAGTTAGAAAAACATCAAAGGAGAGCAGTATGAGAGGGAAATTTCAGGCAACCATCATTGTCGTATTTGTGGGGATTCTGGCGCTCTTGATGAGTGGCTGTGGGCAGGATGACGTGGAAACAACCGTCCGCAAGGGCACCCTGCAGCTTGACCCGTCAGTCACCGTGGAAGATGCCCTGCAGGGCTACCAGTATTTCCGGCGGAGCTCATGGAAAACATTCACCGACCCCCAGGGACGGCAGATTGTGGAGTTTAGTGGCCCAATACACTACGACGCATTCCAGGGAACGCGGTGGATGGGAATGGAAATCACGGCTGAACAGCTGGCGGTGGCCAAAAAGTACTTCCAGGATACCCGCATGGAGTATGTGGCGCAATTCGCCGTATCCAAGGACGGCAAAACCTTCAACCTGCACTTCAGCGGCCTGCAGCTCAGTGGACCCCACCGGGAAACCGGCCAGCCCATTCAGCAACACCTGCCTGATGACGACTACAGTATGATCAGAAGTGTGTACAGCAACCAGCCCCTGGAAACCGTCTGGGCCTTTCTGTATTCGGCTGCGTCGGAGTGACTTACTGAGTTATGCATGGTACTATGCTGCACATAGACTGTCCGTTGTATGTTTTGCAAGGGAAGGAGATATGAATGCTGCATGCGATTACGCAGAAAAAGGGTACTCTCTACAAGCGCTACCTTGGCCATCGTGAAGATGGCCAAGGAAAAGTACACGAGGAAGATGAGTTGACGGCAATTTTACTTGGCCCTTTGGCGCTGCTGCCGCCAGCAGTTTCCGCCCGGTTCTGGTGCGAATTATTGCGTGCACGCAGCGCACCAGGTTTACCTGAGGGCTATCCTGAAAAAGCAGAAATGGTTTTTTGGCCCTCAAGATGGCGCGACGGTAAAAGAATTGAGCCAGACCTGCATGTCAAGCTGACATGGCCAGGTAATAGACAATACTCATTGCTTGTGGAGCTCAAGTGGAGATCACCACTCAGTGGAGAGTGGCAATTACACGATCAATGGGAGAGGTACCTTTTCGGAAATGAGCGAAATTATGGCTGGCACATGTTTATTGGTATTGAGACAAGTGGGGCTCAGACTGCCCTTGCAAAAAGAGATAACTGGGCGGGGAAATTGCTTCCCATCAGCTGGTATCAGATATTAGGTATTATTGAGCAAATTCAGCGTGATCACAATCTACATGAATTACACCCTTGGGCACTTCAGGTTCAGAGAGCGCTGGACAGACTGAATATTCGCCGATTCCTTGGCTTCAGACACATGAGCTCTATTCATCATACCTTTAGCCAGGGCAATGTATTCTGGAAAGGAGAATCCCATGAGTGAAATAAGTATTGGCACTAGTATCAAAAAGAGCGTAGAGCTGATCGAGAATGTTGGGAGGGAAGTTGAAAGCCTTTTCCAGATGATTCAGCATGAAATCAACAATGCCATTGAAGAACATGCAGTTGTGAAAAGCATCGACGACTGGGAATACGATTGGCGATCAGACGACAATGACTGGGTAGTCAAGGATTACGCATGTTACCTTGGGATAGGGGGGAGAAAGGACAAGACAGTCCCCAAACGATATATTTGCCTGCAGGTGAGTTTAGCTGGCGATGGTATGTCGACAAAAGAAGATAATAACCAGGAGCCACTTTTGCACGTTATGTTCTGGGATGGCTATGTTGTTTTTACTGATGAGTATTACATGGTCCCATCGTGGGATGATGAAGGACTTAAACTTCAAGACGAAGTACTGTTCAACTGGAATCCTGAGGCTGAGCCTTGGGTCGATCAAGAGTGGGGTTATAGTTTGTTATTGACCTCAATCAACGACCTTGATGATATAAGAAAGAAAATCGTCAACCCGATATTTGCTCTCATCCAAGGTCAAGGGGTAGAAGGTGCTAAACTGGTTGATATTGAGGGTATTGTCCGCTATGAGCCTTCGCAAGATTATGGCTTCCGCGTAAAGATGCGCCAGTGTGAGCCTGAGAGCTGATCCTGGATTCTCCCCACTCTGAAAGCAGAGCGGGGGGGATTAATGCCCTTCAAAATACTCCACCAGCTTCACTAATGCTTCCGTATCCAGTTTGCAGTAGGCCAGCATGGCCTGCTGCAATTCTGTTTTGCGCTCGCCAGTTGTCTGGCGATGTATGGTTTCCAGGTAAGCCTGCTGGGCTTCTCCTCCATCCTGCACGCCTTCCAGGGCGCTATAATCAAGCTCCGGGGCGATGGTGGGCAGTACGGCCTTGATTGACCAGCTGCCATGCATGGCGGGATGGTAGTAGTGCGCCCTGGAAAGAGGCAGCAGGTCAACCATACGCTCCAGAATGGCTTCAATGTCGGTGGCATATTTTGGAAAGCGGATGGCAAGCGCTTTCAGCCTATCTCTTTCAAAGTGACTGTACACGAAAATTGGCCCGCGTTTGCCAAGGGCGGGAGTTAACGTCTCCAGAAATGGTTTGCTGGGGTCTTTGCCGCTGATGTCCAGGAATTCGGTGTGGCTGACGGTGCCGTTCTTGCCTGCTTTGTGGCATGACCACTGGAAGGGTATCTGCTGGTAAGGGCGGGTGCCTTTCCAGGTGGGAACGATAAACTGGATGGTTTCGAAGTCGAGGAAGTAGCGGGGATATGCAAGCGAACGGAGGTGTTCCCCGGCTGCGGGGTCGAGTTCTGCTTTGCCACTGCGGCAGGCACGCCAGATGCGCAGGTGCTTCTTGTTGTTTCCAAGCAAGGCCTTGGGCACTTTGCGCAGATCGGTGTAACCCTGTTCCCGCAGCCTGTTTATTGTGTTCCCCTGATTCCCGAGGTCTTCCGGGGGATACTTTGCGGCTTTGTATTCATGGGCGCAGTGCTCCACGTATGGGCACTCAAAGGGCTCTTTGCAGTGTTTGCCGGGCTCGATTATGGGCTCACTCTTTTCGTTCAGGGTGGCAAATGCTGCTTTGGTCCAGTGGGGAACCTGCTTGAGCAGGGCATCTGTGTCTTTGGTTATATCGGCAAAGGTGAAGAGGCCATCGTATTGTTGTTTGCCGGGGTACACGAAGGTTTTGTTGATATGGGCAAGCTGGGTCCTTTTTACGGGAAGGCCTGCCTGCTGGCATACCCAGGCCTGGATGGCGGCATCTTCCAAATGGTAGCCCTGGATTTCAGTTGACGACTTTACTTCCACAATGTCGTATCCGCCACGAACCGGTTGCAGAATATCTACCCGCACCAGAACCCTGCTATGGCTGAAGGTGGCTTCGAAAAGTGTTGGTTTCGGCTTTCTGTTCAAAAGGTCTGTGGTGAGGGCAATGGCATCGCTCAGCTTTTCCGCCTCGATCATTCTTCCACCAGGAAAGAGGCTGCAGGCAACTTCCCCGGCGTGGGTTCCTGCCTGCATGCGGCTCTGTGCAGATGTGGATGCCTGGGTGTCGAGGTCGGGGCGATGTACACGCAGCCAGAGTCGCCTGGCACACTGGCGGTGTTCAATGATACGGGATTTGGAAAGGTGCTGCATTGGCCCTCCTGGATATGGTTTTCTCTCTTAACAGCCTTTCTTGGTAGGGCTTTGCGGGCTTTGTGTGAGACCCTCTTATTTAGTTGCCGTATCCCGTGAATAGTTACGTATGCACCAGGTAAAATAAAGATAAAACCGCTCTTTGTCAGTAAAACAATTGCCCCATGTGTCCTGCTTCATGGGAAGGATACACGGGGCAATGGAGTAACCGCAGTCTCAATCCACTTCAATAACTGCTCGCGGGTGGGAGCCATACTGGCGCAAATACGCCATGAACTCCTCAACCGCAAGTGGAAAGAAACCCAATGCCTTTGGCATTCGCCACTCCCTCTTTGGCCGCCATTTCCTCGCGCAGCATATTCAGCAGGTACTGCTGGTCGCGCAGCTTGCCAAGGATTTCCGCCTTGCGTTTCACGACGGCAAAGTCTCCCGGTGTCAGGCTCGTAAGTCCGCCCAGCGTTTCCATGGGAACCCGAATGCCCAGGAAGTGCCTGCAGGCCTGGGCAACCTGTGCAGCGCTGAGGTAGGTGAACTGGCACTTGATGGTGAAGCGGCGCAGTGATGCCTGGTCGAGGCGATCCATCAGGTTTGTGGTGCAGGCAAATGGCAGGGGGTGGCACTCCATCCAGGTCAGCATTTCGTTGACCTGGGAGACTTCCCAACTGCGCACAGCGTTCCGGCGATCGGAAAGCAGGGAGTCGGCCTCGTCAAAGACCAGAAAGCTTTCCGTGTCCCGTGCTTCCGCAAAAGCGGCTGCGATATTGCGTTCATTCTGGCCCACATACATATCCAGCAGGTCGGAGGCGCGCTTGACGAGAACGGGCATGTCCAGTTTATTGGCCAGGTGGCGCACGTAGGCGGTTTTCCCGGTACCTGGCGGGCCACTGAGACACAGGGAGAAGCTTCTGGAGGGGCTTTTGATCAGAGCGCTGGTCAGCTCTTCAAGGTTTGTACTGCAGTTGGTAAGGCTCTCCATATACGGCTGGTTTGCCCCGCCTGACCCCACTTCTGCTTTCTCCTTACCGCCGTTAATGGCCTTAATCAGGCCGAAAGCGGCAAAGCGAAAGTCGTCCAGCGTGTTGTCCATGGCGCTGGCGTAAATGGTGGCGCTCTTGGCTATGGCCGGGGAGACATCCACCTGGCATAGCTGCTCCATATCCCTGTTGCCGAGGTTGATGTTCTGGCTGCGTATAATGCGCCGCCAGAGCTTCTTGCGCATATTTGCCGGGGGATTTGGCATTTCGATAGCCAGGGACATGCGCCGCACAATGCTCTCGTCAAGAAGCTGGACGTTGTTGATGATCCAGAAAGTGGGGACCGGGTTCTCCTCCAGCATGCGGTTCATGTAAACCTTCGAAGACGAGCGGCCTTTAGGGGAAATACCAAAGAGTCCAGCAAACGGAGACATGTCAAACAGGTCGTCAATTTCGTCAAAGAGCAGAAGCTTGCCGCCGTTGTTGGCAAAGAGCCGCTGGCAGAGGTTATAGGAGCTGATGCGCTCGCGGCGGGTAGGCTCTTCTCCGCCACTATCGCTTTCTGCAACCGCATAGAGCTCCATCTTCAGGCGCTGGGCCAGGGTTTTGCAAAACTCGGTCTTGCCCGTTCCCGGTGGCCCGTAGATGAGAATGTTGACGCCCTTGAGGCGCTTTCCCGCTGCCTGGGTCAGAAACCTCTCCAGCTTCTCGCGCGTGAAAGCCATGTGTTCGAAGTCACTCCAGCGCAGGTTTGCCTGGAGGGGATTGCCGGTGATGGAGTGGCAGATATCCTCTGCATCGCCCTCAGATGCATAAATGGCATCGGTGAAGGCGCTCCCCACTTCGTATGAATGTACAAAGTGGCGGGACCGCTGATCCAGCTTTTCAACGATGCCAAGACTCATCAATGGTGCGCCTGCTTTGAGTCTGCTGTTGATGAAGTCGCGTTTGACGCCGAGCAAGACGGCAAGCGTGCTGGAAACACTGTCGAATTTTCGGTAGCAGGAGTTGAGTATTTCTTCAAGTGGCTCATAGCAGTCACAGCGCAACATAATGCCCAGAATTTGCTGGTCAACCTCCTCCAGCCCAAGGGCCTTGCAGAGCTGACGAATGTTGCGCTCCAGCATGCCCGGAAGGGTTTTTGGCAGCTCTGCTACCGCAGCCTCCAGAAGCTTTACAAGCGCTCCATGGACTTTCTTTCGGCTGCTCCTGTCGGCCTTGGGGCGATCATCATAGCCGCTGTTGGCCAATTCGGAAAGGGACGGCGGCAAACGCAAGCCGATATCCTCACTGCGGGCATCAAGAAAATCTACAACCTCTGTGAGCTGGCGCACACTCTGCAAAGCCCTGGCCTGAAGCATGTTGAGGATATACTGGCAGATGGTGAGTTGTTCGAACCGATCCATGTCGCCCTCCTGAAGTGTTTGTGGGGGCATAATGGCATAGGGCGGCGACAGGATGTGTCGCTTAGCAGGCTGCTGAAAAACCCCCATCTGCGGTGTTGCCCGCTGTCGCGCGTCATTGCAACGTACGGGGAGTATGCTTCATTCCACGCTCCGCGAGCACCTTGCACCTGAGCATTTTTCAATTGCCTGCATGATTTGAGGTATTTCAGTAAGCTGTAAGGAGATACCGTCCAGTTGAAAAGTGCTTCAGGAGCATGTTGCTAGCAAGGTGGGTGTCTTAAGCGTATTTGTTAGGCGCCGTTCTTGAAGAGCTTTGCAAGGATGGCCGATTGTACATCTGGGTGAAACTCCTCGTACATTGTGTTCCGTCTCACGTTATTTTTTTCCGTTGGCTTTGGGACTCGGAAGTGCTCAGTGACCAGCCACTTAATGTCTCTGCCAGCTGAAACCACCTGGCTGTTCAAAACGACCTGATCGGTGGTGATGATCCCGATTCCTTTTATGACAATATCTTTGCTCGACGGAGGGGCTGATTTGATGTAAACAATGTCGCCCACCTTCAGGGACCGGATGAACTGATGAAGCTCAGGGGCCTTCGAGGCATCCCACCCAGGGCCGGCAATGTTGCACTTAATGAATTCTTCGCTTACATCTTCGTTGTAGTGCGCGCCAATGGCAAAAATTCCCATATCTTTCTCCTGTTTCGTGCCTAATCTGTGTAGTCCTTGCGTGGAGCGAAGAAAGTGGCAAGATCCGTGAAAAGGGTAAGTCAGGTTGGGGTGATAGTTCTACGCCTTATCCGCTTCAGTAGATAAGTCTTTTTGAGTGAAGTACTTGATCCATAATGCAAATGCAATCCATTGTAGCCGGTAATACCCTTTTACCCCCTCCTTGACTAAAATTATGTTTCTTGTTTTTAATGCTGATATAGCGTTATTTAATGTTTTTTCTGAGCCCCTGAACTTTTTCTTTATTTCTTCTTTTGTTATCCAGTCGCTGCCCTTCTCTGACATTATAACCAAAACATCACGATATGATTCACTGAGTATTTTATTAAAAAACATATCTTTATAGTACCTATCTCCAATTAGGCGCAATGAATTTGATATTGATTCATTCACATCATGCCCATCAATTATATGATCACTGTTTTGTTCAAATGCGCAATATGCTAACTGTTGAATGAAGTGAGGATAACCTTCAGAAATTAGGTATATTGTGTCTACGGCAGCATCGGCTATTTCGATTAATACTTTTTGTTCATTTTTTACTTCAGTTAGACCTGATTCTATCACTGCACGTGTGTCTTGTTTTGATAGTGTGGCTAATTCTAATTCTTCAAATATCCTTAAAGAAGACTGGTGGCTTTCACGTAATTTGTTCCTAACTTCTGGTAAGCCAGCCATTACGAATAGTACATTTTCGCAATTTTCTGATATTAGTTTTTCATTTAATATTTTGAGGAAAGAGCCAATTTGTAGTTCTTCTGGTGAATTATCAGCCTCATCAATAAAGATAACAATTCCATCTTTTTTTGTCTTATCGTCACAGATAATTTTAATTGTATCTACCAGTGAGTAAATTGCATTGTCAACTATGTCCTGAATCTCAGCTGGATTTAATTTAACGCCACCAACTTCAAGGCGTTTCACAAAACTCCAAACATCCTTTACCTTTTGAAGAACATCATTTTCATTGCGTAACTGTCTTTCGATTTCAATATTAAGCTTTTGAATGAAACGAGTTGTGTTCATGCGATTGTCAATGGTAATGAAGACGTTTAGAAAGTTGAATTTCTCTTGATCCATTGAAAGTATATCGCCATTAGCAATAAATTTTGCATATAGCAATAAAGAAGTTTTTCCTATACCCCTTTCGCCAACAAACAAAAGATTAGTTGGGTTCCCTGCTTTAGTCTCTCTTAGAGATTTGTCAATTTTGTATAATTCATTATAACGACCTGAAAAAACACCGCTATATACAGGCTTGGTTGGTTTAAATGGGTTCGTAAATTTACTCATATATCTGCCCTTTCGCGCTCGCAACGTCCGTAGAACTACGAATTGGTGTCACATGCGACTCTAAGTGTTTCTTAATAATAGAATAAAGTGTCGTGTAAGATGCTGCCTTCAAATAGCATGCCATATAACTTTCTTATTCGCAATGGTTATGGGGGCAAAGGGAAAGGAAAGTAGAGTCTATTGCTTATAAAGTTTCGCTATTACCATTACAGTTTCCATGCCTTTCTTTGTGTCTTTGAGTGAGGCCTGGTATTTCTGCACTCAAGTGCCGCAGTGCCGCAGTGCCGCAGTGCCGTGGTGGCGCAGGCGATTAATCCATATCTGCCAATATGCGGTAGAGTTGTGAATTGACGTAGTAACTGGAACGGCCAACCTTGTGTTTTTGCAATATTCCATCATTTGCCAGGGTGTCCAGGTATTTTGTGGCTGTCAGGCGGGATACATTCAGTTCCTGTTCGATAAACTGGATTTTGGTGTAGGGATGGGCGAAAAGGTTGTTCAGAAGATCCTGGCTGTAAAAGCGATATGTGCTGCGCAGGTGGCGCTTCATGTCTGTAAAGAGGTTATGAATTGCCCTGATCGTGGCGATGGTTTCCCGTGAGGTGTGTTCGACTGACTGCAGCATATACAGCACCCACTCTTCCCAGTGCCCATTTTCATGGACTGCTTGCAACAAGCGGTAGTAGTCGAGCTTGTGGCGGGAGATATAGCGACTGAGGTACAGCACTGGAATGTCAAGTAGGCCTTCCTTGACCAGGTAGAGTACATTGATGAGTCGTCCGGTGCGGCCGTTGCCGTCATAAAAGGGATGGATGCTTTCAAATTGATGGTGTATGAGCGCCATTTTTATGAGTGGGTCTGCATCGAAGAGTTCCGGTTCATTGATAAATGCTTCCAGGTCGCGCATCAGTTTGATCACTTCCTGAGCGTTCTGGGGTGGAGAGTAGACTACCTGGCCGGAGCTGTTTTTCAAAACGGTACCTGGCAGTTTGCGAAACCCCGCTGCATTGAGCTCCAGTTCAGACTGCATTGCCAGTATATGCTGGTTAAGGAGCAATCCGGTCTGTTGCACGGATTTAAAGCCTATCCAGAGAGCCTGGCGATAACGCATGACTTCTTTGGCTGCGGCATTTCCTGCGTTCCTCAAAGCAATGTCATCTTTGTACAGCTCATCGTGGGTGGTAATGATGTTTTCAATTTCTGAGCTGTCTTTTGCTTCTTGAATGCCAAGAGTGTTGATAAGTATCTCTTGATGGGGGATAGACGCAGCCACACCCTTCAACTCCGCCAGCTGCCGAGTGGACGCGGCCAGTTGCCTCAAGATTGACCGACTGAAAAACCGGCTAGGGTCAAGCTCGGTAAGTGATGGTAAAGATGTCATTTGAGAGCTCCGCTGGCTTGTTTTGTATAGTTTTGGCAGATTATTTATACATAGTAACACGATATGTATAGGAAAGTAGTATCTTCTATGCATATCAAGTTACCCTGATACCGATTCCCTCCAATTCATCTTTACTCGTACCGCTCTGCCATCCTCGCTGACTTTTCTGCAAACTCCTGCCGCAGTGACTTGGGTGCGAGCACTTCCACTTGATCAGCAAAACCCAGCAACCACCAGCGCAGTTGCCGTGTATCCAGCACGCGTGCTTTGAGCAGGAATTGGTCATCGGCATCGGCCTGGCCTGACAAGGTCTGATTTGTGCTGAGGGGGCACTCCTGCAGGTGTTCCGCCAGTTCCCTTGATATGCGCAGTTGCAGGGAAATGGTTTTTGATGGGGTATTGGCGAAGCCCAGGGCACCGCTGGCCAGGTATTCGTCAAGGTCAAATCCTGCTGGCTTGCGGGAGGGCGTGTCAACCATCTGTGCGCTTTCAAAGCGGTGAAGGGCCAGCAGCACCACATGGTCGTATTCGCGCAGGGTGCACACCAGGTAGAATATCTGATCGTTTACCACCAGCCCCAGGGGGTTCACCAGGTACTCACTGGCCTGCTCTTCGCCACGCCTGCGATAGCGTGCTTTGCAGCGTCGGCTGGCAAGCAGGGCGTCGTAGAGTGTTTCCAGAACTTCCGGTTCAACCTGTGGCGCAATCAGGGGCATGGAGCGGGGAATGACACGGATTTTCTCTGGCCAGTGGCCAAGGGTGTTGCTGGCTTGCTCACTCAGAATGGCTTTGGCGCGTAGCATGTGGGGGGAGAGGGAGGCCATGCAGGATTTTGGCAGCAGCTTGCCCAGGTATTCATCCACCATGCGCAGGGTCAGGGCCGTGGTGGTATCCATACCGGGAATGCTAAATGATTCACCACCCTTTGCCCACTTCCAGCCAATGGGTTTTTTCTCATCACAGGCAATGGGGAAGACGGCGGAGAGCTTCTGCAGGTCGCGCTGGATGGTGCGGAGGGTTACCTCGAAGCCATCATCGCGAAGCTTCTGCTGAATTTCACGAGTGCTGAGAACGGGTCTTCGCCGCAGCATCTGCAGCATTTTCCACTGACGCAGGAGGGTGTCGAATTTCTTGTCCATGGCTGCTCCTCCACAAAAGACTTCATCACTGTACCCTACCTGATAGCAGAGTGAAGCGACAAACTGTGACGCATTGGCCGTCGGCTGAAAAGGCAAGGGTCGCTGAACCGCGAATGAACGCCAATAGACGCAAATGGCAGCAAGGGTGATGATGGTTGTTCAGGTGCCCAGCTTATTTTGTGTGTATCACGTGTTGGGTAAAGTCAATCACATCAATAACGAGCGCCAGGTACCTGCTGGTATTCGTGCACCAGCACATTGCGGAACCCCACCATTTTCACCAGTTTATCGGCCGATTCGGCAGGGATGATACCTCCGCTGGCCAGTAGCCGAAACGCATCACGGCTTTCCTTGGGTATGCCCAGTTTTCTGCGCCTGACCACGTGGTTGGCCAGGTCAATACACTGCTCGGCAGCTCGCACCAGGTTGAACGCGATGGCATCCTGCTTCAGGTGGTCTGCCTCAAAGTGAAGCCCGGTTTCCCGCGAAGAGTATTCTTCGACTTTTCGAATGCAGCGTTCAATGCTCTCTGCTTTATTCAGGACAATGTCATTGACCATAGATTCTGGTCTGCTCCTGCTGGATGTCGCCCAATACCTACAGCCATCCGCCAAAGCTGGCGTCGCTTGGCATGCGCCAGTCGCCACGGGGCGACAGGGCGATGGTGCCCACTTTGGGGCCATCGGGGATGCAGCTGCGTTTGAACTGCTGGGTGAAGAAGCGTTTGACGAAGATTTCATGCCACCTGGCGATGCTGGCTTCGTCGTATTTTCCGGCAAAGGCGAGGGCGGCCAGATGGCGTACTTTGGGGGTGCTGGCTCCGTACTTGACGGTGTGGTAGAGGAAGAAGTCGTGCAGCTCGTAGGGGCCGATGATGTCTTCGGTCTTCTGGGTGCACTCTTTTTGCTCGTCGCGGGGCAGCAGTTCGGGGGTGATGGGGGTGTTCACTATATCCATGAGGAGTTCTTCCATGGCGTCTTCACTGCGACTGGCTACCCACTCCACCAGGTAGCGGATCAGGGTTTTGGGGACGCCGCAGTTGACGGAGTACATGGACATGTGGTCGCCGTTGTAGGTGGACCAGCCCAGGGCGATTTCCGAGAGGTCACCGGTGCCGATGACGATGCCGCCGTGTTTGTTGGCGATGTTCATGAGAATTTCGGTGCGCTCCCGGGCCTGGACGTTCTCGTAGGTGACGTCATGGATGGCGGGGTCGTGGCCGATGAGCTTGAAGTGTTCCAATGAAGCCTGGCTGATGGCGATTTCGCGGAAGTCGGTCTCCAGGGCTTTGCACAGGGTGACGGCGTTTTCATAGGTGCGGTTGGTGGTGCCGAAACCGGGCATGGTGATGGCGATGATATCGCTGGGGTTCCGTTCCAGCAGCGCAAAGGTGCGGTGGGTTACCAGCAGGGCCAGGGTGGAGTCCAGTCCGCCGGAAATGCCGATGATGGCTTTGGGTGAGCCTATGTGCTTCAGGCGTTTGGCAAGGGCTGCGGTCTGGATGCTGAAGATCTCTTCACAGCGTTCGTCGCGGCGCTGGGGGTCGCCGGGCACAAAGGGGTGGGGTGGTATATAGCGCTGCAGTTCACCGATGGGAAGGACGGGGTGCAGGGGTATGGTGCGGTATCCAGTGGGGATGGGGTTGTCGGCAAAGCTGGTTTCGCTCATGCGCAGCTGGCTGAGCTTCTGGCAGTCGACATCGGCGCTGAAAAGGTGGTTGCCCCGCTCAAAGCGCGGACTTTCCTCCAGCACCAGGCCGTTTTCACAGAGAAGGTGGTGTCCGCCGAAGAGCAGGTCGGTGGAGGATTCGCCGATACCGCTGCCGGCGTAGGCGTACGCTGCCAGGCAGCGAGCGCTCTGGTTCTGTACCAGTTCGCGGCGGTAGTCGGCCTTGGCCACCAGTTCGTTGCTGGCGGAGGGGTTGAGGATAACGGTGGCTCCGGCCAGGGCGTGGCTGGAGCTGGGGGGGATGACACTCCACAGGTCTTCACAGAGTTCGATGGCGAAGGCATAGTGCTGGTCGCAGCGGAAGATGAGTCTGCTGCCAAAGGGAACGCTGTCGTCGCCGATGGTGATGGTGCTGTTTTCCGGCAGCGCGCTGGCAGGGGTAAACCAGCGTCGCTCATAGAACTCACGCTTGTTGGGCAGGTGAGTTTTAGGGACAGCGCCCAGGATATGGCCGCGCTGTATGACCAGGGCGCAATTGTACAGGCGTCCCTGCTGGGGCAGTGGAGCGCCAACCACCAGGGCGGTATCCAGTTCGCGGCTGAACCGGCACAGGCTCTCCAGCGCTTTGCGGACAGCCTGCAGCAGGCTCTCCTGGTGAAACAGGTCGGCACAGGTGTAGCCGGTCAGGCTGAGTTCCGGAAAGACGACCACGGCGCACTGCTGCTGGTGAGCTCTGATCGCCAGCTCTTCAATTTGCGCGCGGTTCCAGGCCACATCGGCCACACGCAATCCGGGGAGGGCTGTGGCAATGCGGTAAAATCCCAGCATCAGCGGTTCCTCATGAAGTCCTGGTTGCTGTTGCCGATTTTGCGGGCTTCCTGCTTGAGGCGCTCCATATCCGGGACCAGCTCTCCCAGCTGAGTCAGGCCACTGAAGGGCGAGGGTCCCTCGCGATCAGGCAGAATGCTGGTGAAGCCCTGGAAGATAATGGGGGCCATTTTCGCCAGCGGACTGCCAATGGTGCTCTGTTCCACTTTCTGGCGTAATTCCATGGGGTTGTGGGGAATGTACTGGAAACCAGCCAGGACAAAAGAGAGTATGACGAGCACTTTGCCGGCGGAGATAATGGCTCCCAGGGCGCGCCCGACGGGGGAGGCTTCCTTGAATTTCATGAAGCGCTGGGCGATCATGGTGACGATGTTGAGGGTGGCCCATACCATGAGAAATGCCACGACAAAGGCGACGGTGGCGACGACGCCGGCCGGGATCTCTTCGGGCAGGTTGCTCAGCAGCGAGCCGTGGACGGTTTCATAGCCGAAATAGGCGACCACCAGGGAGGCCAGGATCACCAGCAGGCCGAACACTTCGCGCATAAATCCGGAGAGGGCGCCCTTGATTCCTGCCAGGAGCAGGGCGACGACAATGATGATGTCGATGACGGTAAAGCTCATCCCAGGGCCTCTTTCACCAGTCGGTTCACCAGGGCGCCATCGGCCTTGCCCTTGACTTTGGGCATAATGACCTTCATGACTTTCCCCATATCCTGGGGGCCACTGGCACCAGCCTCGGCAACGGATTCCTTGATGATGGCGCGCAGGGCATCCTCACCAAGCTGTTCGGGAAGGTAACGCATGATAGCTTCCAGTCCGGCTTTTTCCTTTTCGGCCAGCTCGGCGCGCCCGCCATTTTCAAACTGCTCGATGGATTCGCGGCGCTTTTTGATGGAAGACTGGATGATCTGCACGGCTTCTTCGTCACTCAGGCCGGCTTCGCGTTTCTGATTGTTGACTTCAAAGTCCTTGAAAGCGGCCATCAGGAAGCGCAGGGCCTCCAGGGTCATCTTGTCCTTGGCGCGCATGGCCTGTTTTATATCTTCGTTCAACTGCTCTTTGATGGTCATTGTGGTGCTCCTTGGAATATATGAGAGAATTCTGATTCACAAAGATGAGGCTAGCCCGCTGGCCAGCTGAACTTGCGCCCGCCCAGCAGGTGCAGGTGGACGTGGTAGACTTCCTGCCCGCCATCGCCATTGGTGTTGAACACCAGGCGGTAGCCACTCTGATCGATGCCCAGTTCGCGGGCAATGCGGGCGGCGGCGGTGATAAGTTTGCCCGCCAGGGCGTCGTCGGCTCCGGCCTCGAAGTCCAGGGTGGTCGGGATATGGCGTTTCGGGATGATAAGAACATGCACGGGGGCCGTGGGGTTGATATCGTGGAAGGCCAGTATGTCGTCATCCTCAAGGACTTTGCGGCAGGGAATGGTGCCTGCCGCGATTTTGCAGAAGATGCAGTCTTCCATGCGCTTTATTCCTCGCTTACGTGGGTTTGCATGATTTTTTCAGCGGTCTCCAGCTCACCCTTGCGCACATAGACATTGAAACGGCTCATGGCGGCGAAGTTCACCGGCTCTGCGGAAAATTTGGCCTTTTCCAGCTTGCAGTCGATATCGGCGCTGCGCAGCAGGGACATGGTGAGATTGGCGGTGTTTTCGTCATGGTATTCTTGAAACAGTTCATAGCCTTCAAAGGACAGCATGGCTCACCCCATTCGGATCAGGATTACTCCCGCCACAATGATAACCGTAGCGATAATGCGCGTTATACCAAAAGTTTCGCGAAAGATAAAGAAACCGATGCCGATGCTGAAAAGGCTGCTGACCTGACGCAGGGCAGTGGCGTAGCTGGCGGGGATGTCCTGCAGGCCTATGCGGAAGGTTACAAAGGAAATTGCCATGGCAACGCCTCCCAGGAGAAGGATGCCGGGCTGCTGACGCATTTCCTGGAGCAGGTGGGCGCCATGGCGGGTGTAGACCATCCAGAGCAGGTGGAACAGGAGCATGACGACGCACACGTTAAAGGTGTAGGCGTAGACAGTGCCGACGGTGACGCCGATCTTGTCGGTGATGGCCCCAAAAGAGTAGAAGAACGCGGCCAGCAGGGCAAAGTGGGCGCCCGTTTCGCGGAAGTTGCCGCGCACCAGCTTCTTTGATCCCGGCAGAAACTGATTAGCCTGGATGGAGACGGCGCCGTAGAGGATGAGCAGGATGCCGGCAAAGCCGATGAGGCTGATGCGTTCATCCAGGAAGAGGTAGCCCCAGATGGGGATATAGATTGGTCCTGTGACGGTCAGAGGATAGACGGCGCTCAGGTCGCCGCGCATATAGGAGCGGGCCACAAAAAACTGGTAGAGGAAGAAAAAAAAGCCGGAGCCTGCAGCGGCCAGAATGACCGGTGGCTGCAGGGTATTGCGGAGCTCTCCGCTGACGATCACAAAACCTCCCATAATCAGAACGGTGACGATCATCATGATGGCAATGGCGCTGACTTTATCCTTGGAAACTTTCAGGAAGGCGTTCCAGAGTACATGGGAAAATGCACTGACAATGATGAAAAGGAAACCGGTTGTGCCCATGGAGGTGAAATCCTCTTTGTGTTTTTCTCGAAATGGTATAAGGTTAGCGGGAAAACGCAGCAGTATAATGCGATTTTATTTTGAGCCAGCAGGCTGTTCTCAGCTGTGGCTGTCTTCTTTTGTGAGTTGTGCGTGGGGAAGGTTTACTCACTTCCCTTTCAGCACCGAGAATCCCCGTTAGAAGGAGAGGGCGCGTGTACCATCCACTTGATCCCGCTACGACGCTTTTCATGGTTATTGATATACAGGGGAAACTGGCGCAGATTATGCCGCGCCGCGAAAGTATCCTCAAGAACACCTCCATCATGATTCAGAGCTGCCACATGCTCGGCGTGCCGCTGTGTGTCACGGAGCAGTATCCGGCCGGACTCGGTCACACCGACCCTGCTTTGCTGGAGCTGCTACGCGAGGAAGACCCTGTCCTGGAAAAAATCACTTTTTCCGCCTACACCGACGAAGTACAACAGATGCTGGAGCAGAAGCGCATTGCCAACGTGGTGATTGCCGGAATCGAAACCCATATCTGCGTGTTCCAGACCATCCGCAGTCTCACGGGAGCGGGTTTTGGCGTATATCTCCTGCAGGACGCTGCCGGCAGCCGCTCCGAGGAAAATTACCTGAGCGGCCTTGATCTGGCAAGGCAAATGGGCGCTGTGGTGACAAATACCGAAAGCGTTCTGTTTGACCTGCTGGGCAAGGCGGGCACAGGCGAGTTCAAAGCCATATCCAAATTGGTAAAATAGCGAAAGCAGGTAACACAACATGAGCCATCCTGAAATGACACCGTCAATGGAAGACTATCTTGAGGCAATTTACAGCCTGGTTCAGGAGAACAAGGTTGCCCGTACCAGGGATATCGCCCTCTCACTTTCCGTCAAGATGCCGTCGGTAACATCGGCTTTGAAAAAGCTCTCGGATCTGGGCATGGTCAACTACGACCCCTACCAGTACATTACCCTGACCAAAGAAGGTGAGCGCCACGCCAAGCAGACACTGCAGAAGCACCACACTCTGAAGGAGTTCTTTGAAAGCGTTGTGGATATTCCCTCGACCAAGGCTTCGGAGCTGGCGTGCATGCTGGAGCATCACATTGATATGAAGGGCCTGGAGAAGTTTTCAGTGGTTATTCGGGAGTACAAAGAGCGGGCAAAGGGCTGACGGCATGGACAGGGAAGTCGGTTCCATCATCGTCGGTATTTTCCTGTGCTTTGTCTTCTACCGGCTTCTCATGAAGGTGCGCTCCAGGACGTCCCAAAGCGCTCCGCGCAAGGGCAGCTATCCCTGTCCGCCGGGTTCGTGCAACCCCTCGTGAGTCTTTCTCTCAAGCTCCTGTAAACGATCCCGGAGGGCCTCTCCGGTGACCGGGTCTTTCAGACCTTTGTCGAATTCCAGCAGGAGCTTCAGGACAAAGTCCCGGTTCCGATAGTCCCCATGGGGGATCATGAGTTCCGGCGACTGCACCATCCAGTTTCCGTAAAAGATGATGTCGATATCTATCTCCCGCGGTCCCCAGCGGAAACTTTCCCGTCTTCCCACCTGCTGTTCCGTCTCCTTGACAGCCCGCAGAAGCTGGCGGGGCAGCAGACCTGTTTTCAGGTGGAGCACCTGATTGAGAAAGTCTTCCTGCTGGGTATAGCCGTAGGGCGGCGTCCGCAGCACGGGAGACTGCCAGGTGATGTGGGTGTCCGGCAGCTGTCCGAGCAGCTCGATGGCCTGTTGCAGGAAGTGTTCGCGGGGGGGACGGTTGCTCCCCAGCAGTAAAAAGGCGGTCTCGCCGGAGGCGTCACTGCCTGTCAGATCTATCCTGGTCATGGAATCGGGATTCCTTTTTCTCTTCTTTGAAGTCCACATCAATCACCTGATTCTGTTGTGACCGACGGGATTGTTGCTCCGGGTGTGATTCTCCGGTGTGATACACCCGTATGCGGGAACGATAGTGGCCGAGAATGGCCTGGCGCATCCAGGGCCGTGTCATGGGCAGGATGCATGCCAGCCCCAGGGCGTCGGTCAGAAAGCCGGGCGTCAGCAGGAGCGCGCCACCGCCGAAAATCATCAGGGCGTCCACCAGTTCCACGGTGGGAACTTCTCCCCGGGCAGTCATCTGCTGCATGCGATAGACCACGGACATACCCTCGCTGCGGGCGTAGTAAGCTCCCACAGCGGCGGTGATAATCACCAGGGCAATGGTGTTGAGGGCGCCGATAATGGCGCCGACCCGCAGCAGCAAAAAGAGCTCAACCAGGGGAATGACAATAAACAGCAAAAACAGTTGCAATGTTCTCTCCGCGTTAGGTTCTCGTGGGCAGGTTCGTTAGCAGGCTGCTGAAAAACCCTCATCTGCGTGGATATTACCCTTTTTGACCGCGCAAAAGGGCACAAAACGCGCCCCCGAACGCCCGTTTTTCCGGATCGTTGGCTCGCCTGTTCTGGAGATCCGGCAGCAGGCTGCTCAAAGAGGCCCATCTGCTGCGTTGCCGGGCATCGCTCGTCACTGCGACGTACAGGGAGTACGCCTCGCTCCTCGCTTTGCCCGCGCCTTGCACCTGGGCCTCTTTGCGTTGCCTGACCCCTGCCTCCCTGCAGTGCTGCCGGACCACTCACTTCCTGTGAGTGTCCCGTTGGGTTTTGCCAGCCAGGCGTCGCACTCACCGGACGGGCTCAGGGGGGAACGGCCTGTTTCTGTTTCTCCCCCGTGTGCTGGCCCAGCCAGGACGCGCTGACTGTCAGGCTGCTGAAAAACCCTCATCTGCGGTGTTGTCCGCATTGCAACGTACGGGGAGAGTACGCTTCATTCCTCGTTCCGCGAGCGCCTTGCACCTGAGTATTTTTCAATTGTCTGCGTGTTTTGAGGTATTTCAGTAAGCTGTCAGGAATCGGTCTGCCCTTTTTCATCTGGAGAGTATGGCAAGGTGACGGGAAATGCAAGTGCCAACCGGGGCTTCCGGTCAGTGAATGATGTTCAGCACGTTGCGCTGAATGTAGTACTCCCGCAGGCGCGCGTGCTCTCTGGCGTTCAGGGCCGGGTCACGGGCGAGGATTGCCCTGACTTCGTCGCGGGCAAATTCCCAGGCCTTGACGTCCCTGATGGGATCAGCCACCAGAAAGGAAGGGATACCCCACTGGCGCATGCCGAACAACTGCCCTGGACCACGGATTTCCAGGTCCTTCTGGGCGATGTAAAAGCCATCGGTGGAGTCCACCAGCACCTGCAGGCGTTCCCGTGACTCGCGTCCAATCTGGCCCGGCGCAAAGAAAATGCACCTGCCCGGATGCGATCCGCGTCCTACCCGCCCCCGCAACTGGTGGAGCTGGCTGAGGCCAAAGCGCTCCGGGTGGTAGATGACCATCAGGGAGGCCCTGGGGTAGTCGACTCCCACCTCTATGACGGTGGTGCTGACCAGAACCTGGGTTTCACCCCGCCCGAATCGCTCCATGACCTGCTGCTTGGCTTCCGCGCCCATACGTCCGTGCAGGAGATCCACGCCGTGAGGGGCCAGCTGGACGCGGTACTGCTCGTAGATTCTGCTGGCATTCTCCAGGTCGACCTTTTCGCTTTCTTCAATCAACGGCGCCACAATATAGACCTGCAGCCCCTGCTGCAGCACCTGCTCAATCTCCTGATGCAGCTGTTTTTGCCTGGCTGAGCCCAGAAAAAGCGTCTGCACTGGCTGCCTGCCCACTGGCAGGGTCTTCAGGGAGGAGAGGGCCATGTCGGCGTACATGGTCAGGGCCAGGGTGCGGGGAATGGGGGTGGCGCTCATGTAAAGCTGATTGACGCCGGGATTGTTGCGGGCGAATACCGCCCGCTGCTCCACGCCGAAGCGATGCTGCTCGTCGATAACACTCAGGCCCAGTCGATGGAAGCTGATGTCTTCCTGCAGCAGGGCGTGGGTGCCGATGATGATGTCAGCAGCCCCCTCGTGGATCGCCGCGCGGCGCTGATCCTTCTGTTTTTTGCTCAGGGACCCGCAGAGCAGCTCCACCTGGCACAGACCGTCCAGGATTCGGGCGAAAAGCGTGTAATGCTGCTGGGCCAGCACTTCCGTAGGTGCCAGCAGCAGGGCCTGATAGCCTTTGGTGGTGACGCCCGCCATGGCGTAGAGGGCCACGGCGGTCTTGCCGGAGCCCACGTCTCCCTGCAGCAGGCGATTCATGGGCTGGGAGGCCGCCAGATCCTGCTGGATCTCTTGCACCACCGCCTGCTGCCCTTCTGTCAGGGTGAACCCCAGGCGGCGGGTAAGCTCGTCGGCCATTGTATCCACGCTGATATCGATGGCGATGCCAAAGCGCTGGCGCTGGGCGTAGCTGACCAGGGCGCGACCCAGCTCGTGGAGAAAGATTTCCTCGAAGATCAGCCGCTTGTGATACCGGCTGAGGCCGGTTTTCAGGGCAGCCAGCTCCCGTGACGAGGGATAGTGCAGAGCCGCCAGGCTCTCCCGCAGCCCGGGCAGGTGGTAACGTTGCACCAGTTCCGGGGGGAGAACCTCTTCGGTGGCGTCCAGGATAGCGGCGCGGTTTTCCGTGAAAATATCCTGCAGCATCTTCTGGGAAAGATTTTCCGTCAGGGGGTAGAGGGGCATGATGTCGGAATCGGCTGTGGCCGTGGCCACTTTTGGGTGGGTGATGCCGGGGCGCTGGCGGAAAAAGCGCAGCTGGCCCTCTATGGTCAACGATTCGCCTGGTGCGAAGGTTGCCTGGATATAGGTGCGGGCTCCGCTGAACCACGTCAGGTCGACTTCGCCTTCATCGGTGAGCAGTACCGCCTTATAGGGTGGCTTGAAGGGTACCGTGCAGCTGACGATGGTTCCGTGGAGCAGAACCTGGTCGCCCTCACTGGCCTGGGCAAGGCAGCGCACATACTGCTGGTAGTCGCGGGGCAGGTGCCAGAGCAGATCGCTTATGGTTTCCACGCCCAGTTTGCTGAGCAGGGCTGCCCGCCGTGGGCCGACCTTCTTCAGGTAGGAGACCTTCACGGAGCTTCTCCATGGCGACGGGCGTATTCCAGCAGCCCAATGGCAGCGGAGTATTCGCCGTGCATGGCCGGTTCCAGTGCCGGCAGCGGTCGCCCCCCGAAGGACATGGACTGGGCCGTGGAGCGCAGGGAGTCCATCTGCCCCTGGATCACGGTCGCCAGACCGCCGCCGATCACGATGAGGTGGGGGTCGTAGAGGTTGGCGACGCTGTTGATGACGCAGGCAGCGTGAAAGATGAATTCCTCCAGCACCGCCGCGTGCTGTGGCTGCTGTATGTCCTGGGTTGCGCTGAGGCCCCGGTGGTGGAAGAAACGGCTTGAGGCGTACTGCTCGGCGCATCCGGCAGAGCCGCAGCCGCAGGGAAATCCACCCGGCTGCAGGGTGAAGTGTCCCACTTCGGCGAAATTGCCACGGGCACCTTCCGCAATGATTCCCGCCTGAATAAAGCCGCCTCCCAGTCCCGTGCCGAAGCTGAGCATGAAGAGGGACTCCGAGCTGAGCCTGCGGGCGTGGAATTCGCCGAAGGCGGCGGCGTTGCCGTCATTGAGCAGGGGAGTTCCGGGGTCAATATCCGGCAGCATGGTGAGGTTGGGCGGTGTGGCCATCAGCTGGTGGTTTTTCACGGGCGCGGGAAGGGCGCAGGCAAATTTTTCCCATGGAAGATCCAGGCGCCTTTGCAGTTCACCAATGCTTTGGTAGTTCGATGGGGTTTTATGGAAAGAGAGGCTATCGCCGCCTGCAAAGGCGATCTTCGTGGTGGTGGCTCCGATGTCTATCCCGGCGATCCGCATAGTTCACCTTCATTTGGCATGGGTCTTGAATATGACCACACCGTGAATACCCGAGGAGGTTCTCCGTCATGGTAAATGGATTATACACATCGGCGAGTGGGATGGTGCTGCAGTCACGCAAGCTGGACGCTTCCGCCAATAACCTTGCCAATGTCAACACGGTTGGTTTCAAGAAAGATATCATATCCGTTGATAATTTTCGTGCCAAATCCACGACTCGTGAAGAGGATGCCTGGCGCAGAACTCTCTTTAACGAAACCATCAACAACACCCATAATATCGCCAAAATCCATGTGGATCACTCCCAGGGTGCCCTGCACCAGACGGGCAATTCCCTGGATGTGGGCATCAATGGCAACGCGTTCCTGGTGGTGGATACCCCCTTTGGCGAACGCTACACCCGTGGAGGCAATCTGCAGATTGACTCGGAGGGTCGCCTGACCACCAAGGAGGGCTATCCCCTGAAGGCCGCCCTTGAGGAAGACGACGCCGAGGGCCCTGCCCATATCTTCCTGCCGGAAGCTTCCGACATTATTATCAATGCCCAGGGCGAGATATTTGTGGACGAGGAGTTTATCGCCACCCTTTCCCTGGTGCGCTTTGAAGATGAGCGCGACCTGCGCAAGGTTGGCTTCAACCAGCTGGCCAGGGTATCGGCTGATGTGGAAGCCTATCCTGCTGAGCACTTTGAACTGCACCAGGGCTACCTGGAAAGTTCCAATGTCAATATAGTTCGCGAGATGACGGATATGGTGGAGCTGAACCGCTCTTTCAGCGCCTACCAGAAGATGATCAGCAGCATAGACGAGACGGTCAGCACCCTGCTGCAGGCCGGAAAATCCATTTAACACACAATCTGAGGTGAACATATGATACGGGCACTCTGGACCGCTTCTACGGGCATGATGGCGCAGCAGACACACATCGACAATATCTCCAACAACCTGGCCAACGTCAACACCGGCGGCTTCAAGAAATCTCGCGTGGAATTCCAGGATCTGATGTACCAGACCATCAAGCCGGCTGGTGCCTCCACGGCGGCGGGCATCACCCGCCCTGTCGGCGAACAGCTCGGTCTGGGGGTCAAAGTGGCCGGCATCACCAAGATGCATACCCAGGGTAGTATTATTCAGACGGGTAACCAGCTGGACATGACCATTGAAAAGGACGGGTATTTTCAGATTCAGATGCCCGATGGCACCACCGGCTATACCCGCAATGGCGCATTCACCAAGAATAATAATGGTGAAATCGTGACAGTGGAAGGCTTTCTGCTGGAGCCTGGTATCCAGATCCCTGACGATGCGGTGGAGATCTACGTGGGCCGTGATGGCACGGTTTCCGTACAGATCGGCAACCAGAATCAGATGCAGGAGCTGGGGCAGATCACTACGGCCAAGTTCATTAACCCCGCTGGCCTTGAATCTGTCGGGGGCAATATTTTCAAAGAGACCAGCGCCAGTGGCGCTCCCCAGGTGGGCATTCCCGGTGAAGACAGTTTTGGTGCCATTGCTCAGGGCTTTCTGGAGCAGAGCAACGTGCAGCTGGTGGAGGAGATGGTGAACATGATTAGCGCCCAGCGCGCCTACGAAATCAACTCCAAGGCGATTACCACCGGCGATGAGATGCTGCAGACCGCAACACAGCTGAAAAGGTAAGGTGTCATGAAAGCGTTGTTTGCCTTTTGTGCCGTACTGCTGCTGCTTGGCATGGCTTCCGCCAGCGGTTTTCCGGTGTTTCAGTCGGGCTCAGGCGCGATTCAGCAACCCGCCGGAAGTCAGCAGGCTGCTTCTGCCGGCGCGGCCACTTCCCGCATGGATTCGGCCATAACCCGAGCCGTACAGGACTATGTGTACCGCCAGATGGGTGAACTGGCCGAAGTGGAGCGGCTGATGTACCAGGGTGCGGGGGTGCTGAAGGGCACCACCCTTTCCGTGGCGGGTACGATCCGCACGGCCGGCCATTCGGTGCTGGAGGTCAGTGATCAGTATGGCAATGCCTTGCAGGTACGGGCAGTCATCAATCACATGGTGGAGGCCTATGTTCCCGTCCGCAATATCACCAGGGGTGAAGTGCTGCGCGAGGGCGACTTCCGCCGGCAGCTCTTTCCCGCCACTCAGGCCCGCAATGCCATGGATATAGGCGAGACGGATTTCGCCTCCCATATCGTCAGCACGCGTAACCTCCAGGAGGGGCAGATTGTGCGAACCACCGACCTGCGCCGTGAATATGCCGTGCAGCGCGGTGACATTGTCGAAGTCATCTATCGCCATGATCGCCTGACCCTTTCCATGGCCGCTGTTGCCACAGAGCGCGCCTATCTGGGCGATGTGGTTCGCCTGAAAAACCCCAGCAGCGGACGGATTCTCACCGCGAGGCTGTTGCAGGGCAAGAAGGCAGAGATCATTTACTAGCATTTGAGCGCCACACTGGCGGCTATGATCAGTTGGATCATGTTTGAGTAACTTTCAGGAGGCTTCCATGAAACCGCACACGCTTCTTACGCTTCTCGGCCTTGGCACCGCAGTGCTCTTCCTGCCGGGATGCTACATCTACAGCTATTATCCCGAGACCGATACCTATGTCACCACCGTGGAGACCAAAAAATTTGTCAACCGCAACTACTCCCGGGAGCGGCACATGGAAGCCAATAACTCCGACTGTTATGCCTGTCACAACTCCAGGCGGGTGATGACCCCCTACCATCAGGGCGCGCCCGGTGGCATTCAGCCCCAGCCCATGCATGGTTCCACTGGATTGCCGGCCGGCCATCCGCCGTTGGGGCAGCAGCAAGCGATGCAGCAGCCCATGCAGCAGTGGGGTGGCACTCCCCAGGCGATTCCCGGTATGCCCGGATTTTACAGTGGCGCGACCATTCCGCCCCATGTGGTTCCCATGACACCCATGGGCCCGGCCTATGGAGCTGTTCCTCCCATGGTGGGAAGTCCGCAGGTTCAGGTGAGTCCGCAGCCAGAGCAGCTGCAGCAGCCATCGGCGGTTATGGCGCCTGCTGTGAATGGCAATGGCGTTCAACCCGGCAATAATGAACTGTCCATGTATCAGCCCGCCAATGGCAATGGCCAGCCAGCGCAGAATGGCAACGCAGAAACTCCGGTTATCCTCGGCCCCTATCGCTGAGAAATTGATATGCTCATTGGGTTGACTGGCGGCATAGGTTCGGGAAAAAGCACGGTATCCGCTTTACTGCGCGCCCGCGGAGTGCCCGTGATTGATGCCGATGAAATCGGCCGGGCGGCCCTGACAGCGGGGAGTCCGCTGCTGCCAGAAGTCGTGGAGGCTTTTGGCTCTCATATTCTTGACGATCAGGGCCAGCTTGATCGCAGGAAACTGCGCGCGGAAATTTTTTCTTCGCCCACCAGGCGTGAGCAGCTGAACCGCCTGGTGCATCCCTATATAGCCCGGCAGCGCGATCTGGAGATTGATCGCCTGCGCGCAAATCATTCGGTTCTCTTCTACGATGCGGCGCTCCTGCTGGAGAGCGAGGCCCGCACACTGATGGATGCCATCGTGGTGGTTGCCTGTGAGCCGGAAGTGCAGATCCGCCGGGTTATGGAACGGGATGGTATTTCCCGCCAGCAGGCCGTTGACGCCATCAACGCACAGATGTCCCTTGAGGGGCGGTTGGCCTGTGCTGACTATGTCATCGACAATAACCGCGACGATATGGCTCATCTCGAGAAGCAGGTTGATGAGCTGCTTGCACTTCTCACACAGCAAGCTGGCCGTCATACCCCCCAAGAAAAATAATGTCACCGCTCCCCATTCCTGCTATATTCTGTCTTTGCGATTTTCCTTGATGCAGAGGCAGCGTTTTCATGTTTCAGGCCCGTATCGTTGAATATTTCCTGCGATTTCTCGCCCATATACCCCTGCCGGTGCTCCATGCACTGGGTTCCTTTGCGGGGTTTCTGCTTGACTCCTTTTCCAGCGTGCACCGCCGTGTAGCAGCTATCAACATTGCCCTGTGCTTCCCCCATATGAGCCCGGGGGAGCGCCGTGCGCTGGTGCGCACAACGCTTGGCGAGACCGCCAGAACCGCTCTGGAGATGGGGCCTCTGTGGTTTCTGCCCGTCGAGCGGGTGGAGCGACTGATACGGGAGGTGCATGGCGAAGAGCATGTCCGGGCGGGCCTGGCTGCCGGCAAAGGTCTGATCCTGGCGGTTCCCCATCTTGGTTCCTGGGAGGCTGTGGGCCTCTATGTGGGTAAACGCTATCCGATGACCTCCCTCTACCGCCCATCACGCAAGCCCGCCATGGACTACATCGCCCGCGATGGTCGCCAGCGCAGCGGTGCCACCCTGGTGCCCACCGATGCCAGTGGGGTCAAGAAGCTCTATGAGCGCCTGCAGACCGGTGGCATCATCGCCATTCTGCCCGACCAGGACCCCCGCTACGGGGCCGGTGTCTTCGCGCCCTTTTTCGGCATCGTCGCCAAAACCATGGTCCTGCTGCCCAAGATGGCGCGCCGCAGCGGAGCTCCGGTCGTGTATGCCTGGGCCAGACGGCTGCCCCGGGGGGCGGGGTTCGCGCTTCACTTCAGTCCGGCCCCTGCCGATGTCGCCCACAGTGACCTGCATATTGCCGCAACGGCCATGAATGCTGGTGTAGAAGATTGTGTGCGCCGTGCTCCGGAGCAGTATCAATGGAGTTACAAACGCTTTCGCAGCCGGCCGGATGGCGAGCCATCCCTGTATCGGCGGCGCGCCCTTTCCTGCGATTCGCGAAACGAGGATACCCTGTGAAGAAAATATGTTCATGGGCGCAGCTGGCTGCCCTTCACCCCGAGGCGACCCTGCTGGGTGAGCCTGGCGCGACCTTCGCCGGCTTTGCCATCGACAGCCGCCGGGTTCAGTCAGGGGAACTCTTCATCGCGCTGGCAACAGCAAGCGATGACGGTCACGCCTATATTGCCGATGCCTGCCGCAAGGGTGCAGCCGGCGCCCTGGTGCATCAGCTGCCCGCAGATCACCAGCAGCTCATCGACGCGGGCCATGCCCTGCTGGTGGTTCCCGATACCCTGGCGGCACTGGCAATTCTGGCGGCCAACTGGCGGCAGCAGTGGGAATTTCCCGTGGTGGCGGTGACTGGCAGCTCTGGCAAAACCACGGTCAGTGCCTGTCTGCGCACTCTTTTTCCGACAAGTGCCGGTACAACGGGCAACTACAATAACCATATCGGTCTGCCGCTCTCCATGTTGGGGACGCCTGCTGATGCCGCCATAGGTGTTTTTGAGCTGGGCATGAGCGGTTCCGGGGAGATAGACGCTCTGGCTGAACTGCTGCAACCGCAGATCGGCCTGATTACCAATGTCGGTTCGGCCCACATAGGGAAACTGGGGAGTTTCGCTGCTATTCTGGAGGCCAAGCTGGAGCTGGCACGCCACTGCTCCTGCCTGATTGTTGACGGTGATGGCCAGGAACTGCTGGATAGGGCGCGCCAGCGACACCAGGATGTGCTCAGCGTGGGTTTCACAGCGGGCTGCCAGGTTTTTCCCCAGTCCATGGAGCTCCGTGGTGAAGGCGGATACCATCTGGAGATTCGTCACCCCTGGAGCCACGGGCTGCTGAGCCTGACAGTGCCTTTTGGGCAGAAATTCATGGTGAAAAACAGTCTGCTGGCGATTGCCGCCGGGTTGAAGCTGGGTCTTGATCAGGCGGCCCTGCAGGCGGGGTTGCGAAGGGTTCAGTTGCCGCCCCTGCGCTGGGAGCTTCATCGCCGTGGGGGAAATACCTATATATTTGACTGCTATAATTCCAATCCCGGTTCGTTACGGGCGGCCCTGGAGGATTTTTCCCACTATCCGGGCTATCGCGTGGCGGTGCTGGGAGAGATGCGCGAACTGGGGGCGTTCAGCGAGCGTGAACACCGCAAGGTGGCCTCGGCGATCAATTGTGACCTGGTGCTGACCTATGGTGACGAGGCTCGCTTCCTGGCCGATGAGCTGGGTGCGGATATTGCCACCCACTGCCCCACTCTGGAGGACGTTGTGGCACGACTTGCGAATTGCCAGAATGCTGTGGTTTTGGTAAAAGGTTCCCGAGGAAACCAAATGGAAAGGCTTCTTGATGCTCTATAACCTCCTTTATCCCATGGCGGAACAGTTTCCGGTGCTGAACGTCTTTCGCTATATAACCTTCCGGGCGATCTACGCGGCCATTACGGCTCTGCTGCTCTCGTTTTTGCTGGGGCCTTCCCTGATTGCCTATTTGCGCAACAAGCAGTTTGGCCAGGTTATCCGTACCGATGGCCCCCAGAGTCACAGCGGCAAGCGCGGTACTCCCACCATGGGCGGCATTCTGATTATCTTTGCCACGGTTATCCCCACCCTGCTCTGGGCGGATCTGAAGAATATGTATGTGTGGCTGATTGTATTAACCATGGTTGTGGGGGGCCTGATTGGCCTGGCCGACGATCTGCTTAAAATTTTCCGTAATACCTCCAATGGTCTTTCTGGGCGTAAAAAGTTGCTGGGCCAGTGCCTGCTGGCGCTTTTTGTGGCCTATGTTCTCTATGCCAGTGGTTTCTCCACTGGCCTGAACATCCCCTTCTACAAGCAGTACGCCCTGGATCTTGGCCTGTGGTTTATTCCCTTCGCCATGCTTGTCATCGTGGGCTCTTCCAACGCGGTCAATCTGACCGATGGCCTCGATGGCCTGGCCATCGGTGCGGTGCTGATCTGCGCCGGTGCTTTCGCGGTTATTGTCTACGCCACCGGCCACGCCGGTTTTGCCAACTATCTGCTGATCACCTTTGTGCGCGGTGTGGGTGAGCTGACTATCTTTCTGTTCGCCCTGTGCGGGGCGGGTCTTGGCTTCCTGTGGTACAACTCCCATCCGGCGGAGATCTTTATGGGTGACGTGGGTTCGCTTTCCATCGGGGCCAGCCTGGGAGCTGTGGCGGTCATGGCGAAGCAGGAGATTCTGCTGGCCATTATCGGAGGGCTCTTCGTCCTGGAAGCGCTCAGCGTTATTATTCAGGTGGCTTCTTTCAAGCTGACGGGCAAGCGGGTTTTTCGCATGGCACCTATCCACCACCATTTTGAACTGGGTGGCCTGAGCGAGTCCAAGGTCATCGTGCGCCTGTGGACCGTTGCCATTATCCTGGCCCTGGTCGGGCTCAGTACCTTGAAGATGAGGTAGACGGCATGTTGTACGAAAAGGGTTCGCCGGTTCTGATTCTCGGTGCCGGCAAAAGCGGCGTCAGCGCCGCCCGCTTTCTGGTTGCCCGTGGTTGCCCGGTGACTCTTGCCGATGATGGTTCTTCGGCCCATGTGCCCGGAGAGCTGGCGGGTGCCGTGACTCTTGTCAGTGGCCCCGGGAGTATCGCAAAGTGCCTTGCGGAGCATCCGGGTCTGGTTGTGGCCAGCCCCGGGGTGGATATACGGTCCTTTGACAGGCCCATGGTCAATGATATTGAACTCTTCTACCAGGAGTACGAGGGAGCCATCATCGCGGTAACCGGCACCAACGGGAAATCGACGGTCACGGCGCTGATTGCCCATATCCTGCAGCAAAGTGGTATCAGTGCCGTGGCGGCAGGCAATATCGGACTGCCTGCCCTGGACACCCTGGCCCTGGGTTGTCAGGTGACGGTGCTGGAGCTTTCCAGCTTCCAGCTGGAGACAATTCAGACCTTCCGACCGGATATTGCCGTGCTGCTGAACGTTACCGAGGATCACCTCAACCGCTATGATACCTTTGAACACTATGTTGATGCCAAGGAACGCATCTTTCTCAACCAGACCGCGGAAGACTGGTGCGTGCTCAACCACGATGATCCGGTGATACGTACGCTCACCAGTGACAACCATATACCGGCCCGCAGGGTCTTCTTCAGCAGTCGCAGCCGACAGATGGTCGATAACTTCCTCAACTGCACCGTTCAGGGAGTCAGGGGCAAGGTCAATGGCCAGTTGCTGGAGGCGCCAGCCGATCGCCTTTGCCTGGAGGGTCTGCACAATATGGAGAATGTCGCAGCCGCCCTGGCGGCCGTGCGTCTGTATGGACTCAGCCCGGAGCAGATTGGCACTGGGTTGGAAGGATTTGCCCCCTTGCCCCATCGCATGACGCTGGTGCGTGAAATCGTGGGCGTGCGCTACATCGATGACTCCAAGGCCACCAATATCGGCGCGGTTCTGAAGTCCCTGGAGGGGCAGAAGAATATCATTCTCATTGCTGGTGGTCGCAACAAGGGAGGGGATTTTGCCCAGCTTGCCGGAGCGGTCAAGGCGTCCTGCAAACTGATTCTCGCCATTGGCGAGGCGCGCCACCAGATTGCCGGAGCCCTGGGCAAGTCGGTATCAGTGCTTCTGGCCGATGACATGGCCGATGCCGTCAGCCAGGCATGGAAGCAGGCTGTCAGCGGTGACACAGTGCTCTTAAGCCCTGGATGCGCCAGTTTTGACATGTTCACCTCCTTTGAACATCGCGGGGCCGTTTTTGAGCAGGCGGTGCAGCAATTGTGAGCACCATGGCCCAGGTGGCATCCAGATCACGGCTGCAGACGTCGCACAAAATCTGTCTGCTGATTCTGACGCTCTGCTTCATTGGCGCGGTATTTATCTACAGCGCCAGCAGCATCACTTCAGCGGATCTGTACGGTAACCCGGCCTACTACCTGAAACGGCAGCTGGTCTGGCTGCTGATCGGTTCGCTGGTATTTCTCAGTGCGGTTCTGGTTGACCTGGAGAAAATGCGTCAGTTTGCTTTCATGGCAACCATTGTGGTGATGGTTCTGCTGATGCTGGTCTTTTTCCAGGATCCCATCAACGGGGCTTACCGCTGGATTCGTTTCGGCCCCTTTTCCCTGCAGCCATCGGAGTTGGCCAAGGGGGTGCTGATCTTCTACGCTGCCCACAAATACGCCCAGTGCGCGGATCGCGATGAGCCTGCCCGCAATGCCCTGCCCACCATCGTCATTGTTCTGATGTCCATCGTGCTGCTCATCTTCATGGAGCCCGACCGGGGAACGCCGGCCATTATCGTCGTGGTGATCTACTCCCTGTCGCTGCTGGCGGGAGTGCGTAAAAAAAGCATGGTTCTGCTGCTGTTGCTGATTATTCCCTATATTTATTACGATATCTTTCTCTCCGACGGCTACCACCTGCGCCGCATTCAGGCGTTTTTGAATCCCCTTGAAGATCCGCTTGGCAAGGGGTATCAGGCCATGCAGTCCGCCATTGCCATCGGCAGTGGCGGGCTGTGGGGTGTCGGGCTCGGCGAGGGGGCGCAAAAGATATTCTACTTGCCGGAAAGCCATACGGATTTTATCTTCGCTGTCATCTGCGAAGAGCTCGGTTTTCTGGGGGGTATGGGGGTGGTGCTGCTGTATGCGGTCCTGCTGCTCTACATCATCAAAGTCGGCAGCGAAGCCCGCAGCTATTTTGAAACCTATCTTACCTTTGGTATCTCCTATCTGCTGATGGTGCAGATATTCTTTAACCTGGGAGTCGCTGTCGGAGCACTGCCCACCAAGGGGCTTGCCCTGCCGCTTATCTCCTATGGCGGATCCAGCCTGGTCACCACCATGCTCCTGCTGGGGCTGGTGGTCAATGTTGCCCGCAACACAGAAAGGCAGCGTACCCATGCGTATTCTCATTAGCGGTGGAGGAACCGGTGGCCACTTCTTTCCCGCCATGGCAGCACTGAAATCTTTTCAGGAAAAGGGTTTTGACGTCTACTATGTGGGCAGTCGCCGAGGGATTGAGGCGGAAAAAGTGGCTGCTTTCACGGCGGATTTTCTTCTGCTGGAGCTCAGTGGCATGCTGGGGCATTCCGCCTTGAAAAAACTGCAGGCTGGCTGGCAGCTCGTCTTTGCTGTCAAGGAGCTGCTGCTGCTGATGCGCCGGATGCGTCCCGATGCCGTGGTGGGCTTTGGCGGCTACTCCAGTGCTGCTGCAATCATTGCCGGCAGGCTGATGGGGGTGCCCTGTTTCATCCACGAACAGAACGCCATTGCCGGCCTGACCAATCGCCTGCTCGATCGTGTTACCACGCGGTCTTTCAGTGCTTATGGGAACATTGGCGAGCATGTGGGCCTGCCCCTGCGCCACAGTGCCCTGGTGCCAGCACCAGCCGATGAGCGGGAGCACCTGCTGATCTTGGGGGGCAGCCAGGGGAGCCTCTTTCTGAACACCTTTGTGGGCGATCACCTGGGTGAGCTGACGGATCTTGGCATGCCGGTCTACCATCAGACGGGCAGTCTGATGCACGAAAAACACATGCAGATGCTCCATGAGCGCTATGGCAGGCAGCTTCCCGCCAACTACCTCCCCTTTGCCTTCAGTGACGATATCCACCACATTATGGCGGGCAGCGTGGCAGCTATCTCCCGCAGTGGTGCCGGCGCCGCCTTTGAGCTGATGCAGCTGCGGGTTCCCTCCCTCTTTATTCCCTTTCCCCATGCGGCTCACGACCACCAGTACGCCAACGCAAAGTACTTTGAAGATCGTGGCTGCGCCCTGGTGTACCGCCAGGAGGAATTTGAGCGGGGTGCCATGGATAAGGTCCGGACCTTTCTGTCTTGCGTAGATCAATATCATGGGAACATGCAGGGACTTGAAATTGACACTGATGCCAGCACCCTGACGGAGCGCATTATTGGCGCGATCCGCATGAGTTAAGCATTCTGCTGCCGGCAGGCGTTCCGGAAAGCAGCAGCCAGCATGTGGGTCACCTTGCAATACCCGCCATATTCTGATAGTCATAACAGGTTGTTGAGAAATGATGGCCTAACAGATTGCTGAAACACTTCACAATACTCAGGCAATGGAAGAATACTCAGGTGCAAGGCGCTCGCGGAGCGAGCAGATGAGGGTTTTTCAGCAGCCTGTTAAGGTGCTTCAGCTCATATGTGAAATGACACTGAGAAATCATACAAGGAGACACCCATGAAAAAAATGACATTGCGCCTTTGCCTGGCTGCAGGCTTGACCCTGGGAACGCTTGCCGGTGTGGCACTGGCTTCCGATACGGTTCTTGCTACCGTGGAAAAACGTCAGATTACCCAGCAGGATCTGAATCGCGCTATCCAGAGCCTGCCCGATGAACTCCGTGCCCAGGTGCGTTCGAACCCGGAGTTCAAGGCGCAGCTCCTGGATGAGCTGGTACGTCAGGAAATGGTTTACCATGAGGCCCAGCGTCAGAACTTCCAGGAAAATGAAGTGGTGCGCAACCGCCTGAAACTCCTTGAGCGCGAGCTGATGATCAACGCCTTCCTTGAGGAGTACCTCAGCCGCAATGTCAGCGTCAGTGAACAGGACCTCAAGGAGTTCTACGAGCGCAACAAAGCACGCTTTGTCACCCAGGCGACCGTAGCCGCCAGCCATATTCTGCTGGAAGACGAGCAGAAGGCCCGTGAAGTGCTGCGCAGGGCCCGCGCCGGTGAAAATTTCGGTCAGCTGGCCCGTGAGCACTCCCTGGATCCGGGCAGTGCCCGCCAGGAAGGCTTTATCGGCGAATTCTACCGTGGACAGGGCCTGGTGAAGGAATTTGAAGACGCCGCCTTTGCGGCGGAAGTTGGCGTCCACCCTGAGTTGGTGCGAACGGAATTCGGATACCACATCATCAAGGTTCACGAGAAAAACCCCTCCCGTACGGTCAGCCTGGATGAGGCCAGGGATCGTGTGACGGAAATCATCGCCGAGGAAAAACAGAATCAAGCCCTGATGCGCCTTATCCAGGAACTGGAACTGCGCTATTCGGTCAGGACCCACAAGGATCGCATTCAGTAAGCTCAGGATACCCCCATGAAAAAAATCGGTTTCAGCCTGTTTATTGTGCTTTGCGGTGCTGCCCTCAGTGCTGCCCTCAGTGCTGCCACTCTGGTGGATGGTATTGCGGCTGTGGTAAACGGAGTACCCATTACGATTCAGGAAGTTCGCCAGGCCAATAAGGAACATATCGAACGTGCCACCAGAGGCCTTGCCGACGAGCAGGCCCGGGAGGCAACCATGCAGATGCTCCTGGAAGGAACCCATCAGAAAGTGGAGCAGATGCTGTTGGAAGATTACGGTCGGCGCAACCGCATCTTTATCTCCGCACAGCAGGTGGAAGAGGCCATTAACCAGGTAGCTGCCAACAACAATGTCAGCCGCAGCGCTCTGGAATCAATGCTGGCCGATGAGGGAATCTCCATGGAGTCCTATCGGCGCGATATCCGGGTTCAGCTCCTGGTCATGCAGATTGGCCAGAAACTGAGTCAGGAGATCAGTGTCAGTGAACTTGAGGTGGTCAGCGCTTTTCGCGAAGGACGCTTCCAGCGTATTCCCTACGCCGATGTGGGCCATGTGCTGATTGCGCTGGATGGCAAGAGTGACGATCAGGCCATCCGGATTGCCGAACGTCTCCATGAGCGCATCATCAGCGGTGACATTGAATTTGAAGAGGCGGCGCGCCAGTATTCCGAAGGGCCCAATGCCGCCGAAGGTGGCCTGATGAAGGACGTGCGCCGCGGACGCCTGCTGCGCGAGCTGGACCAGGCGATCTTCAGTATGGAAAAGGGGCAGACGACCCTGGTGCGCTCCAGTGTGGGCTACCACATTCTGCACCTGTATGATCTGGGCTTTAACCGTGAAATGTCCGATGAGGACTTTTCACGCACCCGCGCAGCGCTGCTGCGGGAAAAGCAGGAGCGCAGGCTGCAGGGCCTGATGGATGAACTCAGGGACAGTGCCGTTATCCAGTACAACCTGAAAGAAAACAGCTGATATGCGCCTTGACATCTTTCTGAAGAAATCGCGCTTGATCAAACGACGCCCTCTGGCCAAGAAGATGTGTGACGAGGGCATGGTTCAGGTGAATGGCCGGGTCGCAAAAGCCGGCACCAAACTGCTGGTGGGTGATACCATCGCCATTGACAGCGCTTCACGCCTGGTGGAGGCCAGGATCGAGGAACTCCCCGGTGGCAACGTGCGCAAAGATCGCGCCGCTGAACTTTACTCGGTGCTGAAAAATGAACGCAAGCAGATTAACATCCTCGACTGGTTTGATGATGATGAGGAGGACGATGACTTTTAACAGGCTGCTGAGAGCCCCATCTGCGGGTCTCGCCCCTGTTTTCCGTTGTCTGCCCCTGGATTGCGAGTAGCCTTTGCCCTTTCTGTAAGGGTTTTACGCGATATTTCCGATTATATTACCCCGTGGAGGTAGCCATGCATCGAGCCATACGCCTGCTCCTGACCCTGATGACCCTGACCCTTATTCTTGCCGGATGCTCCCAGAAAGTCAGCCGCATTGATCTGGAAGAGACCCGTGATCTCAGTGGAAACTGGAACGATACCGATTCCCGCCTGGTTTCCCGTGAAATGGTGGGCGATGTTCTCTCCCAACGCTGGCTGCCGAACTTCGTGGAGAGCAACAACCGGCAGCCGACGGTCATCGTGGGCTCCATGCGCAACCTCAGCCATGAGCACATCAATATGCGCACCTTCATCTCTGACATTCAGCGCGAGCTCATCAACTCCGGACGCGTTGACTTTGTGGCCTCGGCGGAAGATCGCACTGACCTGCGCGAAGAGCGGCGCGATCAGGATCTGCACGCCCGCGAAGAGACTCGGTCCCGTATGGGCCAGGAGATTGGTGCTGACTATATGCTCAGCGGAACCATCAACACCATTATCGACGTGGAAGGCCGCACCCAGGTGAAGTACTATCAGGTTGATCTCTCCCTGACCGACCTTGAGAGCAACCGCATTGTCTGGATTGGTCAGAAGAAGATCCGCAAGCTCATTGAGCGTTCACGGGTACGCTCGTAAGCGCCACCGTAGCAACTATGGCCAGTGCAGTCTTTCGGCGACCACTGCTGCCCTGGGTACTGCTGGCAGCCATGCTGAGCGGTGGCTGTGCCACCTACAGCGACTCTTTTCTCATGTTAGAACGCAGTCTGCAGGCCCAGAATCCCCGTGAAGCACTGCAGCATCTGGAAAGGACCACTCCCGGTTCCCGCAACCAGGTGCTGCACCTGCTGAATCGGGGCATGCTGCTGCGCATGGACGGAGAGTTTGCTCAGAGCAATCGCAGCCTTGAAGAGGCCAAGAACCTCATGGAAAAACTGCGCGCGGTCAGCATCAGCGAGCAGTTTGGCTCCTTTGTCCTCAACGACAGCACCATGTCCTACGTGGGCGAGGAGTTCGAGCAGGTGCTGGTTCACCTGTACAAGTCCCTGAACTACCTGGAGCTGGGAGAGCCTGACAGTGCCCGTGTGGAAGCGCTGCAGGTGGACATCAAATTACTGGAAATGGCCCAGGCCGGCTTTACCGGCAACTACCGCGAAGACGCCCTGGCCCGCTACATAACCGGCATGGTTTACGAAATCCACCGGGAGTACAGCGATGCCCTGATTGCCTATCGGCGGTCCTATGAAACCTATCAGGAGTATGCCAGGCACTTTGGCGTAGCGCCTCCGGGCCAGCTGCGCCACGATCTGCTGCGTATGGCTCACCGCATTGGGTACCGCGAGGAGCTGGAGCGCCTGCAGCAGGAGTTCGGAATGGCTGAATGGGAGCCACCTGCCCTCACGAGTGGCCATGGTGAAGTGGTGGTGATTCTCAGCAGCGGCCTTGCCCCCATCAAACGTGAAGAGAGCGCCCTGATACAGCACTCCCCCAATCGCGTCCTGCGCATTTCCCTTCCCACCTACGAAGCCCGCCCACGCGCGGCCCATGGCGTGCGCCTGCGCACCGGGCAACCCCCCATGATGGTTTCCGCAGAAAGGGCCCATGATATCAATGCCGTTGCCCTCGATACCCTGCAGGCAAAAATGGGTGCCATTACCGCCCGGGCCATTGCCCGCATGGTCGCCAAGGATCAGACCGTCAAGGAAGTGCAGGAGCAGGCGGGGCCCCTGGCGGGATTTATCGCCAACATCGCCAGCATTGCCACGGAGACCGCTGATACCCGCAGCTGGCTGACCCTGCCCCAGGAAATACACATGGTTCGCCTCTCTTTGCCAGCGGGCGAACACGAACTTCAGCTGGAAATCCTGGGCGCCTTCGGCCAGGTGGTCGACTCCCTGCGTCTTGAAAGTGTCACGGTGGAAGCGGGCGGCATTGCGGTGCTCTCGCCCCACTGGATCCCCTCTCACCTTTCCCATTCCCCAAGGAGATAGCCATGCGTAGCCTGATTTCCGCCCTTCTCGCCCTGTCTCTCACTCTCCTGTTGAGCGCCTGCGCCAGCAGGGATACCTCGGCACCCACCCACCCGACATGGCTGACGGGAGAGAGCGAACGCTTTCCCGCCAGCAGCTATGTGCTGGGCCGCGGCAGCGGGCCAACTCCCGCCATTGCCGCTGACGGAGCCCGCGCGGACCTGGCCAAATTCTTTCAGGTGCAGGTGAGCTCTCAAGTGCGTACCCATGTCCTTGAGCGCGTGGAGGGCACCGCCGCGCCCCAGATTCAGCAGCAGTATGAAGTGGAGGTGAACGCGCGGGTCAATCGCGTGCTTGAAGGGGTGGAAATCGGCGAGAGCTGGTACGACAGCCAGTCGGGAAGCTACCACGCCCTGGCGGTACTGCATCGGGGCCGTACGGTACTGAACCTGGAGAATCAGGCCGCTGACATCGATAGTCGCACACGCCACCACGTGGAGCAGGCCACCCGGCGCTCCGATGTGCTGGGTGCGGTCAGTGAACTGCAGCAGGCCATAGAGCTGCAGCGCAGCCGCCTGCCCGTGGAGAAGATGCTGCAGGTGCTGGATCGCACCGGCCTGTCCCCCGTGCGCGAGTACGAAATCAATGCTCTGCAGACCAGGCAGCGTGAGCTGCTGGCAACCAGAACCATCCGGGTGGTGGCCACTGCCGATCAGGGAGCCGATCAGCTGCAGGCAGCCGCCAGCGGTGCCCTGAGCACCTGGGGTCTGCGGGTGGTTCCCGAGGGGGACTATACCCTGAATGTCACGCTGCAATCGGCGACGCCCGTGTATCAGGATCGCTGGTACTGGGTGCGCGCATCGGTGGACATGGTCCTCAGCGATGCCGACGGCAATGTGCTCAACCGTCACAGTACCCCGATCCGCGAATCGGCTCAGCAGGCTGCCACCGCCAGCCGGCGCGCCCTGGAGCAGGCCATCAGGGCCACGGAACTCCACGCCATGAAACTGTTTGTGGAGGCAGGGCAACCATAATCACTTCCTGAAAGACGGAACAGGAGTTATCCGATGCGGCTTACGTCCACGGACACTTCCAGTTCATCCTTGCCACTGCTGTAGACAACGCCGTTGATGGGGATAATGTCCGAGTAGTCACGACCCCAGGCGCAGACGATGTGCTGCTGGTCGGGCAGCTGGTTATTGGTGGGGTCGAAGTGCACCCACCCCCAGCCCGGTACATAGACGGTGAACCAGGCGTGGGACGCATCGGCCCCCACCAGCTTCTCCTGTCCGGGAGGCGGCAGCGTTTCGAGATAGCCACTCATATAGCCGGCGGCCAGGCCGATGGAGCGCAGGCAGCCAATGGCCACGTGGGCAAAATCCTGACAGACTCCCTGGCGGTGGCGCATGACCTCGGTCAGGGAGGTGGTGATGGTGGTAAAGCCGGGGACATAGCGGAAATCATGGAAGATGCCTGCCATGAGGTCACGGGCCACCAGCACCAGGGGTTTTTCCGGTTCCAGGTACTGGCTGACGTATTCGCGCAGCTCAGGAAAGACCGGAACCAGCGGCGAGGCCATGGTGTACTGGCGGGCGTTGATGGTGGGTTCATCAAGGCAGGAACTGAGAGTTTTCAGGGTCTCCTCCCAGCTTATGGGCTGTTGCAGGGGATCGCGGCCCTGGTTTCCCAGGATTTTCACATCGCTGATCACTTTGATGATCATCTCCCGATAGGGCTTCTGCATGCAGAAGTAGCTGACGTAATTGCCGAAGAAGTCGGTGCGTTCCCGGTAGTCATCAGCCGAAGGCGTGATATTCATGGAGCTGCTCTGTACCACCTGCCGCGAGAAAGAGCGCGGCTTGATGCGCGTTTCGTTATAACACAGGTCGACGCTGTCGCTGTAGGAGTAGGTGGTGGTGTGGGTGACGCGAAACATCATAGTTCCACCTCCAGCAGGGTTTTCACCAGTTGTCGCCGGTCGGCGGCGTGGCGGAAGAAAGTACGGTTGATGACGACGGAGAGCTTCTCCAGAGAGCTCTCCAGGTGAATCAGCAGCTCTTCGAGCTCGGTGTGCATGGTGCCGTCCAGGCTCACCCGGCTGAGCTCGCTGGCCTGGGCCAGCTTCAGGGCGGTGGAGACGTCCAGGATCAGTCGCTCATCCTCATCAAGGCGCGAAGGAATGCGCTGACGTGGCAACTGGTCCACGTGCTGGCGCAGAGTGCCTATCTGATAGGCCAGGGAGCGGGGGTTCACTTCGTCCAGCAGTGCCAGTTCCAGCACCCCTTCCAGGTGCAGGGCCGAGCGGTAGCGGCGCCGGTAGGTGATCAGGCTCTCGCAGGTTGCCAGCAGCGCTTCCAGCAGGACGTACTCTACCCTGGCCTCATGGCTGGCGGAGACCGTTGCGCGAAAAAGGGTGATCAGCAGCAGGGCACGCTCAATGCGACGCCCCATATCCAGCATGCGCCAGCCGGCTTCACGGGTCATGCTTTCCATGGTCAGCCCTGTAAACGCCACCATGGAGGTGATCAGCTGGTTGAGTTCGGTGTGCAGGCGGAAGATATTATTGCTGTTCTTGCGGTACGCTTTTTTCCAGTGCTCCTCCATGTCGTTGATAATGCGCCAGGTGTCGAAGGACCAGCGTTCGCGGACGCTGAAAGCTCCGCGCAGGAAGGCGTTGATGCTGGAGCTGAGGCTGCCGACGCGCTTGGGGTCGATGATGATGCTCAGCAGTTCTTCCTCGGGTTTCTGCAAACGCTCCAGGGCGTCATCGCCCACAAAGCCGGGCAGGGTTCCCGTGAGCTGGGTCGTAGTCTGCAACAGGGCGCGCAGGCTGGCATTCTCCGTGGCGTCGTCGCTGTAGGAGTCCCGGTCTGCCAGGCTTGAGAGGGTGGTGCGCAGCAGGCGGGCAGTGGTTTCCACCCGTTCGGCATAACGACCGACCCAGTAGAGGTTTTCTGCGGTGCGGCTTGGCAGTGAGCTCTGCTGGCGGATCAGGCTTTCCAGTGACTCCTGTTTCCAGAGGCTGATATGCTCCTGGGGCTTGGAAGAGAGTATCCAGGTGTCTTTGGTGATGGGGTTGCCGCCATTGCGGATCTCTTTCTTGGTCTGCTCGGGGACGCTGCGGGCCAGGCCACCACGCATGACGGTGTAACCCTGGTCCCCTGCCACGAGAAAGCTTCGCATAAAGGCCCTGCGCGGCTCCAGCTGGTCGCCGGTGAGGGAGGGGGCCGTGGAGAACTGCACGATTTCGCGGCCACTGAAGGCGTAGGGGGTCATTTTGATACGGGCTTTCAGGTTCTCCAGCTCCCGCTTGCTCAGCAGGGGGCCGTAGACAATCTGGCCTTTTGGGTCGTGGAGGGTGCTGATGATGGCCAGCTTGTCGATGTTGGTCAGGACGTGCTGCTTTTCGCGTTCCTGCCCGCACCACCAGGTGGCGACCATGGGCAAAATCAGGTCTTCATTGAGATAATAGCGGGCGATGGCCGGCAGAAAGGCCATCAGTCCAGGGTTTTCCATAACGGCACAGCCCACAGGGTTCACGACGGTGACATTGCCTCGACGCACGGCTTCAAGGAGCCCGGGGACGCCCAGGTAGGAGTTCTTGTCCAGCTCCAGGGGATCGCACTGGGTGTCCATGACACGGCGCAGGATGATATCCACCTGCAGCAGCCCATCGATGGACTTCAGCCAGACGCGCCCATCGCGCACCGTCAGATCGTCGCCCTGCACCAGGGTGTAGCCCAGGTAGGTGGCGAGGTAGGCGTGCTCAAAATACATTTCGTCTCGGGCTCCGGGGCTCAGGAGTACGATGCGGGGAAACTCCCGCTGCTGGGGAGCGAGTTTGGAAAGGGTTTCCCGCAGCACCCGGAAGAAGCTGGCCAGGCGGTGGGTCTGGTAGCTGCGCATCAACCAGGGCATGATGCGGGACATGATCATGCGGTTTTCCAGGGCATATCCCAGACCGGACGGGGCCTGGGTGCGGTCATTGAGTACCCAGATGCGATTATCGGGGCCCCTGGCCAGGTCAGCGGCGTAGAGGACGATATTGCGGCTGCCGGCAGCGGCGACCTGGTCACAGGGACGCAGGAAGCCACTGTGACCGTAGATAAGCTCCAGGGGGAGCAGCCCTTCCCGGATCAGCTTGCGGGGTCCGTAGAGATCCGCCATGATCATGTCCAGCAGACAGGCCCGCTGCAGCAGGCCTGCTTCAACGGTCAGCCACTCTTCGCCTTCGATGAGCAGGGGGATCATATCCAGCTGCCAGGGGCGGCTGTGGGAGCCTTCGTCGTGGAAGGTGCTGTAGGTGACGCCGTTTTCCCGCAGCAGCTGCTGCATCTCCTGCTGGGTGTGGCCGATTTCGGCGGGTTCCATGGCGGTGATATATTTCATGAACTGTTGCCAGTGCGGCTGAATGGTGCCGTCCTGGGTCCACATTTCATCGTAGGAGGTGCTGTTTTTGAGATATCCCCGCAGCCGTGGAGGTATTTCCGGTGCCTGTTCCATGCGCTCTTCCTGTGCCAGAAAAACTGAAATTCAGCACCAAAATAAACCAGCGGCAAAGCGGAAGTCACGCAAAATCACGATCTTTGCTAAAAACCCGGACAGCTCAGGAGAGGGCGGATACCCGGAAGCGCCCCATCAGGCGCTGCAGCTTACTGCTGGTGTTGCGGGCGGTGTCCGAGGCCTGGGAGAGATGGACAACCGACTGGCGCACCTGGGTGGTGCTGCCGCGCACCTGGGAAATATTGGCGGCGTGGCCCTCACTGCGGGCGGAGATACGGCGGATGGCTTCCAGCATCTCTTCGATGACATCATAGAGGCTGCTGTTATCCGCTGCAGCTTCTTCGGCCAGGCTCAGTCCGCGATCCACTTCACTGACGCCATTGTGCATGATCCCCACCGCCTGCTGGGTCTGGGCGCGCACGCTGGCCAGCATGGCGCTGATCTCCTTGGTGGCGTCGGTGGTGCGTTCGGCCAGCTTGCTGACTTCCTGGGCCACCACGGCGAAGCCTCGTCCGTACTGACCGGCACGGGCGGCCTCAATGGAGGCGTTCAGGGCCAGAAGGTTGGTCTGGCTGGCGATATCGTTGATGACATCGGCGATACCGGCGATCTCCTCCGTGCGCTGGTCAACTTCCTGAATACTGCGCGAAGAGCTGTGTATGGCATCGCGGATGCGCTGGGTCTCCCGGCGTACCTGCTGGAACTGACTCTGGGCGTTGGCAATGACGCTGTCCATCTCCGCGCGCATCTGACCTGCGGTCACAGCAGCGCTGCTGGTTTCGCTCATCTGACTGTCCAGCTCCTGCAGCATGTTTTCTATGGCGGTTTCCATCTGACGGGTAGCGCTATCCACAAAGCGGTTCTGATCGATCATCTCGTCGTTGGCGTGGCGTGCTTCATGGGTGAAGCGAACCACCTGGTGGATCGTGCTGTCCAGGTTGTCAATGAAGCTGTTGATCCAGCGAGCCATTTCGCCGGTCTCATCGCCGCTGAGGTAGCGCTGGTCGAGCCGCAGGGAGAGATTTCCGCCTCCTTCGGCAATGGTGCGGATGACATCATTCATGGCTCGCATGCGCCCGACGATGCGGTTGACTCCCAGGCGGTAGAAGATCCAGGCGCTGCCGAGGAAGAGGGTGGCGTTGGCCATGTGAATAAGCGGAGCGGCCAGGCCGATGCCAAAGGTGAAGAAGAGATTCAGAGCGCCCATGCCGGTGATGATAACCAGGAACATGCGCATGAGCAGATAATTGATGGAGCGGCGGCGGTAGACCTCCTCCAGGTCTGCTTCGCACATCATGCCCCAGGTGTCCAGGGATCCGGGCAGCTGGAAGGTGACGCCCTTGCCGATAACGGGAATATGGCGATAGTCGGAGTAGCCGGGGTATTTGATGTAGAGGTTCTGACCATTTCTGATGGTCTCGCGCACACCGGGGTGCAGCTGACCGGTGGCAGGGTCCGTGAACGTGATTTCAAACTCGGTGTGGTTGTGGATTTTGATAACGCCATAACCGGAGTCAATACCCTCCTTCAGGTTCTCGCCATGGGAGAAGGTGCTGTCCTCAAAGCGCGAGCGGGAGAGGGCGGTGCCGACGGGAATGCGGGAGTCGAAAACCGGTTTTACCATGAAGATATAATTGTCGCCGGATTCAGGATAGATGTGCCCGGCTTCGCGCTGAATCAGGTCGCTGACCACGTCATTGGGCACCCTGGCGCAGAGCACACCCAGGGTCTGGCCACTGCTGTCGCAGATAGGCTGGTGGAACATCAGGGTAACCGCATCGTGGAATGACGAAGTGGTAGGGCCGATGCGTTCGGTGTCCGGATCAACATAGGGGCCATGGAGGAAGGGCTGACGCAGGCCCACGGCCAGGGCCTGTTCGCTGAAGGTGCGCTTTCCTTTGCGCCAGGGTAGAGTCGATGCCAGGATCATGCCTGCCGGGTCGACCACGAAGAGCTCCGCGATCTCCAGCAGCCGCGAGCGGCGTGCTTCGATGATGCTCCCTGTCTGGGAGACATCCTCTCCCAGCTGGTCTGCCAGATGGCGCAGATATTCCCACTTCTGCTGTGTCCAGTCCTGCAGCAGGGTGGTGCGGGTCTGGGCAATGCCCTCGAAGGTTTCTTCCACCGCATGGTATGAATGACGATTCAGCAGGCACGACCAGCCCATTGCCAGTTTACCGGTACGGCCCGTCCAGGGGAGCCAGCGTCGTTCGCTGGCGGTCAGGGACATCGCGTCGCTTGTGAGTAACATGGAAACACCTCGCCTCGTTTCTTGTGAGGCCTCCTGCTATAGCAAGGAGCCCGCCAGAAACCGGAAGTGTCCGCAATATCACATTCCCCCCTGGAATGTCAGGGATATGACGGGAATTCACTGCGTAAAAAGGTGGCAAAATGCAGGAGGGGTGCAGCTGGTGCCAAAAGAGCGGGCATTTGAGAAAAAACGATCTTGGTGATTTCTGTCATTAACCAGACAAGCCTATTTGCGATTTGCGTTTGGTGGCTGCTGAGTCGAAGGTGCTTCCAGTATCACGCCCATGCTGCGCACGCTCCTGATATGATGGTGGCCTATTTTTTTGCGCAGCCGCAAGAGCAGGTTCTTCAGGGCGGCTTCGCTCATCTCCTCGTCACCATACACAACGCTTTCGATCATCCGCTGTGACACAAGACTCCCGCGTTTTTTCAGCAGCAGCTCCAGCAGGCAGCTCTCCTTGCTGGTCAAGGAGATGGTGGAACCCTTGACCAGCAGGTTTTTCTTCAAGGCGCTGTAACTCACATTATCATCAATGCGCACAAAGAGTTCGCCGTTTTCTTCCAGCTTCTCCACGCAGGCGACCAGTGCCTGACGCAGCCTGGAGAGGTCGATGGGTTTGAGGAGGTAGTCGACGAAGTTGAGTTTGACGGCCTGCAGCAGATCCTCGGTTTCAGCATAACCACTGGTGATGAATATGGGCGTGCGGGAGTCGAGTCTGCGTATTTCTTTGGCAAGGGTAAGGCCACCCATGACCGGCATCTTCAGATCGGTAATGACGATGTGAATGGGTTCGCGTTCGAATATTTCCAGGGCGCTTTTGCCATTGTCAGCCACGTGAAGGTGCGCGAAGTATCGTGTCAGGAGTTTGGCCGTCTCTTCGCGCAGCAGCGGCTCATCTTCGACGTACAGAGCGTTGAGGTTCTTGACAACTTCGAGGGGGGTCATCGGGGTGGGCTCCATCTGCAGAATAGCTTCACGTACAGGAGCTTAGCGCAAAACCAGTCGGGTGTGAATAGAAAAATGTTATCTTTGATACTTTCCTGATACTTTTATGGTTTACAATGATTTTGCAGCTCAGATTGTGGGAGTCCGTGTGGCTGCGCGGCAATTTTCAAGCTATGTTTTATTTCGGGAGGTTTGTTCCATGGGGGAGAAAATTATTATTGACCCCGTCACACGCATTGAGGGGCATCTGCGCGTCGAGACGGCCATGGAAGGCCGACGGGTCAAATCAGCCCGCTGCAGTGGCGACATGTTCCGAGGCATTGAAAAGGCCCTCAAGGGGTTTGACGCCCGGGTAGCCCAGCATATTACCCAGCGCACCTGCGGGGTTTGCCCGTACGCCCACGCGGAAGCTTCGGCCCTGGCCCTGGAGAGTGCCATGGGCATCCGGCCCAATGTCAATGGTCAGCTGCTGCGCAATCTCACCGTCGGAGTTTACCAGATTAAGGATCACCTGCTGCATTTTTATACCCTGTGCGCCCTGGATTTTATTGATATCACCGCCGTACTGGAATACCGGGGCAATGATCAGGCGCTGCTGCAGGTGAAGTCGTGGGTTCAGCATGAACTGGCCAATAACAAGGTATTTCCGGCGGCGCCTTTTCTGCCCCGTTACGAAGCAACCTACTGTTCTGACCATGAAGTAAATATTTCCGGAATAAAAGGCTACCTTGATGCCATCGAAATCATGGCCCAACTGCACAAGATGGTGGCCATCTTCGGTGCCAAAGCGCCCCATCCGGTGGCCATTGAGGCGGGTGGCGTGACCACCATGCCAACGGTGGACCGCCTCGCCCACTTCGGCACTCTGCTCAGCCACTGCACAGATTTTGTGCGCAATCGCTACGGCAATGATGTCCTGGCAGTGGCTAAGGCCTTTCCCGCTTACTTCAAGGAAGGCAAAGGCTATGGGAATACCCTCTCGGCTCCCTATCTGCCCGACGGCAATGGCGAGAATTTCTTCTTCGCCGGTGGCGTCACCATCGGAGGAAGCTATCGCCCCCTGGATCTGGGGAAAATTACCGAGGACCACTCCTACGCTTACTACCACAATGGTTCCAGCCCCCTGCTGCGCCCGCTGCAGACTGATACCCTGCGCCCTCTGAGCGCCCGTGACTTTGAAGTCGAGCAGGGGAAGGTCGATGGCAAGTACAGCTGGAACCGTGCGCCGCGCTATGATGGTCATGCCATGGAGGTGGGCCCGGCAGCCCGGGTGGTCAATACCTACCGCAGTGGTTCCAATCCAGAGCTGACCGCCATGGTCAACCGCCTGAATCGTGAACTGGGTATTACCATTGACGACTACCCCTCCGTTATGGGTCGTCACCTGAGTCGCTATATTCTGGCGGACCTTACCCTGCGGCACATGGAGCGGCAGCTGGCGGAAGTGCGTCCCGACGTGCTTGGCTTCACCCACCACCCGGTGCCGGTGAATGCGCGAGGGGTCGGCATCACCGAAGCGACCCGCGGTGCCCTGGCTCACTGGATTGAAACCGATGGCAAGGGCGTGATCCGCAACTACGAGATGGTGGTTCCCACCACCTGGAATATGTCTCCCCGCGATGGCCGTGGCAACCCCGGTGCGGTGGAGAAGATGCTGGAGGGTACCGAGGTGGCCGATGCCGCCAATCCCATGGAGCTGGCGCGCATTGTGCGCTCAACAGACCCCTGTATCGGCTGTTCGGTACATTGAAGGAGGACGCATGTTTACTGAAATTTCCAGGAATATCGACCGGCGCCAGGCCCTGAAGCGGATTTTTGCAGCCATTACGGCCGTGGGCGCGTCGTCATTCCTTTCGTTTGAGGATCTGCTGGCGGCTGACGCAAGCCCCCGGAAACCTCTCAATATTCTGTGGCTGCACGGAAGCTCCTGTACCGGCTGCTCGTGCGCCCTGCTGGACATCGAAAAGGTGCCGGTGCTGGATGTTCTCACCCGCTTTGCCCATATCGTCTTCCACCATGACCTCTCCCTGGCCACTGGCGATCAGGTCATCGCCATCAAGGAGAAGCTGCTGGCTTCGGAAGAGCCTTTTGTGCTGGTGCTGGAGGGTTCCATCCCCGTGAGCATGCCCCATACCTGCATGGTGGGGCACCGCACCATGGATTCCTGGATGGAGCGCATTCTGCCAAAGGCCACGGCCTGTATCGCGGCAGGAACCTGCGCCAGCTTCGGCGGTATTACCAAAATGCCCGGTATGGACACAGGTTGCATGGGACTTTTGCAGTACTCCAGTTTCAAAGGGTATACCACGCCGTTGATCACCCTGCCCGGTTGCCCCATGAAGCCCGAACACCTGCTCTATGCCCTGCTCTACTTTACCGCCCATGGGCGACCACCCGCGAGTGATCGCTATGGACGTCCCCGGCATATGTTCGGACGCACGGTTCACGACCGCTGTGTGAACTACGCTGACTTTCAGGAAAACTACTTTGCCCGCAGGATCGGCGAGGATGGCTGTCTGCTGAAGCTTGGCTGTCAGGGAATGGTGACCCGCAGCGACTGCGTGGTACAGGGTTACAATAATAATACCAATACCTGCATACGTGCCGGACACCCCTGTATCGGATGCTCCGGGGAGAGCTTTCCGCGGCGGGTGATGTTCCACAGTTATGATGACAGCCGCGATATCATTCCAAGGAGGCCCTGACCATGCATGCTGCAGAGGATCGTGTCTCGTTTTTCCACTCCCTGATCTTCCGGTCCATCGCCTACCTGATGATCAGTGCCTTTATCCTGTTTCTGATCTCCTTTTTCCTCTATCAGGGCTGGCAGGAGCGCCTGATTCAGCAGCGCCTGGTGGAACATGGCAACAGCTACATGGAGATGCTGGTGGCCAACACGGCCGACTCCATTGCCAAGGGGCAGCGCAACTCCTTTCAGAACGTGATAGACAGTTTCACCCAGGTCAACGAGGTGGATGAAGTGGCCATGTACGGGCGCAACTACGGTCTCATGAACTATGTCTCCAACCAGGTGACCGTCGGCATCCCTTTTGTGCAGCACAACGGAACCTTTGTGAACCCCAACGAGCAGCTGTATCGCGAAAGCCGCGGCATGTACCACCGCAAGGACTGGCATATGGTGGACATGGAGGAGACGGAGCAGGGCCTTGCCCACGTGCGGATAACCCAGGCGGCGGGGCAGAGCTGCGTGGACTGCCACATCGCCATCAATCCCGATATCCGGTTCGATAACGGTTTTGCCCATGCTCTGGACAATGGCCGTTCGCACTTCTACTACCGCATGGAGGTCACCCGTGACTGTATCTCCTGCCATACCAACTGGCGTGAGGGAGAGACGGCGTCCTACCTGCGCATCTCCCTGAATAATCACGCCATGGACGAGCAGCGACGGGAGAATACCCTGGGAATCCTCTTTGTCATGGCATCGGTACTGGTTCCCCTGCTGATCATCGTGATTCTCATCATGCGCCTGATGATCTACCGGCCCCTTTCAAGGGCCCTGCGCTTCGCCCAGGGCGTGGCGGCCGGGAACCGTTCCCATCAGCTGGACGCCAGGGAGAAAAACGAAATCGGTCAGCTGGGGCGTGCCCTCAACAAGATGATGGACAATATCAACGACGCCGTGCGCGATGCCGCCCGGCAGGTGGGCAGTGTCAGCGAGCGGGTCAGTGATATTTCAGGCCAGCTGTTTGCCCATATCGAGCAGGCCAGCCGCGGTGCTCAGCAGCAGAGCGAGAAAACCCAGAAGACGGCCCACGCCATGGATGTCATGAGCTCCACCATGGTGGAAGTGGCCCAGAAGACCTCCGAAACCCATGAAGCGGCGGAGTCGGCCAAACACAAGGCGGCCGAAGGTTCCGAAGCGGTGCGTCAGGTGGTGCAGTCCATCAACCACGCCCGCACGCAGTCCCTGAGCCTCAAGGAGAACATGGGTATTCTGGCCCGTCAGGCCGAAGATATCGGGCAGATCATGAACCTGATTCGCGACATCGCCGATCAGACCAACCTGCTGGCGCTGAATGCCGCCATTGAAGCGGCCCGGGCCGGCGAGTCGGGACGGGGATTTTCGGTGGTGGCCGATGAGGTGCGCAAGCTGGCCGAGAAGACCATGGAGGCCACAAAGAATGTTACCCAGGCTGTGGAAGCCATTCAGCGCGGTGCCCGGGATAATATGGAAAATGTCGATCAGACCACCAGCGTTATCGGCGAAGCCACCGAGAGGGCGAACCAGTCCGGCGAGTCCCTGCAGGAGATCGTGACCCTGGTGCAGTCAGCCACGGATCAGATTCGCCTGATTGCCCGAGCCATGGAGGAGCAGTCCGCCACCAGTGAGGAAATTAACAGTTCCATTGACGATATTCGTCGCATATCTCTGGAAACCAGCCAGTCCATGGAGCACTCCTACCACGATGTGGAAGAGCTCGCCGCCCAGGCAGATCAACTGCAGAAAACCATCGAGAAAATGCGTCAGGGGGATGTGGAAGACGGCGGCAGGCATCTGCCGCGCCTGGCGGAAGGACGGCAGGGGTAGTCTTCCGGGCTGCTGGTCAGTGGCTTTCGTGCAGGTAGAGTGACGAATAGATGCCCGACGTACGGATCAGCTCAGAGTGGCTGCCCTGCTGGGCAATGCGTCCATCTTCGAAGACGATAATGCGTTCGGCCTGACGCACCGCGCTGAGTCGATGGGCGACGATGATGGTGGTGCGCCCTTTGAGGTATTCGGCCAGGGCTTTATGCAGTGCCCGTTCGGTGTCGATATCCAGCGCTGAAGTGGCTTCGTCCAGGATGACGACGCGCGGATCCTGCAGGATCATGCGGGCGATGGCCAGGCGCTGGCGCTGGCCACCGGAGAGCTTGAGCCCCTGGCGGCCGACGATGGTCTCCAGCTGGTCGGGAAGCTGCATGATGGTATCCCTGAGCTGGGCGATGCGCAGGGCTTCCCACAACTGTTCATCACTGGCTTCGCGCCCGAGGGTGATGTTCATGCGTACGCTGTCATGGAACATGGGCGGATGCTGCAGCACCGTGGCTATGTGATTGCGCAGCGTCTCATAGCCAATCTCTTCCACCGGCACGCCATCAAAGAGAATGCGCCCCTGCTGAGGCCGGTGAAATCCCACCAACAGCTGGATCAGGGTGGTTTTTCCGCCACCGCTGGCCCCCACAAAGGCCACCTTTTCTCCGGCAGCGATTTCCATATTGATATTTCTCAGTACCGGCTCGTCGTCCCGATAGCCGAAGGTTACCCCTTCCAGGGAAAGAGCCGTGGAAAGCTTCCCCGCGAAGGGATTCTGGCGCGGAGGGTATATGGGCTCTTCTTCCAGATCGAGGGTGCGATTGATGCGTTCCAGGGCGCCATTGGCGGCCTGGTAGCCGTACTGAATACTGAGCACATCCTGCACCGGACCCATGATGAACCACAGGTAGTTGAAGACGGCGAACATCTGGCCGATGGAGAGATCGGAAAACACTACCGTCAGCATGGCCATGGCGCGGAAGATATCGAAACCGAACATGAAAATGAGAAAAGAGAAGCGGCTGGCCGCCTCGCTCTTCCAGGCATAGGCGTCGGCATGGCCGCGAATAGCACCGGCATAGAGGCGCAGGCGGTCAAAAAATGCCTGCTCGCGGCCCGAAGCCCGCACCTGGGCGAAGGCGTCCAGGGTTTCGCTGAGGGACTGCTGGAAGACTTCGACCGCCTGGTTCTCCTGGCGCTTCAGGTGCTTGACCTGCCGCCCCACCTTGATGGTGAAGTAGACCACCACCGGGTTGAAACAGATGAGGAAGAGAGCCAGCTGCCAGTGGATGAAGAAGAGTATGACCCCCGCACCGGCAATGCTCAGCACCGAGATGAGCAGCTTGGCTACGGAGCTGCCCAGAAACTGATCCAGGGTATCGACATCGTTGACCAGATAGGCGTTCATGGATCCCGAGCCGATGGATTCGTAGCGGGCCATGGTCACCCGTTGCAGGCGGCTGAGCAGGGCGCTGCGCAGCTCAAAGGTGACATCTTTGGCGATACGGGTGAACTGGCGCATCTGCCAGACGCCGAGCCCGGCGGAGAGGGTTCGCAGGCTGAGGGTGATGAGCAGAATGAGCAGCACCGTCGCCACGGCACCATGCCACGCCGTGGGCAGCAGCCACTGAGAGAGGCTGACCAGGGTTCCGGGTTGCGCCAGCAGTACTTCGTCCACCAGCAGGGGGATGAGCAAGGGGACGGGGATGCTGACCAGAGCCGCCAGCAGAGCGATGGCATTTGCCATGATAAGGTGTCGGCGGTGGACGAGAACCCTGGCGGTAATGTCACGCCAGGAATAGGGCTTAACAGCCCCTGAGGGCTTTGCGGTATCGGTGCGGGTTTCCCCTGTCATGGTGTCTCTCCCGTGTCTGCCGGGTTCTGGGAATCCACGATCAGAAAACGCGAATCCAGGGAGCGCTCCAGAATGGAGCGGACAACAGGCCACTCCAGGCCGCCACTGCCACAGCCCGGACGGGGGAGCACCACCTGGGGCCATTGATGCTGGTCGGTCAGTTCCACCAGTTCGCGGGTGGATCGCTTCAGAATTCCCAGATCCGGCGGTTCCATGGGCCCGTTTTCAATGGGAAAGGCGATGATCTGATGGTCAAGGACGAAGACGTGGTTGCCGTGCTGGCGGATCAGAGCACCCAGCTGAGCGGGAAGATGTGGGAAGCGCTGGCGGGCCTGGGCGGCGCAGCCGCGTGGCATGGAGCAGTGGCCGCGGCGATTGAGTTGGCCACCGGTGGTAATCACAACCGGGCACTGCTCCAGGTAGTCCCACAGATTGCCTGACACCATTCGCATATCAGAGGTCAAACTGCTTGATTTTGCGTTGCAGGGTGCGCAGGCCGATGCCCAGCATGCGAGCCGCCTGGGTACGGTTCCCCTGCACCTTGTTGAGGGTATTGACGATGGCCTCTTTCTCGATCTCCTCCATGGTCATGCCCACGGCGAAGTCGATATGTTCCTCTTCGTCAGGCTCATCGCTGAAGCCTTTCTGGTCCGCGTATTCCGAGGGAATATCGCTGGTGGTGAGCACTTCACTGCGATTGAAGATCACCATGTTTTCCAGACAGTTACGCAGCTCGCGCACATTGCCGCGCCAGGGGATATTCTTGAGTATCTCCATGGCCTCGGCGGATATGCCGCGGATGGTGCGGTTATTCTCCTTGGCGAAGGTTTTCAGGAAGTGGTTGACCAGCAGGGGTATGTCTGACTTACGTTCCCGCAAAGGGGGGACATGGATCACCACGACCTTGAGGCGGTAGTAGAGATCCTCCCGGAAGTGGCCCTTGCGGACTTCTTTCTCCAGGTCGCGGTTGGTGGCGGCGATGATGCGCACGTCGATGGGGATATTTCCGGCGCCGCCGACACGCATGATTTCACGGTTTTCCAGGACACGCAGCAGTTTCACCTGCACGGCGAGGCTGATTTCACCGATTTCGTCCAGAAAGAGGGTACCGCCGTTGGCCAGTTCAAATTTTCCCTTGGACTGTTTCATGGCACCGGTGAAGGAGCCCTTCTCATGACCAAAGAGTTCACTCTCCAGCAGACTTTCAGAAAAAGCCGAGCAGTTGATGGCCACATAGGGCTTTTCCCAGCGTTCCGAGCACTCGTGGATGGTCTGGGCAATCAGCTCCTTGCCGGTTCCCGACTCTCCCAGCAGCAGTACCGATGCCCGGGTGGAGGATACGGTGGTGATTTTTTCGAAGATTTCCTGCATAGGTTTGCTCTGGCCGATCAGCAGAGGAAAGGTGTTGTTCTCTCCGAGGATGGAGCGCCCTGGCCCAGCGGGTGGGGTTGAAATAGTGGTGGCCTTCTCCCAGGCCTGGGCGACCAGGGCGCGCAGCTCCGAGAGGTTGACGGGCTTTGCCACATAGTCAAAGGCGCCGTGCTTCATTGCTTCAACGGCGGTTTCCACGGAACCGTAGGCGGTGATGAGGATGATTTCGCTGCTTGCCTGAAGGCCCTTGACAAAGGGCACCAGATCCAGGCCGCTGCCATCGGGCAGGTTCAGGTCCGTGACCACCACGGGGTGCTTGTGCTGACGAAAAAGGCGCTGCGCCTCGGAGAAAGTTTCCGCTTTGTGGGTCTGATATCCTTTTTTCTCCAGGGCCCGGCTGATGGATTCCAGGGAGGCGCGCTGATCGTCAACTACCAGGATGGGGGGTGTCCCGTCGCTCATGTGGGTATATCCGGTAAAGTAATGGTGACTGTAGTGCCCCGGCCAAGGATACTCCGTATCTCCAGGGATCCGCCGTGGGCTTCCACAATATTTTTGGCAATAGGCAATCCTAACCCAGTTCCCTCTTTTTTAGTAGAGTAAAACAAATCATACACCTTTTCGCGATCCTTGGGGGAGATGCCCGGGCCGTTGTCGTCGATGACGATCACGTGGTGACGCTTGCGGTTTATGGAGTGGGCTATGGTTATGATGCCGCCGGATCTTTTTTCCAAGGCCTCTATGCTGTTTTTGATGATATTGGTGAGTACCTGGCGTATCTGGTTGCGGTCCATGGAAATGGTGTCACTGCGGCTACTGGTTTTTTCCAGGACGAGCTGGATGTTTTTTTCCATGCAGGTCTTGCGGAAAAGCTCCACCACTGCGCCCATGGTTTTGGTGATGCTCTCATGGCGCAGCCTGGGCGAGTGCATGCGTGAGTAGATGAGGAAGTCATTGAGCAGTTCGTTCAGGCGCTGCACTTCATCGGAGATAACATGGCAGGTGCTCATGGCTTCATCACGGTCAATGGTTTCTTCGCGCAGATCCTCTTCCAGCAGCTGAATATTGAGGTTGATGGCGTTGAGGGGGTTCTTGATCTCATGGGCCAGACTGCCGGAAATACTGCCGATGTAGGCCAGCTTCTCGTTGGCGCTGACGCGCTTCTGCAGCTCTCGCAGCCGATTGATCTGGTTGACCATGTAGAGAAAGAGGGCGATGACGGCACCGAGGATGACCAGGAAGACGATGGAGTGCTTGCGCATCAGACCCTGGATTTCCGAGGTGAGCGAATCGCGGATCAGCGCACTGGAAACGCCAAGTCGCAGAACGCCGACCCGGCTGGTGTCGTAGAAGATGGGGATAGCGATATCAAAGCCGTCAGCGGTGAATTCGGCTGTTTCCAGCAGGCCTGACTGGATCAGCGGGCGATCGGCGGCAGCGGCATTCAGGGAGACGGCATCGTTGAGGATTATTCCCTCGCGGTGACGGTCTGTGTGCAGGACGACCAGGCCATTGGTCTCCATGACCATAACGTAGATGATCTCCTGATTGCGGGAGCGGATATCCTCCATGAGCTGGTGCAGAGCCCGATAGTCGGTCTGGCTGGTATTGAGGCGGCGGATATCGTAGGAACTCATGATGTCTTCTATTTTCGACTGAACCCGGTAGGCGTGCACTTTGGACTCGCTGAGCTTGTTGTCTACGCTCTTTTCGGCAATGATTCCCACGATGAACTGCAGCGAGAGCCACACCGTGGCCAGAATGACCAGAGTGAAGAGAATATAGAAGACGATCAGGTTGACTTTGAGATTTTTGTCCATGGCTCAACTCGCGGCGAATGTACTGATAAGCGAGCGCACCTGAGCGCTGTCGGTGCAGGAATTCAGCGCCTGGCGGAATTCGCTGCTGCCCGGTGTGCCCTTGCTGTACCAGGAGCCGTGTTTGCGCATGAGAATATGGGCCCGCTCCGGCATATACTGACACAGAAGGTCAAGATGGCGCAGCAGAATTTCTCTGATCTGCCTGGGTGTGGGCTCGCAGGTGGCCTGGCCGCGAACCTGTGAAAGTATTTCACGGAAGATCCACGGGCGGGTATAGCCCTCACGGGCGATCATGGCTCCATCGGCCCGGCTCTGTTCCATGGCCAGACAGGCGCTTGGGTAGTCAGTGATATCGCCGTTGATGATCAGGGGAATGTGCAGCAGAGATTTGATGGGAGCCACCTCGTGCCAGCGTGCCTGCCCACCGAAGCCATCACTGCGGGTGCGGGCGTGTACCGTGAGCATGGACGCGCCGGCCTGCTGAACCTGCAGGGCCAGTTCTGGCAGCAGTTCATCACCATGGATCAGACCCAGTCGCGTTTTCACCGTGATATCCGCACAGGCTCCCGCTGCCGCGACCATCTGGCTGACGATCTCCCCCGCCAGCTGCGGGTGCTGCATCAGCTCAACACCGGAACCGGAGCGCACGACTTTTTTGACAGGGCAGCCCATGTTGATATCAATCAGCGTGAATCCTTCCTCTGTGCAGATGCGTGCCGACTGGGCCATGGTTGCCGGATTGGCTCCGAACAACTGAACAAAAGGCCGCAGGCGTTCCTCTGCTCCCACCCGCAGGAATTCGACGGTTTTGGGAATATGGCGGCTGAGGGCTTCTGAGCTGACCATCTCGGTGAAGATGTTGGGACAGCCCTGTTCACGGGCGATGACGCGAAAGGGAATATTGCAGACACCGGCCACCGGGGCCATGAAAAGGGGGGTGTCTATGGTGTTGTGGCGCAGTTGCAGGGGGTGAAACATAGGTCTTCCGGATCCAACAGAAAACGGGGCTTCAGTGAAGCCCCGTTCTGGTTTTTGTGGGTGAGCCTGTCGTGGCCTTATACCTTGGGGCCAGCTGCGCTGAAATCGTAGTCGGCGCCTCTGGTGATGTATTTCTCGTAGTTTTTGGTGAACATCTCCGCCAGCTTCTTGGCTGTTGCGTCATAGGCGAACTTGTCGGCCCAGGCGTTGCGAGGGTTGAGGACAGAAGTGTCTACGCCGGGGATTGCTTCGGGAATCTGCAGGCCGAAGATGTCCATGGTCTCAAACTGGCAGTCGTTGATCTTGCCGTTGAGGATGGCGTTGACACAGGCGCGGGTGGCCTTGATGCTCATGCGCTGGCCCACGCCGTACCCGCCGCCGGTCCAGCCGGTGTTGACCAGGAAGGCGTTGACATTGTGCTTGGCCATCTTTTCGCCCAGCAGTTTGGCGTAGGCCGTGGGGTGCAGGGGCAGGAAAGCTTCGCCGAAGCAGGCGGAGAAAGTGGCCTGGGGTTCGGTGACGCCGCGTTCCGTACCGGCAACCTTGGCGGTGTATCCGCTGAGGAAGTAGTACATGGCCTGCTCCCTGGTGAGTTTTGACACCGGAGGCAGGATGCCGAAGGCATCGCAGGTGAGGAAGATGATATTGCGGGGATGGCCAGCTTTCAGGGCGGGCTCGTGATTGTCAATGTGGAAGATGGGGTAGGAGACCCGCGTGTTTTCCGTCTTGGAGGCATCTTCATAGTTCACGATGCCGTCGTCGTCGTAGACCACGTTTTCCAGCAGGGCATCGCGTTTGATGGCCTGGTAGATTTCCGGTTCGCTGCCGGGATCGAGGTTGATGGTCTTGGCGTAGCAGCCGCCCTCGAAGTTGAAGATACCATCATCATCCCAGCCGTGCTCGTCGTCGCCGATGAGCCTGCGTGAAGCGTCGGTGGAGAGGGTCGTCTTGCCGGTGCCGGAGAGACCAAAGAAGAGGCAGACATCGCCTTCTGATCCAACATTGGCGGAGCAGTGCATGGAGAGTATATTTTCAAGGGGGAGCCAGTAGTTCATCATGGTGAAGACGCCTTTTTTCATCTCACCGCCGTACCAGGTTCCGCCAATAATAGCCACATTCTTTTCGATATTGAAGATGACAAAGACTTCAGAGTTCATTCCGTGCTCTTTCCAGCGCGGATTTACCACTTTGCAGGCATTGTAGATGGTAAATTCAGGGGCAAAGCTGCTGAGCTCGTCTTCGGTGGGGCGAATAAACATATTCTTGCAGAAGTGGGATTGCCAGGCGATTTCCGAGATGACGCGGATATTGCGGCGGGTTTTCTGGTTGGAGCCAACAAAGCCGTCGGTGACATAGACATCCTTGCCGGAGAGCTGGTTCGTTACCAGTTGGTAGAGCTCGTCAAAAACCTCAACGGCGACGGGCTTGTTGATGTTGCCCCAGGCGATATGCTGAGCTGATGGATCCTGCTTGACGAAATACTTGTCCTTGGGAGATCGTCCTGTGAACTTTCCCGTGTCCACCATCATGGTACCGTTGGAGGATACCCGACCTTCCCCGTTGTCTACTTCGTGTTTGAAAAGCTCCTCGTAGCCGAGGTTCCGGTAAATCTTCCCTACGCTCTTGAGGCCCAGGGAATCGGCGTCCAATGCATTGGCTGTCTTCATGGCACTGCCCCTTTGCATGATAATACTATAACATACTTTGCGTTATATGCTGTTGCAAAAGTAACATATTTGCTGCAGCAGGGGAAGGGAAAGTTGCCAAAATATTGACAGGGATCTGCATTGGTATGTTCTTGTTTTTGAATGGGATGCGACTAGGTGGTGCCGTTTGTGGAACCCTGTTCGGCGGTGGCGGGATTATCAGTGGGGGCTTTGACCTGGGAGCGCAGATAGTTTTCCATTTCCAGCAGGGACTTGTTGCAGGGGGCGACGGGGCTGGAATGGTCAAGAACCGGTATCAGGTTTTTGTCCAGAAACATGATCCGGCCAGACTGCTGTAGCTTGCGCACGGCGGCAATGCAGCGTTCCAGCAGCTTGCGGTCGGAGAATATTTCGCGGTTGGTAATCTCTTCGCCGAAGACGCGGTGTTTTTTCAGAAACTGATAGAGGCTGGGCAGCACCTTCTGCTGGGGCGTCTGGGGGCCGATCACCAGGACCTCATCCTCGCCTTCGGCATGGGCCTGGGATTGTGTGCCGTGCAGCGCATCGTGGACGCGCTGCAGCAGTTCGCGGATATCGATGGGTTTGATAATATAGCTGTTGACATTGATTGCCGTCATCTGGGAAATATGGTGTTCCTCATTGAGGGCGGTGGTGATGATGACCGGTACTTCAGGATTGATTTCGCGGATCAGCTCGATCATGCGAAAGCCGTCCATGACCGGCATGTTGATATCGGTGACCACGATGTCGGGGCGGTGTTCCCGGAACATGTCCAGGCCCTCTTGCCCGTTGGCGGCGATGTAGAGGTTTTTGACCCGACGTGAGAGGGGTTTTTCCAGCGCTTTCCGTATGACCGCTTCATCTTCGACATAGAGAATTTTCAGTTCGGAAAAATTCGGAGCAGTCTCCACGGCAGTCCTCCACGGTCAGCAGCCTGCTGGAATATTTTCTGGATACGCAGGCTGACTCTTCCTGAATTGTACACTGAAAAACATCTTAATACGCATCCCATGTGAGTTCAAGGATCTTATTGTGTCACCGTCGAAAAATACCATCATGAAACCATGCAGACCGCAGCTGCTCGCTCCGGCGGGTGATCTCGAAAAACTGTACACCGCCGTAACCTATGGTGCGGACGCGGTGTATATCGGTGGCGATATCGGTGGCCTGCGGCAGCGGGCGGGAAATTTTTCCCATGGCGATATGGTCCGGGGGATCTCCTTTGCCCATGGGCATGGCGCGAAGGTATACGTGGCCGTCAATATCTACCCCCGTCCCGAAGATATAGCGCTCCTTCCCCCGTACCTTGCCGCGCTTCGTGCACATGGTGTCGACGCCGTCATCGCCTCTGACCCTGCCGTGGTGCGCTGTGCCCTTGAGCATGGCCACACGGTGCATCTGTCCACGCAGGCGTCGTGCATGAATACTCCCGAAGCCCTGGCCTGGAAGGAGACCGGGGTGAGCCGTATGGTTGCCGCCCGGGAGCTTTCCATCGAGCAGGTGCAGCGTATAGGTGCCGCCAGTGGCCTGGAAACGGAGATGTTTGTCCACGGCTCCCTGTGCATGTCCTACAGTGGCAAGTGCCTGATCAGTAATTTCACCGCAGGCCGCGACGCTAACCGCGGGGGCTGTGTCCAGAGCTGCCGCTGGGGCTACCGGGTCTGCGGGGAAGCAAAGGACCCTGGTGAACTGGTCTATCCCTTGAATTCACAGGATATCATGGGTATCAGGCAGCTGGGGCGCTTTCGCGATGCCGGCATAAGCTGTCTGAAAATCGAGGGGCGCATGAAATCACACCTCTATATCGCAGCCACCACCTGCGCCTACCGCAACGCCATCGATGACCATGATGGTACCCCTGAAACGGTGGACGCCATGGAAGAACTTCTTCGCAAAATTTCCAACCGGGGCTTCACAGCGCACTTTCTGGCGGGCAGACCGGAGGATCCCGGGATCAACCTGCGCTCCTCGGGGTATGTGAGCCAGGTTGAGTATATCGGCCAGATCATCGGATGGCAGGATGGCGTAGCCCTGCTCTACAGTCGCGCGCCAGTGCGTTCCGGGGAGCCATTGTTTCTGCTGAACACTGATGGTGAACTGCTGGAGCTGCCTGGTCAGATGCGGGAAATGGATGACACCATGGTCAAGTCGGTCAATCCAGGCACTCTCGTGCAGGTGGAAGTGCCCGTTGCCTGCCAGTACTGGGTGGTATGCAAGGGAACTGAGCCACAGAGGAGGCCATGGTGAACGGTAAATTCGTGGTCTGCAGTGCAGACGATATTCGCAGCGTTCAGGAGTATGGCGTGAAGCGTGTTATCATCCCCTGGGCTGCTGCCAGCCAGGGGTCGGGAGTCTTTCTGCCTGAGCTGGAGGCGATGCTCACCCAGGCCCATGATGGTGGCATGCAGGTGGATCTCGCTGCTGACATCCTGCCCGATGACTCCCAGCTTGATGCCCTGATGGACGAGTTCCGGCGTACAGACCTGCTGCGGCCCGGCCGTATCCAGGGTGTCAGGCTGCAGAATATCGGCCTGGCGCGGGTTATCAGGCAGGCATATCCCCACCTGAAGGTGATTTTTGACGTGCGTTCCGGTGGGAACCATCCCGCCTACTATACCTGGCTGCAGCGGATGGGGCTGGATGGCGCCGTGCTCTCCCGTGAGCTTAGCCTGGAGAGTCTCCCGGATTTCTTTCGCTCCGCTGGCGCGCCCTTTTCTTTTGAGCTGAGGGTTTTTGGCGCCATTGCCTTTTTCAGCAGCCGTCGCGCGCTGCTTGATATGGCCGTGGGGCAGACATGCCTGCTGGAAGAGCCCTCGCGTCCCGGCCAGCGTTTTCTGCTGGAGCGGGGCAACGATTCGGTGCTCCACCACTCCCGTTACCTTGATCTGCGGGGCCACCTCGGGCGTCTGCAATCCTGGCCGTTGACCCTGGTACTGGATTATCGCCATGTGTGCACCTGCCGGGAGATGCTTGCGTACTGGTTTGATGGCAGGGAGTTTGCCGCGCTGCACGGTCTCGCTCCCATGGCTGATCCCCAGTTGCCTCGGGAAGAGAGTCGCCCGCCATCCGATGCTCAGGAGCCCGTGGCGCGCCTGCTTGATGTGAAGCGTTCACGCTACCTGGTGGCGGAGGTCTTCGCTGGTCTGGCTGATGGCGAGGAACTGCTCTGCCAGTCTCCCGAGGGGAAGTGTTTTTCCCTGCGCTGGCAGCCCCGGAAAACCTGGAGCGGATCGCCCGGGAGTTCGCTGGCGCTGCTGCCGTGGGTGAAAGGAGCGACTGTGGGAGCGGTGTTGATGCGAAAGGATGTGGATGGGTGAAATGCCAGGAACCCTCAGCAGGCTGCTGGAAAACCCCCATCAGCGTTGCCAAGAAAAAAAGCACACTCATGTGAGTGTGCTTGTTCCATTTGGAGCGGGAAACGGGACTCGAACCCGCGACCCTCAGCTTGGAAGGCTGATGCTCTAGCCAACTGAGCTACTCCCGCTTAAAGAGTGGTGGGGAGGGGAGGATTCGAACCTCCGAAGTCGATGACGACAGATTTACAGTCTGTTCCCTTTGGCCGCTCGGGAACCTCCCCACGATAATGGCTGAATGGAGCTGGTGAGAGGAATTGAACCCCCAACCTGCTGATTACAAGTCAGCTGCTCTGCCAATTGAGCTACACCAGCCCATACGCCGACAGAGGACAGGCCCCCGTCGAACATCGGGGATTATAGGGAAATACTCAGCGATTTCAAGCAAAATCTCCGCTTACTTGTCTTTTTCCTGCATCTGCTCCCAGCGCAGTGCTTTACGGGGAGGGTTTCGGTCGGAGGTGCTGGACTCATCCCCGATGGCCTGCTGCTGCAGCTGCAAATCGGCAACATAATCAGGGCATCGTGATGGATCGGAAATGGAGAATTTTTTCCCGCAGGTGGCGCGCCAGGCGCAGGTGGCACAAGTCTGTTTCATGGATGGCTCCTGAAGTCGGGTCTCTGGACGCACAGCTTGTCGGCTCGCTTGATCAGGATGACGCGGTTGCCCTTGCGGTTATACTGAATGCGGTCCATGTAAAAGTAGCTCATGAGAATGCCCCGGCCAGAGGTCTTCAAAAGGTTTTCCGCATTGCGAGGATCTGGAAGCTGCTTGACGTTGAAGCCCTCGCCTTCGTCTTCCACGATAAAAGTGAAGAGGTTGCGACGGAAGATAAAAACAAAACGCACCTTCTTGTGACCGTGCTGGCGGGTGCGCTCTTCAAAAAGCTGCTGATATGTGCCAGCATCAAGGGCATCGTTTTTCTCGTCGTAGCCGATGCGCAGGTTTCCGTGCTCAATGGCGTTCAGCAGGATTTCAAAGAGGGCCATGCGGATTTCATTGGCGCTTTTGGCGCTGCAGAAGGTATTGATGGTGGGCATCAGGGAGCTGATGACGCCGTGAATCATGTCGATGCTGTTATCGAGAGCGTATTCGCGGCGCTCTTCCACGAGCTGCTTCAGTATCATGGTATTGGCGAAACTCTGCAGCAGTCGAATCACAGCCCTGTCGAGGGATTCCAGCAGCTCTTCATTACTCCAGGGCGGTGCCAGGTAGTCAAAAGCGCCGCAGCGCAGGCAGTGCAGAATGCAGTCGGGGGCATTCTCGCGCCCCAGGACGATGATGGGAATATCGGGAGTCACCTTGCGGATTTTGGCAATGGGCTGCTCGTTGAGGCATTGGTCGCTGCCTTCATCGATGATGATGTGTGGCATGCTCTCCCAGTAGAGATCAAATGCCTGTTCCGCCGTGGAAAAGAGCACGGAAAAGCCCCTGCTCTGGAGCGCCTGTATCGTCGCTGCCTGCTCCTGGAAAAAGTCTCCGGTTCCTATCCACAGAAGAGAGTGCCCTTGCATGTCCGTCCTTTACGTGTTGGAGAGGATATCGTCCATTTCGCCTTCGCTGAAAAGGGAGTTCATGTCCAGTAGAATCAGCAGGCGATCCTGGTACTGCACCACGCCACCAAGGCGCTGGCGTCCGCCCTTGGCGATGGAGGGATTGGCCTCCACCTGGCTGTTCCTGATGCGCACCACTTCCCGTACAGCGTCCACCACCAGTCCGATGAGTTTCCCCTGCACGCTGACAATGATGATGTTGGTTTCCTCCTGCAGGTCAGAGGTGGGATGTCCCAGCTTTTTCGCCAGGTTGATGATGGGGATGACCGAACCGCGCAAATCGATGATGCCCTCCATGAAGGAGGAGCTTTTCGGTATGGAAGTGATGGTGGTTTTCTTGATGATTTCCCGCACCATGTGGATATCCACCAGGTACTCTTCATCGTGGAGCATAAAGCTCACAAACTGGAGCATTTCGTCGTTGTTTTCCGTCAGGGACGTATCAAGAATCTTTTCTTCCTGAGGCTTTGACTTCTGCATGGCACACTCCTGCTCTCTCAGATGCACTGTATCTGAATAAAGGGTTGTTCGATCAGATTGATGAAGACATCGTCTGCCAGAGCATCGCCGTCCGGGGTATCCAGGACCTTGATGAGCGGGCGGTTGATCTCGAGGGTTGAAAGTTCCCAGACCACTCCGGTATGCCCGGCATATTCACCGCTGAGAATCTGGATTTCGCTTCCCGCTGGGTAGCGGGGCGTGATGGAGATGAACACCTTGACCATCTCCAGGTTCAGACGGTTTCCCGCCAGGCGCATGATCACATCCAGGGCCCTGTCCACGGTCATGGCTTTGCGGTAGGGTCGGTGGGAAGTCAGGGCCACGAAGGTATCCACAATGGCGCAGATCTCTGCGTAGCGGTGTATCTGCGCTTTGGTGGCAATGGGTTCACGCCTTTTGGGGATGCGGTTGGAGCCCTTGAGGGCGCGGGGATAGCCACTGCCATCCTGGCTTTCATGGTGCTGATAGGCCATGTGGGCCGCCAGAATGCCCACCCGCGGGTTCTTGCGCAGGAACTCATATCCCAGATGGGGGTGGTGGCGCATCAGGGCGTCCTCGGCGGCGCTCAGGGCGCCTTCGCGCTCCACCAGCGCCGTCGGCAGAAAGAACATGCCCACATTGTGCATCAGCCCCCCCTGGGCGATGGCGGCAATCTCCTTGCTGTCATAGAGCATCTTGCGGGCCATCATGACGCAGCCTGCCAGAACCTCGATGGCGTGGTGGGAGAAGTAGCCTTCCCGCTCCTCCTGGGGGGTGACCACAAAACACTTGGAGCTTCCCAGGAAAATGTTTTCCAGAAGACTCTTGCTGGCAGCTTCCAGCTCACTGAGCCACTCTGAAGTTATTCCCTTGGGGCAGACTGCATCCATGTGGGTTTCCGGGTCGTCGATGGTCTGGTTGGCATGCGCCTCGGTGATGGCGTGGAAAACCTGGTGAACGCGATGCCTGGTGGTGCGCTTCAGATCTTCGCTGATCGTGGCAGAGGGCTGCATTCCCTGGGTACGGGGGTCATCCATGTACACCCACAGGACTCCCAGCTCGTCCAGGCGGTCGAGATTCTTGCCGCTCAGGCGATAGCCGGCACCCACCAGGAGGTTGTCTCCCCCGGTGTACACGCCATCGGCGGTCTTTTCGCCCGACTGAATTTTTTCCAGGGAAATCCTGCGCACGCGTCACCTGTGTATTGAAATAAGCCGTTTACGGGTAATCTTTTACAGTAAGTGTCCCAGCTTGTCTTTCTTGGTGTTGAGGTAGCGGGTATTGTGTTCGCACTCTGCTGTATGCAGGGGAACGCGCTCGTCTATCTCAAGCCCGTATCCGGAAAGGCCCACCAGTTTACGGGGGTTGTTGGTCAGCAAGCGGATCTTTTTGATGCCGAGGTCGGCGATGATCTGGGCGCCGGTGCCATAGTCGCGCAGGTCAGCGGCAAATCCCAGGGCTTCGTTGGCCTCCACCGTATCCATGCCCTCGTCCTGCAGATGGTAGGCGCGGATCTTATTGAGAATGCCGATGCCGCGTCCTTCCTGGAAGAGGTAGAGCACAACGCCGGATCCCGCCTCTTCAATGGCCTTCATGGCTGTCTGAATCTGGGAACCGCAGTCGCAGCGCAGGGAGCCAAACACATCTCCTGTCAGGCACTGGGAGTGTACCCGCACCAGGGTCGGGGTTTCCGGAGTGATATCCCCCTTCACCAGGGCGATGTGCTCACTGCCATCCAGTCGGGAGCGGTAGCCGATCAGTTTGAAGTCGCCACCGTAGCGGGTGGGCAGATTGGCTTCGGCGATGCGCTCTATGGAAAGCTCTTTTCTGACATGAACGCGGTAGGAGATCAGATCTTTGATGGTCACCAGTTTCATATGGTGTTCGTCGGCAAAGGCGCGCAGTTCGCTGTAACGCGCCATGGTGCCGTCGTCGTTCATGATCTCGCAGATGACCCCGGCAGGCGAGAGGCCGGCCAGGCGGGCCAGATCCACGCTGCCCTCGGTCTGGCCGGTGCGCTGCAGGACGCCGCCATCTTTGGCGATCAGGGGGAATACATGGCCGGGGCGCACCAGGTCGTGGGCTTTGCTGTCGGGGGCCACGGCGGTCAGAATCGTATGGGCCCGGTCCTGGGCGCTGATGCCGGTACTGACGCCGTGACGGGCTTCGATGGAGACGGTGAAGGCCGTCTCGAAGGCGCAGGTGTTGTCGCGCACCATGGGCCCGAGATCCAGGGTCTCCGCCTTTTCGCGACTCAGGGAGAGGCAGATCAGGCCGCGGCCGAATTTCGCCATGAAGTTGATGATTTCCGGCGTGACCTTCTCGGCCGCACAGACCAGGTCACCCTCGTTTTCGCGATCTTCGTCATCCACCAGGATGACCATCTTGCCATTGCGGATATCCTCAATGGCCTCTTCTATGGAATCAAAGCGTTGTTTTTCGTCACTGCTCATGCTGTCGTTGTCTCCTGTGTTAGCAGCCCGGCGCAGCTTTGGAAGCTGTCTCCAGGTCACGGATTTTCTGCAGGCGTCCGCTGTGGCGCCCTCCCTCAAACTCGCTGTCAAGCCATACTTGCACGATATCGGCAGCCAGATCCGGGCCGATGATGCGTCCACCCAGGCACAGCACATTGGAGTCGTTGTGCAGGCGGCTGAAGCGGGCGGTGTACAGGTCGTTGCACAGGGTGGCGCGGATGCCCGCGAACTTGTTAGCGGCAATGCTCATGCCAATACCAGAGCCGCACACCAGGATGCCCCGCTGGGCCTGCCCGCTTCTGATAGCCTGACAGACCGGGCTGGCGTAGTCCGGGTAGTCCACCCGCTCAGTATTCATGCAACCAAAATCAAGAATATCCAGTCCATTTTTACGGACCACGGAAAGAATCAGCTCCTTGAGCATAAAACCGCCGTGATCACATCCGAAAGCTATCTGCACATATCCTCCAGGGAAAATAGGGTATTTTTTGTTTATGCCTGTACCAGCAGCATGCGGGTAAGCATCATGCCTCCCACCACAGCGGCAATGGACAATGTCACGTTCAGCAGAATATTGATCAGTGCCAGCCCCATGGTGCCACTGTCGCTGAGGAGTACCGAATCCAGGGCGAAGGTGCTGAAGGTGGTGTAGGAGCCCAGAAAGCCGATGGCAAAAAAGAGCCGGAACTCATCGGGCAGCATGCCCTTCTGGGTTGTGAGTACGTAGACCACGCCCAGCAGAAAGCTTCCCGCGACATTGACCAGCAGGGTGCCGAAGGGAAAGTTTCCGCCCAGGAGCTTCAGGGCCAGGGCGCCACTGAAAAAACGGGCCAGGGCGCCGAGCGCACCGCCGACGGCGATAAACAGAACCTGTGTCATGGGCGATACCCGGCCACTGGAAACATGTTGTCACTCCCGAAATGGTAAACCGAGATATTACCACGCCTGGAGGGGCGCACCAAGGGAAAACTCCCAAAGCGTTATGGCAGTGGGGAGTCATTCCGGCAGACTGCTGAGAGCCCCATCAGGAAGTGCTGTTCCTCAATGTAGGCGTTGGGTTGTCTGGTGTTCCAGTCGCGCAGGTGTTCCAGCGGGACTTCCGTGTGAACAGTGCCGGACTGGTAGGCCCTCAGGGCTGTGGCGAAAGCTTCTTTTTCCTGCTTGCTGGGCTGAAAGTACCCGGCCATATGCTGGATGGCATTGATAACCCGGCCCCGCGTCACCGGAGCCTGCAGGGCTCCGCGCAGCCCGTATTCATAGGCATTGATGTGGCTGGCGTCCGGATGCCTGCCCGCTGCGGCGACGACGGCTCCCAGCTCCTTCTGCCTTTTGGGGTCGTAGGCCATGAGGAGGTACTTGTGGCGGCGGTGAAAGTGTTCCAGCCATCCAGGGAGCTCCTCCTGATGGCTGTGGCGCCAGCGCCCCAGGCAGAACAGGCGTGCCAGGAAGTGGTGGCGCGTTTCGGGGTCTTCCAGCCCGACTTCATCGCCCAGGGGCAGCCAGGGGAAGTATTGCCGCAGATGGCTGGCAAAAAGGCCGGAGTCGCGGACAGTGGTCGTGTCAGGCAGGTGGTGGGGTGTGCTGTCCACTCCGCAGGAGGGAGATTTGGCCTTCAGGAAAGCACCATCGATATCAAGGCCGGGAATACTGGTTGTGGCGAACTCAGACAGCTGAGCGGTCAGATCGCGCTGGTCCGTGGCCTGGATCAGCTGTATCGCGCCATGGGCACAGCGGTGGATATTCATGGGTGGACGGGGTGTCTGGAGGCCGGCGTCCACTTCGGGGCAGATGGTGAGAATTTCGCAATGGGGTCTCAGGGCATCCACCAGTTCGCACTGGAGCTGGCGGCCGTCATAGCGGCAGGGGGCAAAGCCCAGGCAGCGGCTGACCAGCAGGCGGGGACCCATGGACTGGCTCACGTCAGCGCAGCTCTTCCAGGAAAGTAGCCAGCAGCCCCGTGGTGTTTTCATCCCCCAGAACGATGCTGCGGCACTCGCTGGAAGCCTCCGGATGCAGATTTTCTCCATGGGCCCAGCAGTTGCGGTAGTTGATGGCCAGGTCGTTCACCTGCTGGGGGAAGCTGCTGTTGATGAGCTGCAGGCCATTTTTCAGGCGGGTACTGGTGAACTGGCGCAGTGCCTCCATGGAGCCGCTGAGCTCATGGGGATTGTCATCCTTGAGAGCTTCCAGCACGTTGGCCATCTGGCCAAGGGAGAGATTGATCTTGTCGCCGATATAGTTAGCCATGATCTTGAAGGTCTCTTTTTTGGGCTCAAAGCATTCCTGCAGGAACTGCTGTTTGAAGGGGTAAAAGAGGTGGCGCTTGAGTTCGCGCTCCAGTACAAAGCAGTACTGGATGCCGGTCAGCCCACTGGAGAAACGTGCCTGTTCGTAACGCTGCTCCAGGTAGAGGGCCTGGATAAGCAGCTGCTTACTGTCGTCGCCCATCAGGTTCCAGCAGGGGTCTCCCACGGCTTTGTGGGCCTGGGCCTGTACATCGTCCAGCAGTTCGCTGTGGGTCTTGAAGTGGGGCATGATGGCCCCGATCAGGTCTTCCGTCAGCTGCCCCATGTCGTCGTTCTCACCGGGCTGCAGGGCAATGCGTCGCAGGGCTTTCTGGAACTCCTTCTGGGACTTTTTCACGATGCGCGCCACGCCAGCCATCTCTTCCGAGCCGGGCTGCACCCGCTCCAGGAAGAATTCAGAACGCTTTCCCAGTTGGGTGAAGAGTTTTCCCGCCATGTTCAGGCGCTTCTCGTAGCTGCGGATCTGCTCCATGGCGCGTTGCAGGGCCTCATGGCCGCGCTGGCAGCCGGCCAGGTAACCACTGAGCTGGTGCCCGGTCTGGTCTGTGGGTTCTGTTTCCAGTATCTGGGCAGTGATCTCTTCGGCCTCGGCGAAGCGGGCGCTTTCAATGCAGATGAGGGCCATCTTGTGGGAGAGTTCGCGGCTGCTTTCTCCGAAGGCGATGGCCTGTCGGAAGTGCTCCATGGCCTGCTCATCGTTTTCAAGCATCATGAAGCAGTCGCCCATGGCCTTGAATATCTGGCCGCGGATGCGGTCGTGATCAACCTGCACCTGCTCTGCCGCAGTGCCGTGTTCCCGCAGGAGGTCGAGGGAAAGCTGATATTGTTCGATGGCGGCCTGATACTCGTCCAGGTTCAGGTAGGAGTCACCCAGCAGCATGTGCAGGATGGGTGAACGGGGGATGTGCCCTACGGCGGTTTCCATGTGGAGGCGGCACTCTTCAAAGCGCCCCTGGGCCAGCAGGAGCATGCCCACGCTCATCCAGGGCCTGATCCACTGGGGATCGGCCTGAATCTCCAGCAGGAAGTACTCCAGGGCTTCGTCGTACTGACGACGGGCGTAGGCGTTTTCACCAAGGGCGTAGTAAGGCAGAGGCTGCATGGTACCATCCGGAATTGTACTGAGTCTGGCCTAGTCGGCTGCTGAAAAACCCTCATCTGCGGCGTTGCTCGCCGTCGCTCGTCACTGCAACGTACGGGGAGTACGCTTCATTCCTCGCTTCGCGAGCGCCTTGCACCTGAGCATTTTTCAATTGCCTGCGCGTTTGAGGTATTTCAGCAAGCTGCTAGATTGAAGCACTCCCCTGCAGAAGTCAATACGGCAGATGGTATGACCGGCCACCGGAAGGCGGTATTTTTGTTGCGCCATTGCCGTAGGAAAGTTAGATGCGGCTTTACTGTAAAATGTATTTCATTTGCCACATTTTACCCCATCTGGTATATAGGTTCCCTTGAAAACCACACCCGAAATGAAGGTATGTATGCTGAAGTATCTGGCCAAAAAGATAGTTGGAACAAAGAACGAACGGGAACTGAAGAAAATCCGGCCCCTGGTGGATAAAGTCAACGCCCTTGAAGCTTCCACGCAGGCACTCAGTGACGATGAACTCAAGGCCAAGACCATTGAATTCCGCGAGCGCTACGCTGCCGGCGAAAGTCTGGATGACCTTATGCCGGAAGCCTTCGCTGTGGTGCGCGAAGCGTCAGTGCGAACCACCGGAATGCGTCACTTTGATGTGCAGCTTATCGGTGGTGCCGTGTTGCACGCCGGCAATATCGCGGAAATGAAGACCGGTGAAGGCAAGACCCTGGTAGCCACACTGCCAGTGTACCTGAACGCCCTGAGTGGCAAGGGTGTCCACGTTATCACCGTCAACGATTACCTGGCAAAGCGCGACTCCGAGTGGATGGGGAAAATTTATCGCTTTCTCGGCCTGGAGGTTGGGGTGATCGTCCACGGCCTGACCGATGAGGAGCGCAAAGCCGCCTATGGTGCCGATATCACCTATGGAACCAATAACGAGCTGGGTTTTGACTACCTGCGCGATAATATGAAATTCCGTATCGAAGACTACGTCCAGCGCGAACACAACTTCGCCATTGTGGACGAAGTGGACTCCATCCTGATTGACGAAGCCCGCACACCGCTCATAATCAGTGGCCCCGCCGAAGTCTCCACCGACGACTACTACCGCGCCGACAAGGTGGTGCGTCAGCTTCAGGAGGGTGAGCACTTCAACATTGACGAAAAGAGCCGCAATACCGTGCTGACAGAGCCTGGCGTCAAGCAGGCTGAAGCCCTGCTGGGCATTGAAAACCTCTACGACGTCAGCAATATGAAGCTTTTGCACCACGTCAACCAGTCCCTGAAAGCCCACCACAATTACCAGCGCGATATCCACTATATGGTGGACGAGGATGGCAAGGTTGTCATCGTCGATGAATTCACGGGTCGTGTGCTGGAGGGACGCCGTTACAGCGACGGCCTGCACCAGGCCATTGAGGCCAAGGAGCAGGTGCCCATTGAACGGGAAAACCAGACCCTGGCCACCATCACCTATCAGAACTACTTCCGTCTCTACAGCAAGCTGGCGGGCATGACCGGCACGGCGGATACCGAGGCGGCGGAATTCAAGAAGATCTATGACCTGGAAGTGGCCGTTATTCCCACGAACGTCCCCATGCAGCGTATCGACAACACCGACAAGGTCTACCGCACCAAGGACGAGAAGTTTGCCGCCGTCATTGAAGAGATTCGCGAAGCGCACCAGAAGGGGCAGCCTTGCCTGGTGGGAACCATCTCCGTTGAGAGCAGTGAATACCTGTCGAATCTGCTGAAGAAAGCCAAGATCAAGCACAATGTGCTGAACGCCAAGAACCACGCCCATGAAGCCACCATCATTGCCGATGCAGGCAAGCAAGGCGCCGTGACCATTGCCACCAACATGGCTGGCCGTGGAACCGACATCAAGCTGGGCGAAGGCGTGCTGGAGCTTGGCGGCCTGCATATAGTGGGCACCGAACGCCATGAATCCCGCCGCATCGACAACCAGCTGCGCGGACGCTCCGGGCGTCAGGGCGACCCGGGAAGCTCACAGTTCTTCCTCTCCCTGGAGGACGATCTCATGCGGATTTTTGGCGGCGACCGCATCAAGAACCTCATGGATCGTTTCGGCATGCAGGAAGGCGAGCCCATCGAGCATACGCTGGTCAACCGGGCCATCGAGAATGCCCAGAAAAAAGTGGAAAACTACCACTTTGAAGTACGTAAACACCTGCTGGAGTATGACGATGTCATGAACCAGCAGCGCCAGATCATCTATACCTATCGCCGCGAAATCCTTGGCGGCGAAGGCGTTGACGGCATGGTCGAGGAGCGCATCGACCAGATTCTCCACGATATCTTCCAGCTCTCCATACCGGCAGTGGGCTATACCCAGGACGTGAAACAGGAAGAGCTGAGCGAATCCTTCCGTTATTACTTCTCCTTCGCCCCGGATTTCGGCCGCTTTGACGACACCGCCAAGGTGACGGAAGTCAGGGAAGGTCTGCGCGCGCAGGTCTTTGAAGTGCTGCACCGCAAGGAGGAGGAAATCGGCAAGGAGCGCTTCTTTGCCCTCAAGCGCTATTTCCTGCTCAATATCATCGATACCGCGTGGAAGGATAACCTGCTGAGCATGGACCGCCTCAAGGAGGGCATCGGCCTGCGCAGCTACGGCCAGAAAAATCCCCTCACCGAATACAAGCGCGAAGCCTTTGAGCTCTTCGAAAATATGATGAGCCGCATCAAGGAAGAGACTGTCGTTATCCTCTTCAAGGTGGAGATAGCCAAGGAGGAAGAGCCCCCGTCCCTGCAGGATGCTGCTTCAGTTCCTGAGGCCCGTAACCGCGCAGAGCGGCGGCGCCAGCAGAAGAAGGCCCAGAAGAGCACACCAGCTGCCAACGCGCTGTGTCCCTGTGGCAGTGGGGTGAAGTACAAACTCTGCTGTGGTGCCAACTGACAATAAAGGCACTGCCCGCAGGCAGACTGAAAGCATCAAGGCCTCCGCGTTTGCGGGGGCTTTTTTTTGCTGCGCGACGGATGTCGCTGTTGTTATTTTTATTGGAACTCGTAAATACAATTTACATTCTATGCATTACCGTCTATTATCGTTCTGTGTAACCCGAAAACTCTTCCGGAGGTATTCCCATGGTACGAAGAATTCTGGCCTTGTTGTGTGTTATCGGACTCGCCTTTGGCATCGCCCTGGCAAAAGTAAACATCAACACCGCATCACAGGCGGAGCTGGCCGCGCTCAATGGCGTGGGAGATCAGCGGGCCGCGGCGATTATCGAGTATCGCGAACAGAATGGCCCTTTTCAGAAGCCTGAGGATATCACTCGCGTCAAGGGAATTGGAAAGTCAACCTTTGAGAGGAATAAGGACAGTATTACCGTAGAGTGATTGTCGTCTTTTTTCTGTTGCTGCCCGCAGCCCCGCGCTGTGGGCTTTTTTATTGGCAGGTTGCTGAAACCCCTCGTCTGCGGTTTGATCAACAGGTTGCTGAAATAACTCAAACTGCGCAGGCAATTGAAAATGCTCAGGCGCAAGGCGCTCGCGGAGCGAAAATGAAGCGTACTCCCCGTGCGTTGCTGGCGCGTGAGCGTCCTGCGAGCAACGCCACAGATGAGGGTTTTCAGCGGCCTGCTAATAGCGCAGGACTGTCTCCAGGAAACGCTGCAGTGAGAGTGTTCGGGGAGCATTGAAGAAGGTGCTGGTGTCGGCCCATTCCACCAGCTGACCGTTTTCCACAAAAGCGCACAGGTCGCCGACCCGCCGGGCGAATCCCATATGATGAGAGGCGATGATGATCTTCTGTCCGGCCTCACGGAGCTGCGCAATCATGTCAAGGACTTCGGTGGTCATCATGGGGTCAAGGGCTGAAGTGGGTTCGTCCAGCAGGAAAAAGCGCGGCTTTATGGCGATGGCACGGGCGAGGGCGATGCGCTGCTTCTGTCCGCCCGAAAGCTGGGCGGGTTTTTTGGTGGCATGCTCCTGGAGGTTGAAGCGCTCCAGTAAATGCCAGGCGCGTTCATCAGCAGCCTGACGATGGTAACCGTGCACTTCGCGCAGGGGCAGCGCGATGTTCTCCAGGGCGCTGAGGTGCGCAAAGAGGTTGAACTCCTGGAAGACCATTCCCACACAGCGACGGTGGGCCAGCAGTTCCCTCTCGCGACGGGCGACCCTCTGGCCGTCGATACGGACTTCACCACCGCTGGGGATCAGCAGTCCGGCCAGAATGCGCAGCAGAGTGGTCTTGCCACTACCCGATGGTCCCACCAGAACCAGGCAGCCGAAGTCAGGCGAAACAAAGTCAATGGGGCCCAGTACACGCTGGTCGGAAAAATTCATGACCAGACTGCTCAGTTCAAGTCGCATAGTTGAACTTCCTCTCCATGTGGCGGCTGTACAGAGAAACTGGCAGGGTGAGTATCAGGTATCCCAGGGCCAGGGGCAGATAACTCTCCAGGGTACTGAAGGTGAAGGCGTTCACTTCCTGGGCGTTCAGGGTGAACTCGCTGATGGCAATAATGGACAGCAGCGAAGAGTCCTTGATCAGTGAGGCGAATTGCCCGGCCAAAGGCGGCAGGATGCGTCGCAGCACCTGGGGAATGATGACATGGCGATAGATCTGCCAGGGGGTGAAGCCCAAAGAGCGTGCCGAGTCAATCTGGGACTGGCTGATGCTCTCGACGCCGGCCCGGATGATTTCAGAGATATAGGCACCGCTGAAGAGAGCAAGGATGAGCACCCCTGCCACATAGCGGTTCTGCAGGCCAAAGGCATCGGCTACCACGTAAAAGAAGATGAGTATCTGTACCAGCAGCGGTGTGCCGCGAATCACTTCCACGATGGTGCGTCCAAGCTGGCACACGAGGATCACCGGGCTGCGCTGAGCCGCGGCCAGCAGCAGGCCGACGATAAGGCTCATCAGCAGGCTGATGGCGCTGATCATCACGGTCATCAGCCACCCCTGCCAGAGTTTGTGCCGATACTGGTAGAGTACCTGCCAGTGCCACTCATACTGCAGGGCGCTGAAAGCGTACACAAAAAGGGCGCTGAGGCCGAAGCACAGTACCACGGCGTTGAGTGTCGCCGCTGGCAGGGAGGGAGCCGCTGCGCCGCGCAGGAAAAAGCGTTGCCAGGGCATCAGTAGTAGAATCCGTATCCCAGCTCTTTAAAGGCGCGCTTTTGCTCGCCGAGGTACTTGTCTCCCAGCCTTTCAAAAAAACCCTCACCGCGCAGCCGGTCCAGGGCGTCGTTGATCTGAAGGCGCAGGTCTTCACTCCCCTTGGGCAGGCCCACAGCCCAGTACTCACGCTGAAAGGGTTCCAGAATCGCGCGGGTTGTCTCCCGATTACGCTGCCAGTGCGAGTAGACAGACATCTGATCGTAAATGAAAGCGTCAATCTTCCCCTGTACCAGTTCAAGAACCGCAGCGGCCTCCTTGTCCAGTACCAGTATGCGCGCCTGACTCAGATGGCGAGACGCGTAGGCATGTCCGGTGGTGCCGCGTTTGACAGCAATAACCACTCCCGGCCGGTTCAGTTCGTCAATGCTGGTGACTTCACTGGCCCGATTGAGGAGCAGACACAGCCCGGTGCTCAGATAGGGTTCGGAGAAATCAACGACCCGTGCGCGCTCTTGCGTGGCAGTCATGGAGGAGAGGATCATATGGATTTTTCCCGTGCGCAGGGCCGGGATCAAGCCGTCAAAGGGAATATTTTCGATGATGACTTCGCGTCCGAGGATCTCCCCGATCGCCCTGGCCATCTCCACGCTGATTCCCGAAGGCTCTCCTCTGGCATCTGTCATCTCGAAGGGCGGGTAGGATAGCTCCATGCCGACGATCAGCGCTGAAGAGGTGGCCGCAGCCGTACTGGTGAATATGAGCAAGGCAATCAGAGCATGTGTCAGCAGGGCAATTCGTGGCATGGGCACCTCCGGAAGTATGGCTGATCGGTGAGAGATTCCACTCGCGGGGACTGCCTGTGCTGGAGTTTTCAGCAGCCTCTCAGGAGATTTGTACCTTTGGTGCAGGGGGAAGGCAAGGGGAGTTTGGCCGTAAAAAGGAGCTTGTTCACGGAGCAGCCATGGTCTATCCTTACCCTTCTGCGCCTGATCAGGCCGTAATGCCAAAATCGAGGTACGAATTGTTTACGATCTTCAGCGCCCTTTTCCCGGTCTTCGCCCTCATTGCCCTCGGGTATTTTCTGCGCGTTCGCCGTTTTCCCGGTGATGCCTTCTGGCCCCTGGCCGAGCGCATCACCTACTTTATCTTTTTCCCCGCGCTGGTGTTCTCAAACCTCTACCGCGCGCCTCTGGCCGAGCTCTCCCTGTGGAGCATGGTATTGACCCTGGCTGGCGCCACCGTGCTGGTGGGCCTGCTGACCGTCATCCTGCGCCGACCTCTGGGCATGGGCGGGCCGGCCTTCACCTCAGTGTTCCAGGGGGCCGTGCGCTTCAATACCTTTGTGGGCATTGCCGCCGCCGCTGCTCTGCTGGGGGAGAGCGGCCTGACCTTTGCCGCCATTGCCATGGCGACCCTGATTCCCCTGGTCAATGTGCTGTGCGTCTTTGTACTGCTGCGCCACAGCAGCGATGAGCACAGCGGCATGCAGAAAGTACTGGTGGCCCTGGCCAAAAACCCCCTTATCCTGGCCTGCGTTGTTGGCATTCTCTTCAACGCCCTTGCCATCCCCCTGCCCAGCTTCGGACTGGCCACCATTGACGCCCTGGGGCGCGCTTCCCTGCCCATTGGCCTGCTGGCCGTCGGTGCCGGACTGCAGTTTCGCGCCATCACCTCATCCAAGAAGGATCTGGCCATTGCCAGCGTCCTGAAACTCATGGTGCTGCCGCTGGTGACGGCAGCGCTTGGCATGTGGCTGGGTCTCAGCGGTGACGCCCTCTTCATCGCCGTACTCTTCACCGCCCTGCCCACGGCCCCCTCCGCCTATATCCTGGCCCGCCAGCTGGGGGGCGACACCACCCTCATGGCCAGCATTATCACCATTCAGACCGCCCTGGCGGCTGTTACCCTGCCCATTGTGCTCAGCTTTCTGTTGAATGGCTGACAGGCTGCTGAAAAATCCCCGTCTGTGGTGTTGCCCGCGGCCGCTCGTCGTTGCAACATGCGGGGAGTGCGCCTCACGCCACGCTCTGCGGACGCCTTGCACTTGGGGATTTTTCCATTGCCTGCCCGTTCCGTGATATTTCAGCGAGTTGCTGAGCCATCCGGTGGTGTTCGCGGCTTGCCTCATGGCGCGTGAATGGCGTAAGATACCAACCCCATATACAGAGAATATTTTCGGGAGCATACACATGAAATACGAAACGGTTATCGGACTGGAAATTCACGCCCAGGTTCTCTCTGAATCCAAAATCTTCTGCGGCTGCAGCACCAAAGTCGGACAGCAGCCCAATTCCCATACCTGCCCGGTGTGCCTGGCCATGCCCGGTTCCCTGCCCGTGCTCAACCGCAAGGTGGTGGACTACACCATCAAGACAGGCCTGGCCATCAACTCCACCATCAACAAATTCTCCCAGTTCGCCCGCAAGAACTACTTCTATCCCGACCTGCCCAAGGGCTACCAGATCTCCCAGTACGAAGAACCCATCGTGGGAGAGGGCTACATCATGATCGACCTGCCCGAGGGCCAGACCAAGCGCATCGGCATCGAGCGCATTCACATGGAAGAGGACGCCGGCAAGTCCATCCACGGCTCCAGCATCGGCAAACCCGGCAGCTCCTACATTGATCTCAACCGCGCCGGTACGCCCCTGATGGAGATCGTCTCCAGGCCTGACATGCGCGGCCCCGAGGAAGCCAAAGCCTACCTGGAAAAGATCAAGAGCATCCTGGAGTACCTGGAAGTGTGCGACTGCAACATGGAAGAGGGCTCCCTGCGCTGCGACGTCAACATCTCCCTGCGCCCCGTGGGCCAGGAGAAACTGGGCACCAAAGCCGAAATCAAGAATATGAACTCCTTCCGCAACGTGGGACGGGCCATCGAATACGAAATGAAACGCCAGGCCCAGATTCTGGATGAAGGCGGCAGCGTCGTCCAGGAAACCCGCCTCTACGACCCCGAAAAAAATATCACCGTCTCCATGCGCAGCAAGGAAGAAGCCCACGACTACCGCTACTTCCCCGAACCCGACCTGGTGCCCGTCAACCTCACCGATGAGTGGATCGACGCCCTGCGCGGCACCCTGCCCGAACTGCCCGACGCCAAAAAGGAACGCTTTGTGCAGCAGTACGGCATCCCCGTCTATGACGCCGGCGTCCTGACCTCCGACAAGTACGTGGCCGACTACTACGAAGCCGCCGTCAAAACCCATAACAACGGCAAAATCATCTCCAACTGGGTGATGGGCGACGTGCTGCGCGTCCTGAAAGAGCGCAAACAGGACATTCGCGAATTTGACATCCCCGCCCAGTACATCGGCAAGATGGTCAAGATGATCGACGATAAGCTCATCAGCGGCAAAATTGCCAAAACCGTCTTTGAGCACATGTGCGAAGAGCCCAAAGACCCCGAAATCATCGTGAAGGAAAAAGGCCTGGTGCAGGTGGTGGACGAAGGCGCCATCCGCGAACTTCTGCAGAAAGTCCTGGACGAAAACCCCGGCCCCGTGGAGCAGTACCGAAATGGCGAACAGAAAGTCATGGGTTTCCTGGTGGGCCAGAGCATGAAAGCCAGTAAAGGCAAAGCCAACCCGGAGCTGGTGAACAAACTGCTGCGGGAGCTGCTGGGGTAAAAGGGTATTCACCGCGAATGAACGCAAATGTACGCGAATAGAAACAAGGAATAGCATGCATGTCGAAAGCGACCTGGTCTATCGTGTAACTGGCTGTGCCATGGAAGTGCTGAATACGCTCGGCCATGGCTTGCGTGAAAAAACCTACGAGCGTGCTCTGTGCATGGAACTTCAGCACCAGGGACTTCAGTTCACCCAGCAGAAGACCTATCCCGTGCTCTATCGTGGACAGCAGGTCGATGAATATGTTCCCGATCTGGAAGTGGAGCAGCGCCTGATTGTGGAAGTAAAAACGGCAGAGGCCATTTGCGAGGCGCATGTCGGCCAGGTACTGAATTACCTTCGCATTACGGGCCTGGAAGCTGGGATAATTCTGAATTTCAAGCACCCCCGACTTGAATGGAAAAAAGTGGTATTGCAGAAGCGCTAGGTTCGGAGCTCGACCCATTCGATACGCTTTATTCTTGAATTTGCGTCCATTCGCGTTTATTTGCGGTTTTGATCTCACTCCAGCAGGTACTTCATGAACTCTTCCCTCTTCGACAACACACCCCGCCCTTTGGCGGCGCGGCTGCGGCCCACCGACTTTGCCGACTTCGTCGGCCAGCGTCACCTGCTGGGTGAGCGCTCTTTGCTGCGGCGCATGGTGGAAGAGGACAAGCTGGTCAGTGCCATTTTCACCGGCCCGCCGGGTACGGGCAAGACGACCCTGGCCCATATTATCAGTCAGCGCACCCAGAGCCATTTTGCCACCCTGAACGCGGTCAACGCGGGCACGGCAGATATCCGGGCTATCTGCAAAGACGCCAAAGAGCTGCGCCTGCACCAGGGGCAGCGCACGGTGCTCTTTATCGATGAAATCCACCGCTTCAACAAGATTCAGCAGGACGCCCTGCTGCCGGAGGTGGAGAGCGGCAATATCATCCTCATCGGCGCGTCCACCCAGAATCCCTCCTTCGCCCTGGTTCCTGCCCTGCTCTCCCGGACCGTGCTCTTTGAACTGCACGCGCTGGATGACGAGGATATGGGACGCCTTGTTGAGCGCGGCTGCGCGGAGTTGGGTGTTACCATGGATGACGAAGCCCGCGAAGCCATCATGACCCTGTGCAGCGGCGATGGCCGCCGCTGCCTCAACACCATCGAGGCCGCCGCCCTGCTGTGTCAGGGGAATCACATCACCCGGCAGGATATCCAGGACAGCACGCCACGCAAGATCGTGCGTTACGACAAGAACGAAGACAACCACTACGACTATATCAGCGCCTTTATCAAGTCGGTGCGGGGCAGCGACCCCGACAGCGCCCTCTACTACCTGGCAGTCATGCTGGAAGCGGGGGAAGACCCCCTCTTCATCGCGCGGCGGCTGGCGATCCTGGCTTCGGAGGACATCGGCAACGCCGCTCCGGGTGCCATCAACATGGCCGCCTCCACCATGACCATCGTGGAGCGCATCGGCATGCCCGAAGCGCGCATTACCCTGGCCCAGACCACGGTCTACCTCTGCCTCAGTCCCAAGTCCAACGCCGCCTATCTGGCCATCGACAAGGCCCTGGCCAGTGTGCGCCGTGAGCGGGTGCTGGAGGTGCCCGACCACCTGAAGAACCTCAAGCTGCGCGCAGGCAAGGCCAGCTACCAGTATCCCCATGACTTCGGGGGATTTGTGCGCCAGAACTATATGACGGAAAAACGCACCTTCTATGAACCAACAGAAAACGGCTACGAGGCCAAGATGAAACAATTCTACCAGGCACTGTGGGGGGAAGATGGGCCGAATACTGGCACTTGATATCGGCAGTCGACGCGTTGGCGTCGCCGTCAGCGACAGCCAGCGCAGGATGGCATCCACCCTGAAAACCCTGGAGCGCCAGGACTATCAGCAGATGCTCCACCGCATCGGCAAGTATATTGAAGAGTACGGGGTGGATCTGCTGGTGGTGGGCATTCCCCTGGATTCCCGCGATGGTTCCTTCACCCCCAAAGCCATGGAGATCGGCGCCGAAGCAAGGCAGTTGCAGGAGCGTTTCGCAGTACCGGTCATCGGTGTGGATGAGCGCTTCAGCACCAGCAAGAGCAACGACTTCCTCATCGGCGTGGCTGACCTCTCCCGCAAGAAGCGCAAGAAAGTGGTGGACACCATGGCGGCCCAGAATATTCTGCAGGGCTATCTGGATGATCCGGCCAAGGGGATAGAACTGGCCGATGTGCCGCTGCCTGCCCAGTAACGTGCAGCCTGTTTCCCGTTGATCAGCAGCAAAAACCCCCAGCCACGGGTGGCTGGGGGGGATGGCTCAGGGGTTATGGAGCAATCGAACACAAGAAAGGCCGTTGCCTCCCGCGAAGGCGCTGAGAGCGCAGCGAACGGGCGAGAGATTCTGTCCTTGGCTGTTGCCGCCAACTCTTGCTATTCATGTATCCAGACACTATACTTCCAACTATGAGTAACCAGCATGGACACCACAACCAGCACGACAGCGGCTACAAGCTACTCTTCTCCAATCCGCGCCTGGTGCAGGATCTACTGACCGGATTTGTCAGGCAGGAGTGGGTCGGGCATATGGATTTCGCTACCCTGGAACCCGTCAAGGCATCATTTGTCAGCGACGACATGCGACAGCGCCATGACGACTGTATCTGGAGAGTGCGTTTCAAGGGGCAATGGCTGTATCTGTATTTGCTCCTTGAATTCCAGTCCAGCGACGATTACTTTATGGCTGTGAGGTTCATGACCTACACTGGGCTGCTCTATCAGGACATCATCCGCAGTGAGCAGTTGCGGCGGGGCGATACATTGCCTCCCGTCCTGCCCATCGTCATTTACAACGGCACCAGCCCCTGGAGCGGCCCCCAGGATATACAGGAGCTCATTAACCCCGTGCATCCGGGCCTTGGACGCTTCACACCGCGCTTGTCATACTTCCTGCTGGATGAAGGGCGCGTCAGCGCCGAGGAACTGGCCGGTGAGGACACCAACCTGGTGCGGGAGTTGATTAAACTGGAATTCTGCAGCAACCCCGCAGAAATCCGCCAGTGCATCGGGCAGCTGCACAGCAGGCTCGATCAGCCGGAGCACCAGCAAATCCGCCGGGTCTTTGCCATCTGGCTGAATCGCTTTCTCAGGGCACGTTTCAGGAACACCATTATACCGGAATGCAGCGAACTCACGGAGGTCAACGCCATGTTAGCGGAACGACTTGATGCATGGATAGGGGACATAGAAAAGCAAGCCCTGGAAAAAGGCCTGCGCAAAGGCGAACTTAAAGGCGAACTTAAAGGTGAACTCAGAGGTAAACTGGAAGGTGAACTGCATGGTCGCGCCCAGCTGCTGTATCTGCAGATCGAACTTCGCTTCGGCAGCGTACCCGATGCCGTGCGGGAGCGCATATCCCACGCCACGGCCGAGGAGCTGGATCGCTTTGCAGTCAATATCTTTGACGCCGAGACAGCTTATAGGGTAGTGGAGCTGTAAGCCAGGCTGAAACGAATCACAAGATCAGGCCGGGAGGGAGACTTCCCGGCTTTTTACGTTGAAACCGGGAGATTCAGGGAAAAAAGCATTTGCCTCTCGTCAAGGCGACAGATAAACACAAACCCCCCAGCCACGGGTGGCTGGGGGGTTTTTTGTGGGAAAGACAAGGGCGCTGGTCAGTCGCCCTTCATGGTATTGACCACCCGTTTCCAGGCGGACTCATTGAGCTGGTACCCATTCATGACCTGTTCATAGGGCAGGTACTCCCGTGAACTGGTATGTGTTGTCAATAACGGACACGAAAACTTTATGCGGTTTTTCTCTCTTTGTAATATTTTTGTTCGAATGCAGCAGGTGAGAGATACCCAAGTCCCCGCTGCACCCTTTGTCTGTTATAGAACACTTCAATGTACTCGGTTATATTACGTATAGCCTCTTGGCGTGTCGCATAGCGCTTGTGATAGATCAACTCTGTCTTCAGTATTCCCCAGAAACTCTCAATTGGTGCATTGTCATAGCAATTTCCCCGACGGCTCATGGAAGATTGCATGCCATAACGCTCCAATTGTTGCCTGAACTCATTTGAGCAATATTGGCTGCCACGATCGCTGTGGTGAATGAGCCCCTTGCCGGGACGCTCCAGCTCCACCGCATGCTGCAGTGACTGCATGACAAGGTTCTTGGTCATACGTTCAGACATAGCATACCCCACCAGCTTTTTACTGTAGAGATCCTTGTGACCAGCAAGGTAGAGCCACCCTTCATCTGTTGGAACATAGGTGATGTCGGTAAGCCACGCCTGGTTAGGGGCACTGGCGGTAAACTCCTGATTCAGTATGTTTGGTGCCACTGGCAGCTTGTGGTTCGAGTTGGTGGTTGCCTTGAACTTCTGCTTCTGTTTGCACACTATTCCATGCATCTTGCGTACTTTCCTGATCCGGTAGAGACTGACATGTATTCCATTTGCCATCAGCTCCTGTTGTAGGCGCTCCGGAGAATATGTCTTCCGGGTTTTCTCGTGAGCCGCTTTGATTTCAACCGTGAGCCGCAGGTTTTCCTTGCGACGCTCTGACACTGGCCGTGTGCGCCATGAATAGTACCCACTGACGGATACATCGAGGACTTCACACAGCAGGCGCAGGTTATACTCAGGCTGAAGTGCTTTGATCATCGCGTACCGGGCTGCGACTCCCGGGCAAAGTACGCGGCGGCCTTTTTTAGGATTTCACACTCCTGGCGCGCACGGTGAAGCTCGCGCTTGAGTCGGGAAAGCTCCTGCTCTACTTCTGTCAGGGGGCGGCGATCACTCCCTATTTCTGTAAGCTTGCCAGCCTTGTCCGCACGAAGCCAGCTTTCAAGCGTTGACTTGGGCAAGGAAAGATCTCTAGTGTTTAATTGCAAAAGTTCGCGATATACTGTATATTCATGACAATCGGACCCAAAGGAGGTTGTCATGGCCAGAAGAGCTCCAATACCTCGCTGCTCAGAGGAAGATCGTCGCACGATTGAAGAGTGGGCCAGTAGTCGAACAATGGAGGCGCGACTGGTGGAGCGTGCAAAGATCATTAAAAAGTGCCTGGCTGGTTTACCTGTTGGCCAAATTGCAGCCGATCTCAGCATTAGGCCCAACACGGTCATCGCGTGGCGCAAGCGTTTCGAGGAGCAGGGAATTAAAGGTTTGAATGATCGCCCTCGCTCCGGCAAGCCCCGGAAATACGATGAATCACTACGGGACAGAATCCTGGAAACCCTGGAGCAGCAGCCACCAAAAGGCCAGGCAAGATGGGACGGGGCCGCATTGTCCGCTCACCTCGGAGTGTCAGACGATGCCGTCTGGCGGGTGCTTCGCAGAGAAGGCATCTTTCTGTCCCGCCAGCGAAGCTGGTGCGTAAGCACTGATCCTGAATTTACGAGCAAGGCTGCGGACATTGTGGGCTTGTATCTCAATCCACCGGAAAATGCCATAGTGATTTCGCTTGATGAAAAGCCAAGTATTCAGGCGCTGGAGAGGGCGAGGGGTTATGTTTGCACGAACAACGGCAAGATCGTCCAGGGATTAAAAAGTACATATAAGCGTCACGGAACTTTAAACCTTTTTGCGGCGCTCAATGTGGCCACTGGGGCTATCCATGCCAAGACAACGCAACTCAAGCGCCGAGTTGAATTTCTGGAGTTCATGGACGAGCTCTTATTGGAATTGCCTGCTGACAGGGAGATCCATGTTATTCTCGACAACTACTGCATCCATAAGCGAAATAACGACTGGTTGAAAGCCCATCAGAATGTCACCTTTCATTTCACGCCTACTTCTGCAAGTTGGCTCAACATGATTGAGATATGGTTTGGCATTTTATCGCGCAAAGCGCTGAAGGGGGCAAGTTTTGGCAATGTCGAACAGCTTCGCAAGGCGATAGAGGATTTCATTGAAGTCTACCAGCAAAATGCAAAGCCTTTCCTGTGGAGAAAACGTGAAGTAAAAGGCAGTCAGCTTAAAAATACTATCGTTAATTTATGCAACTAGACACTAGATACTTCTACGGAAGACTTCCCACTGTCCCTCACAAGACTCACGGCCTCTGCGCGAAATTCCTTGGAGTAACGCGATACCACTCGACGCTTCATAGACACCTCCGGTTTGATAACTCTATCTACCTTTCGTGTCCGATTTATTCAACATACACCAAACACACTTTGTCCAGTTCTTCCGAACGGGTGATTGCGGTAGATGTGAGAAAAAGGAAAGACAGGTAATACCTTGGAACGTTAGTAGGCTGCAGGCAGAAAATGACGGAGCATATTACCCATTTTCAAGGAAACCTGCCATGTTTATCTGAACTTATAAGTGCTTGAATTATTATTGAGTTGTCTTAAGTGTTGCATTACGCTTAAAGGTGAAATCGAATGATGTCCCACGGCCGCATTATAAATATGTGTAAACTCGTTGCGCAAATTCGTCGCAAAAATCCCAGGATCGTCGCTTGAGACTACTATTCTAGTGTCTAGTTGCATAAATTAACGATAGTATTTTTAAGCTGACTGCCTTTTACTTCACGTTTTCTCCACAGGAAAGGCTTTGCATTTTGCTGGTAGACTTCAATGAAATCCTCTATCGCCTTGCGAAGCTGTTCGACATTGCCAAAACTTGCCCCCTTCAGCGCTTTGCGCGATAAAATGCCAAACCATATCTCAATCATGTTGAGCCAACTTGCAGAAGTAGGCGTGAAATGAAAGGTGACATTCTGATGGGCTTTCAACCAGTCGTTATTTCGCTTATGGATGCAGTAGTTGTCGAGAATAACATGGATCTCCCTGTCAGCAGGCAATTCCAATAAGAGCTCGTCCATGAACTCCAGAAATTCAACTCGGCGCTTGAGTTGCGTTGTCTTGGCATGGATAGCCCCAGTGGCCACATTGAGCGCCGCAAAAAGGTTTAAAGTTCCGTGACGCTTATATGTACTTTTTAATCCCTGGACGATCTTGCCGTTGTTCGTGCAAACATAACCCCTCGCCCTCTCCAGCGCCTGAATACTTGGCTTTTCATCAAGCGAAATCACTATGGCATTTTCCGGTGGATTGAGATACAAGCCCACAATGTCCGCAGCCTTGCTCGTAAATTCAGGATCAGTGCTTACGCACCAGCTTCGCTGGCGGGACAGAAAGATGCCTTCTCTGCGAAGCACCCGCCAGACGGCATCGTCTGACACTCCGAGGTGAGCGGACAATGCGGCCCCGTCCCATCTTGCCTGGCCTTTTGGTGGCTGCTGCTCCAGGGTTTCCAGGATTCTGTCCCGTAGTGATTCATCGTATTTCCGGGGCTTGCCGGAGCGAGGGCGATCATTCAAACCTTTAATTCCCTGCTCCTCGAAACGCTTGCGCCACGCGATGACCGTGTTGGGCCTAATGCTGAGATCGGCTGCAATTTGGCCAACAGGTAAACCAGCCAGGCACTTTTTAATGATCTTTGCACGCTCCACCAGTCGCGCCTCCATTGTTCGACTACTGGCCCACTCTTCAATCGTGCGACGATCTTCCTCTGAGCAGCGAGGTATTGGAGCTCTTCTGGCCATGACAACCTCCTTTGGGTCCGATTGTCATGAATATACAGTATATCGCGAACTTTTGCAATTAAACACTAGATATTTCATCAGCCTTATTAACTTGTTCGCTCAGGCCAAGCCATCTAAATATATGGTGCTCATGGTAACTTGAATAGTAGCTGATGGCCACATTGCTACTTGGCATGGTTTCCACAACTATTTGCTTAGAGTTGATACTTTTTATGACGCGTTGTTGCAGCGCACTATAGACATCATCAGGCAAAAAAGAGTTTGGCACTTCTATTAGCGATTGTGATTGCCTGTAAACGGGTGCTGAATGGTAGCTTCTAAGGATTTTTTTGCAATGGAGTGAGCCTTTTTGCGGAAAGTCCTTTTCAAGCGGATCTTGCCAGCGTAAACGCCAGAATTCCTGCAGGGTAGATGCGGTCAAAGGAGCGTCAGTGTCGAAGATTCGATGGGCATATTCGAGTGCTTCGCGCTCTGCTTTTATGACATATTCTGACATGCCGTCGACTTCACTTAGCAGCGAGAAGACAAAAATCATATTATCAAGCCATTCACCCATTGGAAGGTATGATGTTGCTCCAGCTCTGGCACGCCAAAGGGCCGGCTGAATGCCAATTGCTGTGGCGTGGCCAATCCTGTCGCCAGGTTGCAGGTCAAGATATTCCATCGTTTCAAATAAAGCTCTCATGCCGCTCAGCAGGTGGTAGAAGTCTTCGCCTGCATGATAAGTAAAATGGACAATCCCATTGTTTCGCAAATAGCGGTAAGTTGGAGCAAATACCTCAGGAGGTGTATGGAGCTCGTTCCCAGCAGCATCTATGCCGCACAAATACTCGCGAATCCACTGAAAACTTTTGCGTAAAAAGATAATAGAACTAGACTGCCTTTTGAGTGTTTTTCGGAGAGAGTAGAATCGGGGAGCAACAATGCTAAACTCTTTAGGGATTGCGTCCCTTTTCTTGATAAAGTGAAAAACCAGCGTCATGTTCATCCGCTTTTTCTTTATTGCCCGCTCACTAGAAAGAACAGCTTTGTTGAGAGCTGTATCTTGATGGTTTTTAAATGCATATTTTTCATACTCATTGATAATAGTGCGCAGAAGTTTGAAACACTCCATGGTCGTTTTTTTAGGGGCAATTCGGGCTTCAAGACAACTGAGGTCTTCGCCATACATCCCTTCAAGTTGTTTGAAACGTTTGCTAAAGCGCTTTTCAGTGTACTCGCGAAGATTATTGCCAGATATCTTATTGAATTGGTCAAATCCCCATTGATTAGCTTGTTGCACCAACAGATTAATGAACTGGCCACGGAAGAGGAGATATAAGTGAAAAGCATTGGCAAAATATTGGGTGTTAGATGCATGAAGATGTTGCATAGACAATATTAAAAGGAGCGCTTCGGAGTAGAGAGAGATATCATTAGATTCTATCGAGATAGGTATATGCGGCTGAAGTTGCAGTGAGTCAATACGTTTCAATAAGTTATTTTTTGAAATTGCCCTGTTGTTTTCTATAGCATACCAGAGCAGTGAGCGCAGGGTTTTGGCAATTCGCAGATGACGATATATTTTATTTGGGCTAAGCGCCCTGTCTAATTGCTGGTACAGCTCGCATATCTCAGGGTTGGTGCGCTTTTCCCTTATATACTTGTGTATTGCTAATGGATTCCTGATGGCATCAATCCAGACATAATCTGCTTCACTGGTTCCGTTGATATGAAGATGAAGGTCTTGCAACCCGCTTTCCTGTATCATTGACTCAATTTCTGGGATAAATGGGGAGGGGAAAGTTGATTTTGCTGAAACTATTTTAAGCCATTGTTTCCAGCGCTCCTGTGGAACTTCTTTCCGTATTTTAGTTACGAGCAGAGGAAGTGGTGAGGTCAAAGCAATTGTGCGCTGCCACGAATCAAATGCATCGCATTTTACTCTTATTTCATTACCGCGAAAAAAAAGAGGTTCGCTTAGTTTCTCAAGACATGACATCAACATCTCACTTAGCGACGCATTTTCCAATTGCTGCATAGAAATCGCGTGCCTATGCAGATAGTCTGGTTTCAGGCTGTCGCGCTCGCGCATCTGCTGAAATATCGACGTTAGTGCCTGTTTTGGCGTGGGGAATTCGCCATCCAAGTAGTTGCTAAGGAGACGTTGTGAAGAAAAAAGGTGCGCTAGGAAAGACGCCATATATTAGCCACCCTGGCTTTCGATATCAGTTGGTTTTTTGGTTTTTGCTGGAGCTTTACTTTGAACGCTGGCGCGAAATCCAACAGCTGTCGCAATTTTACTTCTCAGAGCAGTGCCGGGTTTCGAGATCAACGATTCAACGAAGGCATCAAACCCTGCTTTACCCTCTGGTTTATAGTCGCTATCGAACAAGGCTTTTAATTCTTTTTTAAACGTCGTATCCTTGAGGAGATTTTCTAGGCGTTGATTACTTATGACAGACGGCTTACCTGTGGTCCGAACAGGGGGGATTAAATTCAATAGTGAGCTTACTCCAACAACACCGGGGATGACGCAGAATAGCTCTTTATCGATTGCATTTTCAAATAGCTCGTTTGTGCGCTCAATGTATTTTGAGAACACTCCAGTATTAAAGGAATTATCCTCAGGAATGCTGTCATTAATTTCATCTTTGTTTTCAAAGTAATACCCCCATAATGGGCAAGTAAACAGAAGAGCAAAGACATTACTTTTTTTCCATTCGGACCATGCTTTCAGGTTGTGAAGGAAGTTGTAGTCAGAGTTTGTCGGGTTTTGCAGGCGAATACTCTCATTCTTGTGTTTTACAGTGGGGTAAAAACGTGCCATTTCTACCAAAACGGCATTCAGGAACGCGATGAGCTGTCGATGCAATAGGCGGCCTATATAGAGGTCATTAGTAGTAAAATCATCGCTTTGTTGAGTGAGTGTATAGTAGAACCGCTGCCATATTCGTGACCATACTGCAGCAGGTAGTGGCTCGGCTTCTTGAAATGCCTTTATCCATTGCATGAAATGCCGTATGAACGTCTCATTTTTCCTGTTATGGTCACGGATAGCATCTTCGCCGTGTAGGTTAAGTGTCGTTATATATTTACTACTGGGTGCGTTGTCCACGTCATCATGGTCGTCACCATCTATTTTATCTTTAGCAATGTCTATGGTTTTAAGCATCGGGTATGTGCGTATATGTCCAGCCCTGTTAAATAGACCGGTCAACCTGTCCTCACCTGTCTCCTTTGAATTTAAATTATGGTCGCTGGATGTAAACACGGCAAGAGCGCTAATAACGTTCATGATCGAAGCAAAATAAGGCGATTCATCTTTATGGCCGAGCCCAATAATAAACGGTATACCTATGATATCTTTTGCAATAGAGTTTTGTAGTAGCCATTGAATTTCTTTGGGCGTGAAGGTATATCGTTTTTGAGCGAACCAGTTCTTCAATGCATCCTTCGATTCTGATTTGAGTAAAATATAGCTTGATATAGCGGGGTTGGTGTGAAAGTCCGAATGCTTTATTATTGTAGTGGAGCGAGTTCGAAAGAGGTTGGGAGTAGCGACTAATTTACGTTTTTTGATAATTTGACCATCTGTTAGTACTTGCAAAGAACCATGCCGGAGGGGTGGATTATTTTTTGGGAATGATCGCATAACGCTGATCCAGCGACGACTATGCGCTAGCGTATCCTGTTCGGAAAAGGTGTTGAGAGAGCTAAGTATCTTGTTGCTATCAATCTCGTCGTTCGCTTGTGTTAAAGCTTCACGCAACAAACCGCCCGTGATCATGTAGTCAAGCTGGCTGGCCTTATTCTGTCTGAAGCGCGCATAACTGAGAATAGAAAGAACAAATGCAGCAATATTTTCTTCCTGGTTGGTGTAGCGAGGTACTAACTCAAGATCTTTAAAAAGTAAGTTAGAGCTGTACATTGCCTCATGTATGCGTGCAATGGCAAGCGTCTGATCTTGGAAGTTACTCAGCCCTTTATGTAAGTTGCTACTGAATATCCAACTGGCAAAAATATCGCCTAGAACGCTGAGATCCAGTGAAAATGGATCTTTGTCGCCAGATTCGTTGGTGCTTTGTAAGAGCTGCAAAACCAATCGTAGTGGCAAAGAGGTTATAAATGAGAGATACGCGGGAGCATCTTCCATTGTTGGCATGTTTTCAGCTTCGGTGATTATTCCACACTGATTTGTAATGAAACGACTTAACCAGTTTGCCATTGTGCGATGAGGTTCGCTTACTTGCAGCTCCTTTTCTTTCATGTTCTTGTATACATATATGTTGTCGGTGTTCAGCTGCGCCAGTGTCGGCAGCCAAATCCTGTAAGGCGCTTTAAGTAACTTCAGCAGATACTGTTCCTCAAGTGCCTGAACGAGCTCTCGATAGTCAGCAAAGGGTCGTTCTTTTTCGTATTTGGTTGGAAGTTCGCCAAGTTGCATCCACTGGTGTTTGCGCACTTGGGTAGCATATAATTGAATGTCGCCGCATACCAGCGTAATCAGGCGCGGGGTTGTTATGAATTTGCGTAAGGTTTCTAAAACTGACCACCCTTTATCAAAAAAGGTATCGACATCATCCAGGGCTATAACAAACGCATCAACATCAAGTGCCTTCGCAGAATGCTTAATGAAATTATGAAAGCGCTTATTGAGCATTAACCCAGCGTAGGCATTATTTAGACCTTCTTCCATGATGGTGATGGAGTCATCCCAAATTTCCTGCTTTAATACATCTGAGCCAATGCCATCAAGTTGTTTTAAGCCTTCGGCCAGGCATTTGAGACTGTTTGACCACTCATCTCGACCATCAGGCAGTTTTGATTCGCGCAGAATATCGCATTCACCATCATCAAATATAGGAGATTGATAACAGCTATAGTGTCTCTGAACTTTAGCGCGAATTAATGATATTAAGGATAATAGCACATGCTCTTTGGTGTCCATTAATGTTGGATCAAGCATATCGAGACTACATAGTTTAAATTTTGTATCCTTCTGAATTGTTTTCTCTGAGAGTTTCTTCATGGTAGTAAGAGCAAATGTAGTCTTGCCACTTCCTCTGCCGCCAAAAATGCTTATACTGTAATGACCTCGTTCAGTTTCGAAGATATCTGTAGCGTTCCCGATAATATCAGAGATAAGTTTTTCAGTTTGGTTGTAAGCTTCGAGATGTATAAACTCTTCATCATTAAATTTTGAGGCGTTATGAGAGTTCTCTAGGATGATATGTCGTGGATTTGTTTGTGTACTCATGGTCGCCACCTTTGAATATATTATTAATGAGATTGCTATACATAAATAATAACACCACTTTTGTTTGCAAGATGCCTTAAAGTTGGCAAGACGGTAGAGGGTCGGCGTTATAGTCGCCGGTTTTGTCGTGTTTGGTGGTGTAGCGAAACTGCAGGCTCTGGCGGTAGTCCAGGGCTTTTTTCAGCAGATAGAAGGTTTCCAGATGGCCTTCCAGGTCTTCAAAGCCCAGTTCGATATGGAAGTTCTGGCGGGCAAGGGGCTGGCCGCGCAGGATGCGCTTGATGGTGTTGCGGTAGTCGGGGTGTACCTGGCCTACGAGGCTGGCCAGGAGTTCGAGGACGATGGTTTCATCGGTGCGGGGGCCTGTGGCAAGGCGGTACTGGGTGGTCAGCAGGTAGCTGCCGTCTTCCTGGCGTTCGATTGGCAGCTGGGCCAGGCGTTCGAAGAGGTCTTTCTGGATGGTGCGCACGGTGACGCCAAACTCCTGGGCCAGTTCGGGTGGGCGTACGCGTTCTCCGTTGCCAAGCATGGTCAGGATGGTGGTCAGCCGGTACATGGCCTTGTCGTAGCTATGTCTGGCCATGGTCGCTCCCGTTGCCAAACTGCGCGAATCGCTCAATATCGCCTTTTATGGCTGCCATGGCGGCACCCAGGACGGCGATGTCGTCCATCCAGCCAACGCCGGGGAGGAAGTCGGGTATGACGTCGAGGGGCAGGATGACGTAGGCCAGGGCTCCGGCGATGATGGCCCAGGTGCGGGGGCTGAGGCTGAATCCTCTGGTGGTGATCATGCGGTAGAGCAGGATGAAGTCTTCATGCCAGCTTTTGTCCTGATGGCTGCGGGCGAAGTCTTCGGCCTCTGCGGGGTCGAAGTCGTCGGCCATGTTTTCGGCTTGCCTGCGGGCGCGCGCTTTGTACTCTTCGCTGATGCTCATGCCGGAGTCTCCCTGTTGTGATTGGTCGTCTTCAGGAGAGTATGGCACAGGGTGGCGAACGCGTGAGTTCGCCTTGCGGAATCGGGCGATGCCTTCTGTGCTTGTGAAAGTATAGTACATATTGTTTCTGTGGTGAAGGAAAAAGTCTCACTGTAAATGAATGTAACGTTTCGATGAGCTTGGCGTCCATGAGCGGGTTCGCGGGAAATAAAACAGGGTGTCGGCGGCGATGGCTCGGGTTGTTACCCTCGTTTTTCCGCGATCCATGCGGTGACGCTGGCTTCAATATCCCTGCTGACCTTCCGGTTGCAGGCGGCTTTGACTTCGGCCAGAATCCAGGTGCTGCCGGCGCGTTTGAGCCCTATGGTGGCGCGGGTGTCCGGCATATGCAGTCGGTAGGCGAAGTACTTTCCACAGATGATGTCGAAGGCATAGCCGCCGACGCAGTGGCGCATGGTTTTGCCTTCATGGTACAGGTCGGCGATGTGGGTGATGGGCGTGATGTGCGCGTTGCCGGGCAGTGGTGGCTGGGGGAAAGGCTCCTTGAGTTTGGCGTCGCGGGCGAGCCTGCGTTCAAGCTCCAGGTCGTTGAATCTGTCGGCGATGCGGTCGTGGCACCTTTGCAGGTCGTCAAGTGTGCGGCAGTTGCGGGCCAGGGCCGTCGCACTTTCCTGCTCCAGCTGCCGTGCCATCATCTGCATGTCGCGCAGGGTGTTTTCTGTCTGCCAGAACTGCGCTTCGTCCATGGGAGGCAGGGCATTGCGCATGGGCATGTGGCGCAGCAGGGGATAGTCCCACAGCAGCAGGAAGCGTTGCCGCGAAAGTGCCCTGTGGTGGCTGAGTTCAGCGCGGAAAGCGGGGTCGTGCAGGGCCTGGATGAGCTTGTTGCTGTCGGTGCGTGTCCAGGGTTCCAGGGGGAATTTCCCCAGGGTTCGGAAGGCGCCTTTGACGGTGGGCAGCCCCAGTTCGCGGGCCAGCTCCTGACGGGGGCGGTGCAGGGCGTGTTGGAGATCGCAGAACCTGGTGTCCAGGCCCACGGCGCGCTGACACCACAGCCACAGCAGCAGGGGAGTGGTGTGCAGCAGGCAGCGGGCATCGTGGCTGTGGCAGGCAAGCTGAAGCAGCAGGAGGCTGTGGGTGCCTGGAACCTGAAAGAGTTTTTGCCAGGGTTCGGCGAAGGAGTTGCGCCATGGCTCGGCCTGGGGGTGCCAAAACAGTTCGGGTATGAAGGGCAGTTCGCATGGCTCCACCTGTTGGGTGCCTTCGTCGGTGGCGCGCACACAGTGGCCTGCCGGCGCGGCGTGAAAGCGGAAGGCCTGCACGCCCATTTCCCGCAGGAGCTGCGCGCGCACCTGCAGGTACTGGTGCTGTTCATCCCAGTGCAGTTCGGTTTCGCTGGTCATGTCCGATAGGCTCATCATCGGCTGCGCTCATCCAGGTAGGCTTCCACCTGGCGTATCAGGCGGGCTTCCATGTGGGGGTTGTCCTCAATGGTCACGTCGGGCATCCAGTGGCGGATAAAGGCCAGCACTTCCCGCTCTTCGCGGTAGTGCAGCCGCAGTATCAGGCTGTCGGCGGTTTCGCGGACTTTCTGCAGATTCTGGCTGAGGGCGCAGCGCAGAAAACGATGGGCATTGCCGGTGGCTTTGAGGGTTACGCTGGTGCTTCCCTGGTCGATCCAGCCGTAGGGGGTCGCTTTGCTGCAGAGGTTGCGGATGTGCTCCTCCACGCCTGGCTGGGGTGTGAAGGTATCGGGACCTGCGCGCAGCTGCTCCATGGACTTCATATGGAAGGTGGTGATGCTTTCGGCGTGGTGATCCCAGGCCAGCAGGTGCCACCGGCCGCGCAGGCACGCCAGGCGATAGGGGTCGGCGCAGTGCTCCCGACGTGCGCCACCGGTATGGGTATAGGTGAAGCGCAGCCGCTGGCAGCTGTGCAGGGTGCGCTTGAGCAGGGTAAAGGTTTCCTGATGGCTGCCAAGCTCCTCCAGTCCCAGGTTCAACAGAAAGTTGCGACGGGGCAGCTCCTGGCAGGGCAGAATTCGCTGAACGGTTCGGCCAAATTCGGGGTGTACCTGATCCAGCAGTTCGGCGGCCAGCTCCAGAATCAGGATTTCATCGGTCTGGGGCAGGCGTGGCAGGCGGTAGGAGTCCCCCAGGAGATAGCTGCCATCCTGGTGCCTCTCAATGGGGATGTGGCTCAGGCGCTCAAAGAGATCCTTCTGGATGGTTCGCACCGTAACGCCAAACTCTTCGGCCAGCTCCCGAGGTCGCAGCCGTTCGCCGCTGCTCAGACGGGTGAGGATTGTGGTCAGGCGATAGAGGGCCCTGTCGTAGTCGCGTTTTGCCATGTCTGCTCCCGTTTTTACTGGGAGTATGGCACAGGGGGGCGAAGGGGTGGTTTCGCCTGGGGAAGAGTGAATTTGCCGGTATGGGGAAAGAGTGATGGCGGAGTGTCGGTGACTTCATGGGCGTACGGAAAACAGGGGCGGCGATGTCCGCAAAGTGTGCTTGAGGCAGCGGCTGCAGGAACCCTCCGCCTCGCGTGTCCCGTGTCCTGAGTGCGCAGCGAACGGGCGAGATGGGCTTTTCCGCGTTCCAGCATGGTGAATGGTGAGCATTAAAAGAAAAGAAGCCCGCAGTGGGTACTGCGGGCTTGTATTTTTTTGCGGTGGTACGAGGAGGGGGAGTCGAACCCCCACGCCGAAGGCGCTAGATCCTAAGTCTAGTGCGTCTGCCAGTTCCGCCATCCTCGCACGTCAGGGAGCTTGTACTGGAAGTGGGTCCGCTTGTCAATCAAATTACAGGATGTAGCGGCTCAGGTCTTCGTCTTCCACCAGCTTTTTCAGGCGCAGGTCCACGTAGTTGCGGTCGATGGCGATGGTCATGGAGTCCATTTCCGGCGCGTGGAAGCTGACTTCTTCCAGCAGCTTTTCCATGACGGTGTGCAGGCGGCGCGCACCGATGTTTTCCATCTTCTCGTTGGCCTGCACCGAGTATTCGGCAATGGCTTCTATGGCTTCGGGCTGGAAGTCCAGGGTGATGTGCTCGGTGGCCAGCAGGTGGCGGTACTGTTTGACCAGGGCGCTGCGGGGTTCGCTGAGGATGCGCACGAAATCATCTTTGCCCAGGGAGTCCAGCTCCACGCGGATGGGAAAGCGGCCCTGCAGCTCGGGGATCAGGTCGCTGGGTTTGGAGAAGTGGAAGGCACCGGCAGCAATAAAGAGGATGTGGTCGGTGCGTACCATGCCGTACTTGGTGGAGACGGTGGAACCCTCCACAATGGGCAGAATGTCGCGCTGGACGCCTTCGCGGCTGACATCGGCACCACCCTTGCGCACTTCCTGGCTGCTGGCGATCTTGTCGATCTCGTCCAGAAAGACGATGCCCGACTGCTCCACCAGTTCCACGGCTTTGGTGTTCACCTCTTCGGTGTCCACCAGCTTGGCGGCTTCTTCATCCTGAATCAGGCGCAGAGCGGCTCGCACCTTGGTTTTCTTCTTTTTCTGGCGATTGCCGAAGAGCCCGCCGAACATATCCTTGAGGCCGGAGGTGAAGTCCTCCATGCCGGGCTGCTGGCCGGGCATGCCCATGATTTCCACCCGGGGCGGCGGCATGGTGATATCGATTTCAATTTCCTTGTCGTCGAATTCGCCTTCCAGCAGTTTCTTGCGGAATTTCTGGCGCGTGTCCTGGTAGTTGGGGCTCTCGCTGGGGGGGATGATGGTATCCAGCACCCGCTCCACCGCCGCCTCCTGGGCCTGATCCTGATAGCGCTTCACGAGCTCATCCTTGACCATCTTGACCGAAGCTTCGGTCAGGTCGCGGATGATGGATTCCACATCACGGCCCACATAGCCCACTTCGGTGAACTTGCTGGCTTCCACTTTAATGAAGGGCGAATTGGTGAGTTTGGCCAGGCGGCGGGCGATTTCCGTCTTGCCCACGCCGGTGGGGCCGATCATGATGATATTCTTGGGGGAGATCTCTTCGCGCAGGAAGCTGTCCAGGCGCTGGCGACGCCAGCGATTGCGCAGGGCGATGGCCACGGCTTTTTTGGCTTCGGTCTGGCCGATGATGTACTTGTCCAGCTCGGCCACGATCTGGGATGGGGTGAGTTGTTCCACGATATCCTCTTACAGTTCCAGAATAGTGATGTTGCGGTTGGAATAGATGCAGATGTCGGCGGCAATCTCCAGGGACTTGCGGGCGATATCAACGGCGGTCAGATCGGTGTTTTCCCGCAGGGCGCGGGCTGCCGCCATGGCGTAGGAGCCGCCGGAGCCGATGGCCAGGATGCCGTCTTCAGGCTCCACAATATCGCCGGTACCGCTGATGATGAAAGAGTTCTCGCGGTCGGCCACGATAAGCATGGCCTCCAGGCGGCGCAGGATGCGGTCGCTGCGCCAGTCCTTGGCCATCTCCACGGCGGCGCGGGTCAGAATATTGCCGTGTTTTTTCAGCTTGCCTTCAAACTTCTCAAAGAGATTAAAAGCGTCGGCAGTGGAGCCGGCAAAGCCACTGATGACCGCACCGTCAGCCAGGGTACGGACTTTCTTGGCCGTGGCCTTCATCACCGTATTGCCGAGGGTGACCTGACCGTCGCCACCCAGGGCCACGCGTCCGTCGCGACGCACGCAGACTATGGTTGTTCCTTTAAACATAGGTTATTCCTTGGTAATAATATGTGAAAATGTAAAGGTCGCGCCCAGCGCTCCTCCCAGAGACATTCGCTTTTCATCCCTGGCTCAAGTCTCTGCCGCTTGCCATCCGGGCTCGCTCTCAGGGCGCTGAACCGCTCACCCTCTCACCACCGGAAGGTGTTCCTCAGCAGCCCACTAACCTCTATCATGCCCGCCATATCTTTGCAACCACGAGCGGAACTCCTCCTCGGCGCGGCGGGAGTAGAGGGCCTTGCGCTCCTTTTTGCGGTGGCGCTCGGCGATGGGGGCGAAGAGGCCGAAGTTGATGTTGCTGGGCTGAAAGTTGGCACTGGGGGTGGTGACGTGGCAGCCCAGGGCACCCATGGCCGTCGTGGCTGGCGGCGCCGAGAATTCCTGAGCGCGAAGCTGGTGCAGCACGCTGAGGGCGGCCACATGGCCGCTGGCCACCGATTCAATATAACCCTCCACACCGGTTATCTGCCCCGCCAGCCACAGGCCGGGGTGGTCTTTGACCCGGTAGTCGGCCTCCAGGAAGCGGGGGCCGTTGATGTAGGTATTGCGGTGCATGCTGCCCAGGCGCAGGAAGTTGGCCGCTTCCAGGCCGGGGATCAGGCGGAAGACCCGCTTCTGCTCGCTCTGGATCAGCTTGGTCTGAAAGCCCACCAGATTCCAGGCGTTGTCATTCAGACTCTCGCGGCGCAGCTGCACCACGGCGTGAAAGCGTTCACCGGTCACCGGATGGGGCAGGCCCACAGGCTTCATGGGGCCGAAGCACAGGGTCTCCTGGCCCCGGTCGGCCATCTCCTCGATGGGCATGCAGCCCTCAAAGTGAATCTCCTTCTCAAAATCGCGGGGCTTGACCCGCTGGGCGCTGATGAGCTCGTGGTAAAAACGCTGGTACTGCTCCTCGCTCATGGGACAGTTGAGGTAGTCGGCGTCGCCTTTGTCGTAGCGGGCAGCGCGGAAGGCAATCTCCAGGTTCACCGTGTCGCCGTCCACAATGGGGGCAATGGCATCGTAGAAGTAGAGGCTCTGGCCGAAAAGCTTGCCCATGGAGTTGCACAGGGCCTGGGAAGCCAGTGGGCCGGCAGCCACGATCAGGGGGCGTTCAGGGGAAAAGTCCAGGTGGGAGTATTCTTCGCGCACCACCCGAATCTGGGGATGATTTTCTATCAGGCGGGTTATGTGGGCCGCCAGGGCGGCGCGATCCACGGCAAAGGCGCCACCGGCAGGAACCCGGAACTGACGGGCCGCCAGCAGAAAGGGCGAGTTCGCCTGCAGCAGTTCGCGCTTCAGGATTCCCGGCCCCGACTCCTCGGAATCGCCGCGCAGGGAGTTAGAACAAAGCATTTCGCAGAAGTCGCCACTGGTGTGGGCGGGGGTCATGATGTGGGGGCGCATCTCAAAGAGGGTGACGTTGACGCCGTGATCGGCCAGCAGCAGCGCTGCCTCGCTGCCGGCCAGTCCGCCGCCGACGATGGTGGTATGCATGGTGGTATCGTCCTTTCCGCACTCTTTTGCCTGGGCGATTTTGTAAGCTATTTTGCCGGGGAATGCGAGGGGAAAGAGAAACGCTGTGGCTTTTTCGGAAGCGGTTTCGCTGGTTTTTCCCTGTGAGCGCTGCTAGTATATTCCGAATTCGCCATAGATATTTCCCAGCAAGGAGCCAGACATGAAGAAGCTCATCGGGTGTATTGGACTGATCATTTCGGTATGTGTTTTTTCCTCTTCGGGGTTTGCCGTGTCACTTGACAACCAGCTGGTGGTGGAGGAGCAGCAATTTGCGGCTGGTGCCTTTGAGGGGCCAGGTACCTGCCTTGGCTGTCACCACGAAATTCACACTCAGTGGTCCCATTCCATGCATGCCTATGCCTGGCAGAATCGCTGGTATCAGGATGACTACCGGTTGGCCCACCGCGAGACGGCTGGCGCGACCGATGTGCTCTGTGGTGCCTGCCATGCGCCCATTGCCGCTCGCACAGGGCAGCTGCCTCCCCACGATGGCAGCGCGTTTGACGCAACGGCCCGGCAGGGTATCTCCTGTGATTTCTGCCACACGGTTTCCGATGTCAACCGCCTGTATAATATGGGGCATGTGTCCAGCCCCGGCAATCTGAAATACGGTAACCGCGGCGATGGCAGCTCTCCGTACCACGGCGTCAAGTACTCAGCAGTGCACCGTTCGGCGGAGTTCTGTGGTTCCTGTCACAATGTCAAGCACCCTGCTGGTGGTACCGCTATTATCGATACCTACGATGACTGGAAGTCTGGCCCCTATGCGGAGCAGGGCATTACCTGTCAGCACTGTCATATGACCCCCGGTCCCGGTCAGGGAGTGAATCCGGGCAAGTCAAGCCCAATGGGCATGGAGCGCTCCAACGTGGCCTTCCATGGTTTTGTGGGCGGCAGCTCCTTTGCCCAGCGCAAGATGGGTAATGAGGCCCAGGCGCAGATGGCTGAAGAGATGCTGCGGGCTGCGGCCGAGTTGGAACTGGAGGCGAAACGGGACGGAGAGAGCCTGAGTCTGACGGTGCATGTGGATAACGTGGGAGCGGGCCACAAGATTCCCACGGGTGTGACCTATATCCGCAAGATGTGGCTGGAAGTGAAGGTGGAGGATGAGCAGGGCAACACGGTGTACCACTCCGGCTCTGTGGACGCGAAGAACCACGTTGATCCTGAAGCGGTATTCTACCGGCTGCTTTTTGAGGATGGGGAGGGAAACCTGACCGGCAAGAGCTGGCGAGCGGTGGGAATTGGTTATGACCGTCGCATCCCTGCCAATGGCAGGGACTCTGAAACCTATGCCATCAGGTTACCGGCGGAGCAGGGTGTCTATGAGACGACGGTGCGCCTGATGTATCGCTCCTTCTCCCAGGAGAGCCTCGACTTCCACGATGGCGCGGATGCGCCCCGCATTGAAAGTGTGGAGATGGCGCGAAGCACTCTCCGGATACCGCAATAATCACGGGATAACACCCCCGCACTTGCGGGGGTGTTGATATTTCTGGAGTTTATGTGGCCGGGGTCGAGCGGGTCTGCCGCCATCTGGACCACCAGCGGCGCAGGGGCGAACGGCTGTTTTTCAGGAGCGTTTCAATGGCGGGCATACTCTCCTGGGCAGCTCTATATCCTTTTTCGATGAGCGCCTTGTACTGGCTGAAATCAGCCCAGTTGATCTGGGCCACATCGGGCCGCAGAATCAGATCGGCCTGTTCCACCAGCAGGGTGTTGTAGTTGCTGAGGATGATATCACTGCTGCGGAAGACAACGCCGTAGCCACGTTCGGGAAAGGGCATGTCCAGGGATTTGCTTACATCCACGGCCACCACCGGGGCCGGGCTCATCTCCTTGGCCGGTGGAGTGGGCGTGAGGTAGGAGGCGGCGCCATCGATGAGCTTCATGCCGTCGTATTCCAGGGGAGTGAAGACGCCGGGAATGGCGGCACTGGCGGTGATGGCGGTGCGCACGGAACCGCTGCGAAAGAGTACCGGGGTGCCTTCCTCCAGGTCGGTTGCCACGGCGCAGAAGGGGATGGACAGATCCTCTATGTTTACATCATCGATGAGAAACTCCATGGCCTGCAGCAGGGCTGTGCTGGGTACAGTGCCAGCGCTGGTGAAGACCCGCGCCAGCTGCATGTTCTTGCGCAGCTGGCTGAACAGCAGGTCGAATCCCTTCTTCTGAATGCGGTCGCCGGACCTTGAATAGCTGTCCAGCCCGGTGCTGCGCATAAAATCGCTATTCACAAGCATTTCTATGCGTCTTTCCACTTCATTGGTATCCCGGTAGCAGGCGAACATGGCACCGATAACCGCGCCCATGCTGGTTCCCACCAGCAGCGAAGGTGTGATGCCAGCTTCCTCCAGGGCGCGCAGGACACCCAGATGGGCGATACCCCGTGCGCCGCCACCGCCCAGGGCCAGTGAAATACTCTGTTGCATGATCATTTTCCACCTGGTTTCAGGGTTACATCGGCAGCCAGCAGGTGCCAGAGGTGCCCCGTGTCATCTTTGAGCAGCAACGCGCCGTCGTGATCCATGCCCTGGACAACTCCTTCAATCGTGCGTTCCACCATGTGAGCCTGAATGCGTTTGCCTTCAATGGCGCAGCGCCTGCTCCAGTTGGCGGCGATGGGCGCGAAGCCTTCGCTGAGCAGGCCGCTGTAGCACTGTTCCAGAGACTCCAGGCAGGCGCGTACCACGCTGGCCAGGTGGAAGGTTTGGCTGCCGCAGATGCGCAGGGAGGTAGCAGTCTCTCCCAGCTCGGGCGGAAAGTCGTTCGCGTCGGTGTTGACGTTGATGCCGACTCCCAGGATCAGAAATTCCACCGAGTCCATTTCCGTACTCATCTCAGCCAGAATTCCCGCCACTTTGCGACCGTCGATGAGAATATCGTTGGGCCACTTGATATGCACGGATTTTCCGATGAGCCCTTCCAGGGCGGTGGCGATGGCCACGGCTGCCGTCTGGGCGATGCGCGGTGCATCGCTGGCGCTCATGCGGGGGCGCAGGATCAGGGAGAAACTGACACTGCTGCCACTGGGGGAAAACCAGGGACGCTGGCGACGACCGCGCCCCTGCACCTGATTGCCGGTGACCACCAGAGTGCCTTCTGCAGCTCCATCCATGGCCAGTTTGCGCGCATATTCATTGGTGGATTCCACGCTTTCCAGGCAGTAGATCTCTTCCTGGCCCAGCAGGCGGGTATGCAGGTTGTGGTGGATTTCGCTGGCCAGCAGGTGTGGCGAAGCAGCGCGGAACTGATAGCCCTTCTTGGGGGAGGACTCAATGGTGTAGCCGGCGCTGCGCAGGTGTCCGATATGCTTGTTGATAGCGGTGCGGCTGATGCCCAGCTGTCCGCTGAGCTCCTCTCCGGAAACCCACTGATCCTGGTGCTGCCACAGGTGCTGCAGAATATGATCCCGGGTGCTGGGCGTTTTCACGATACTCACCATTATTGTAAACTTGAATTATTTATAAGGTTGACGTATAAGGTTTTCATGGCGAATCATTGTGCGCATTGAGCTTGGCCTTTGTTCGCCATGGAAAAGAGCACAACACACGCAATCAGACCGGAGCTGCAATGTCCCACTCTATCACAAACTTTGCCCATGAGGAACTGCAGCACGTGAGCAGGCAGCACCTCTGGTATCCCTTTACCCAGATGCAGGAGCTGGAACGCGAGCCCATGGTGGTCATTGAGTCGGCACAGGGCTGCTGGCTGCAGGACACCTCGGGCAAGCGTTATCTCGACGCGGTGGGCTCTATCTGGACCAATGTCCATGGCCACTGCCATCCCCATATTGACGAAGCGCTGCGGCGGCAGCTTGACCGCGTGGCCCACTCCACCCTGCTGGGGCTCAGCAATGTGCCTGCCATTGAATGTGCCCGCAAGCTGATGGAGATCCTGCCGTCGGGTCTTGAACGGATATTCTACTCCGATAATGGTTCCACCGCCATGGAAGTCGCCCTGAAGATGGCCTTCCAGTATCACCAGCAGACGGGCCAGCCCCAGCGCACCCGTTTTCTGGCCCTCAGTGGAGCCTACCATGGTGACACCATCGGCTCAGTCAGCCTGGGTGGCATCGACCTGTTCCACGCCCTGTACCGGCCCCTGCTCTTTGAGGTGGAGCACGTGCCCGCCCCCAACTGCTACCGCTGCCCCTGTCAGGCCAGCTTTCCCGGCTGCCGGCTGGCGTGTCTGGATGTGCTGGAAAGGGCCCTTGAGCAGGATGGACAGACCATCGCCGCCCTGGTTCTGGAACCTCTGGTGCAGGGAGCGGCGGGCATGCTGGTGCATCCGCCCGGCTACCTGAAGGGTGCCCATGAACTGTGCCAGCGGCACGGGGTGCTGCTTATCGCCGATGAAGTGGCGGTGGGTTTTGGCAAAACCGGCCGCATGTTCGCCTGCGAGCACGAAGGCATTGTCCCCGACATCATGGCCATCGCCAAGGGCATCACCGGTGGCTATCTGCCCCTGGCCGCCACCGTCACCACCGACCGGGTTTACCAGGCCTTCCTTGGAGAATTCGCCGAGCTGCGCACCTTCTTCCACGGCCACACCTTTACGGGCAATCCTCTGGCCTGTGCCGCTGCCATTGCCACCATGGAGGTCTTTGAACAGGAGCGCACCCTGGAGCAGCTGCCCGCTAAAATTGCGCGCCTGGCTGCGGGGCTGACTCCCCTGAAAGCGCATTCTCAGGTAGGTGATGTTCGCCAGCGGGGCACCATGGCGGGTATTGAGCTGGTTCGCGACAAGGCCAGCAAGGAGCCCTACGACTACCGCCTGCGCATGGGGCAGCGGGTGACTCTGGAGGCGCGCCGGCGCGGCGTCTTCACCCGACCTTTGGGAAATGTGGTGGTGCTGATGCCGCCCCTGTCCATCACCACCGAAGAGATCGACCTGCTCTGCCAGGTGATCGGAGAGTCCATTGCGGCCGCAACCTCGTCCTGAAGCGCCCGTGGAGGGTTTTTTCCGCTTTGATCCGGAAGCGCCCCTGTACCGCGAGCACTTTCCCGGTAATCCGGTGGTGCCTGGAACCCTGATTATTCATGCTTTTCTGGAGCTGCTGGAGCCTACGGGCCCCTGGCAGCCACGGCGCTTTCGTTTCCTGCGTTTTGTGCCGCCGGGGGAGTACCGTTACACCGTGGAGCCTGTGGAACCGGGCTGTGTACGCTGCTGCCTGTGGCGCGACGGCACTGCTGCCGTGCGTGGCGAGTGTGTGCGATGAAGCTGGATTTCTGCGACCACCGGCTGCTGATACTGGGGGGCAGCAGTGATCTTGGGCTGGCCATTGCCCGCCAGGCCCTGAGCGAAGGGCTCCATGTCACCATGACCGGCTCAGGCTCTGCGTCACTGGAGCGCATGGCTGAAGTGATCGGCCATGGAGATGGGCAAGCCGACGGCCAGCTGCTGGATATGAATGACGTGGGCAGCGTTGAAGCGCTGCTGCATGGGTGTCAAACAGCCCCCGGACTCCTGGCGGACTGCCTGCACCCTCACCTGGAAGAGCTTGTCGCCGCCGCTGCCATGGAAGAAGTCGAGGACTACTTCGGCAGCGCCCTGATCCAGCGCGCCCGCCTGCTGCAGCACCTCAGCCGTGCCATGCTCTCGCGGCGCCGCGGGCGGATGGTGCACATTTCCTCCGGAGCCGCCGGACAACCCGCCAGCGGGCAGGGTTTCTATGCCGCCAGCAAACTGGCCGTGGAAGGCATCTACCGTTCGCTGGGGCTGGAGCTGGCCCCCCGTGGCATTACCACATGCAGCCTGCGCCCCGGCTATATTCACTGCGGACGCGCCCGCTCCATGATTGACGAACAGGGCCAGCAGCTGCTGGAGCGCATCCCTGCCCGGGAGGTGCTGGCAGTGGAGGATGTGGCCCGGACGGTACTCTTTCTGCTCAGCCAATCTGCCAGAGGAATCAATGCCACCGTGGTGACCATGGACGGGGGGATGAGGGCGGGGAAAGGGTGAACAGGGGACGCAGCACCGCAAACCTGTGGCCTGCACGACTCTCAGACCACGGGTTCCGGTACTTTTTCTGTAACTATTTACGGTGTGTTGGTACTCGCGTCAGCATTCCTCCCAGAGGCGCTCACTTTCGTCCGAGGATCTCCGTCTCTGCCGCTCGCCATCCGGGCTCGCTCTCGGAATACTGGCGCTCCTGCTGAAAAAAACGCAGGGGAGCCGTGAATGGTTACCCCTGAAGTTTCGCACCCCCCGAAACGGCAGGTTGTCGGGATCGACCCTGATGCCATGCTGGAATGGCCGAAATGATTCTGCGCAGACGGGGGTCGCTTGACACTGCCCTCACCCTGTTTATGAGTTTATTTTGCCACTTTTTTCCCGCAAAAAGTGGCGCAAAAAGCGGCCCCAAGTGCTGTCCTTTTCAGCCGTCCGCTTGCCTGGAACTGGGGACCGCAAACAACCGCCCTCCATGGCTTTTGGTTTGCGGTTGCCGCCCTCGTGGCGGCAACCCTGCGGGTCCATAGCGTTCCAGTCTTCGCGTCCTGGCTGGGCCAGCACACGGGGGAGAAGCAAAGGAAAGCCGTTCCCCCCTGAGCCCGTCCGGTGAGTGCGACGCCTGGCTGGCAAAACCCAACGGGACACTCACAGGAAGTGAGTGGTCCGGCAGCACTGCAGGGAGGCAGGGGTCAGGCAACGCAAAGAGGCCCAGGTGCAAGGCGCGGGCAAAGCGAGGAGCGAGGCGTACTCCCTGTACGTCGCAGTGACGAGCGATGCCCGGCAACGCAGCAGATGAGGCTTTTCAGCAGCCTGACAGTCGGCGCGTCCTGGCTGGGAAAGTACACGGGGGAAAGGCAGAAGCAGGCTGCCCCCCCTGAGCCCGTCCGGTGAGTGCGACGCCTGGCTGGCAAGACCCGAGCGGGACACTCACAGGAAGTGAGTGGTCCGGCAGCACTGCAGGGAAGCAGGGGTCAGGCAACGCAAAGAGGCCCAGGTGCAAGGCGCGGGCAAAGCGAGGAGGGAGGCGTACTCCCTGTACGTCGCAGTGACGAGCGATGCCCGGCAACGCAGCAGATAGGACTCTTTGAGCAGCCTGCTGCCGGATCTCCAGAACAGGCGAACAATGAGCCGGAAGTACGGGCGTTCGGGGGGCGCGTTTTTGTGTCCTTTTTGCGCGGTCAAAAAGGACAATATCCGGAGACTAAAAATGGAATACCAGATAAGTCAAGCATGCAAAATCAATACGGTTTCCGCGAGATAAACACCATTGTAATAACAGCTTAACTCAAGGCAGCAAGATGCGAAAGTTGAGTTACCCTTTTCTTTGCATTTGCGCTGACGAAAAAAGACAAGGAACATTACATGCAAACATTTCACGTTATTCAACAGGAGCTTTCCCAGCTGCTGGACATGGAGTCCGAGGAGATTCAGATGGATTCCTATGTGGTCCGGGATCTGGGGGCGGAGTCCATTGATCTGCTGGAGCTGGCGGTGGCTCTCAACGCGCGTTTTTCGGTGCCGGTGCGCGACAGCGAGATTTTCCTCAAGCCGCTGCGCGGCCTGCTGGATCAGTGTCTGGTGGAAGATACCGATCCCTTTGCCTGCCTGCGGCGGCACTTTCCCTACCTGAGTCAGGAGCGGTGCCGCGAGATTCTGGGTGATCTGGAGGGTGGCCCGGTGCTGCAGGTGCGGGATCTGGTGAGTTACATCGACTGGAAAAGTACTCTGTGAGCTACGGTTCATGCAGCGGGTGGTGATTACCGGGCGTGGCGTTATCTGCTCCCTGGGGGAGCGTCTGCCGGATATCCGGGCGCGCATGGCGTCTGATGATGGGGTTTTTTGCCGCCCGGATTTTGATGGCGAGGTGGTCACCTGTCCCGTGGAGGATTTTGATCTGACGCGCCACATCGGGCGCTGGAAGCACCGGCGTTATCTGAACCGGGGGGCTTCCCTGGGGCTGGCGGCGGCGTCCATGGCTCTGCAGGAGAGTGGTATTGCCGACAGCCAGCGGCAGGAGATGGGGCTCTTCGCGGGCGTTGGTCCCCATCTGGATATTGCCGGCACTTTTGCCCATATCGCCCATGGCGTTCTGGATGAACAGGGCATGGAGGCGCTGTGGCTGCTGCGCTTTCTGCCCAATACCCTGGCGGGGGCCATCGCCCAGCGTCTGGGGGCGCGGGGGGAGAACCTGACCGTTGCCACGGCCTGCACCGCGTCGCTGCAGGCCATTGGCGAAGCCTGGAATCGCATCCGTTTTGGTCAGCTGCGTCAGGCCCTGGCCGGTGGCGGCGACAGCCGCATCAGCTCCGGCGGCATTCTCGGTTACAAGCGGGCCGATGCCCTCTATCGCGGCGAAGGACCGCCTGCTGAGGCGTGCCGCCCCTTTGACAGCTCCCGTAGCGGCTTTATCTGCGGTGAGGGAGGCGCCTTTGTGGTGCTGGAATCTCTGGAGAGCGCCCAGGAGCGGGGCGCTGCCATTTACGGCGAACTCACTGGTTACGCCTGCACCATGGATGGCCTCTCCCTGACCGCACCAGACCCCCTGGCCTGCCAGGCGGAGGTGGCCCTCAGGCGTTCCCTGGAGCGGGCCGGTGATCCTGTTGTGGATCTGGTGTGCGCCCACGGTACGGGTACACCCCTCAATGACGCCATGGAGGCGGAACTCATTGGACGGGTGTTTGGCGACAGGCCGCTGGTGACGGCCTTCAAGTCGTGGATTGGACACCTGAGCGCGGCCAGTGGTGCCGCTGATCTGGTGCTGGCCCTCGGCTGCCTGGAGAGTGGGCAGGCTCCCCCGGTGCGCAATCTGCATCAGCCCTGCCACCACGGAATACGCTTGTCCCGTGAATTCCAGCCAGTTGCGGTGGAGCACCTGGTGGTGCAGAATTTCGGTTTTGGCGGTCAGAACGCTGCTCTGGTGGTGCGGGCATGGAACGGCAGGTAATTGCCCCGGCCACAGCACACCTGCGGCTGCTGGAGTACATTGTGTCCCTGGATGAAACCCAGGCGCTGGCGAGTGCCCGCATCGATGATGACTCGCACTTTGTCATTCAGGAGACAGTGGTGCAGTTGGCCGCCCTGCACGTGCGTCACCGCCTGCGTTGCGAGCGTCACGTCTTTTTGCTGGCGCTGCAGCAGTGGCAGCTGCATGTCGCCCGTCAGGCTGTTCCCGGCCCGCTGGCGGTGCGTTCCACCATCACAGCGGCCAGCAGCGAGGGCTTTGCCTGTCACGGTGCTCTGGTGCGTCAGGGCGCTGTGCTGGCCGAGGGGCATTTCCTGATGGGCACCATGGCCTATGGGGGCGATTTTGCGGAAAGCCTTTTACGGCCCCACTACCAGGAGGTGATCCGATGCTTGAGCGCTGGCAGATACAGCTAGAGCAGCAGCGCCAGCAGGGGCTCTACCGGCAACCGCCGACGGTGCGGCAGCGCTGTGGCAAGATCCTGGTGATGGATGACGGCTCCCGGCTGCTCAACTTCGCTTCCAACAACTATCTGGGGCTTGGTTGCGATCCGGTGCTGGCGAACCGCGTGGCCCGTCATTTCGAACGCCTGGGCAGCAGCGCCTCCTCCTCGCGCCTGGTGTGCGCCGCCTACTCTGCCATTGCCCGTGCCGAAGAGGCACTGGCTCGCTATTTCGGCTACGAAAGCGCCATCATTCTGCCCAGTGGCTACCAGGCGAACCTGACACTGGTTTCCACGCTTTTTGCGTATCAGGATGTGATTTTTTTTGATAAACGTATACATGCCAGCATGGTCAAAGGTCTGCAGCTGAGCGAAGCCAGCTTTCACGGCTACAACCACAATTCCATGGAGCACCTGCAGCGCCGCATGGAGCAGCGGGGCTGCCCCGGACGCAACGCCGTTGTCACCGAGGCGCTCTTCAGCATGGATGGAGACCGGTTGCCGGTGGAGGGGCTGAATGCGCTGAAAACCCACTGGCAGTTCCTGTGCGTGGTGGACGAGGCGCACTCCTTTGGAGTCCTCGGCCCTGGTGGCCGGGGTCTGGGCGCGGGGGTGGCGGACATTGCCACCGGAACCCTGGGCAAGGCCATGGGCCTGTTTGGCGCCTTTCTCCTGCTGCCCCATGTGGTGCGGGAGTATCTGCTGAACTTTGGCTCGGGGCTGATCTACTCCACCTCGCTGCCCGAAGCCCATGGGGCGGCCGTACTGGAGATGCTGGAGCTGCTGGAGAACAGTGAGCCCCGGCGGCAGCACCTGGCATGGCTGGCAGATACCATGAAAGCAGCTCTGGAGCGGGAGGGCTTTGAGGTTGCGGGCGACGCCCACATTCTGGCCCTGCAGGTGGGCGAGGAGCATCGGGCCCGGGAGTTGGCCCAGGCCATGGGCCGGCGCGGTATCCTCTGTTTTGCGGCCCGCTATCCCACGGTACCCCTGGGACAGGCCATTCTGCGCATCAGCCTCAGCGCCCTGCACGATGAGCAGGACATACGACAGTTTATACAGACCCTCAAGGAGGCATGGCATGAAACTGGACAGGAAACCCAAACGACTCTTCGTAACCGGAACGGACACTGACGTGGGCAAAACCGTGGTCAGCCTGATGCTCATGCACTACTTCACGGCCCAGGGTCGTTCGCCTTTCTATATCAAGCCGATTCAGACCGGCTGCGCTCACCCCCACGACCAGGAGAGTGACGCCCGCTTCGTGTGGGAGCACCTGCAGACGGCACAACCCGTGGACCCCGCCGCCAGCGTGCTCTACTGCTTCTCTCCCGCCAAAGCGCCCTGGTTTGCCGCCCGCCATGGCGCGGCTGCCATTGATATTGATGAAATCACGTCCTTCGTGGCCCAGCGGGAAGCCGAACACGACCCTGTCATCATCGAAGGTGCCGGGGGCGTCATGGTGCCCGTCACCGAAGAACTGTTGATGCTGGACCTGATGGAAGACCTGGAGGCGGCTCCCCTGATCGTGGCCCGGGCGGGGCTGGGAACCATCAACCATACCCTGTTGAGCATAGAAGCCGTGCGTCAGCGCTGGAGCAAGCCCCTGGGCGTGGTGCTGGTGGATGCGGCCGACCCGGCGACGGAATCGTCCATGATCATCGAAAACGTCGAGGCCATCGAGCGTTTCAGCGATGTGCCGGTGCTGGGAGTGATTCCGCGACTGGAGAGCTTTGCCAGCTATCCCGCCGAACTTGAGGGCCTGCTGGCATCCATCGACGCGCGATTGTTCGCCTGACTTCCAGCGCTTTTACAACTGAAAAAAGGCATCCAGCCCTGTGGGCCGGATGCCTTTTGCGGTTCGCGTATACGGGTCAGTAGACTGTCACAGCGCCTTGGCCGCCTTGCGGCACGCTTCGAGGGTGGCGTCGATGTCCTTGTCACTGTGCGCGCCGCCCATGAAGCAGGCTTCAAACTGGCTGGCGGGCAGGTAGACGCCGTTTTCCAGCATGGCGCGGAAGAAGGCGCCAAAGCGCTTGGTGTCGGAGGTGACGGCGTCGGCAAAATTGTTCACGCTGGCCTGTTCGGTGAAGAAGATGGTGAACATGCTGCCCAGCTGGTTGAGGACGTGGGGGATGCCGACTTCCTTGAGGATGGCGCTCATGGCCTGGCTCAGCTGGGCGCTTCTGGCATCGAGTTCGGTGTAGAAACCTTCGCGGGCCGTGGCCTTGAGAGTCTGGATGCCGGCTACCATGGCCAGGGGGTTGCCTGAGAGGGTTCCGGCCTGATAGACGGGGCCGGCGGGGCTGATCATCTCCATGATGGCTTTTTTGCCACCGTAGGCGCCCACGGGCAGTCCGCCGCCGATGACCTTGCCGTAGGTGCTCAGATCGGGCTGCACGTCGGGGTTGAGGCCCTGATAACCGCTGGGGCTGAGGCGGAAGCCGCTCATGACTTCGTCAAAGATCAGCAGGCTGCCGTATTTTTCCGTCAGCTGGCGCAGGCCGGACATGAAGGCTTTGTCGGGATGGATAACGCCCATGTTGCCGGGGACGGGTTCGAGGATCACGCAGGCGATGTCTTCGGGGTGGGCCTTGAAGAGCTCTTCCACCGAGGCGAGGTCATTGAAGGTGGCCGTGAGGGTGTGTTTGGCGTAGTCGGCGGGAACGCCGGGGCTGGTGGGGACGCCGAAGGTCAGGGCGCCGCTGCCGGCTTTCACCAGCAGGCCATCGCTGTGACCGTGGTAGCAGCCTTCAAACTTGACGATCTTGTCGCGCCTGGTGTAGCCACGGGCCAGGCGAATGGCGCTCATGGTGGCTTCGGTGCCGCTGTTGACCATGCGCACCATTTCCACGGAGGGCACACGCTCGCAGACCATGCGAGCCAGCTCCACTTCCAGTTCGGTGGGGGCGCCGTAACTGATGCCACGCACCATCTGGCGCAGCAGGGCGTCCACCACGTCGGGGTAGCCGTGGCCCAGGATCATGGGGCCCCAGGAACCCACGTAGTCGATATATTCCTTGCCTTCGGCGTCCTTGATCTTGGAGCCAAAAGCCGAGTCGATGAAAACGGGATCGGTGCCCACGGAGGCGAAGGCGCGCACGGGGGAGTTCACTCCACCGGGGATATACTGGCGGGCCTGTTCGAAGAGCTGTTTTGAATTCATGCTTACTCCTTATGATTATGGGAATTTTCTTGCTGCACTCTGGCGCTTATACTATATAGTGGAGCCATACTTTGCAAAGGAGAATTCTCCCCGTGGCTTTTCTGAAAAAAATATTTTCCCGCAGCGACTCCGCTGAAACCCCTGCCTCCCCTGAAGCTCCCCAGCAAACGGAAGCTCTTCCCACAGAAGATGAAACTGTCACATCGGGCGGCGTGTTCGCGCGCCTGAAGAGTCGCCTCAGTCGCACCAGCTCGGCGCTGACCCAGCGCATTGAGGCTCTGGTTCCCGGCAAGACCACCATCGATGACGAATACCTGGATGAGCTGGAAGAGGTCTTCCTCAGCGCCGATGTGGGGGTAAAGACCACCATGGAAATCATGGACCTGGTGCGTGAGAATGTGGGCCGGAGCCTGAAGGTTCCCGGAGATATCCAGCCCTTTCTACGCCGTGAGATCGGCCGCATGATCAGTCTGCCGGCAAAGGCAGAGACCGAACCTGCCAAACCCCATGTGATCCTGGTGATCGGGGTGAATGGTTCGGGCAAGACCACCACCACGGGAAAACTGGCCCACAAGTTCATCGGTCAGGGCAAAAAGGTGGTGCTGGCGGCGGCTGACACCTTCCGCGCCGCCGCCATCGAGCAGCTGGCCATGTGGGCCGAGCGCACCGGTGCCCATATTGTCAAACACCAGCATGGTGCCGACCCCTCCGCCGTGGCCTACGACGCCACTAAGGCGGCTCTCTCCCGCCACGCCGACGTGCTCCTGATCGATACGGCGGGGCGACTGCACACCAAGAGCAACCTCATGGACGAGCTGAGCAAGATTGAACGGGTGATCGGTCGCGATATCCCCGGCGCTCCCCACGAAACCTGGCTGGTGCTGGATGGTACCACCGGGCAGAACGCCCTGAACCAGGCGCGCCAGTTTCTGCAGTCGGTGAAAATCACCGGCTTTGTCCTCACCAAGCTCGACAGCACCTCCAAGGGCGGTGCTATCATCGGCATCATCCGCGAACTGGGCGTCCCCGTGCGCTACATCGGCATCGGTGAAGGCGTGGAGGATCTGCAGGAGTTTGACGCCGAAAGCTTTGTGGACGCGATTTTTGGAGTATCACCCTCAGCAGCCTGCGAAAAGGAAGAAAAACATGTTTGAACTGAAAGTGACAGAAGAGTTTGCCAGCGCCCATAATCTGCGGGACTACCAGGGCAAGTGCGAGAATATACACGGCCATAACTACGTGGTGAACCTCTATGTGCGTGGCGAAAAGCTGCAGCACAACGAAATGCTGGTGGACTTCAAGGTGATGAAAACCTGTCTGCGGGAGGTCATGGAGTACCTGGATCACAAATACCTGAATGATGTTCCTCCCTTTGACCAGTGGAACCCCACCGGCGAGAATATCGCCCGCTATGTCTATCAGGAGTGCAAACGCCTGCTGGCGGAGCAGGGGGTGGCCAACGCCACCGTCTGGAAGGTGGAGGTGTACGAAACCAGCACCTCCAGCGCTACCTACTGGGAGTAGGGTTGCAGCCATGTATATGCATGGGGAAATGTGCAGTGGAGCAGCACTCCGCCAGTGTTCCTCCCAGAGACACTCGCTTTCGTCCATGGCTCGAGTCTCTGCCGCTCGCCATCCAGGCTCGCTCTCGGAACACTGGCGCTTCTGCTGAAAAAAAGTCCATGGTGCAGCCGTGAAGAGTTCCGTCTTTCTTTCGGGAAAACTTGAGCCCCGTCAATTTTTCTTCCGCTGTTCTGGCGTACATTGTGTGCACATGGAATTGCAATGATGCCCGAAGGAGATAACGATGCACAGCGGATGTTCTGGAACATTTACGAGTGGTGCCCAGGTGGTGGACAAACTGCGGATGATGGGGTTTAATAATCAGTTTTTTCCCATTCCCGTGCATTTCACCTGCACCAACTGTCAGACGGAATTTATGATGGAAACCCTGGAGTCCCAGTGTCCCAGCTGCCATATGACCTATGGCGTGACACCCTGCCACGCCCATGACCCCGACAGCATTCAGGCGGCGGGAATTCACTACTGACAGGCTGCAGATGCAGACAATAAAGGGCCCGGACAGTGTCCGGGCCCTTTGCGCGTCAGGCGTGTTCAGTCGTTGTGGGTATTCTTGTGCTTCCGTGTGCCGGTGGCGGGAGGCAGTCCGGGTGCTTTGGCTGGTGCGGCGTCGTCGCCGATGCGGAAGACACTCAGGTGATCCTGGACATCCATGGCCAGGCGGGCCAGGTCGCTGGAGGCGTGACCCACTTCTTCCGACGCCTGGGCGGTTTCCTCGGCGGCGGCGGAGATGTTCTGAATGTCGCCGCTGATCTGATCGGCGGCGGTTGACATCTGCTCCATGGCGGCCACATTCTGCTCAATCAGCTGCTGCAGGCTTTCCATTCCTCCCAGGATTTCCACGAAAGCGCTGTCGGTTTGCTGGGCAAGCTGATTGCCGCTCTGGGATTTTTCATTGACGGTGGCCATGGCGCTGGTGACCTGGTTGACTCCACCCTGAATGCTCTGGACGATGCTGATGATCTCCTGGGTGGATTCCGTGCTGCGTTCGGCCAGTTTACGCACTTCGTCGGCCACCACGGCGAAGCCTCTGCCGGCGTCGCCGGCGCGGGCCGCCTCTATGGCCGCGTTGAGAGCCAGCAGGTTGGTCTGGTCGGCGATGTCGTTGATGACCTGGATGACCTCTTCCACCCGTGCTGCTTTTTCTTCCAGGGAGCGAGCTGCGCTGGAGGCCTCTTCTGCCTCATTGGCAATGGCTTCCATCTCGCGGGTAGACTGCTGGACGATCTGCCCACCGCGGCGGGCCTGGCTCAGGGCTTCCACTGAACTTTCGCGGATATCGGAAATGTTGCGGGTCACCTCCCCGACCGTCTGGGACATTTCCATGGCAGCGGAGGCAATCTGGGAAACGCTTTCCGCCTGGACGTTCATGCCGGCGCTCATCTGGGTGGAAGAACTGCTGAGCTCCTCACTGGCTGAAGCGACCCCATCGGCGGAACGTCGGATATTGAGGATCATGTCGCGCAGATTGGTGATCATTTCGTTCAGGGCCTGGGCCAGCTGACCGATTTCATCGCGCTGGTTCAGGGGCAGGCTGGTGTCAAGGTTGCCAGCGGCAATTTCACGGGCGAAGGCCATGCTGAGATGCAGGGGGCCGACGAACATGCGGGTGATGGATATCGCCAGGAAAACTCCCAGCAGCATGGCGACGATGATGCCGATAATGAGGATAGCGTCAGCCCTTTGCACCTCGGCATCCATGTACTGGTCGATGGCGTTCAGGGCTTCGTCGATAGAGCCTGCAACGCGGTCGATATCCTGGCGCAGGATGCCCAGTGACTGCAACAGCAGCTCCTTCTCTCCCGACCACTGTTGCAGGAGAGGCCGATATCGCTGGATTTGCTCGCGGGTAGCTTCCATGCGTGCCAGCAGGGTGCTGTTGATGCTGTTCTGCTGCGACCAGGCAAGAAGGGTGTCGATATTGCTGAAGCTTTGCTGCAAAGACGAACGGGCCTCGTCGAGGTACTGCTCGTCCTGATGATTGTCAAAGCGCTCCACGTAGAAGCGCATGCGATAGATGTTTTCCACCAGTTGGCCTTCGGTGTGGAGAATGTTCAGCAGGGAACGGATCTGAGCAGGATTATTGGTGGCAGCCAGCATCTGGGTGATGGTGGGCAGCAGATAGTCGCTGATCTGCTGGGCTTCCTCGCGCAGCTGGATTGCCAGAGCCCCCAGCTGGTCAAATGTTTGCGCCTCCTGCTCCAGGAGGCGCTGGTACTCCTGGAAGCTGCGCTGAATTCCCTGGATATCGGTCAGGGAGCTGCGCAGGGCAGTGGACTGGTGTGTGCGAAGAATGCCTTCTATCTGCTCGCGGCTGCTTTCCATCTGCAGTTCTGCTGTGTTGGCGAATTCCGGGTTTTCGAAAAGGGCAAAGCGCAGGACGTTGCGGGCTGAGTCGTAGAGTTCAATGGCGGCCCGATTCATGGCTGAAGCGGTATCGGCACCTTGCTGCACCGTGTGGAGGGACAGGTAGGCGATACCTCCGATGGCGAGAGTAATAGCGAGAATAAGGCCGAAGCCACCACCCAGCTTGGCGCTGGCGCGCAGATTCTTGAACATGGTCTCTCCTTTATGTGGCATGAAATTTACTGAAAATGTGACAGTATCGTCGAAAGATTGATGTGAGAAAATTTTGAGCTCTACAGTATCATAGGCTGGTGTCCCTGATGATGGATTCAAAGTCCAGCATCATGATCAGTCGATCATCCATGCGAATAACGGAGGTTATGCTCTCCCGCTGCCCCGTCTGCTGGAAGCTGGCTGTCGATTCCAGATGTTCCGGGCAAACCTGGTAGATGCGGTTGACCGCATCCACCAGAAATCCGTGGAATCCCTCCTGGAATTGCGTGACGATGACCCTTTTCTCCTCTGCCGGGCTCCCTGCTTCAGCCTTCAGCCAGTGGGCCAGGTTGATCAGGGGGATGATATGCTCGCGCAGGTGAAAGATGCCGAGAATACTGGGATGGGCTTCGGGAAGTGGTGTGGAAGCGGGAACTTTGATGATTTCCCGCACATGGCTGACATCAATGCCGTAGTGCACGGGCACGCAGACATTGTCAGCGCTGCGGTGGTGCAGCTGAAATTCAATGATCTCGCCGGTGTGGGGTGGCTGGGCGGTGTTTGTCTCCATTACTCCTCCTGCTGGTGTGGTGGAAAAAGGGCGCTGCCTGCCTGGGTGGAGGGCGTACAGCCGATTTGCTGGTGAATGCGCCAGAGTTTCGCTTCAATATTGAGAAAGGCACTGACAACGACAGGGTCGAACTGCTGGCCTGACTGCTCGACGATGATGTCGCGGCAGGCCCGGCGTTCATAGGCGGGTTTGTAGCTCCGCGGGCTGCTGAGGGCATCGTACACGTCGGCCAGGGCGACTATGCGGGCGCCTATGGGAATGGCTTCAGCGCACAGTCCGTGGGGGTATCCGCGTCCATCAAAACGCTCATGGTGATAGAGGACGATATCCCGCGCGGTGGTGTAGGTCTGCAGATCCATGCTGCGGCAGATGTCATCCACCAGGTAGCTGCCGATGGTGGGGTGCTGCTGGATCAGGTGGCGCTCCTGCGTGGTCAGGAAATCCTCCTTGTGCAGGATGGTTCCGGGTATGCACACCTTGCCGATGTCGTGAATATACGAGAGCTCCATGATGCGACAGGCGTGTTCCGGCGTCAGCCTGCGCAGCTCCAGGCGCAGCAGCTCCTGGGTCAGAGCCTGCGTGAAGTACCGCACCCGCTTCAGGTGGAGGATGGTCAGCGGCTCATGGTGGCGGGTGATCTGCGCCAGCTGGAGCAGGCAGTTGCGGCTGCTGAGCGTTGCTTTTCGCAAGGGGGTACTCCTGGCAAGACGGTGGAGATGGCAGCTTCCTGATGGAATATGGCAAACCGGTATTCTGTGCTGGGGTGATATTTTCGTTCAGTGGTGAATGCGCCTGCTTCTCAGATATTATATTTTGCGATTGAGAGTTACTTGTTGTATGGGTTTGGGAGTTCGACGTATGAACAAGGGGGCTTTCTGGTAATTGTTGAGTCGTCAAATGTCTCCCATTATGCAAAAGAGAGTAGCAAACGCATTATTTTCGCGCAAGGTATTTTTCTCCTATTTCGTCGATAATCTGTTCTATGCGGGCGCTTCTGGCTTTGCCGTTCACTACCTGTGAAACGCAAGATGGCGAGACACCAGCTATCTGGGCTATTTTTTTCTGCTTAATGCCGGTTTCATCTATGATTAGCCGTAATCTTTCTGTCTTTTTTTCTGTCCCCATAGTATCCTCTATGACTTAACTTTTATGAAGTTTACGTTGTGATGCTATAGCAATAACGTGCAGACACTCTAACATGCAATGGCGAGGAAATGAATGCTAAATCAACGACTTCGTGAACTCCGCAAAATGCTTGGGCTCACCCAGGGTGAATTTGCCTTCCACGTAGGAACTTCACCGGGCTATGTCAGTGAAGCTGAGCAGGGAAAAAAAGTTCCTGGTGGAGAAATTCTTCGGCGGATCTGCGAAAAATTGAATGCCAATATCAACTGGCTGCTGACGGGAAGTGGCGATATGTTTCTCGAGGGGCACGCGGGGAGCCTGCCCTCTGGGTCAGCGCCTGTGCGGACGACGGAGTATGATTTTGTCAGCGTGACGCCCTATCGTGCCTGGGAAAGCCAGAGCCATGGGGCCTGTGTGTGGCAGATGGACGCGCACTCGATATTGTGGCTCTACCGCCCGTGGATCGAGTGTCACCTGAGAATCAGCAAGGAGGTCGTCTGGTCACTGTGTATGCAGGGTGACAATATGGACCCCACGTTGCGGGCTGGAGATATTCTGCTGGTGGACGGAAGCTGCAAGGAAGTCGCGATAGAGGGCATTTACCTGATCTGCTGTGATGGCATGCATGCCGTTCGCAGGGTGCAGCGCATGGGCTCCACCCTGACCCTCTCCAACGATAATTCTGCTTACCGGGATACTGACCTGGATGTTTCCCGTAAGGGCCTGGAAATTATCGGTCGCGTGGTGGCTCGATTGGCGGCGCTCTGACAGGCTGGTCGCCGTGGGGGTTCGGCCCCGCTCACCAGAGGTCATAGACGAGACTGATGGCGGTGATAGTGTCGGTGTTTTCCTTGTTGGGGGGCACATCGGTCTGATGCTTTACCGTGAACGACAGACGCACGGCAAGCTGCCGGTGCATCTGGGTGGTCAGCGACAGGACCGACTCGATTTCCGTGTTATCGGCGCCGGACTGGATCAGCAGGTCTTCGCCAAGGCGAGTGCTGTCCGTCATGCGCCACTTCCAGGAGAGTGCTCCACGGATGATGGCCTCACGGTCGCGTTCGCCACTGAGCATTTTCACCTGCCTGGCACCGGCGCCTATTTCCGCGTCCAGCTCATGGGTGGGCCCGTCCAGCAGGCGACGACCATAGCCCACTGCTTCCGAGAGTTGGTAATCGTAGCCCTTGAAGCGATCTTTCTCATAGCGCACCACGCCGAAGAGGTAGTCGTTATTGGTGAATTTCCAGTCGGCCTGGCCGCTGCCCAGATAGCGTTCGGCGGTGGTGGTGCCATCTTCGGCGCGGTTCAGGGCTTCCAGTTGCACGGTGTAGCGCCAGGACTCCTCTTCAAAACGCATTCGGGATTTGGCGTTGAGGGTGTCGGCGTCCGTATTGCCGCGGGCAAAGAGCCCGCCCACTTCTGCCTGTCCGCTCCAGCCGTTCTTGCCGCTCCACCCGGCCAGGGCCGGGGAAGCCTGGGTGAATGCAAAGGCCAGACTTGTGGCAAGCAGGAATCGGTTTCGCAGCATTAAAAACACCTCCTCAATGCTACCCTAGCAGCCTGCTGGCACACCGACAAGCCGTTTTCACTCCTGCTGACGGGTGTGAAATATCCGTTGCAATGGGCGGAGCCTTTATCAGACAATCTGTCTGAGCGCTTACTGAACCAAGATGGGAGCTCCCATGGAGTATACACATGACACCATTTACGCTAAGCATGTTCGCGTGAAGCAATACCGCGATGGATATCGTTTTGGGATAGATCCGGTTTTACTGGCCCGCTTTACGCCGGTGGCTTCCCGCAGGCGGGTGCTGGATATAGGTACGGGTTCCGGAGTTATTCCCCTGCTGCTGGCCTATCTGTACGGTGTGCAGGCTCTGCACGCGGTGGAGCTGCAGCCGGAACTGGCTGATCTGGCCAGGGAGAACTTTCGGGAAAACCAGGTAAACGTGGATCTGTTTGAGGGGAATTTTCTGGAGTACGAACCAGCAGAGGCCTTTGATTATATCTTTTCCAATCCGCCCTATCGCAAACACTCCAGTGGTGAGATGGCAACGGGCCAGCGGCGGTTGGCCCGCCACGAGAGCCTGATGACCCTGGAGCAGATGATCGCCCACGCCTCTCCCATGCTGCGGGGCGGGGGCAGCCTTTCCCTGGTGATTCTGACCGAGCGCTTCGCCGAGCTGACCCAGTATCTGCGTCGCCACAACCTGGAGCCCAAGCGAGCGCGCTTTGTTCACTCCACCCTGACGGCGGGCAGCCGCATCTGTCTGGTGGAGGCCAAGAAAGGGGCAAGGCCGGGGATGGAGGTGGAAGGGCCCCTGATCGTCTACGCCGATGCCGGCAGCCAGACCTATACCGCGGAGTGCCGGCACCTGTTGTGGGAGGACGGCAAAGCGCCGGTGTGACAGGCCCCAAGGTTTTTCTGAAGTTACGCATCTTGTCGTCTTGGTATAAGTTATTATTATTATGTTTACCATGCGAAAATCGTATTGACTTTGTCATCTGTTATTTCTCTTTTCGTTTGTGGATATTACCCTTTTTGACCGCGCAAAAAGGGCACAAAAACGCGCCCCCCGAACGCCCGTTTTTCCGGATCGTTGGCTCGCCTGTTCTGGAGATCCAGCAGACACTGCATCCCTGCAGTGCTACCGGACCACTCACTTCCTGTGAGTGTCCCGTTCGGGTCTTGCCAGCCAGGCGTCGCACTCACCGGACGGGCTCAGGGGGGAACGACCTGTTTCTGCCTCTCCCCCGTGTGCTGGCCCCGCCAGGACGCGCCGACTGTCAGGCTGCTGAAAAACCTCACCTGCGGCGTTGCTCACCAGTGCTCGTCGCTGCGACGTACAGGAAGTACGTCGCACTCCTCACCTTGCTTGCGCCTTGCACTTGAGAACTTTTCAATTGCCTGCATAACGCGATGGACCCGCAGGGTTGACGCCACGAGGGCGGCAACTGCAAACCAAAAGCCATGGATGGCGGTTGTTTGCGGTCCCTAGTTCCAGGCAAGCGGACGGCTGAAAAGGACAGCACTGGGGGCCGCTTCCCAGTCACTTTTTGCGGGTAAAAAGTGGCAAAAGAATCTCGTATATATGGTGAGGATAATGTCAAGCGACGCAGTCTGTGCAGAACTATTTCCGCCATTCCAACATGGCATCAGGGTCGGCGCTGACAACCTGCCGTTTCGGGGATGCGAAATTTGGGGTACGGTTCTGGCTGGCGCTCGCCATTCTGGCGTGCTTTCGCTGTGCAGGCGAGGTTTGCCAGGCCAGCAGCAACGTGTTTTTCTCAGTACCAGAGTCCCCAGATGTTGCGTCTGGGTCGCCGGATAGTGTCGAAGGGTGATTCAAAAGGCGCGCGTTCTGTTTCCAGGACGGCGGGGGAAATATGGTCTGGAGGGGCCATGGTCAGTATGCGTTCAATGCGTTCAGCGGTGGGCGGATGGGTTCGCAGCAGTGAGGGGTAGGGAGTTTTGGTGCCGGGCATCAGGGCTCGCTCCAGCCACGAGTGCTGATAGCGTTCGATTTTTTCCAGGGCGACTGCCAGGGCTTCGGGGTCGCCGCTGATCCGCAGGGACTCCAGATCGGCGTCGTACTCTCTGGTCCGCGAGAGTGCCAGCTGCAGAAGCGCGCTGACGGTGGGCGCGGCAATCAGGGTGATGATCAGGAGCCAGGAGACCGTGGCTTTTCCGGCGGCAATCAGGGGCAGGTTAATGATCAGCAGAATCTGCCCGGCGAAGCTCAGGGTGGCTGTCAGGCGTGAGGCGATATCAGCCATGGACATCAGGCGCAGATCGCCGCTGGTGATGTGGGCGATTTCGTGGGCCAGAATGGCGCCCAGTTCGCGCATGCCCATGACGTGCAGCAGGCCGTGGGAAAGGGCGATGGCGGGGTTTTTGCGGCTGCCCACGGTAAAGGCGGTAATGGTATAGCTGGGCAGGAAATAGAGCTGGGGAGGGCGTTCCAGCCCGGCGCGGCTGCACAGGATGGCCAGCAGGTCGTGAATGCGGGGCGCGTGGCTGTAGCCCATGACTCTGGCGCGATACAGGCGCAGCACCATGTGGGGATCTATGCCGGGGGTCAGCAGAATCAGCGTGATGCCGAAACTGACGACCCAGAGGGCCCCCAGGGCTCCGGCCAGAAAGTACCCCACCAGGGCCATCAGCAGGCCCATGCCACTGAGCAGCGCGACGGTCTGCCATAGGTTGCCCAGTTTGGAGGCAACGTAGGAGATTCGGTCAGGACTTTTTCTTCTCATCTTTTTTTATCTTTTTCGGCTCGCACAGGTGGCCCTTCTTTTCGGATATCGCCTTGCAGTGCTTGCATTTGTAAGCGCCGGCCTTGGCCGTGGCTTCAGATTTTCCCTTCAGGCATGATCCCATGGTGCCTCCGGTGAGTAAGGGGTGGAGGTGCTGCGCCTTCACTGCGGAAGAAGGAATCGGACAGCACGCGGGAGTCATAATACGCCAACACGTCTGCCGGGTCAAAGGGAGCTGAAGAGAAGCATTATCCACGTTGCTCCCGCAGTACTCGCGCTCCTGCTGAAACAAGTTTGCTGCGTCGCCGTGAAAAGTTACCCGATTTTTTACACTTTCAGGAAGAGAATATCCTGGATTCGGGGCACGCTGCGTTGGACACGGTTTTTGTCTCAACATCTTTTTCGAAGGAGTCGTCAGATGAAGATGAGGTTATTTGCCGCGCTGGCGCTGGCTTTGGGTTGCAGTGTATTTATGTTTGGCTGTGGCAGCAGTAGTAGTTCGAAAAATGATGATTCAGCGGTGGATTTTTCCCTGCAGCTTCTGCATTTCGCCGATGTGGATGGTGGAGGTACCCGTGCACTGGAGAATGTGGAGTATTTTTCAGCGCTGGTGGAATATTTTCGCGCTGAAATGCCGGAAAGCACTCTTCTGGTAAGTTCGGGCGACAACTACATCCCCGGGCCGGTTTACCAGGCCAGTGCGGAGCTGCCGGCGGAGATTATCGGCAAGGCTGGAGTCGGACGTGGCGAAATCGCCATGATGAACGCCATGGGGCTGCAGGTCAGCGCGGTGGGGAACCATGATCTGGATGGTGGTCCATCCGCTTTTGCCGGAATCATCACCCCCGATGGTGGCTGGGAGGGGGCGCAATTCCCCTGGATTTCCGCCAACCTGGATTATAGCAGCGAGAGCAGTCTGGCGAGCTTGACCGTGGAAAGTGCCCAGGAGGCTGACACCATTGCCGGCAAGCTGGCGCCTTCCGTGGTGATAACGGTGAACGGCGAGCCCATTGGCCTGGTGGGTGCGGTAACACCGGGTCTGGCCAGTATCACCAGCACGGGGAACATCGACGTACTGCCTGATTCAGACGATATCGACGCGCTGGCGGCCGTCATCCAGGCAGCCGTTGATGAGCTGCGTGATGCGGATGTCAACAAAATCATCCTGCTGGCGCACATGCAGCAGATATCTGTGGAAAAGCAACTGGCAGTGCGTCTGAGCGGTGTGGACATCATTGTCGCCGGCGGCTCCAACACCCTTCTGGCCGACTCCAATGATGTGTTGCACCCTGGCGACAGTGCCGCTGATACGTATCCCCTGGTTTTTGAATCGCCGGAAAACGAGCCGGTGCTGGTGGTGAACACTGATGGCGACTACAAATACCTGGGACGCCTGGTTGTGGGTTTTGACTCCCATGGCCGTATAGTGATGGATTCACTTGATCCCGGCGTCAATGGAGCTTATGCGGCCCTGTCCAGCGTGGTTCCGGCGACAGCAGAGCCAATACCCGCAGTGGTGGACATTGCCGATGCTCTGCGCGCTGTGCTGCAGGCCAAAGATGGTAATGTGGCCGGATACACCAGTGTTTTCCTGGAGGGGCGTCGCAATGCTGTGCGTTCCAAGGAGACGAATTTGGGCAATCTCAGCGCCGATGCCAACCTGTGGTACGCTACCAGGGCTGATGGCACGGTGGTCCTTTCCCTGAAAAACGGCGGTGGTATTCGCGCCCAGATCGGTCAGGTCATCGCCCCTCCGGGATCGACAGATGCGTCCGATATCTCCCTGCTGCCTCCCCAGGCGAATTCCTTTAAGGCAGCGGGAGCGATTTCCCAGCTGGATATCGAGACTTCACTGGCTTTCAACAATACCCTTTCCCTGGTCAGCGTCACGGCAGCAGAGCTGTGGGATATCATGGAACACGCGGTGGCCAGCGCCAATCCCGGCGCCACGCCAGGCGCTTTCCCCCAGATTGGCGGGCTGCGTTTTTCCTTTGATCCCTCTGCCACCGCCCGCACTGCAGGCGACACTAATGCGGGCGCGATGACGACTGGTGAGCGCATCAGTGTTCTGATGGTGGGCGACGACGTGCTGGTGAGCGGCGGAGTTCTGCAGGGTGATCCGTCACGCGCCTTCCGTATGGTAACTCTGAACTTTCTCGTTTCCTGCGTGCCTGACACCGGGGGAGCATTCGATGACAATTGTGGCGACGGCTATCCTTTCAAGGGATTGAGCGATCCCGACCGTAAGGATCTGGTAGAGGATTTTGCTGCCAGCGCTTATGACCCTGGAGAAGTGGATTTTGCCGACAGCGGTAGCGAACAGGACGCCTTGGCTGAATTTCTGCGGCATATCCACGGTTCCGTCAATGATGCCTATGCTGTTGAAGAGGTGCCTGTGGCCGAGAACACCCGCATTGTCAACCTGAGCGCACAGGCGGATATCACGCTCCCCTGATCTCTTGTTGTGGCACTGTTCCTGGCGCATGGCAGGCAGGCAGAAGTGGGGAAACGAATGGGCGGTGAAGCATCTCTTCCGCTAGTGCTCTCGCTGAAAAAAGTCGGCTGTGCAGCCGTGAATGAGTCCTCTGTTTTTTCTTGAGATGCCGGAGACCCGCACAGGGTCCCCGGTTTTTTTGCGCTGAGCATGGTGGGAGATGGAGGAGCGTTGCACATATGAACACGTGTTTATATGGAGTGACGATAGGTAAAGGGATCATTTATGGAAAAGTCGCCGAGGGAAGGCAGCCGCAAGACCCTGGGGATCATCAAGCAAAACATCACCTTTTCCTTGGCGGTCAAAGCGCTGTTTTGAGTTGAAACTTTTTTGGGTTTCGTCAACTTCTGACTGGCAGTGCTTCCGGATGTGGGAGCATCGCTGCTGGTGAGCCTGAATGCTATGCGGCTGGCCCGCCAAATCTGCTGACATGATACCAGACAAAAAATAAATGCCTGTCGTGTTTCTCCAAGGTTTAATCTCAGCACAAAAAACCGTATAATGCTGCAGCAATATTGTACTGCCGTAGTTTGTGACACGTATGCGGCCCAAAGCAGGGGATATGGAGAAAGCTGAAGAAAAAGTCCTGGGGATCTACTCCACGGAAGATATACAAGCAACGCTGGAGCGTCTGTCCGAAAGCTTTCGCGTTATCATGCGCGAGCTGCGTTTCATCATCGTCGACGAGACGGAGCCCTATGCTTTGAGTGAACGCCAGATGGCAAAATCCTGGAAGGTACGGGTTGTTCACAGTAAGCAGCCGTCCCGCCACCAGTTTTTCATGAGTATTACGCCCGATGAGAAGGAGCCTCTGACCATGAATCTGCGGGTCTTCCGCCGCAGCGTGGTGGACGCGAACGATGCAAAGCCCTTGCAGGCCATTGAGGAGGAGATCTATCGCACCCTGGCCCTGAACAAGGTGGTTTTTGGTGTCGTGGGCCAGGGGGCCATTCGCAAAATGGCTCTGGATATATTCAATGAACTGCAGAAACCTTCCACCAGCGGGCCGGCGCCCTATATGGATTTTCCCATTGCCCACGGCCAGAAGCGCATTCACGGGCAGGACTCGCGGGTGCAGTACAACTTTGATCGATACAATCCCGTGGGAAAGCTGCGCCAGGACGGCTCCATGGACTATGCCAAAAAGGATTTCACCCAGTATGTCTACGCCAACAAGGTGATCATGACCTACTATATGCCGGTTCAGGGTCAGCCGGGCATCACGCCCCTGGGTGAAATTCTGCCCCAGCACGTTGGCCAGGATGTGGAGCGCTTCCCCTTCCGTATCACCTCCGATAATCTCAAGACCATTCATCGCCTGGGGCGCATGGAAGTGCTCACCCGCAAGGAAGGATACTTTGTCATCGACCGCAATGGGCGGGCAGACATTGTGGATAACCTGGATATTGAGGGTGAGGTGAACATTGCCGTTACTGGTGATATCTACTTCGACGAACGGCGCAAGGACGTGCGCATCGTCCATGACGAGGTGGACGAGGACGCTGTGGGCCAGGGGCGCAGTGTTGAAGGCGAGAATATCTACATCAAAGGCAATATCGGCCCCAATGCCAGGATCAAGGGGCGTCGCATCGAAATCACCGGCAGTATTCACTCCACGGCAACTATCGAAGGGGAGGAGTCTGTGCGTCTGAGCCGGGGCAGTGGGATTGTCACAGCTCCCGAGGTCGAGGCGAAATCCTTTCAGTCTGCCACAATTACTGCCGATAAAGTGTATATTTGGGGAAATGTGGTAAGTACGAAAGTGTTCTGCCGTACTCTTGAACATGCGGGCACCATGAAGAGCACTCAGGTTACTGCCGCTGGCCCCGATGTGATTCTGGGCCATCTGATTGGTTCGGACAACCTCATCCAGGTGGATTACCACGGAGTTCCTTCGGTGGAGAAGCTGGTTGAGGAGTACGACAGCGAGCTGGCAAAACTGGAGCTGGAGCTGGCCACCCTCAGTCGTGATATCCGCAATAAGTCCACGGAAATCCAGCACGACCGGGGTCAGGTGGAGAACGCCCTGAAGGAGATCGCGCGGGTTCGCAAGATGGGCAATGAGCCGCCGGTTGCCATGGTGAAGCTGGTCAAGAAATTCCGCGACAACAGGAGTTTTCTGGAAGAGGCACTTGTGCGCCTGGAAGCCGGTAAAAAACAGCAGAAGAGCACCGGGATGAAAAAGGAAAAGCTGCTGGAGATCACCCATAAAACCGCCGTGCATATCAGCGAAGGAGCTGAAGCCGGCAATCGCATACGGTTTTTCGGGCAGAGTCAGCCCAAGGAGATACCGGCCCAGAAACGGGCCATGATGTTGGAGCTTGGCCCCGATGGCCGATTGAGGGTTCTGCATGGATAGTTCGCATATTGGCATGGTGGAACAGCAGATTGTGGTCAGCAATATTCAGGATGCCCTGGTGCAGGCATCCCACAAGCACCATATCGCCCTGGAGAACCTGGATTTTTCCATCCACAATATTTCTGATCTGCAGCGGGGAGAAGAGTTCTTCTACCGTGATTACACCATCGATATCTTCCAGCGGGGGTTTTCGCCGGTGGAGCTGCACTACTCTCTGAAAACCGCGTCCAATACCACCTCTGTGCGTTTTTATCAGGGCTCCAGCGTGGATGTCACCATGGCAACTCCCCTGGAAGTCCTTACGGAAATCAAAAAGGTGCTGGCCAAGGAGGGCGTGGTCTACGGGGTCTATGACGACGAAACCCTCTACCGGATTGCTGCCGCCGTGCACCGGGCCTTTGTGGAGAAATCCGATATTCCCGATGAACCCTTCGCCGTGGCCAGTGGCCAGAACCCCAGGGCCAGCGCTGATCTGGCCTACCCCACCTACCACTTCGACCGCCACGGACTGATTGCCAGCGGTGGTGGTCAGGAGCCCATGCTCTCTCCCTTTGAGATGGGCAAGGACACCTTTATCGTCCGCGAAGGCGAGCTGCTGATCACCGAGCCGATTCTGCGGGAGTCGCAGCTGCAGATCAGCACCTCCGGCTACATTGTCAATCCCGTCAACGGCCCGCGCCTGCCCTTCCATGACTTCTCCCCCGATATCCGCCGTGAACAGACCCCCGAAGCCTATCTCTACTACGCCGAAAAAGACGGCTACCTGTCGGTGGAAAAGGGCACACTGCTGATTCGTCCCCAGGTGAGCTTTGAGTCCGATGTCCTGGACAGCAAAGATGCCGCCCAGGCAAAAAAACGCGAGGACATTGTCCTTGGCGCCAGCGATGAAACCAAAGACGCCGTCAGCGCCGGTCAGGTCATCGAAGGCCGCAATGTCACCATTAACGGCCACGTGGGAGCGGGTGCCATCATCCGGGGGCTCAATGTCACCATCAACGGTGTCCTGCACAAGGATGCCTGCATCGAGGCAGAGCATGAAGCGGTGGTGGACATCTCCAAAGGAACCGTACGGGCTGATCGCGCCAAAATCAACATGCTGGAAGGGGGAACCGTCGAAGCCACCTCCAGTGTGGAGGTGCTGGGGAAATCCATGCAAAGCGTCATCAAGTCGCCGCGCATTTTCATCAACGAGCTGAAGAATTGCAGTGTGACCACCGGTGGCTACCAGATCCGCATCAACACCGTTTCCGACGGCACCAATTTTTTCACCATTGATCCCCTGACCATCGAGAGTGTCAATACACGCTACCAGATGGCCCTCGGCCAGCAGAAGGAACTGCTGAAAAAACTGAAGGCCATTCGTCAGTCCTATAACAGCAAGAAGAACCAGCTGGCCGACGTGCGCAAACAGTACGAACCCCTGCGGGGTAAGATCGAGAAGCTGCGCCGCCAGTCAAGTGCCGTGCCCTCAGCCTTTCAGAATATTGTTGAACGCCATAACAGCCTGACCAAGGAAGTCATCAGCCTGAAGCAGCAGGCCCAGGTGATCGTGCGCCAGCTCTCCACCCTGGAGGACTTCATCTATCGCATCCAGTATGTGGAAACCACCACCTCCTTCACCGTCTACAAGCGCCTGCCCAAAGGCAATATCCTCAAGTACGGCAAGAGCAGCGCCCACATCACCATCGACCAGGATCTGGCCGGAGTAACCGTGGGTAAAAATCGCGCCGGCAAGCTTGAATACCGCCTGGTACGTGGATAGCAAGGGTTTCTCCTTGCCACTTTTGGGTCGCCAAAAGTGGCTGGGAAGCGACCCCCAGTGCTGTCCTTCTCAGCCGTCCGCTTGCCTGGAACTGGGGACCGCAAACAACCGCCCTCCATGGCTTTTGGTTTGCGGTTGCCGCCGTCGTGGCGTCAACCCTGCGGGTCCGTCGCGTTCCAGTCGGCGCGTCCTGGCTGGGCCAGCCCACGGGGGAAAGGCAGAAGCAGGCCGTTCCCCCGTGAGCCCGTCCGGTGAGCGGTTTTTTGGTCCTTTTTTGGCCGTACCAAAAAAGGATAATGTACGAGCCTGGATGGCGTGAGCGGCAGAGGCTGAACCAGGGACGAAAGTGGGCGTTTCTGGGAGGAATGCTGGCGCGAGTGCCGTTACGCCGCGACGAGTTATCAATGGTATTTCTCCGCATCTCAGGTGAGCGCAGCAAACGGGCGAGAGGCATTGCCTTTCCTCCTTCCAAATCGCAATGTATGCTATCATGGTGATGTGTTCTGCATTCCACTTATGAACCCTGACCCGCAAAGTGAGGCATCCCTTGAGTATTCGCGTTGCCATCCGCCACAGGACCAGTTACACCTTCGATCGTCCGGTGAATCTCTCGCCCCACATTTTCCGTCTGCGTCCGGCTCCTCACTGCCGTACGGCCATTGAAGCGTACTCACTGAAGATTGAACCGGAGCATCACTTTCTTAACTGGGTTCAGGACCCTTTCAGTAATTTTCAGGCCCGGGTGGTCTTTCCCGAGAGGGCGACCAGGCTTTCCATTGATGTGGAGCTGATTGCCGATATGACGCCCCTGAATGCCTTTGATTTCTTTGTGGAAGAATACGCGGAAACCTTTCCCTTTCGCTATGACGAGCAGATGGAGCGGGAACTGATCCCCTATCTGGAAATTCTGCCGGGCTGCCCGCTGACCGATGCATGGACCAGCGCACACCGTCCCGCCACCCAGGTGCGAACGGTGGACTTCCTGGTGGAGCTGAATCGCCTGCTGGCTCAGGATATCAAATACACCATCCGCATGGAGCCGGGGGTGCTGTCGCCCGACGAAACCCTGCAGCGCGCTCTGGGCTCCTGTCGCGACTCCGCCTGGCTGCTGGTGCAGATTGCCCGCAGGCTTGGCTTGGCCGCCCGCTTTGTCAGCGGATATCTGGTGCAGCTGACAGCCGACGTCCCGTCCCTGGATGGCCCTTCGGGCCCCAGTGAGGACTTTACCGACCTGCACGCCTGGACGGAGGTCTATATCCCCGGCGCGGGGTGGATAGGCCTTGATCCCACCTCCGGATTGCTGACCGCCGAAGGACATATTCCCCTGGCGGGAACCCCTGACCCTGTCAGCGCGGCTCCGGTCACCGGTTATACCGACGTCTGCCAGACGGAGTTCTCCTTCCATAACCGTGTGGAGCGCATTTACGAAACCCCACGGGTGACCCGACCCTACAGCGACAGCCAGTGGCAGCGCATAGACGCTCTGGGGCAGCAGGTGGAGGCGCAGCTGCAGGAACAGGATGTCCGCCTGACCATGGGTGGCGAACCCACGTTTGTCTCCATTGACGACATGGATTCGGCCCAGTGGAACATCACAGCCGATGGCAAGCATAAACGGCACCTTTCGGCTCAACTGCTGCGCCGTCTGCAGCAGACCTTTGCTCCCGGCGGCTTGCTCTACTACGGCCAGGGTAAATGGTACCCCGGTGAACCCCTGCCCCGCTGGCAGATGGCCTGCTTCTGGCGTCATGATGGCGTGGCAGCCTGGCGCAGCCCGTCGCGAATGGCGAATCCCCAGGCGGATGGTTCCCATACCCCCGGCGACGCCCGCCGCCTGCTGGAGGCGCTGGCAGGGGTTTTCTCCATCGACCCTTCCCATATCAAGGCGGCCTATGAGGATGCTTTCTACTACCTGTGGAAAGAGGGCACCCTGCCTGCCAATGTCAACCCGTTGCAGTGCAACCTGAAAGACCCCCTGGAGCGCAAGTATCTGGCCGAACTGCTGGGACGCGATATGGGAGAGCCCACCGGTTTTGTGCTGCCCCTGCGCTGGCACCATGAACATTGCCGCTGGGAAAGCTCGGTCTGGAAATTGCGGCGCGGTGAGCTCTTTCTGATCCCCGGTGCTTCGGCCATGGGCTTTCGCCTGCCCCTGGACTCGCTGGAGAGCGCCCCCGAAAGCGAGTGCTACCACGACCCCGGCCACAGCCAGCTGGAACAGCAGGCTCCCCTGGAGGATTTCAATCAGCTGATTGCTGAGCGCGCTGCCGGCCAGCGACCGTGGCCCCGTGCCCACGTGCCGGAAAAAGACCTGGTACGCTTTGCCCTCTGCGTGGAAGTGCGCCGGGGGAATATCCATGTCTTCCTGCCTCCCATGGCGCGCCTGGAAAGCTACCTGGAATTGATTGCCATTATGGAGATGCTGGCAGAGCAGCTGGATATTTTCATCGTCATTGAAGGTTATGAGCCGCCCCGCGACAATCGTCTCAAAAAACTGGCCATCACTCCCGACCCTGGTGTGGTGGAAGTGAACATTCACCCTTCCCATACGTGGCAGGAGCTGGTCAGTAATACGGAACAGCTTTACGAGCAGGCCCGCCTCTGTCGCCTGGGTACCGAGAAATTCATGCTGGATGGGCGCCACACCGGCACCGGCGGCGGCAATCACGTCACCCTGGGCGGCCCCACCCCCGCCGACAGCCCCCTGCTGCGCCGTCCCGACCTCCTGCGCAGCCTGATTGGCTACTGGCAGAATCACCCCGCGCTGTCCTATCTGTTTTCGGGGCTCTTTATCGGCCCCACCAGCCAGGCTCCCCGGGTGGATGAAGGCCGCGACGATCGCCTCTATGAACTGGAAATCGCTTTCAACCAGATACCCGGCCGCGACGAGAAGGCCTCCCTGTGGCTGGTGGACCGGGTACTGCGCAACCTGCTGACCGACCTGACCGGCAATACCCACCGCAGCGAATTCTGTATCGACAAGCTCTACTCGCCCGACAGCCCCACCGGCCGTCTGGGCCTGCTGGAAATGCGCGCCTTTGAAATGCCGCCCCACAGCCGCATGTCCCTGATGCAGATGCTGCTGATCCGCTCCCTGGTGGCCTGGTTCTGGCGTGAACCGTACACCCGGCCCCTGATCCACTGGGGAACCCGGCTGCACGACCAGTTTCTGCTGCCCCACTATGTGCGACGGGATATGGCGGATGTGGTTGAGGATCTGAACCAGGCCGGTTATGCCTTTGAAATGGACTGGCTCGACCCCTTCTTCGAATTCCGCTTCCCCCATTACGGTTCCGTCTGCGTCAAGGACATAGTCATCGAGCTGCGCATGGCCATTGAACCCTGGCACGTGCTGGGTGAAGAGAGTGCCAGCAGTGGCACCGCCCGCTATGTGGACTCTTCCGTGGAGCGGCTGCAGCTGAAGGTCAACGGCCTCAATGACGCCCGCTACCTCATCACCTGCAACAGCTATCCCGTGCCCATGCAGCCCACAGGAGTGCACGGCGAATATGTGGCCGGCATCCGCTACCAGGCCTGGCAGCCCCACTCGTCCCTGCATCCCACCATCGGCATTCACTCGCCCATAACCTTTGACATTGTTGATACCTGGAATAAACGCTCCATCGGCGGCTGTGTCTACCACGTCAGCCACCCCGGAGGGCGCAGCTATGAAACCCTGCCCGTCAACGAATTTGAAGCCCAGTCACGCCGCATCAACCGCTTCTGGGACATGGGGCACACAGCTGGCGTGCAGGAAGACGTTCTGCAGGTACCCACCAGTGGCCCCGTGACACGGCGCACCTTTACCCCCAGAACCGATGTATCCACGGATGTGCAGATCCTCTCCATCGAAAAGAACCGCGACTATCCCCACACGCTGGATCTGCGGCGCATGCCGCGAAAGCAGGAGACGCAAAAACGCTAACAGGCTGCTGAAAACCCCCATCTGCGGTGTTGCCCGCTGCCGCTCGTTGTTGCAACGTACGGGGAGTACGCTTCACGCCTCGCTCTGCGGGCGCCTTGCACCTGTGGGTTTTCAATTGCCTGTATGATTTGAGGTACTTCAGTAAGCATGCCTCTCGGGAAAAGGAGGAGGCAATGAAACGCTCTCCAATGACACCACGACCAGAGAGCCTGGGAGAAGAGATCGCCAGCAGCGTCAGCCACGGTGTCGGTTTCCTGGCAGCCGTTGCCGCAACGCCAGTGCTGATCCTCTTCGCCGCAGAACGGGGAAGCGCCTGGGGCATTGTGGGTGCCAGCGTCTTTGCCGCCACCATGCTGCTGCTCTACATTGCCTCCACCCTCTACCATGCCCTGGCGAAAAACCGGGCCAAACAGGTATTCCAGATTCTCGACCACGGTGCCATCTTTCTGCTGATCGCGGGAACCTATACCCCCTTCACCCTGGGCGTCCTGCGCGGCCCCTGGGGCTGGACACTGCTGGGCCTCGTGTGGAGCATCGCCATCGGTGGTATTGTGTTGAAATCCATGGGAGGCATCCGCTTCGAAAAGCTTTCCACGGCGCTGTACCTGGTCATGGGGTGGCTGATAGTCATTGCCATGAAACCCCTGTGGCAGAGCATGGAGCCATGGGGCCTCTTCTGGCTGGTGGCGGGCGGAAGCGCCTATACCACCGGCGTACTCTTCTACCTGGTCAGGATTCCCTACGCCCACTTCGTATGGCACCTGTTCGTGATGGCCGGAACCACAAGCCATTTCTTTGCCGTGCTGTACTACGCGTACTAAGCAAAACGGCAAGCCAGCCGGAATGGGGGATGGGAAATAGAGAAAGGCCATTTTGGTCCGTAGATTTAGAGGGGGAAAAGGCAGGGTTTCACACAAAGGCCTACTAACAGCTTACTGAAATACCTCAAAATACGCAGGCAATTGAAAAATGCTCAGGTGCAAGGCGCTCGCGGAGCGTGGAATGAAGCGTACTCCCCGTACGTTGCAATGACACGCGACGGCGAGCAACACCGCAGATGAGGGTTTTTCAGCAGCCTGCCAGGCACCAAGGAAAGACAGTGAGCGGGAGTACAGCCGGATTTACCGCGAATGGACACGAATACACGCGAATCTTGAAGAGTTATGCAGGTCTCTCGCCGTTCGCTGTGCTCACCGGAAACGCGGAGGGGGAAAAGGCAGGGTTTCACACAAAGGCCTACTAACAGCTTACTGAAATACCTCAAAATACGCAGGCAATTGAAAAATGCTCAGGTGCAAGGCGCTCGCGGAGCGTGGAATGAAGCGTACTCCCCGTACGTTGCAATGACACGCGACGGCGAGCAACACCGCAGATGAGGGTTTTTCAGCAGCCTGCCAGGCACCAAGGAAAGACAGTGAGCGGGAGTACAGCCGGATTTACCGCGAATGGACACGAATACACGCGAATCTTGAAGAATGATGCAGGTCTCTCGCCGTTCGCTGTGCTCACTCAAGACGCAGAGGCGCAAAGGTAAAGCACTGACTACTGGCCACTGACTACTTACTTGCCAATAGAGTTCCCTGCTGGCTTTTGCCTTTATCTGCGAAAATCGGTGAAATCTGCGGATAAATTTCTTTGGCTGTTTTGGAGGTTGCGGAGGAAGCCAGGTCTCACACGAAATTCACGGAGCCACGAAGAAGGGCATGGGGAAGGGTTATAGGACATCTCTCTACCGACTACACACTACTTTCTCATCACCTCTTCCCTACCCATGCGCACGGTGAAGTTCGGTGTCAGCGCGGTGGGCGGAGAGGTCGGTGGCAACGGCATCGATTTTTTTGCTGAGTTTGTCATCAACGTCATCGATACGCTTGCTGAGTTCGGTTTTAACTTCATTCAGGCGGTTATTGACCACATCAACCTTGAAGTCTACATCATCGATTTTTTGGTTCAGTTGGTCAAACTTCCGTCCAAACTCCTGCCGCAGGGAGTTATGCCCTTCCAGAACAAGGTCAAACTTGCTGTTCATCTCTTCCATCAGAATTTCGAAGTACTTTTGTTCCATGGCTCACCCCTTGAATGCCAGGCAGTATATACCAGAGTGCGGGCAATGGGAAGTGTTGTTCGTGATAGGATGGAGTTGGGATTTGTCCGCAGGTTTGGAGAGGGAAAAGGCAGGGTTTCACACAAGGCCTACTAACAGCTTACTGAAATACCTCAAAATACGCAGGCAATTGAAAAATGCTCAGGTGCAAGGCGCTCGCGGAGCGTGGAATGAAGCGTACTCCCCGTACGTTGCAATGACACGCGACGGCGAGCAACACCGCAGATGAGGGTTTTTCAGCAGCCTGCCAGGCACCAAGGAAAGGCAGTGAGCGGGAGTAGCAGCCGGTTTTACCGCGAATGGACACGAATACACGCGAATCTTGAAGAATGATGGTTTGCTGTGCTCACGGGGGTCGCCAAGCTGCCAAGGGAAGACACGCGAACTGCTCACTGAAGGCAGTGGGAGGAGGCGATAAGGACTCTCGCTCATCACGTATCACTATAGTAGCGGGGAAAGGCCACCACGGAAAGCGCGGAAGCATGCGTTTGCGCTGACAATGTGGGTGTCATGTCTTCGATTCTGAACACTTGCAAAAAAAAAGCACCTCCGCGAAATGCGGAGGTGCAGAACATCCATGAGGATAAAAGATGGTGCTTATGCACCGGGAAATCAGAAGTCGTGACGGATACCGAAGCCCCAGTCAGTTGCATCAGGGCGGCTTCCATCGCCTTCGTCAAACATGGCAACGCTGGCATAAAGCCAAGTGCGCTGTCCAAGATTTTTCTTCACGCCGACGTTGATGTTGATTCCATCGTCGTCACCGTCTTCATCCCAGCGAACCAGAGCAGCGTTGGCGGAAAGACCACCACCCAGGTTGAATTCAACAGGAATAAGGATAGTGTTCACTTTGTATCCATCAAAGTCCTGAGTGTCATAACCGAAGCCTACTGTCAGGTCGCCCATTTTGTAAACAGCAGTCAGGGCCAGCTGAGTGAAGTCGCCATCGTCGGCAGAAACATAACCAAGACGCAGGTCAAGGTTCTCTACACCTTTGAAGCCAACAGCAACAGAAGGTGCAAACTTGGTGTCTTCTTCAACGGTGTCAACTTCTTTGCTGAAGCTGATGGCATAGGTCAGATCGTCAGCTTTGCCAGCGTACTTGATAGTGCGGTTAGTGCGTCCATCGTCGAACGCGCCTTCCATGTTGCCGCTGAAGCTTACGTCTTTGTTCGCCAGTACCCAGTTGTTCAGGTTGCCCAGCATGCTCTGAAATGCAGTTGTCTGGTGACCGAAAGAAACAGTACCGAAGTCGCCCTGCAGTCCAACCCAAGCTTGACGGCCATTGAAGTTGCCTTTTGCGCCGCCACCGTTGCCAGCAGCAGTTTCAACGGAGCTTTCCAGCATGAAGATAGCCTTCAGGCCGCTGTCGAGGTCCTGTGAGCCACGGATACCAAGGCGTGAGCTTACTGAGTTGCCAGTAATGTACTCGCCATCATTTGCAGATTGGATTTCATAGTTAGCACGGCCGTACCAGGTGGTGTTTGCAGAGGCGGGGATGATCATGGCTGCGGCAGCCAGACCAGCGAGGGAAACTTTGACCATTTTGTTCATGTGTCTCTCCATTTTTTTGGATTTGTGGAAAAAATATCGTGGTTCAACATATACTGGCTTAAAATCTGGTTGTCAACGAAAAAAGTGCAGGAAGTGCGCAATTTTGGCGTACCCCTGAAAAAACTCTGAAACGGTTCATGGAAAAAGTGCCGGGACGTTTCTTGTTATTTTACTTGGAGTTTACGTTTTGGCGATGATTTGCAGTAAAAGGTGACTATGTGTGTCGGTTACTGGCTGATTAGAGGTGTATTGTCATTGAGGGGTTTTGTGGCAGGGAGAGCGGGTAGCAGGTAGCGGGTAGCAGGTAGCGGGTAGCAGGTAGCGGGTAGCAGGTAGCAGGTAGCAGGTAGTTAGTAGTTAGGTAGAGGGGTGGAGAGAAGCCATTGTGTCCGCAGATTGCGCAGATGGGCGCAGATTTGGAGGGGGAAAAGGCAGGGTTTCACACAAAGCCCTCAAAGGCACCAGGAAGGGCAGTCAAGAGAAGAGGCAATATATCACGCCCGTTCGCTACGCTCACTTAAGACGCTGGGAGCGCCAAGGAAAAGCACTGACTACTCGCTACTGGCTACTGACTCTATCCATGGGCACGGTGGAGTTCGGTGTCAGCTCGCTGGGCGGTGAGGTCGGTGGCAATGTCATCAACTTTTTTCTCCAGCTTGTCAATGCGCTTGCTGAGTTTGGTGTCAACTTCGTGAATCTGTTTGCTGAGTTTGGCATCAACAGTGTCAATCTTGTGATTTAACGCAAGTATCTGGGTATCCACTTGCTTAAAGCGGGTATCCACTTCATCGCGGAAATCATCAATTTTGCGACCGAGTTCCTGACGAAGAGAGTCGTGTCCTTCGATAACTGCTTTGAAGCCGCTGTTCATTTCTTCCATCAGAATTTCAAAGTAATTTTGCTCCATGTCTCATCTCCTGATGGTTGGCAATATATACCAGGGTGCGGGCAATGGGAAGTGTTGTTTGTGATAGGAGGGAGTTGGGATTTGTCCGCAGATTTGGAGGGGGAGAAGGCAGGGTTTCACACAAAGGCCACAAAGGCACCAAGGAAAGGCAGTGAGAGGGAGTAGCAGCCGGATTTACCGCGAATGAACACGAATGAACGCTCATCTTGAAGAGTGATGCAGGTCTCTCGCCCGTTCGCTGTGCTCACTTAAGACGCAAAGCCGCTAAGGTAAAGCACTGACTACTGGCCACTGACGACTCGCTACTGACTCTATCCATGCGCACGGTGGAGTTCGGTGTCAGCGCGATGAGCGGTGAGGTCAGCAGCGACACCATCCACTTTTCTTTCCAGCCGGTCCATGCGACCTTCTATTTTGTCCATACGTCCATCAAGTTTATCCATGCGTTTGCTGAGCTTGGTGTCGACTTCATTCAGCCTGTTATTGACCACGTCAACCTTGAAGTCTACATCATCGATTTTTTGGTTCAGTTGGTCAAACTTCTGGCCAAATTCCTGCCGCAGGGAATTATGCCCTTCCAGAACAAGGTCAAACTTGCTGTTTATGTCTTCCAGCAGGATTTCAAAGCGATCTTGCTTCTCCATGGCTCACCTCCTGATGGGTGGCAATATATAACAGAGTGTGGGCAAAGGAAAGTGTTGTTTGTGATAGGAGGGAGTTGGGGATGGGGGAGAGTCATTTGTCCGCAGATTACGCAGATGGGCGCAGATTTGGAGGGGGAAAAGGCAGGGTTTCACACAAAGCCCTCAAAGGCACCAGGAAGGGCAGTCAAGAGAAAAGGCAATATATCACGCCCGTTCGCTACGCTCACTTAAGACCCTGGGAGCGCCAAGGAAAAGCACTGACTACTCGCTACTGACTACTGACTCTATCCATGCGCTCGGTGAAGTTCGGTGTCGGCGCGGTGGGCGGAGAGGTCGGTGGCCACTGCGTCGATCTTCCTGCTGAGTTTGGTATCAACTTCGTCGATGCGCTTGCTGAGTTTGGTATCAACTTCGTCGATGCGCTTGCTGAGCTTGGTATCAACTTCGTCGATGCGCTTGCTGAGCTTGGTATCAACTTCGTCGATGCGCTTGCTGAGCTTGGTATCTACCGTGTCAACCTTGTGATTAAGAGCAAGGATCTGAGCGTCCACTCGCTCAAAGCGACCATTCACTTCATCGCGAAAATCATCAATTTTGCGACCAAATTCCTGCCGCAGAGACTCGTGACCTTCTGCAACGGCTCTGAATTCACTTCTCATCTCTTCCATCAAAATTTCGAAGTACTTTTGTTCCATGGCTCACCTCTTGAATACAATGCAGTATATACCAGAGTACGGGCAAAGGAAAGTGTTGTTTGTTGTAGGAGTGGTTAGGGGTTGGGGATGGAGATGGAGAATAGAGAATGGGTGATGGGGGAGAGTCATTTGTCCGCAGATTGCGCAGATGGACGCAGATTCGGAGGGGGAAAAGGCCAGGTTTCACACAAAGCCCTCAAAGGCACCAGGGAAAGGCAGTGAGAGGGAGTAGCAGCCGGGTTTACCGCGAATGAACACGAATGAACGCGAATATTGAAGAATAATGCGGGTCTCACACCATGGCAGCAAAGGTGCAGAAGGTTGAGGGCAACCGGGGAATGGAAACCATTGTGTCCGCAGATTACGCAGATGGACGCAGATTTGGAGGGGGAGAAGGCAGGGTTTCACACAAGGCCTACTAACAGCTTACTGAAATACCTCAAAATACGCAGGCAATTGAAAAATGCTCAGGTGCAAGGCGCTCGCGGAGCGTGGAATGAAGCGTACTCCCCGTACGTTGCAATGACACGCGACGGCGAGCAACACCGCAGATGAGGGTTTTTCAGCAGCCTGCCAGGCACCAAGGAAAGGCAGTGAGCGGGAGTAGCAGCCGGGTTTACCGCGAATGAACACGAATGAACGCGAATCTTGAAGAATAATGCGGGTCTCTCGCCGATTCGCTGTGCTCACGGGGGTCGCCAAGCTGCCGAGGGAGGACACGGGAACTACTTACTTGCAATAGAGTTCCCTGCTGGAATTTGCCTTTATCTGCGAAAATCTGCGAATAAATTTCTTTGGCTGTTTTGGAGGTTGTGGAGGAAGCCAGGTCTCACACGAAATTCACGGAGCCACGAAGAAGGGTATGGGGAAGGGTTATAGGGCATCTCTCTACCGACTACACACTGCAGGCTACTTTCTCGTCACCTCTTCCCTACCCATGGGCGCGGTGAAGTTCGGTGTCAGCGCGGTGGGCGGAGAGGTCGTCAGCGACACCATCCACTTTTCTTTCCAGCCGATCCATGCGACCTTCTATTTTTTCCATGCGGCCATCCAGCTTGTCCATGCGGCCTTCTATTTTGTCCATGCGACCATCAAGCTTATCCATGCGGTTGCTGAGCTCGGTTTTAACTTCATTCAGTCGGTTATTGACCACGCCAACCTTGAAGTCAACATCATCAATTTTTTGGTTCAGTTGGTCAAATTTCTTTTCAAACTTCAGGTCAAGTGCAGAATGGCTTTCCAGTACAAGTTCAAACTTGCTGTTCATCTCTTCCATCAGAATTTCGAAGTACTTTTGTTCCATGGCTCACCCCTTGAATGCCAGGCAGTATATACCAGAGTACGGGCAAAGGAAAGTGTTGTTTGTGATAGGAGGGAGTGGGGGGCATTTGTCCGCAGATTACGCAGATGGACGCAGATTCGGAGGGGGAAAAGGCCAGGTTTCACACAAAGCCCTCAAAGGCACCAGGGAAAGGCAGTGAGAGGGAGTAGCAGCCGGGTTTACCGCGAATGAACACGAATGAACGCGAATATTGAAGAATAATGCGGGTCTCACACCATGGCAGCAAAGGTGCAGAAGGTTGAGGGCAACCGGGGAATGGAAACCATTGTGTCCGCAGATGGGCGCAGATTTGGAGGGGGAAAAGGCAGGGTTTCACACAAGGCCTACTAACAGCTTACTGAAATACCTCAAAATACGCAGGCAATTGAAAAATGCTCAGGTGCAAGGCGCTCGCGGAGCGTGGAATGAAGCGTACTCCCCGTACGTTGCAATGACACGCGACGGCGAGCAACACCGCAGATGAGGGTTTTTCAGCAGCCTGCCAGGCACCAAGGAAAGGCAGTGAGCGGGAGTAGCAGCCGGGTTTACCGCGAATGAACACGAATACACGCGAATATTGAAGAATAATGCGGGTCTCTCGCCGATTCGCTGTGCTCACCGGAAACGCGGAGGGGGAAAAGGCAGGGTCTCACACAAAGGCCACAAAGGCACCAGGGAAAGGCAGTGAGAGGGAGTAGCAGCCGGGTTTACCGCGAATGAACACGAATGAACGCTCATTTTGAAGAATGATGCAGGTCTCTCGCCTGTTCGCTGGCTCACGGGGGTCGCAAAGCACGGGAACGATTCACTTGCCATGGATTTCCCTGAGCTCACTGGCTTTTGCCTTTATCTGCGAAAATCTGAAAAATCTGCGGATAAATTTCTTTGGCTGTTTTGGAGGTTGCGAAGGAGGTCAGGTTTCACTCCATGGCCGCAAAGGTGCAGAAGGTTGAGGACAACCGGGGGATGGAAAGCATTGTGTCCGCAGATTGCGCAAAATGTTGACAGACCACGAGGGAAGACTCCCCCTACCCCCTACCCCCTATCGCGGGGCTTGCGGTGAGAATTCTCCCGGCGTATGCTGGTGCTGTGTTCCCGGTTTTCCTGTTGCTGCGGATGCCGGTGAAGGCTATGTTTCTGCGGAGGTTTGGTTTATGCGTGCAGGTTTTGTTGCTGCCCTGCTGGTCAGTGGTCTGGTGTTTGTGAGCGGGTGCAGTGAGCAGTCTGCTCCCGAGGTTTCGGGTGCGTCGTCCGCTCCTGCTGCTGCGCAGCAGCAGGCTCATCTGATGGGTACGGTTATCGAGACGATGAATGTGGCTGGTTATACCTATGTGCAGCTTGACGCTGATGGTGAGATTCTCTGGTTCGCTGGTCCCGAGACGGTGGTCAGTGAGGGCGACCGGGTTATGGTTATTGACGGGATGGTGATGGAGGACTTTTACAGTCGTTCCCTTGACCGAACGTTTGAAAAGCTGATTTTTGTGGGTGCTTTTGTGCTGGAGGGTGGCGAGATGCCACAGCAGCAGCCTGGCTTGCCGGCGGGGCATCCACCTCTTGGGGCTGATGTTCAGAAGTAATTTCTCTGTTGTTGTACATGCGCAAAAGCCCGGTCATGTGACCGGGCTTTTGCTGTATCTGGTGAAGGAGGAGAATGGGTGTTGGTCAGCCCAGCATGTCCTGCAGGTCCTGCTGGGGGTCGCCGGTGAGCTTGAGGTTGAAGTTGTCAATGAGGAAGTTGAAGATGTCCTCGTTGAAGAACTGGGGCGCGCGTGGTCCGACGCGGATGTCCTTGACTCCGATGCTGAGCAGGCCAAGCAGGATGGCGACGGCTTTTTGTTCCATCCAGGAGAGGACGATGCTCAGGGGCAGGTCGTTGACGCCACAGCCGAAGACTTCGGCCAGTTTGCTGGCGATGATGACGCCGCCGATGGAGTCGTTGCACTGTCCAAGGTCAAGCAGGCGGGGAATTTCGGTTCCGGGGACGTTGCCGAATTCCATGTCGTTGAAGCGGAACTTTCCGCAGGATGAGGTGAGGATCACGCAGTCCTGGGGGACGATTTTCGCCAGTTCACGGTAGTATTCTCCGCCTTTGCCGGGGGAGTCGCAGCCGGCGATGACGAAGAAGCGGCGGATTTTTCCGCTCTTGACGGCTTCCACGACCTGGGGGGCCAGGGAGAGGATCACGGAGTGGTGGTGGCCGGTGGGTACGGTTTCATCGGATGCCCAGTTGGTGTCGGGCAGCGACAGTGCTTTTTCAATGATGGGGCTGAAGTTGTCGTTTTCAATGTGGGTGGCGCCGTCGATTCCCACCTGGGCATAGGTGAAGACGCGGTCGGCGTAATCCTTGCCTTTGGGGGGCACGATGCAGTTGGTGTTGACGAGGATGGCGCCGTTAAATTTGCTGAACAGGTCTTTCTGGTCAAACCAGGCCTTGCCGACGTTGCCCTTGAGGTGCTTGTATTTGGACAGTTCGGGGTAGGCGTGGGAGGGCAGCTGCTCGGAGTGGGTGTAGACGTTGACGCCTTTGCCTTCGGACTGTTCCAGCAGTTTGCGCAGGGCGTGGTGGTCGTGGCCGGAGACGAGAATGGCCTTTCCTTCAACGCGGTTTTGGGATACTTTGACAGGCTGTGGCATGCCGTAAGTGTCGGTGTGGGCCTTGTCCAGAATGCTCATCATGTCAACGGCGGCCTGGCCGACTTTCATGGTCTGGGCGACGTGCTGGTCGAAGTTGAAGTTGGAGTTGGTGAGGGTGAAGTAGAGGGTCTCGTTCACCACGTTGTCAACGGCGGAACAGTCGGCGCCATAGTGGGCAGCCTGGACACGATAGGCGGCGATGCCCTTGAGGCCGAAGATCATGATATCCTGGAGTCTCGCAAGGTTTTCGTCTTTACCGCAGGTGCCGACGGTCTGGCCTTTGGCGCCGCAGCCTTCGGGCATGGACATGGAACACTGGTAGCAGAACATACTCATAACACTTATCCTCCGTTTGTTGGGGTTTTCGTTGATGCATGACCGGAATAGTAAACAACTCTGCGAAAACGAAATTGATACAGGTCAAAAAATGGAAAAAAAGCAGGCCATTGAGGTTTTTCAGAAGAAATTTCTGGGTGAAGTGGATGCCGCTCTTACCGACGCTTTGATTCCGGCGTGTACGCTGGTTGGCAAGGAAAAGAAGGATATCCTCTTCTACGAGGGTGACGAGGGGGAACAGGTGTTTTTCCTGCTGGAGGGCAGTGTGCGTCTGTTTCGTACTACGGACCAGGGGAAGGAGACGGTGGTGCACTTTGTGCACGCCGGAGAATTGTTCGCGGAGATCCTGCTGGCCCGCGAGACCCGCTACCCGGTCAGTGCCATGGCTCTGGAGCCCTGTATGCTGCTGGGTATGAGCGCGCGGCGTCTGCGGCAGATTATTCAGGGGAATCCGGATTTTGCGTTGCGCTATATTGGTGCTCTGACCAAGCGTCTGAAGTACCTGGTGAACATGGTGGAGCATCTGAGCTCGCGGGATGTGCAGGAGCGTTTTCTGCTCTATCTTGGCCACTTGAGTGCTTCCCAGCGTCTCAAGACGGTTCAGTTGCCGGTTCCCAAGGGCGAGCTGGCGCTGCTGCTGGGGACAACGCCGGAAACCTTTTCGCGCCTGCTGAAGAAACTGGTGGAAGAAGGGGCGATTGCCGTTGATGGTCGCGAGATTACGCTGCTGCAAAAAATGCCGCTGGCAGGCGGCTGAAAAGCCCCCATTTGCATTGCTGTCCGCTGTGCTCGTCATTCACCGTACGAGGGGCTTCACTTCTGGTTCTGCGGACGCCTGGCATCTGGGTGTTTTTCCATTGCCTGTCTGTTGATTTGGTATTTTCGCAGTGCGCTGGAGTAGCTTTTGTGCTGCTGTTGTTCTATGATGCTTCGCGATTTCTGTTTCCCCGGAGATGATACATGGTATATCGGCTTTCTGCCTATAGAGTGGTCCTTGTCTTTTTTCTTGTTCTTTCGGTGATGGCTGGCCTGGCGCAGGCGTCCCGCACGTCTGACGCTCCCCTGATTCTGCAGTTGAACTGGTATCACCAGTTCCAGTTCGCGGGCTATTACGCGGCCCTGGAGAAGGGTTTCTATAAAGAGGAAGGCCTGAACGTGGTTATCCGCGAGGGGCGGCCGGAAATCCGCATTGATGAGGAGCTGCTCTCGGGGCAGGCCCATTTCGGTGTGCTCTCTTCGGAAATTCTGATCCGCGCGGCCCATGGTCTGCCACTGGTGGTGCTGGCTCCGATCATGCAACACTCTGCCTATGCTTTGCTGGTTGCTCAGGATTCGGATATTCACGGGCCGGCTGACCTCAAGGGCAAGACAGTGATGATCAACAGCAACAAGCAGAGTGAGTTCCTGGCGATGCTGACGCGGGCTGGCCTGAGCCGCGATGATGTCACTATCATGGAAAAGGATACTTCGGCACTGGTGAAGCTGATGAGCCGCGAGGTGGATGCCATCAGTGGGAGCATCGCCTCGGATCCCTACCTGTTCCGGGCCATGGGGGTGAGCGTACGGACCATTCAGCCCTTCCACCATCAGGTGGATGCTTACGGGGACACGCTCTTTACTACTCGCCAGCAGGTTGAGAAAAATCCCGAGCGCATAGACGCTTTTATCCGGGCGACCATTCGCGGCTGGGAGTATGCCTTCCTCCATCAGGACGAGATCATTGACCTGATTCTGACGCGCTATAACACCGACAAGACCCGTGAACACCTGGAATATGAAGCCAAGGCGCTGCGTCAGCTGGTGCTGCCCGACCTGATTCAGATCGGGCATATCAACCCGGAGCGCTGGCAGGACATCGCGGCCATTTTCAGTGAAGTGGGCCTGATGAGCAGCAACTTCTCCCTGGAGGGTTTCCTGCACAATGTGAAGTTTCCGCCGGGCTACCTGAAGTACCTGTGGGCTATCTGGGCGCTGGTGTTTCTGGTGGTGGTGTCGGTGGCCCTGGCGGTGCTGCTGTTCACCTTCAACAAGCGCCTGAAGACGGAAGTGGGCAGCCGCACCAAAAAGCTCGACCAGATGAACCGCGCCCTGATCCGCGAGGTGACGGAGCGCAAGCAGGCTGAAGACGATCTGCGCAACAGCATCCAGTTTCTTTCCACCTTCCTGGATACTATCCCCAGTCCGGTATTTTACAAGGACGCCAGGGGTGTTTTCCGGGGCTGTAACGAGGCCTTCGCCCGCGATATTTTCGGTGTCACCACGGCCGACGTGGAAGGGCGTTCCCTGCGCAGTTTTCCCGATGTGATCGCTTCCCAGGATGTGGAGGACGAGGAGCAGCGCGATCGCCTGTTGCTGGAAAATCCCGGGCAGCCAATATCCTACGAGGCGAGTTTTCCCGTCAGCGATGGCAGTCGCCATGACTTTATCATCAGCAAGGACGCCTATCGCGATGTGGCTGGCGAACTCAGGGGTATTATCGGTGTCATGGTGGATATCACCCAGATGCGGCGTGTGGAGCGGGAGCTGCTGGAGAAGGAGAACCGCCTGCACTACCTGAAGCACCACGACGCCCTTACGGGGCTTGCCAACCGCCAGTTACTCCACGAGCGCATTCGCCGCTTCTCAAAAGCACACCATGCCCATGCAGGCAAGGCGGCGATTCTGATTGTGGATTTTGACCACTTCAAGCAGATTAATGAAGCCTATGGTACCAGGGTTGGTGACGAGGCTCTGAAGGCGTTCGCCAAGCGCTTGCTGGGATGTGTGCGCGGTGAGGATCTGGTGGCCCGTATCGGTTCTGACGAATTTGGCATTCTGCTGGAGGATATTGAGAGTGAGAGCACGCCCGATGTGGTGATCCGCCGTATCCGGCAGCATTTCAGTCGGCCGGTGAGTGTTCAGGGGAATGAAATCATGGCTGGTTTGAGCATTGGCGTGAGTTTCTACCCTGAGGACGCTGACGATGGTGAAGAGCTGGTGGCGCGGGCGGATTTTGCGATGACCACGGTGAAGGGTCAGGGCGGCGCTGGTGTGCGCTACTATCGCGAGGTGGCCGGACAGCGCGAGCGCGAAAAGGGTGCGGGCTGATCCTGCCTGTGGCTGGAGAGCGTTTTTTGCTGGGAATTTTCGAAAAACTTCTGTAATATCAATCGTTTGTTGATAAAAATCGTCCAATAGAGGCTTGTCAAAAGAGGTGCAAATGAAAGTCGAACTGAAGAACCTGGAGAAATCTGCGAAGGAAGTGACGGTAACCATTCCCGGTAAGGTGATGGACGATGCCCTGGAGAGCGAAATCAAGAAAATAGCCAAAAAGGCCAAGATCAGGGGCTTTCGTCCTGGGAAAGCGCCTTTGGCGGTTGTTCGTCAGGAATATGGTGCCAATGCCTACAACCTGGCCTCTGAGCGCGTTATTCAGGATGCGGTGACTTCCTCGCTGCAGTCGGAGGACATCAGCTATGTCTCCCGGCCGGAGGTAACGGATCTGCAGCGCAACGAAGACAATGACCTGGTTCTGAAATACACCGTGGATACGTTCCCGGAAGTGACCCCCGAAATCTACAAGGGTTTTGAGCTTGAGCGCGAGCGCTACGAGGTGACCGACAAGGATGTGGAAGAGGCAATCGGCCGCATTCTGGAGCAAAGGGCTGAGTTCAGCGCGGTACAGCGCGAAGCCCGCACTGGTGACGAGGTGGTGATCGATTTCAAAGGCAAAATCGACGGTGAGTACTTTGAAGGTGGCACGGCGGAGCGATTCAAACTGGTGCTTGGCTCCGGACAGTTTATTCCCGGTTTCGAACCTCAGCTGGAAGGCATGACCATTGGCCAGGAGAAGGTTATCGATGTGAGCTTCCCCGACGACTACCACGCGGAAAGCCTTAAGGGCAAAGCAGCTCAGTTTGAGGTGACCCTCCACGAGGTCAACGAGAAGGTGACCCCGGTTCTGACTGATGAGCTCGCCAAGGAGGTCTCCCGTGATCGCGAGGTGGCTGGCGCCGACGAATTCCGCCAGCTGATCCGCAAGGATATCGAGGAGTACATGGATTCCGAAAGCAAGCGCAAGTTCCGTGAGCAGATTGCTCAGAAACTTATGGACAGCAACGCCTTCGATGTGCCCGAATCCATGATTCAGGATCAGGCCCGTCGCATTGCCGGCAATATTCTGATGCAGTATGTGCAGTCGATTCCTGACGAGCAGACCTTCCGTCAGCAGATGGAGCGTCTGGCCCCTGCCTATAGCGATATGGCGGAAAAGCAGGTGCGCACCAGTGTGCTGCTCCATGCCGTCGCCAAGCTGGAAAGCATTGATGCCTCTGAAGAGGACATGGAGAAGGCCATCGCCGAGGAGGCCACTCGCGCCCAGGCTTCGGTGGAGGATACCAGAAAGCGCCTCAATGCCCAGGCACTGGAGAGCATCAAGGCGAATATCATTGAAGACAAAGTGGTGGATTTTATCGGCGCCAACTCCAGTGTAACCGAGAAGACGGTTACCAAGGAGGACCTGGAGCGTCAACGTGAAGAAGTGAACGCATAAGAGGTTGAAATATGCCATTGGTACCTATAGTCGTCGAACAGACAGCTCGCGGAGAGCGATCCTATGATATCTACTCGCGGCTGCTCAAGGATCGCATCGTTTTCCTGGGTACCCAGATCGATGATCAGATATCCAATGTGATCATCGCCCAGCTGCTTTTTCTGGAAGCGGAAGACCCGGAAAAGGACATTTTCCTTTATATCAACAGCCCCGGCGGTGTGGTAACCGCCGGCATGGCTATCTATGACACCATGCAGTATATCCGGCCCAAGGTCTCCACCATCTGTGTGGGGCAGGCTGCCAGTATGGGCGCGGTGCTGCTGGCTGCCGGTGAGAAGGGCAAGCGCTTTGCGCTGCCCCACTCCCGCATCATGATTCACCAGCCTTTGGGTGGTGCCCAGGGGCAGGCCACCGATATCGAAATCCAGGCCCGCGAGATCCTGCGCATCAAGGAGATGCTCAACGATATCCTGGTTCGTCACACGGGAGCCGATCTGGAAAAAATCCAACGGGATACCGACCGGGATTTCTTCATGACCGGCGAGCAGGCCCGCGCCTATGGTATTATTGACGAGGTTATCCAGAGCAGGAGTGCAGAGTAATGGCAAGGAAGAAAACTTCCGACAGCAGTGGCCCCCAGTGCTCATTCTGCGGGAAGAACTATGACGAAGTGGATCGCCTCATCGAGGGCCGCTTCGGCGTGTATATCTGCAATGAGTGCGTGTATCTGTGCAATGATGCTATTGAAACCGAACATGCCCATGGTGCCGATGAGGCTCCACAGGATGTGGAAGAGTATATGGGCTCCCTGCCTCGCCCTTCGGAAATCAAGGAGTCCCTTGATGAGTATGTGATCGGGCAGGAGCGCAGTAAGAAAATTCTCAGCGTGGCGGTTTATAACCACTATAAGCGCATTTACTCCCTGCTGGACAGCCGCGGGGCGGAAGGCGAAGATGTGGAGATCAGCAAGTCCAATATACTGCTTATCGGGCCGACGGGCAGTGGAAAGACCCTGCTGGCCCAGACCCTGGCGCGGGTGCTCAATGTGCCCTTCGCCATCGCCGATGCCACCACGCTGACCGAGGCGGGCTATGTGGGCGAGGATGTGGAGAATATTCTGCTGAAACTGCTGCAGAGCTGTGACTTTGATGTGGAACGCGCCCAGCGCGGGATTATCTATATCGATGAAATCGACAAGATCTCCCGCAAGAGCGAGAACGTCTCCATTACCCGCGACGTCTCGGGTGAGGGTGTGCAGCAGGCACTGCTGAAAATCGTCGAGGGCACGGTGGCCAATGTTCCTCCCAAGGGTGGTCGCAAACACCCCAACCAGGAGTTCATTCAGATTGACACCACCAATATCCTCTTTATCTGTGGTGGAGCTTTTGAAGGGCTTGACGGTATTGTCGGACGGCGACTGGGCAAGAAGATGCTCGGCTTTGGACAGGAGCTCAGCGAGAACCGCAAACTCCAGAAGGATGAGCTGCTGGCCAAAGTTCACCCTGAGGACATTATCCGTTACGGGTTGATTCCTGAGCTGGTGGGACGTCTGCCGGTTATCGCTGCCCTGGAGGAGCTCAACGAGGCGGCCCTGATCCAGATTCTGCAGGAACCGAAGAATGCCCTTGTCAAGCAGTACGCCCATATGCTGGCCATGGACAGCACAGAGCTTGTCTTTACGCCGGAGGCCTGTACGGAAGTGGCTCGCGAGGCACTGAAACGCAAGACGGGTGCCAGAGGGCTGCGCAGCATCATGGAGCAGGTCATGCTGGACATCATGTACGATATTCCCGATCAGAAGGGCGATCGCAAACGCTGTATTATTGACGCGGAAGTCGTGCAGGGAACCAAGAAGCCCGTGGTGGAAGTGCTCAAGAAGAATTCCGCCTGAATATGATCAATGCTTTGCAGCGGCGAACCACTGGTTCGCCGCTTTTTTTTGGCCCATATGTCAAAAAAAACAGCTCAGCAGTCCGGATTTCCCCGCAGGCGGCAGGTGGGATTTTCCTGGCTCGGGTTTATTTATAACATTATTTGAAAACCGGATTGCATTGTATACAATTTCCTTGACCTTCCCGGCCCTTATCCCTTATAGTGGCTTGTGATAAGAGTTTTGTGAAACCAAACAAAAACGGAAAAGGGTGTTCGAATCATGAAAAAACAAAGTGTCCGAGTATTTGGAAACAACTACGTTCAGGTGGTTGAAGATAATCAGCCCGCCAAAGGCGAAGGCCGTTTTGTCGTGGAGGATCTGGTCAAGGGTGCTGTGCTGGCCCGTTTTGATGACTATAACAGCGCTCAGAAAATGTACATGACCAAGAGCCAGGAATACATCCAGTCCAGCCTTGATGACTCCTGTACCATCAAGGGCATGACAGTAGGTGATCTTATCCAGAGCCTGGAAGCTCTGCCCCGCGAGGCAACGGTCGAGTTCTCTGTCAGCTACGACCACAGCCAGAACAAGCTCACAGTCTGTAACTGAAGCAAATCATTTAAGGAGAATAGAATGCCAAAGCTCTACGAAATAGTGGAAAAGCAAGACCTTGTTCCCGGCATGGCCTTGTTCCACGTATACGCCCCCATGGCCGCGAAAAACATGAAGCCTGGCCAGTTCATCATCCTGCGGGTGAGCGCCAACGGTGAGCGCATTCCCATTTCCATTTCCGGATGGGATGCTGAAAAAGGCACGGTGCGCATTATTATCATGGCCGCCGGACGCACTTCCACCGAAGCTGTTGCCCTGAAGCAAGGTGACTGTTTCCAGGATGTGGTTGGCCCCCTGGGTGAAGAGACCCATGTGGAAAAACTCAAAGGTACTGCCGTGGTTATCGGTGGTGGTTACGGAACCGGAGCGGTTATGCCTCCCGCCCGCGCCATGAAGGCCATGGGCAACCGCGTGGTTGGTATTATCGGTGCGCGCAGCAAGGATCTGGTCCTGCTGGAAAAGGAAATGCGAGAAGTGTGCGACGAAGTGATTGTGTGCACCAATGACGGCTCCCAGGGCGTCAAAGGCTTTGTCACGGACGGCCTCGCCGGGCTGATGGAAAAAGAGGATGTGCAGTGGGTGCTGGCTGTTGGCCCTGTGCCCATGATGCAGGCGGTCGGAAACATGACCAAGCCCAAGAAGGTCAAAACCTTTGTCTCCCTGAATGCCATCATGGTTGACGGCACCGGTATGTGCGGTGCCTGCCGTGTGACCGTTGGCGGGAAAACCAAGTTTGCCTGTTTCCATGGTCCCGATTTCGATGCCCATGAGGTGAACTTCGAAGAGCTCATGCTGCGTCAGAAGATGTTTGTCACACAGGAAAAAATCGCAATGGAAAAACTCCAAGAGGTGAAATAGATGGCTGAACTGACCCCCAAAGAGCGCATGGCAATTGAACGTCACCCCATGCCCGAGCAGCGCCCAGAAGATCGTGTGAAAAACTTTGACGAAGTACCCCTTGGGTTTGCCCAGGAAGTGGCCATGCGCGAAGCGGCCCGCTGCCTCGACTGCAAGTCTCCCCAGTGCGTGGAAGGTTGCCCTGTCAGCATCGATATCCCCGGATTCCTCAAGCTCATCGAAAAAGGTGACTTCAAGGGATCGGTCAAGAAGATACGTGAAACCAACTTCCTGCCAGCTATCTGCGGTCGCGTCTGTCCGCAGGATCAGCAGTGTGAGCTGGTCTGTATTGTTGGAAAGCGTGGCAAACCCGTGGCTATCGGCTCCCTGGAGCGCTGGATTTCCGACTACGAACGTGAGAATAAAATCCGTGAAATTCCCGAAGTGGCCGCAGCCACCGGCAAGAAGATCGCCGTTGTTGGCAGCGGTCCCGCTGGTATGACTGCAGCCTACGAAATCCGTAAGCGTGGACATGATGTTACGGTATTCGAGGCTTTCCACCGCGGTGGTGGTGTTCTGGTCTATGGGATTCCCCGCTTCCGTCTGCCCCTCTCCGTTATCGATGAGGATCTGAACTTCCTCGAGAAGATGGGCGTGAAGTTCATTTACAACACCATTGTTGGCAAGTCCATGTCACTTGATGACCTGCTCGGTTCCGAGTGGGGCTTTGATGCCGTATTCGTGGGAACGGGCGCAGGTCTGCCAAAAATGACCGGCGTTCCCGGCGAGAACCTCAATGGCGTTTACTCTGCCAACGAATACCTGACCCGCGTCTACCTGATGGGCGCCGGTAACTTCCCCGATAACGTCACGCCCCTGTACCAGGGCAAAAAGGTTGGTATCATCGGTGCCGGGAACACGGCAATGGACGCGGCGCGAACTGCCAAGCGTCTGGGTGCTGATGTTACCCTGTACTACCGTCGTTCCGAGGAAGAGGCACCTGCCCGTACAGAGGAGCTGCACCACGCCAAGGAAGAGTTTATCAACTTTAAGTTCCTCTCCAACCCGGTGGAGTTCATTGGTGATGACAACTTCTTCATCAAGCAGATCAAGTGCGATGTAATGAAGCTGGGTGAGCCCGATGACTCTGGCCGTCGCAAGCCCGAGGCTACCGGCGAATCCTTTATTGATGACTGTGATACTGCTATCATGGCTCTTGGCTGTGATGTGAACCCCATCATTCCCACCAGCACTCCGGAAATCGAAGTGAACAAGTGGGGTGTCGTGGTTGCTGATCCCGAGACGGGAGCCACCTCCAAGAAGGCAGTATTTGCCGGCGGAGACCTGATTACCGGTGGATCTACGGTTATCAACGCCATGGGTCAGGCCAAGCGCGCTGCTGCGGCACTGCATGACTTCGTCATGGAACAGGGCAACGCATTCGGTTACTGGAAGTAATTCCCTGTAAATGACAAGAGCCCCCTCTCCTGTGGAGAGGGGGCTCTTTTTTTGTTCTCCGTTTGCATGTGCTTCACGGTTTCAATGCGTAGCGATAACGGGCGTGAGATATGGTCTTTCTGAATCTTTGTGGACGTTGTATAAGGCCAGGTTTTTCCGTTTTCAGCAGGATGTGAGATCTATTCGCGTATCTTCTTGAACTGGACCTTCTCATCTTCCAGGGTGAACTCGACACTGTGCAGGGGCTCCTCCACTCGCATGACTGAATCCTTGATGCGGATGGTCACGCCGGGGTGAACGGGGCCGCGTACCAGGATGCGCGGCCTGGTGGCGACTTCAGTGATCTTGTTTTCCAGTATCTGCAGCTGGGTTGCTATTTTCTTTTTCTCTTCGTTAAGCTCGATGTATTTCTTGTAGGCACCGAGCAGTTTCATCTTGGTTTCATCGGGCAGCATATTCACTTTTTTGCCGAGCTTGGCAACCTTGGTGACCGGTGGCACCAGCTTGGCCATCAGGGGCTGGATCTTGGCGGCTTTCATCTCGTTGAGTTCCTTGAGAAGTACCAGCTTCTCCAGGGAATATTCCTGCAGCGAGATCATGGTGCGCATGCCGTCGGGGCTGCCAAGGCTGGAAAATTCCATTTTTTCGCAGGCTACCAGGCAGCAGCCATAGACTTCTCCATAGATAATTGCCGGACCATGGCAGCTGACATGGCTGTAGGGCATGACTTCCTTCATGACCTTCAGTTCGCCAGCCACAAAGACCTGGGAGTGGACATCAATAAATCCATTCACCACCAGGGGAGCGTCCAGCCGGACACTTTTATGGTGGCGCTCCACGACGTCCACATTGTAGACCCCGCCCCGTTTTTCAAACTCGGAGATCTGACCATCGTCTATAAAGACCTTGACGTTGCGCAGCTCACGGTTGCGGATTGTCTCGATGATGGCATCGTCGATGATATATCCCTTTGAAAGCAGCAGCACGCGGTCTTTATAGATGTTCCGGGCGACCCGGGTGCCGGTTTTCAGTGATCTGATGTCAACTATCCGCACTGATACGTCCCTCCACTATGCTGTAGGTATCCATGTCAAAGCGAAACGAACAGCGGGCCATTTGTTCGTACAACTGTTTCTCAATGCCGTACATATCCAGGATGGTGTACTTGTCGACCTTGGAGAGAATATAGATGACACCATCTGTTTTGGATATGAGCTCCTGAAAGACGGATTTGAATCGGTTGATCACATTGAGATTATGGATAAGTTGCTTGGCTTTTTCCAGGTGTTCCGCGCTGAGTCCTTCAGGAATTTTTCGCTGCTCAAGGATTTCACTGACATTTACCCCGGCATTGGCCAGGTAGAGCTTACTCATCTCCACGGAAAATTTCAGGCTGGAATATTCGCTGCGCAGGTGGTTGATGACTTCCAGCGCGTTGGGGTCGTAGCCGATGGACAGATTGCAGGGTGTGGCCATGGAGGAGTTGACATCAACGATGGACAGCTCCTGATAGGCAAAGATACGGCTGGAGGCAACCTTGTCTATGATGACATGGGGCGCGACGACAACGGAGCGATTGACGGATTTGATGGCGATGTGCTTGGCGGAAAAGGCTGTGGCATTTTCCAGGAACTCCAGCTGAGCGGTTTTGCGGGCGTGAATTTTCCCGTAGCAGCCGCTCTGGACAATGATGGTTTCGCCCTTGACCAGAGCATCTTTTTCCACAAAACCTTCAATGACGACGTCGCCAGTGGCTTCCACCTCGAAGCCGGACTTGACGCTGCCCGAAATGGTCACCGAGCCATTGAAGCGAATATTCCCGGTGGAGTAGTCCACATCGGTTTTAATGATCAGGATTTCACTGACGTGCACTTCCTTGCCCTGCAGCAGGACAACGCCTTTCTTGGCGGCGCGGTAGACGACCTTGTCGCCCATGTCATCGACGATGACTCCTTCACCGGCGTTGACGGTGGTGACGTTCTCTCCGTCCTTGGCGGGCACGGGTTCACCGAAAATGTCGAATCCGGCTTCACCCCTGGAGGCCTTGATCAGCTCCAGGATTTCATCCCCTTCATCCACTTCCTTGACCAGATCACGCTCTTTGAAGTTGATCTTGCCCGTTTTTTCGTCAACGGTTCCGGGGTTTTCCTCGAAGTTGATAATGTAATTTATAAAGGAGTTCTTGCCGTGTTTGGGGGGGATGCCTTTGGCGAGCAGGAGTTCAGCAGGAAAAGCGTTGCTGTTGCCACTTTGTGCCTCGTCAAGCAGATCAACCAGGTCGTGGGTCAGGTCGATGACATAGGGCTCGGCGATTTCGGCAGCCATATAGGCATCTTCCCAGACGCTGATAGCAAGATCACGGGGAGCCCTGGCGATGAGGTAAGCTTCCAGCTTATCATCGGTGACTTCCACCGCTACGCTTTGATTGACCGCGACCCGTTTGAACATTGCGAACCTCGCAAGATTTCCGCTCTTTCACCCTTCCGTGCTGCTATGCACAGAATGGAGTAACTGGCGAGAGTATGACACTTACTTACCTTTTCGGCTACAACTTTACAAGTCTTGAACGAAACTTTTTGTCACATACTCGGGTTTTATGAGTTCACGTATGGTTTCTTCCACTTTTGCGGCATCCACGGAGGTGTCCACGCAGGGGCCGTGACGCAGCTCGTTGAAGATTCCCACCACCGGCAAGGGAAAGGTATCGGAGAGGCCACTGTAGAGATCGCGGCTGCAGGCTACGGCGATGATAACGCGGGGGCGCAGTTCCTGGATGATCCGGCGGGCCAGGGTTCCACCGGTGGCGGCCTGAACATGGACGCCGTATTTCCGGGAGAGTTCGACAAACTTGTGAATGCTGCAGCGGCCGCAGAGTGCGCAGCGGCTGATATCCGTGGTGACCCGGTAATCGCAGTCGCGCATTTGCAGACAGTGGGGCAACAGTACCAGCATCCGCTGTGGTTCGAAGCTCCCGGCGTGCTTGCGCAACACGTATTTGTTGTTGTACTGCACCAGCTCCTGGATAAGCAGATCCCGCTCAATGCGCAGCCGCTCGCCAAAGAAGAGGATCAGCGGGAAGAATACCCGGATGCAGTAGCGGTTGGCAATCTGGAAGAGGAATGTCCGAAAGCCGCTTTTGAGGCAGAGGTAAAAGACTATGGGCAAGGCGGCCATGGCTGCGGCCAGCAGGGAGGGCATGGCCCATACGGCGGCGGCTTTCATGCTGACCGGGGCAAAGCGCATGGCTGCGTAGCCGGTGGCGAAGGAAAAGAGCAGCAGGAGCGCTGTCAGCAGGAAGAAGAGTATCTTGAAGTAGGGTTTCTGAGAGCTCAACTTTCGCACCTCCGAAATGGCAGGTTTTTGGCGCCGACCCTGATGCCATGCAGTAATGGTGAAAATGGTTCTACACAGACGATATCTCTTGACATTGCCCTCACCCTGTTTATGAGTTTCTTTTGCCACTTTTGACTCGCCAAAAGTGGCTGGGAAGCGACTCCCAGTGCTGTTCTTATCAGCCGTTCGCTCGCCTGGAACTGGGGACCGCAAACAACCGCCGTCGTGGCGTCAAACCTGCGGGTCCATAGCGTTCCAGTCTTCGCGTTCTGGCTGGGCCAGCACACGGGGGAGAGGCAGAAACAGTCCGTTCCCCCCTGAGCCCGTCCGGTGAGTGCGACGCCTGGCTGGCAAGACCCGAACGGGACACCTGCAGGAAGCAGGTGGTCCGGCAGCACTGCAAGGAGGCAGGGGTCAGGCAACGCAAAGAGGCCCAGGTGCAAGGCGCGGGCAAAGCGAGGAGGGAGGCGTACTCCCTGTACGTCGCAGTGACGAGCGATGCCCGGCAACGCCGCAGATGGGGCTCTTTGAGCAGCCTGCTGCCGGATCTCCAGAACAGGCGAGCCAACGATCCGGAAAAACGGGCGTTCGGGGGGCGCGTTTTTGTGTCCTTTTTGAGCGGACAAAAAGGACAATATCCGTAAACGAAACGAGGAATACTCGATGAGTCAAGCAAACACAATTAATATGGTTTTTCGTGTGGTAAATATCTGGATAATAGTGCCTTAACCCAAGTCGACAAGGTGCGAAACTTCAGTTAGAGGAAAGTGTTGCCAACCTGTACTCCATAGCCATTGGCAAAGGCATGGGCGTCAATGACGCGTTTGCCCTGGGGCTGAACTTTTTTCAGCCGCAGGGCGCCCTGCCTGCAGGCAATTTCTATGCCCTGCAGATCAATGGACAGCACCTGGCCTGGAGCGCCACTGCCCTGGGTTGGTTCAGCCTCCAGTATCTTGACATCCTTGTCCCGCCAGCGGCAGCGACAGCCCGGCCATGGGGTAAAAGCGCGGATGCGTCGTTCAAGCGTGACAGCATCTTCATGCCAGGTGAGGATTCCCTCTTCTCTGCGCAGTTTCGGGGCGTAGGTGTGCTGGGAATGATCCTGGGGGGTGAACTGCGCTGTTCCCTGGAAAACTGCCGCGAGGGCTTCCAGGATGGCCTCAGCGCCCAGAGGGGCCAGGTGGTCATGGAGTTGGGCGGCGTTCATGGCGTCTATGGGGGTCGCTTTTTTCAGAACCATGTCACCGGTATCCAGCCCGGCGTCCATGCGGATGATGGTGATACCGGTTTCGGGGCAGCCTTCCAGGATGGCGCGTTGAATCGGCGCGGCTCCCCGGAAATGGGGCAGCAGGGAGGCGTGGATGTTGTAGCAGCCGAATGGTGGGATATCCAGGAATTCCTGGGGCAGGATCTGGCCGTAGGCGACGACCACAATGGCGTCCAGGTTTAAATCCGCTATTTGCGCAAGGAACTGGGGGTTTTTGCGAACCCTTGCCGGAGTCAGTACGGGAATGCCCAGCTGGAGTGCCTTTGTCTTTACCGCTGACGGGGTCAGTTGCAGTGTGCGCCCGGCGGGCCGATCTGGCTGAGTGATGACAATGGGTATTTCGTAGACGCTTGCCAAGGCTTCAAGTGCGGGGACACTGAATTCCGGGGTGCCCATGAAACCGACGCGCTTTGCCGATGGGGTATTCACTGGTACGAACCTTCCTTCATGGCTTTGCGGATTTTGCGCCTGATCAGATCGCGTTCTGAAGAACCCAGGTGTTCAATGAAGAGTTTGCCGTTGAGATGATCCATTTCGTGCTGGGCGATGATGGCGGTAAACCCGTCAAGGATCGCGGTCTGCTCCTGGCCCTGCAGGTCGTTGAACTGCACCTGTATGCGCTCGTAACGCTTTATTTCACCGTAATAGCCGGGAACGGAGAGGCAGCCTTCCTCGAAGGTGGTCAGGCCTTCGCCCGAGAGAATTTGCGGATTGATGAGCACCAGGGGCTGCGCTTCCTCCTCTTTGCCGCTGGCGGGATCCAGCACGCATATCCGGCGCAGGATGCCGATTTGTGGAGCGGCCAGGCCGACGCCGTTGGCATTGTACATGGTGTCAAACATGTCGCTGACCAGCTGCTGCAGGGCACTGTCAAATTGCGTGACTGGCTGGGATATCTTTTTCAGTAGGGGGTCTGGGTACGTGAGTATGGGATGGATCATGGTATTGCCTCACACGCCGAAGGCTTGCAGTTGCTCGATGATATCTTCGGGGTAAATATGGTTGGTACAGCTGTTATCGGCTGGGCAGTGGGCCAGGCTGCATGGAGCGCACCTGATGGTGCTTTCGATGCAGGTTGCGCGGTGGTGAACCGGGCCCTGCAGGGCGAGGGAGGTTGACCCGTAGAGGGCGCTGACGCGGGCTCCGACCATATCCGCCACATACATGGCATCGGACTGCACGCCGGTGTAGATCCCGGCCACCATGGTCATGCCCGCAAGGGACTCCAGGGAGGTGTTGCCACACAGGGATATGCCCATGCCGGATGTTTCAATGATGGTGGTGGCTTTGGCAGCGTCTTCAGCGCTGCCGACCAGCACTGGAGTTCTGCCGCGGCTGGTCAGCCACTGACACAGCTCAATGAAGAACTTTACGGGCCACTGCTGGGATGGCAGTGTTCCCTGCACCGAGAGAATGACCGGGTTTTGCAGCTGCCGGGCAAACATTTCGCCGCGGGTGACTTCGTCGGAGCCGGGAAGGATGCTCGGGGCGATGGAGAAGCTGTGGATGCCGGTGGCATTTTTCAGCAGATGGTGGTAGCGATACTCCTGGGAAGGGTTGCTGGCAGGGAAGGAGACCACATTGCTGTACTTTTTCTGGATGTTTTCGGGCAGGTCGCCGAAGCCCCAGTTGTCCTGTTTACGTACCCAGCGCCCAAGAGAGGCGCTTTCGCGGTTTCCCTGCAGATCAACGACGCGGTCGAAGTGATGGCGGCGCAACTTCCAGTAATTTTTCATTTTCTGAGAGGGTTTCAGGGGAATGACATCATCGGCAATGCCGAGAGAGCTGACAAAGCTGGCGTGATCTTCCCGCGCGGCCAGCGCGATGGTGCCATTCATGCGATCTGTATCCCGAACGCCTTTGAGGGCCAGGGACGACTTGGTAATGCCGGCAATGGTATCTGGCAGAATAAAAAGTGTTTTCATTGCATCACCCGCTCACAGGTCCAGTATACTTCGTCAGTGTCCACCAGATCCATGCAGTAGTGTCCTGGCTTGTCGCAGGTGTCGCTGTTGCACGGGGTGCAGAGAATTCCTTCCGCCTGCATCAGGGCCGCCTTGGGGGAGATAGGGCCCCAGAGCTGGGAGTCCGAGGGGCCGAACACGGTAACCAGGGGGATATGCATGCTGTCTGCCAGGTGAATCGGTGCCGCTTCTCCGCCCAGTACTATCTTTGCGCCGGCAACCAGGCCGATCAGGGTGGTTATATCGGTTTGGGCCACCAGGTTGGTGTGGGGAATATCTCCCAGGGCGCGGGTGATGCTTTGGCCGATGTACTCGTCCTTGGCTGCGCCTGTGAGCACGATGTGCAGCTGATGGTTTGCACGGAGCCCTTTGGCTACATCCGCCATTCGCTCGGCGGGCCAGCATTTCAGTGGTTCATCGGCAGGGCCGGTGCAGATCAGCGCGTAGTGACCGAAATGTTCCCGTAGTACGCGTGAGGCTGCCCGCAAAGAGCGCGCAGGGGGTTCCCAGGGTTCAGCGGTTCGAGCTGATGTCTTGATGAGTCCAAGATCCTGGAGCAGGCTTACGAAGTAGGAGCTGCGATGGTTGGTGGTGTTATGCAGGCACAGGGTCGACTTTTTGTGCAGGGCGGAGCGTTTCCAGTTTTTCCCCTCGGAGCCCATCAGGCAGGCGATGCGGGCATGGCGTGCGATGGACAGGTGATCGGGATTTTCCTCCAGGAGAAGTGCTGTGCTGTACTTCTGGGGTGCCAGGCGCAGGCCGAGTTCTTCGGCACTGCTGCTTGAGTCCTTGCGAAACGGCAGCAATTTATCTATATAAGGGGTGTCCATGTAGAGAGGTGCGGTGCTGGCGTCCGCAACCAGGTCAATGGGTATGTCTGGGTGATTTTCCCGCAGGGATCTGATCGCTTTGAATGCCATGATGGCGTAGTTTATCCGACTTGGAAGGAATACCAGTAGCTTTTCCATACATCCTGTTTCTTTCAGAGGAGTTCATGGCAAAAAAAGGCCTTGCCAAAATAAAACAGCCTTGGCAAACCATGGGGCTGTTCAGTTTACTTCTGTGTGCGGCCTTTATGCCGACAGCGGCAATGCTGCTGGCGCAAAAAACCCCGCACCTTGCGCCTGTTGGTATATCATGGGGCTGGGTGCTGCTGGTGCCCATGATCTGCCTGCCGATTTCCATTGGCCTTGGCGCCGCGATAGTTTACCTGAGTAAAAACCAGTCCGTTATACTGATATTTACCCTTTTATGCAATTTCTTTATTCCGGCGCACAGCATCATACTTTCGCTGTTGATGCTCTCTGTTGCCATTCAGGTGTATGTCGTCACCAAGGTTTTCCACGATCCGGCGGCGCGTATTCGGGAGTTGTTTTTGCTGGGAGTGTCGCCGCAGCGGCAGTTCGTGCACTCTGTGCTGCCTCGGGTTCTGAAGAACCTGCACTGGATGTACCTGTGTTCACTGGCTCTGTGTCTCTACTGTGCCATGAACTGGAACCTTGACCCGTCCATCAACGCAGGGAAAGTAGTCTTTGCGATGATTATCCCATTTGCCTTCTTCGTAATGGGTTCCTGGCAGGTTTCGCACCTGAGGGATCCCTACAGTTCCTCCGCGCCTGCCACGCTTTTTCTCCTGGTGCTGGTGCTTGGGACTCTGGCGAATCAGGGGTATGCGCTGGTGGACCAGTGGCCGCTGGCTGAAATTCAGTGGGTTTCGAGGGCAATGCTGTTGCTGTTTGCCCCACTGGCAGCTCTGGGAGCCTTGATGGCTGACGCGGGGACAACGGCGCGTAAAACCCTGCTGGCTCTGGGTGTTATGGTGGTGGGAGTAGGGGATTTCAGCCTTTACGGTTCTTCTTTGCTGGTGGTTTCCGATGTCCTGTCGGTTCGGCAGGTCTGTGTGGCGCTGGTGGCGGCGGTGACCATGTCCGCTTTCTGGTCGGGGTCGTGGAAGACGGCATTGGCTGCCATGATCCTCTACGGCGCCATTATTCTCTCCTTCGATCCGGTGGGGAAATATTTCGCCATACCCCTGCTTTTTCTGGTATCATGGCTGAAGCCTCAATTCAGTTTTGGTGGAATATAGGTCATGCTCCATCTTAAAGGAATCGTCATAGACGGTGCCCAGAATGAATGCGACTTTACCTTCAGGAAAGGTCTTTTCTACAGCCTTTTGGGTGATGATGACTCTGGTGCACCAGAGTTATTTCGAACCATTGCCGGTCTGCAGGCTCCTGCTTCCGGGAGAATAGTCTTTGGTGGCCGCGATATCACCGGATTCCACCCCTCAAAACGCGGGATGATCACCATTACTTCCGAGCCGATCTTTGATATGGAACAGACGGTTATGGAAAACATCATGCTCTTTCGTTCGGCAGAACGCCGGATTGCCCTGGAAGCCGCAGATCTGATGGGCCTTGGCAACTATGTTCATCGTTCCTGCAGGAAGCTCGATCTGGGAGTACTGCAACGGGTGAGCATGGCACGGGCACTGACCCGCAAACCCCAGGTTCTCTTGCTGGAAAACCCTGTGGATCGTCTGGGTTTTGCGGAGGGGCTGTACTGTCTGCAGGTTCTCAAGGAGGCCCTGACTCCACTGGGGAGTCTGATTCTTCACTTTACCGGCTGCTCCCGTGCGGCCATGGAAGGCAGCGACGAGCTGATTGTCGTCGACGATGCCGATTTTGTGGAGGCCGGAGCTCCCGAAGCGCTGTACTACCATCCCCGCACTCGCCTTGGTGCCGAGCGCACGGGCGAGGTGAACTATATCAGCGCTGTCGGTGTTGAGCAGAATCATCTGCAGCTGCCCTACGGCTATCCCATCAGCTATCCGCCAACTCGGTGTCGCGTTCAGGAGAAGCGCCCCTATACGATCATGTTCCGCCCTGAAGCCCCCACCCTCAGTACCCATAACGCGCCTGGCTGCCTGGCTATACCGGTTCAGGTGAAGCAGTGCTCCTTCCGGCGCACGGCCTTTCGGGTTGAGCTGATGGGGCAGCTGGGTGAAGAGTTTGTGGTCAACTCCTTTGAGCCCCTGGATATTCACCAGGAGCTCATGCTGAATATTCCCACAGCCCGCATGCACCTCATGGGGGCCATGGACTCGTGAAAACCATCGGCATATTTGATTCCGGTGTGGGTGGAATCACCGTACTCAAAGCCATCCGCCGCGCCCTCCCCACCTTTGATATTCTCTACCTGGGTGATACGGCACGGGTTCCCTATGGGACGAAGTCGCGGGAGACCGTTTTGCGCTACTCTCTGCAGGTAGGTGACTTCCTTTACCGTAAGGGAATCGATTTACTGGTGATTGCCTGTAATACGGCTACGGCCTATGGGCTCCATGAAATACGTGCACGCTACGACATTCCCGTGATTGGCGTGATTGAACCGGGTGCCCAGGCGACGGTTGCCCTGAGTCGCAGTGGTCGCATCGCAGTGATTGGTACCAGTGCTACGGTGCAGAGCGGTCAGTACCGCTCGACTATCCAGCACTATCTTCCCGATGCCGATGTCCGTGAGATCGCCTGCCCCATGCTGGTGCCCCTGGTGGAGGAAAACTGGTGTGGCACTGATGTGGCTCACCTGATTCTGCAGCGCTATCTTGGCCAGCTGCGTGGCCAGGTGGATACCCTGGTGCTGGGATGTACCCACTACCCCATGCTGAAGGAAGATATCGCCCGCGTGCTGCCGGGGGTTACCCAGGTGGACTCGGCGGAAGAGACCGCGCGGACCATTGTCGGCCTGACTGGAGTACCTGCCCCGGGAACGCTGGGAACGCTGGGGACGACAACCTACTATATGACCGATACTTCACAGCGTTTTGCGGAAATTGCCAGCAGTTTTCTGGGTGAGTCCGTGGGGAGCATTGAGCACATCGATCTCTGATGACCTGCTGAAATCTCGGCTGCACGGTGAAATGTTATTTTGAAAGGATATACATGCGAACTCAGAGGGCTCCCCACGAGCTGCGACCGATCACGATCACGAGAAATTACACCAAATACGCCGAAGGCAGCGTGCTGATTGCCATGGGCGAGACCATCGTGCTGTGCAACGCCACGGTTCAGAAGACGGTTCCCCGCTTTCTGATCGGCAAGGACAGCGGCTGGGTAACGGCTGAGTACTCCATGCTGCCCCGCGCCACCGATGTGCGTAATCGCCGGGAATCCCAGCAGGGGCGGCCCTCCGGGCGCACCATGGAAATTCAGCGCCTGATTGGGCGTTCGCTGCGCAGCATCATCGATCTGCACGCCATGAGCGGCTACACTATTACCATTGACTGTGACGTGCTGCAGGCTGACGGGGGAACCCGCTGCGCTTCCGTGAACGGAGCCTTTATTGCTCTGGCTGACGCCGTGGATTCGATGCTCGCGGCGGGCATGATCGGTGAGTCCCCTCTTCGCAGCACGGTGGCAGCTATCAGTGTCGGCATATTCAACAACTGGCCGCTTGCCGATCTGGATTATCTGGAAGACAGCCAGGCCATGGTGGATATGAACGTGGTGGCGACGGGAAAAGGGGAGTTTGTGGAGATTCAGGGGACCGGCGAGAGTCGTCCCTTCTCCCGCAAAGATCACGATATTCTGCTGGAACTGGCGCTGGATGGTATCGGACAGATCAGCGCCCTGCAGTTCGAACAGTTGAGTGCCCAAATCAGACAGCACCTGGAGTAGCACTATGAAGATCATCCTGGCATCAAAGAATCGCAAAAAACTGATAGAACTCCGTGAGATCCTGCGAGATATCGGGGTTGAGGTGTACTCTCCCGAAGAGCTTGAAATCAACATCCCCGATGTGGAGGAGGATGGCAGTACTTTTGTGGAAAACGCCCTGAAAAAAGCGCGCTCAGCGCACCTCTACTCCGGGCTTCCGGCCATTGCCGATGACAGCGGTATCTGCGTGGATGCTCTCGGTGGAGCTCCCGGCGTCTACTCGGCCCGTTATGCCGGCGATCACTGTGACGATGATGACAATAACCGTAAACTCCTGGACGCGCTGAGCGAGGTGGAGGATCGGCGTGGGCGCTTTGCATGCGCTATCGCCTATGTGGATGACCAGCAGAGCCACACTGTGGAAGGCTTCTGCGAGGGCGTTGTCTTGCGGGCACCCCGGGGCGAAGGTGGTTTCGGCTATGACCCCCTCTTCCAGCCCACGGGTTTTGAGGAGAGCTTCGGCAGCCTTCCCAAGGAAGTGAAGAATCGTATTTCCCATCGTTACAAAGCTATAGTGGCGTTGAAGCAATTTCTGCAGACTGTGCAGCAACCTGTCTGAGGAGGAGAAGTGTTACGGAACGCCAGTAAAACGGAACTTCAGGAGCTGATCGGGCAGCACTGCCAGAAGCCTGAGAAGGTGCCGCTCTTCATGGGAGCCCTTGAAAAGATGCTGGTCAATGGACAGTTGATTTTCAAACCGACCTGGAGCTGGTGGGCTTTCTTTTTCAGTTGGGCCTATTTCCTCTACCGCAAGCTGTACCTGTGGGCGGCGGTGTTTTTTCTTGTCAATGTGATTACCGGCATGGTCGGTCTGAATCTGCTGGTGATGGTTGCGGCGGGGATCAGCGCCAAGTACCTTTATTTAAAGAAATTCACCGATGATCTGCAGGTGGCCGGCTTTGGCAGCCAGACCTTTGTCGAGGTGAAGTCCAACATGCGCCAGCTTGGCGGCTACCATAACTGGGTGGTGGTGCTGATTCTCCTGCTTGCGGGCATTGCCCTGTTGAGCGCGCTGATGGCTTTGCTGGCAGGAGGAATGTAGTGAAACTGCCGCAGCGCGCTCTTCTGTAGAGGTTCTGTTCAGGTTTTCGCCGTCCACCAGTTTTGGGGAGACTGTGGCTTTTTTGCTCTGGAGCGGACTTCATGGCCGCTGCGAAGGTTCTTTCCTGTTGACGCATTGCCTCAAATGTGCAAAAAATCAGGAACACACTACTTCAAAAGGGTCTTGCCATGCTCAGGCTTTTCAAGAGGTTTTTCTCCAAAGACATTGCCATGGATCTCGGAACGGCCAATTCGCTCATTTTCTGCCGTGGAAAAGGTATTGTACTGAATGAGCCAAGTGTCGTTGCCATTGATCGTTACACGGGAGAAGTCATCGCCTGGGGCATGGAGGCCAAGCGCATGCTCGGCCGTACCAATAAGGAAATTGAAGTCATCCGGCCCTTGAAGGATGGGGTTATTGCCAACTTCGATGTCACCAACAAGATGATGCGCAAGATGCTGGAGGCAGCCTATAATCGCGCCCACCTGGTGCACCCGCGCATGATCATCTGTGTGCCTGCTGGCATTACTTCCGTCGAGAAACGGGCGGTTATTGATGCTGCCGAACAGTCTGGAGCCCGTGAGTGCTTTCTCATTGAAGAGCCTATGGCCGCGGCTATCGGTGCAGGACTTCCCATATCCGAACCCACGGGCAGCATGATTGTGGATATTGGTGGAGGCACCACCGAGGTGGCAGTGATCAGCCTTGGCGGCATTGCCTACTCTGAAAGCATGCGGGTGGCCGGCGATGAGATCAACGAGGCCATTATCCGGTATCTGCGCCTGGAGCATAACCTGCTGGTGGGTGAAAACCTTGCCGAGCAGGTGAAAATCGCCATCGGGAGTGCCTATCCCCTGGAGCAGGAGCTCACCTATACCGTCAAAGGACGCAGCGTGGAGACGGGCATACCCGCTTCCAAGGAGATCAGCAGTCAGGAAATTCGCGAAGCCATTCGCGAACCGGTGGATGTCATCATGAAGACCGTCTTCCGCGCTCTGGAGAAGACGAGCCCCGAACTTATCTCCGACGTGGCCGATTATGGGATCGTTATCACCGGTGGCGGCGCGCTGTTGCGTAACCTCAATGTCTATGTGGAAAAGGTTACCGGCGTCAATGTCATCATCGCCGATGATCCACTGACCAGCGTGGTGCGGGGCACCGGCTGGGCCCTTGAGGATATGGCGACCTATCGGGATGTCTTTGTGAACTGACTCCCGGCGCTCTCTGTCCTGTCTGTCCGAATTCCCACTTTCCGGCGCACGCCACGGAGGTTCTGTGTCTACTTTCATTCGCAAGGAAACCGACTACGCCCTGCGTATTGCCGTCTACCTGGCCAATAAGCAGGAACGTGTCAAGGTTTCGGAAATATGTCAGAAGCTGAATCTCACCAAGCCCGTCGTGATCAAAGTCATTCAGATGCTGAAGCGTCACGGCTTGGTCGCGTCAAAAACCGGGAAATATGGGGGACTGAGCCTTGCCCACCCACCGGAAGAGATCAGCGTGTACGATGTCCTGGTCTCCATGAGTGCTGACCACAGCATCAACACCTGCCTGGAGGACGCCTCGTTCTGTCAGCTGCAGCCCATCTGCCGCATATCGCGGTTTTTCTGTGATATTCAGCGGGATTTCAATGCGCGCCTGAAATCCGTGAAGCTGGCGGGGCTGACTTTCGATGATGAGCAGCTTGAGGCGTTGCAGCGGGTGAAGGCATTATCGTGAGTGCCGCTTCCGCCAAGGTCTATCTGCGAGAAACGGCCGGAATACTGACCGCCTTTTTCTCCGCTCAGCCTTTTTCCATCAAAGCCGTACTGGGAAAACTTCCGCCTGAACAGCGGGGAAACTTCAGGGAGATGGTGAGTGGCGCTTTTCGTCAGCTCCTTTTACTTGAATCCATCCTGAAGGCTTCCTGTGACCGTCCGTTGCGGGAGCTGGAGCCATTTGTCAAAGCTCTCCTGGTGCTTTCAGTGTACCGTATCTACTTTCTGCAGGACCCTGATTATACGGTGGTGGACGAAGCGAACGGGCTTTGTGCTCACGATGGGCAGAAAAGTTTTGTCAATGGCGTGCTGCGCAATGTGACGCGCTACCGCAAGCCCCTTGAGCATTTCATCTATCACGGTAAAGATACGGATCGTCACCTCAGCGAACGCTTCAGCGTGCCCCGGTGGATCGTTGAAGAGCTGCGCGTTTCCCGTGGGGACTATGCATCCATTCTGGAGGGCCTGAATCAACCCCAGAAAACCTTTGTGCGCAATGGCCGATATCTGCGACGCGCTGCCACTGTTCAGGATGATCTGCGTCAGGGAGCGGCGGTGATATCGCCGGGCGGTTTTCTGTCGGTGCTGCACCTGGGGGTGGGGTCCGGGCACGATGTCCTCGACATGGGGTGCGCGCCTGGGGCAAAGTTCTTTCTGTTGCAGGAGCTAGATCCTCGCTCACTGACCGGGTGCGATATTTCTGTGAAAAGACTTGGGACAATGTATGCCGAGGCGGAGCGCCTTGGTTTGCCGAGGCCCCATCTGATCTGCGGTGACGGTATGAGTCCGCCTTTTGCGGACGAGAGTTTTGATCGCCTCTATCTGGATGTTCCCTGCACCGCCAGTGGCACCTTCACCAAGCATCCGGAGGGAAAGTTTCTGCGGACACCCCAGGGACTGGAGGAGCTGCTGGTGACTCAGCGGGCGCTGCTGGCCCGGACTTTTCACCTGCTCAGACCCGGTGGGGTCCTGTGCTATGCCACCTGCTCCGTATTCGACCGGGAAAACGATGGTGTGGTTGCCTGGTTCTGTGCCCAGGAGTCACGGGCACGTGTTCTGCGCCCATCAGTCGGCCTCGAGGATGTTGACGCCAGTTGCCGTCACCTGCTGGCAGACTCCCTGGAGATCACCCCCCATGGCTTTTTTCTGAATCCCGCTGCCCATGGTCTGGATGGCTTTTATTTCAGCTTCATTGAGCGGCAGCAACCATAAAAAAAGCCGCTCCGGAGAGCGGCTTTTTGTGAAGTTGATGTCTCTGTCAGGAGAGCTTCTGCATTTTCCAGAGAATCTGGAACAGGCTCAGGCTCTGATCTTCTTCCAGATTATTGGGCAGCATGATGGATTGCCCGCTCAGATCCATGGATGCCAGCAGGACAATGCCTTTGTTGCTGTAGATCCTGCCCAGGAAAATATCTTCATTCATGACGGCCAGCAGCGGCGTGCCATCGGGAACCGGCAGTGAAGAGATGCGGTTGAGCAGTACCAGGTCGCCCCGGTTAAGCAGTGGCAGCATGCTTTCGTCGTTTACCTTGACCCAGACCGCCGTTTCCTTGGGGTTGGGTATGGAGGAGACAAGCACCTGGGATACGGGCAGGTAGTCAACGGCGGAGCGCTCCTCAAAGATGGAACCGCTGACCTGGTTGACGCCTTCGAACACAGGGAGATTGATAAGGTCAAGCCGCTCTTCCGCAGGGATATCCTTCTTTTCGACAGGCAGTTGTGGGTCAAAGAGCGCGGCGATGTTAACCTCAAGGGCACTGGCCAGTCGCTCCAGGATGATCAGATTGAGTTTGCGCTTTCCGGTCTCGATCTGGCGCACATAGGAGCCCTCGATTCCGACCGCTTCTCCGAGCTTCTCGGAAGACAAGCGTTTACTTTTGCGTATAATGCGTATTTTCCTGCCGATGATCTCAGAAATATTCATGGAAGTCCGCACCACTTTCTTCGTATTTTCTCCAGCGGCTACTGCTGGCGGTATGTTACAGAAAAATCTCTTGTTCCACTATTCGCTATGTATCACGAAGCGCTCGGGACTCTTCTGAGTGTCACACGCAATTGTTACTTCTATATCACAAAGCGGGGTAATACCCAAGGATAATTAGTTCTCTCAAAAAAAAATATTACGTAACATGACGCTGAGCCCCAATAAGGGATGGTGTTGCGGTATAGAGTGGCGGTCGTGGGTTGAAACAATATGGCGGCGGTGTGACAGGTTGCGCTCAGGTGCGCAGGCCGAAGCCGAAATAGATGCTGCTGTCCACCTCATCGCCACGGGTATAGTCTTCGCTGTAGCGTATGACCCAGTAGAAGCAGTCGTTTTCGTACAGGGCGCTCAGGCTTCCACGGGCCGGATCCAGTTTGCGGATGGAGTCCTGAAAGTGCTCTTCCTGGGCCGTGTACTCGTACTCTGCACTGAGCGTCCAACGGGGAATCGCTGTGAGGGTCAGGGCGAGGGTATTGTAATCAAATCCGGGCTCGTTTCTGGCAGCATTGCGATAGCGAGTATACTGGTGGTCCGTGGAGAGGGTCAGGGCATCCGCAATGGTGTAGCCAAGACGCAGCCGCTGACGCAGGGCCTCATCTTCATGGGGGTCGTAGAGAACCTGCCAGGTGGTATGGAATCCTCCGAAGCCCAGGCTGGTATCGCTGACCATGTCGCCGCTGCGCTTTTCCACAGAGTTGGTGGGTGCGAAGGCCTGGGAGAGGCTGTGGGTCATGGTGGCGCGCCCGTAACGCAGGGTGTTGACCAGGCGGGGTACAAAGAGCACGGTGGTCTGTGTGTCGTCATAGAGGCGATAGCCCAGGGGCTGGGCGCTGAAAAATGGGAGCAGGTCGCGATCGGAACCCGTTCGGCCAGATTCACCCACAGAGTCAAAGTCTGCTTCCAGGCGTATGGAGTGGCGCAGCTGTCCAAAGGTGGCGGCGGGCTCCACGGTGTTGAAGCGGGCCTGGGCAAAGGGCAGGAGGTAGGCGAACCCGTCTTCATCCTGGCGGTACCAGGGGGCATTGGTTTTCTGCTCATCCAGGGAGAAAAAGGCTGTGGGGAGTCCATCCTGCTCCATCTCCCGTATCGCATCGGCCCGGATGCCGATGCGGGCTTCCATGGCCCAGTACTGACTGTGAACGGGCTTGGCCACAAAGGCGCTGAGGTTGGCGTACTGCATGGAGCGTACGCGCTCCTGGCTGCCCGTATAGACGTAGCGGGAGCGATAGCGGTCGAAGTAATCGTAGCTGCGTACACCGGAGTCAGCGGCAATCAGGTCGTAGTCGCGGGTGATCTGATCCTTCTCCACCTGTCCCGTGCGCAGATTGCCACCCAGTTGCCACTGGTCGCCGATACGTCCCAGGACCAGCGAGATTTCGGGTTCCCTGGCGACGGAGACTTCGCCCATGCGATTTCCCGGCAAGCGGCGGTACTGCTGCTTCTGATCCACCAGGATGGTTGTGGCCAGCCGTGGCGTCTCGTGGGTCAGGGCAATATGGCTCCAGTAGCGGTGATTGTCGAAGAGATGAAACTCTCCGTCGATGGCCTGTTCGTCTTTCAGGTAATCCTTGACAAAGTCCATATCGGAAACGCGGTCGTACTGGAGGTTGAATTTCCAGTGGTCAGTCTGTATCCCGTAGGTGGCGTAGGTTCGGAAACGATCGGGATCGTCCACGGTGGTGTTGTTTTCGCTGATGCGCCGGTGGGAGAAGAAAGCATCGCCATGGGCAGAGTCGCGGTAACGGTATTCTCCCCCGTAGAGCAGTCCAGTGCGCGTATGCACGTTGGCAAAGACGGAGATATCGGACTGGTCATCCAGGGTGTGGTAGTAGGTGTTGTGAATGCCCAGCCCCGTGGTGTTGCCGCTGCTGAAGGATGGCACGAGAAAGCCGGACTGTCGCTGATTCTTGACGGGGTAAATCATATAGGGGACGTAGAGCAGAGGAACGCCCGAGAGGCTGAAGGTGACTCCCCGGGCCTGCAGATACTCCTCACTGGTAACGGTGGCGCTGCGCATGCGGAATGCCCATGAAATGGCATCACCACGGCAGGCGCTGTAGACACTGTCCTGCACCTCGTAAGTGGCAGGCCCGGTTTTCCGCAGCTCCCGGCTGGTCAGGGTATGTCGCTCGCTGAAGAAGAGCACTGAGCAGCTGGCACTGCCAGTGAACTCGCGGGTGTCCAGGGTTATCTCGTCGGCTTCGAGAACCTGTTCACCTGCGCCCTCCAGGAGTTCAGACACCTCTTTGCTTCGCACGACGACATTCCCCCGGAGCAGGGCCGTGTGGTTTGCCTGATTGAGGAAGATCTCATCCGCCTGGATATGGTAGAGCGGCGAAATCATTTCCACAGATCCCCAGGCGTGCATATCGCCAGTGGCCTCGTTGTAGTTCATGGAGTCGGCATGCAGGGTGATGGTCTGCTGCGTGGCCCAGAGCGGAGTACTCCAGAGAAGGACGACCACCAGGCAGAATTGCCAGTGTCGCACCTCAGCACTCCCAGGCCATATGAGGTTCAAGCAGGGGCAGGATTTCGCCCAGCAGGTAGATGGATCCGGTGATAACCAGGGAGTAATGTTTCCCTTCGGCCAGGATGTTGTCCACCATGGAGATACCCTTCATGGGGCCCTGGACAACCATGACGCGGCTGTGGTCCAGGTGGGACACCAGGGAGAAGAGCTCCTGGAAGGTCTTGCGGCCGCGATGGTGCTTCAGGGGGAAGAGCACGATGATGTCAAAGGACTCCCAGAAGGCTTTGGTGATGGGGTCCAGCTCGCGGTCTGCCAGCAGGGTGGTGATCAGCACGGTTTTGTGTCCGCCACGGCGGGCGTGTTCCAGAATATGGGAACCCATCTTTTCCAGGGCCGGGGGGTTGTGGGCGCTGTCCATGAGGGCCGGATTGCCCCGGTAGCAGAAGGGCTGCATGCGGCCGAAAACCCGGGTACGGGCCACTTCCTCCAGCAGGTTTGTATCGGTGATGTCCATGGCGGCCAGAAAGGCCGCAGCCAGGCGAAAGTTCTCCTCGAAATAGGGGTAGCTGAGGGCAGCACCCACAGTTTCGGGCAGCTGCCAGGCGGATGCATCCACCAGCTGTGATTTCGTATCAGTGGCCTTCTGCCTGGCCAGCTCTCCCCAGGCCGCGCTGGCATCGGTTACCAGTAGGGTCTTCTCCTTGAGAATGGCCAGCTTCTCTTTGGCAATAGTCTCGATGTCTTTTCCCAGAATGGCCACATGCTCCAGGGCGATGGTGGTGACGATGGAGGCGAAGTTGGGGTGCACGTTGGTGGAGTCCAGGCGACCGCCCAGTCCCACTTCAATGACGGCGATATCGCACTGGTGGCGGGCGTAGTAGCGGGCACCCACCACCGTCATCATCTCGAAGAAGGTCAGGTGAACCTGGTTGTTCTCGCAGGCCTCGAAGGTCTCCTCCAGCAGCTGGCGCAGCTCTTCGTCCTCGATGGGCCTGCCGCCAATGCTGATGCGTTCATTGAGGCGCACAACATGGGGCGAGCTGAAGAGGCCGGTTTTATAGCCTGCCAGCTGCAGGCCGCGATGGATGTAGGCAGACGTGGTTCCCTTGCCGTTGCTGCCCGCCACCAGGATGCTGCGGTACTGGTGGTGGGGATTGCCGAAGAGGGCCATGGCGCGGGTGGTGTTTTCCAGGCCCAGTTTCACGTGGCCTTCGGTGCGCTTGAGCAGCTGCTCCAGATAGTGATTCATGTCAGTGGGCATGGGCAAGCACCTCGCCGTACAGGGTAAACTCACGGGTTTCGTTGATATGGACATCCACCAGCCTGCCGATCAGCTCCGCACCACCAGCAAAGTGAACAATGGTATTGAAGTCGGTGCGCCCTGCCAGCATGGCGGGATTATTTTTTGAAGCGCCCTCCACCAGCACCCCCAGGGTGGTGCCCAGGTAGGTCTGCTGCAGGCGGTGGGAGATGGACTGCTGGGCGGCAAAGAGGCGGTTGAGGCGCTCGTTCATCACCTCAAAGGGCACCTGATCAGCCATGGTGGCGGCTTTGGTCTCGGGTCGCACCGAGTAGTTAAAGCCGAAAATCTGCTTGTACTCCACCTGCTCCAGGATATCCATGGTCTGCAGGAAATCCTCCTCGGTCTCGCCGGGAAAGCCCACCAGGAAGTCGGAAGACAGAGCCACGCCGGGAATCCGCTCCTTGAGCCGGGCGATCTTTGCCAGGTACTCCTCGCGGGTATAGCCCCGGTTCATCAGCTTCAGGATGCGGTTGGAGCCAGCCTGGATGGGCAGGTGGAGGTATTTGCACACCCGGGGCAGGGCCATGGCTTCCATCATGGCTTCGCTGAAATCCTTGGGGTGGGAGGTGACAAAACGGATGCGCTGCAATTCGGGGATATCGTGCACCAGGTGCAGGAGCTGTGGAAAGTCCACCAGCGCCCCTGCCTTGTCCTGCCAGCGATAAGAGTTCACATTCTGCCCCAGCAGGGTGACTTCCCGTACGCCATCGTCCACCAGCTGACGGATTTCCGCCAGGATGGAAGGCGCCGAGCGGGAGCGCTCCCGCCCTCGGGTATAGGGCACGATGCAGTAGGAACAGTAGTTATCGCAGCCGTTCATGATAGTCACGAAAGCCTTCATGGCATCTTCGCGCTGGCTGGGCATATCGTACTCGCTCTCGAAAAACTCATCTTCCACCCGGCAGGTGCGTTTGCCCTGCTGCGCCTCGGCGATAAAGTCCATGAGACCGGAGATATTGTTCACGCCGAAGACGATATCGATCAGGGGATTTTTGCGCAGAATACCCTCGCGCTGTACCTGGGGAATGCAGCCGCACAGGGCGATCCTGAAGCCGGGGTGGCGCTCCTTCTGACCGCGCAGGCGCCCGATGTCGGAGAAGACCTTCTGCTCCGCCTTCTCACGCACACTGCAAGTATTGAAAATTGCCAGATCGGCCTCTTTCACATCGCTGACCATCTCGTAGCCGTGGGCCACGAGAATGCCGCGAATGCGCTCGGAGTCGCCGGAGTTCATCTGGCAGCCGTAGGTTTTGATAAAAGCGCGCTGGGTCATGTATTCCTCGTCAGTGCATGTAAAGAAGAGAAGAGTCTCTCACGCCAAGTCCGCAAAGGCACCAAGAAAGGCATGCGGCAAAACAAAGACAATCTTCTCTCGCAAAGCCGCAGAGAACGCCAAGAAGATGGTCAGCCAAATCAAGTCTTCTTGTATTTCCCCTGCGTCCTTCTCTGTCGTTGTTCACCGTGAAGAGTTCCTTCTCCTCCTTGGCGAACTTTGCGTCTTGAGTAAGCGCAGCGAACGGGCGTGAGAAATGCCCTTTATTTTTTTATGAACACGGCACGCAACTGTGCCTCAGGTATTACCCCTTCCCGGTACACCCGCAGCTCCCCGTCGTCCCAGCCAATGACCGTGGAAGGCACACTGCTGGTGCTGGGGTCGTCCATGATGATGGCGTCGGGCTGCAGGTGCAGGCACGCTTCGGCGCTCATGGCCGGGGCTTCGCCGCTGCGGTTGGCGCTGGTGGCGATCATGGGGCCGGCGTAGTCAATGACGGTTTTCAGCAGACGGTGGGAGGTAATGCGTGCCGCCACCCGGCCTTTGCCGTCCAGTACACCGCTGGGGAAGGGAACTCTGGCAGTCAGGGCCACGGTCAGTGGTCCGGGCCAGAAATGCTCCAGCAGAACCTCCAGTTCCGCCGGAATCTCCAGGTAGCGCTCCACCTGCTGGCGGTGGGCAAACAAAACCGGTAAGGGAGCACCCTGGGGGCGCCCCTTGACCTGGAAGACTTCGTCGGCAACTTTCTGGCTGGTGGCCAGCCCACCAAGGCCATAGAGGGTTTCGGTGGGAAAGCACAGCAGGCTTTCGGCCTTGACGGTCTTGACGATGTGCAGCAGCTGGCTGAAAACCAGGAATTCCGTGTGGACGGTGCTCACACGTTCCACTCCTGCTCAATGCGCCTGGACTTCTCGATGACCTTGTCGGCCATGTCCTTTTTAAAGGCATCCAGCTTGGCAGCGACTTCAGGATCGAAGGTGCCGATAATCATGGCTACGTAAATGCCGGCATTTTTGGCGCCAGCCTTGCCGATGGCCATGGATGCCACGGGTACGCCACCGGGCATCTGCACGGTGGAGAGCAGGGCGTCCAGGCCGCCCAGGGAGGTGGCGTCAATGGGCACACCCACAACGGGCAGGGTGGTCTTGGCGCTGACGACTCCCGCCAGGTGGGCTGCGGCACCAGCACCCACGATGATAGCCTTCAGGCCGCGCTCGCGGGCGGTTCTGGCCCACTCAATGGTGCGCTCGGGGGTGCGGTGGGCAGAGCTGACAATAACTTCCGCCTTCAGGCCAAATTCCCGCAGCGTGGTAACCGCCTCTTTCATAATCTCCATGTCATTGTCGGAACCCATGATAACGCCGATCGTATGTTGCATCGCTTCTTCTCCTGGTTGTGATGTCAGCGGGGGAAAATCCCCTGCAGGTAGCTGTTCAGATTGGTTTTGATGGGCATGAAGTATATATGAAATCCGTCGGTGGCGTGAACAAAATCCAGCGCCTGCCGTGCGAATTCCAGGTTCCAGTTCATAGTGGGTTCAAAGCTGCGGGGGAAGACCGCCGCGTTGCGCGTCTCCCAGTAGTGCTGGGAGCGCTCCGCCAGCACCGGGCTCACCCCCCAGTAGACCTGCTCCCCCTCCAGCAGCTCGCCGTACAGCTCCATCAGGCGCATGTCGAAGAAGGGCTGGGTAAAGAACCCATCAGCCCCCACGTCCAGCTTGTGCTGCACATCCTCCATCTCTTCGCGAAAGCTCTGGCGGTAAGGGTCAATGGCCGCGTATACCCGGATATGGGGCGCTTCGCGCTTGAACTTGCGGATGATATCCACACTGGTGGAGGGGTAGATGGTGCGGGCGTGGTTCTGGGGAATATCCCCCGCGATAACCAGCACCTCCTCAATACGGTGCTCCACCAGGTACTCCACCATGGGCAGCGGCTTGCGGGGGTGGATATCGATGGCGCGGATATGGGCGATGGCGTCCAGCCCATGGCCGCGCACCAGGCGGCATCCCTGCCAGCTGCGCATGTCAAAGCGCAGGATATCGGGAATGTTGACCGCCGTGACGACGGGAAACTGCTCCAGAACAGCCAGCTCCTCCTGCAGGGATTCATCGCTGCGGGGAACCAGTTCGACGGCTATGCGGGTGGGGAGGGTGGTCATGTAATATCCTTTCACGGTATTCAGCGCAAAATAGCTGAGTTTCACACAAAGCCCACAAAGGCCCAAAGAAAGACAATGTCTCTCGCCCGTTCGCTGCGCTCACTCAAGCCGCGAAGGGCGCGAAGAAAGAGCAAAAGAGCGAAGCCATCGTGCCACCGCTTCCTGCAGGTGTCCCGTGTGGGTCTTGCCAGCCAGGCGTCGCACTCACCGGACGGGCTCAGGGGGGAACGGCCTGCTTCTGTCTCTCCCCCGTGTGCTGGCCCAGCCAGGACGCGCAGACTGGAACGCTATGGACCCGCAGGGTTGCCGCCACGAGGGCGGCAACCGCAAACCAAAAGCCACGGAGGGCGGTTGTTTGCGGTCCCCAGTTCCAGGCAAGCGAACGGCTGAAAAGGACAGCACTGGGGGTCGCTTTTGCGCCACTTTTGGCGAGTCAAAAGTGGCAGGAAGTGCAGGAGAGCAGAACCACTCAAGCAATTGGATACGGTTATTGAAAGTTACTTCGTTTTTCAAAACGAAACAATCCCTCCGCATTCCCCCATATCTGCTGCGCCAGCTCTTCCACTTCCACTCCCCGCAGGCGGGCCACGGCTTCGTAGACGTGCAGTACCAGAGCACTTTCATTCTCTTTGCCGCGCTGGGGAACGGGGGCCAGGTAGGGGGCGTCGGTTTCACACAGCAGACGATCGGCGGGCAGGAAGCGGGCCACTTCGTGCATGGCGGTGGCTTTGGGGAAGCTCACGATTCCGGGCAGGGAGATAAGGTATCCCATATCCAGGTAGGTGGCGGCTTCCTGGCAGGTGCCGGTGAAGCAGTGGATGACGCCGCGGCAGGAGTACTGGCGCAGGATGGCGGCGGTATCTTCGAAGGCGTCGCGGCTGTGGACCATGACGGGCAGGTCGTGCTGCTGTGCCAGCTGCAGGTGGTGGTGGAAGGATTCCTGCTGGTCCTTGATAAAGTCACGGGTCCAGTAGTAGTCGAGTCCGGTTTCGCCGATGGCAACGGTTCTGGGGTACCGTACCAGTTCGCTGAAGCTTTGCAGGCTTCGCTCAACGGCCTTGGCGTCCTGGCTTTCCGAGGGGTGGATGCCTACGCTCATGAAGACTTCAGGATAGGTTTCGCAGAGGTTGCGGTTGGTGAAGTTATCTTCGTCGTCGGTGCCCACGGTAATGATGCGGCCCACTCCATTGGAGCGGGCGCGCTTGATTCGTTCATCCACACTGGCTCCGTAGGCGTAGTCCTTGAGGGCCAGGTGGGTATGGATGTCCACCAGTTGCATCAGCGGATTTCCGTGCCGGGGGCCACCTCGTCGCTGAGGAAGGGGATTTCGTGGCGGTTGGCGCGGTTCTTGGCGGCCAGAATCATGCCATCGGATTCAATACCCATGATTTTGGCGGGCTTGAGATTGGCTACCACGGGTACGGTTCTGCCCGGCAGATCTTCGGGTTTATAGGACTGGGCGATGCCGCTGACGATGGTGCGGGGGGTGCCTTCACCCAGGTCCACGGAAAGCAGCAGCAGTTTGCTGGACTTGGGCACCTTTTCGCAGGTGAGCACTTTGCCGGCCCGTATGGAGACGCTGAGGAACTGGTCGAACTCGATGCGCTCCGACTCGGCTGGAGTCTGGGAGGCGGGGGACTCTTCCTGTACCACGGGCACTTCTTCCACCCGGCTGAACAGGGCGGGCATCTGCTCCATATGGCAGCCGCTGGCGGCAAAGCTGAAGCTGAAGTCGCCGTCCAGGGTACAGCCCAGCGCCTGCAGAATTTTACGGGACGAGGAGGGCATAAAGGGATAGACGGCGTTGGCGATGACGCGCAGGCCTTCGGCGGTGGTGGCCAGGGAGGTCTGCAGCTCGGTGGTTTTGCCGGCCTTGTGCAGGGCCCAGGGCTCGGTTTCCACTATGTACTTGTTGAGGCTGCCTACGATTTCCCAGATTTTCATGAGAGCGCGGTTGAAGGCCATGACCTCCATATCGGCACGGTAGCCCTCCATGCGCTCGCCTGTGGCCTGAATCAGCGCCTGTTCGCGTTCCTGCAGGGGGCCGGAGGCGGGGGTCAGGCCATCGAAGTAGCGGAACATCATGCCGGAGGTGCGGCTGAGCAGGTTGCCCAGGTCGTTGGCCAGGTCGCTGTTGATGCGTCCCACCAGGGCCTGCATGCTGAAGTCACCGTCCAGGCCAAAGGGCACTTCCCGCAGCAGGAAGTAGCGGATGGGATCCACGCCGAATTTCTCCACGAGGATGTTGGGATCCACGGCGTTCATGAGGGACTTGCTCATCTTCTTGCCTTCCACGGTCCACCAGCCATGGGCGAAGACCTGCCTTGGCAGCTCAATGCCGGCGGCCATGAGAAAGGTGGGCCAATAGACCGTGTGGAAACGCAGGATATCCTTGCCGACGACGTGGGCGGAAGCGGGCCAGTAGCGTTGCCACTTTTCCTCATCACTGCCGTAGCCGATGGCGGTCATATAGTTGGAGAGGGCGTCGAACCAGACGTAGATCACGTGCTCGGGATCATCGGGGACTTTGATGCCCCAGTCGAAGGTGGTGCGGGAGATGGACAGGTCGCGCAGGCCGCTTTCGATAAAGCGGATGATCTCGTTGCGTCGGCTTTCGGGCTGGATAAAGCCGGGGTTGGTTTTTATGTGTTCCAGCAAGGGTTCAGCGTATTTGCTCATGCGGAAGAAGTAGGATTTCTCCTTGAGCTTGTCCACACTGCGCCCGCAGTCGGGGCAGTTGATGGCTTCTCCCACCTGGGTCTCGGTCCAGAAGGATTCACAGGGAGTGCAGTACCAGCCTTCGTATTCGCCCAGGTAAATGTCACCCTGCTCCCGCAGCTGGCGGAAGAGCTTGTGTACTCCCATTTCGTGGCGCTTCTCCGTGGTGCGGATAAAGTCGTCGTGGGAGATATCCAGGGTGGTCCACAGTTCCTGGAAACGCTTCACCACGCGATTGGCCAGCTCAATGGGGGTCTCGCCGTTCTTGCGGGCGGCCTGCTCTATCTTCATGCCGTGTTCGTCAGTGCCGGTAAGGAACATAACGTCGCGTCCCATGAGGCGCTGAAACCGGGCTGCCACGTCGCAGGCCACGGTGGTATAGGCATGGCCTATGTGGGGGACGTCATTAACATAATAGATTGGCGTGGTGACATAGTAGGTCTGGGACATGCTGAACCTCATTGTAATAGTAGTCGTCTCAGTTCGCGAGTCTACTTCTGGTCGGAGTTTCCGCCTTTACTGTGATCGTGAACTGTCCCACTGCGACGCTCTTTCCACTGGGGAGCGGCGCGGGAGATGGAGAAGTTCTGGTTCCTGCCGGAGTCGGCTCCACCGGTAGCCGCAGTGGGGGACTTTTTCTCCCGCTGCTCGGTGCGTTCGCCACCTTTATTCTCACGGCGATCCTTGCTGCGGCGGCTGCTTTTGCCAGAACGCCTTTTGCGACTGCGCGGAGCAGAGGGCTCCTGCCCGGGCTGCTGCTCCTGGGGCTGCGAGCGGGCGATTTTTGGCGAGGCCTGATCTTCGGTTATACCCAGGCTGGCCATCTTTTCGCGGTGCAGCGAAGCCAGTTCAGCCAGAGAGTCCCCTTCATCGGCGGGAGGTGCTTTTTCAATGGCCGGTGCCTTCTTGTGTTCACACATGCAGGCACTCTTGCCGTCATGGCAGCGGGAACAGCCTGCGCCGGACTTGGGGATTTTCCCGGTCAGGTCGATCTCCTCGTACTTACCATCATGGGTGTAGACGAGGATGGTACGCTTGAGGGGGTTGAGCTTTTTGACGGTTCCCCGGATGCGACCATCATCGTATTCGGAGTCGATGGTGGGCATGCCTTCCAGGGCCTGTTCGTACTGGGAGTGCTCATAAACCAGACAGCACATGAGGCGGCCGCACAGGCCGGATATCTTGGAAGGACTGAGGTTGAGGTTTTGCTCTTTGGCCATGCGGATGGAAACAGGGGCAAAGTCGCGCAGGAAGGTGCTGCAGCAGCAGGTGCGTCCACAGGGGGCAAAGCCGCCCAGCAATTTGGTTTCATCGCGTACGCCGATCTGACGCATTTCAATGCGGGTCTTGAATTCCTGGGCCAGATCCTTGACCAGTTCACGGAAATCCACTCGTCCGTCGGAGGTGAAGTAGAAAGTGATCTTGGTGGCGTCGAAGAGGTATTCCACCCGCACCAGCTTCATGGGAAGTTTGTGTTTTTTGATGCGGTGAAGGGCGGTTTCAAAGGCGTACTTCTCCATCTCCAGGTTGGCCTTGTGCATGGCCACATCCTCTTCGGTGGCCCGTCGCACGACCCGGCGGTAGACGCGACCCTTGTCGCGGTCCGTGATGTAGGGAGGATGGACAACCGTGGCGATACCAACGCCTTTTTCCAGGGAGACGATAATGTAGTCGTTGGCCGCCAGCTCCAGTGATTCATTGTGAAGGAATTCATAGAGTTTTCCGGCGGTGCGGAATTTGACGCTGACGACCTTTATGCGATCCGGCAGCGCCGCTTGCTCAGCAAGCTCAGCATCTGAAATTTCGGGCTTGAGTGCGTCGTCGAAAGGATCCGGCGAATCTTCGCGATATCCTGAAGAGTTTCTATTATACGGTAAGGGCTGCATGGGAGTATTTTATACACCTTGTCATATTTTCCGGTTTCCACAAAAACCAGGGCGTCGCGAAAGTACACGTGAAACACACGCAGAATTCGCTGCCACTGGTCGGCATTGTCCATGAGATACTGCATACTGCTTTCATCAAGGGTTCCCGCGAGGATGCCCCGTGCCAGAGCCACTGCCTGAACGATGAACTGCAGGTCGTCGCGGCTGGTACAGCTGGTGTCCGCAACTTTAAGGAGCAACTGTATTTCATTTTCCGAAAATTGTAAATCCATTAGATGACGCCGGTACTCTTCCAGAATCAGTGGCTGGAAGTGGATATACGCCAACCGGGAACGCACCGTGGGCAGGAAGAAGGAGGGGACATCGGAAAGCAGGAAGAGGATGCTGCCTTCCGGGGGCTCTTCAAGGGTTTTGAGCAGGGCGTTCTCCTGTACCCGGTTGACGGCGTCGCTGGAGGTCATTTTCTCCGCCTGCTCGATAATCAGCGCCTTGTAGCGGAAATTGCCATCCACGGAGGTGGACTCCAGAAAGTCGCTGCCTTCGCGAATATCATCAATGGTAATCTGCCCCTTTTCCGGCTCAATGTGTCGGATTGCCATGTACTCACGCAAACAACAGTAGCACTGGCCGCACGGCTGCACGCCCCGGGGATCAAGGCAGTTGAGGCCCTTGACAAAATAGGTGGCGAAATCCAGTGCCAGGGGGGCGCCGCTGCCCACCAGGTAGCCGTGGTGGGGTCGCTGGCGGCCCATTTCACGCTGATAGAGGTCCAGATAGGGCGGTGTATCAGCCATCCAGCAATCCGCCTTCGTGCAGTGCTGCTACTATGGATCCATGGACCTGCTCAGGATTGCGGGAGCCATCAATCAGCCGACAGTGCGCATCGTGGGAGGCCACTTCCCGGAAGCCGGCAACTACCCGACGGTGAAAGTCCTCCGAAAGGGCATCGAAGCTGTTGTTATTCTCCAGGCGCTGCTGAACACGATTTTGCCCAGCCTCCGCCTCCACGTCCAGTACCAGCTGCATATGGGGAGCCAGGCCACAGGTGGCAATGGCATTGAGCTGGCCAATCAGCTCCCGGTCCAGACCCCGCCCGTACCCCTGATATACCAGGGTGGAAAGAGTGAAGCGATCGCAGAGCACCCAGATGCCCTTCTCCAGTAAAGGCATAATGCGCTCCTCAACATGCTGGGCGCGGGCTGCGGCAAACAACAGCAGCTCTGCCCGGGGAACCAGGTTATGGCGGGAATCGAAAATCAGATTGCGGATAGCCTCGGCACCAGGTGTGCCACCGGGCTCGCGGGTGCAGTGGTGCAGAATATCGCGGTCATCCAGATAGCGGGAGAGCAGGGAGAGCTGGGTGGTTTTCCCGGCTCCGTCCGGCCCTTCAAAGCTGATAAAGCGTCCGTTCATGGTTATGCGCCCTGTGTGTCCCTGGCAAAGTCGCATTTGCGCAGGCCAAGGAGAGTTGTCAGTTCGTGAAAGCTGGTGCGGAATCCATTATTGATTCCACCGGCAGCGGGGAATATTTCCGGGTGGCTCTTCAGGGAGATGTCGGCGTATATCGGAAGTGCTCCCAGGAGAGCAAAGGGGCTGACAGAACCGGCCAGAAATCCGGTGGCTGCCAGCGTGCGCTCCGGCGAGGCCATGGTGAAGCGATGTCCGAAGTGCTGGCGAACTTTGCCCATGTCGATTCTGCGGTCACCGGGGAGTACGACGATAATGCACTGTGCTGTGTCGTCGCTGAGGACAATACTCTTGGCGATCTGGCTCACGTTGACATTCAGAGCGGCGGCTGCCTCTTCAGCGGTTCTGGTGGGTGTCTTGTGGTCGTAGTAGCGCTCCATCATTCCGTGGTTCAGCAGGTGTGAGAGCACCTGTTCCCGGGAATTGGCCAGGATGATTCGCTGCAGAAAGGCTTTTGCCCCTTCCCTGTCGGAGTGTTCGGGGGCCCAGGGGGCTTCAGTGAAGCGCTGAGGTTTGCCGTAGTGGGACTCATAGAGGATACTGGATGGCTCCAGAGCCAGGACGCTGTGGAAAGTGCCAGAGGGAATTTCCGCGCCCCGGCAGTGCAGATCGCTTCCCAGAATACTGATATCATCAATGGTATTATCTGGCGTGAAGGTTGCCACCAGGAATTTTCCCTGCACGCACAACAGCATCTTGTCGGTGCCGTGGCTGGCAAAGGGGCGAATATAGCCATCGGGTTCGAGGGCATGCAGAAGGCGACGGATGGTTCCATCGGTGGAGCTGTGGAACTCATCAATATGCTGTTTGCGGGGGTTTTCCCTGGCGCGTTGGGCCAGGGAGTGAAAGAGGCTGCAATCCAAACGCTTCATGATATATTTCCTTTGACCTGTCAGAAACAGGATATTCAGCGGCACAATACTGCAAAAGTACTTTTTACCATAAAACGTGACATGAAAAAAGCAGCAGCTGTTTCCTGTTCTGCAGGAAACAGCTGCTGCTTTACCGCCGGGGCGGATCAAAAGTCACAAGCGGTGAAGTTTTTGGGGCAATTCCTAGAGGGAGAAGATCTCCTCCAGTTTCAGTCGCTTCCATTGGGATTTGGAGAGATTCGGTATAATTATCTCCATGGCTTCCACGGGTTCGGCATCTGTCCACTGGTCAAGTTGCGCGGGGTACCCCATGTAGCCGGCAAGGTGCATGAGTATTTCGTCGAGAAAATGGTAGGTGTCTCCCAGGAGTTTGATCATCTTGGCGTGCTGCTCCCTGAGGTGGGTTTCGCCCCGGGTGATCTGAAAGAGGTATTCTTCGTCGCAGACACCGGAAAGGTAGTGTATGACATCTTCGGCGCAGGCCTGACGCAGCAGGTATACCGCCCTGGATTTGTCTACAATGGTCATCGCTTTCCTCCAGCCAGAGTAGTCGGCAGTCTTTCCTGACTGCCGTCAGGGCTGGATGCAAGGGTCGGGCCAAGAGAGCGTCTTTCTGATTACAGGCGCTTATGCTAGAGTGCTGTGGCATCGACAGGAAAAATCTTCACCCCAGGCAGGGAAAAACATGCATTCAGATATACGTCCTCAGCTCAGAAAACACTACCAAAATGAGCCTTTAAAGCTTCGTCAGCATGTGGAGCGGGTGGTGGCGCTTGCCCTGGAACTGGCGTGTGTTCACAGTGTTGATCTGGTAGATGTGGAGACAGCTGCCCTGGGGCACGACCTCTTCCGCTCCCGCTCCGCAGAATTCTACCGGCAAAAGGCGCGGGAGTACGGCTTGAGCCGCCCGGACTATGAAGAGTTCCCATTGATGTACCACGGACCTCTTGCTGCAGCCTATATGCGCGAAACCTTTGAGTATCACCACTGGCCTGTTCTACAGGCTGTTGCCGAGCACACCAATCTCAGTGGTCAGTCTGCCCTGAACCCCATTGCTCAGATTCTTTTTCTGGCAGACAAGCTGGAACCAGGCAAGGGTAAACCCTATCAGGATGAACTTACGGCTCTGGCGCGGCAGAGTCTTCCCGTGGCCGTTTACCAGCTGTGCGGCCTGATGGCCGACTATATGGCAGGTCAGGGGAGCTTCGCAGTGCCTCACGACTTGCTGGAGGCGCGCCAGGTGCTGGCTGCTCCATAAAAAAAGCCCCTGAACCAGGGCTTTCGCACAGATTCAGGGGAAACAGGAGATCGCTATAATGGCTTGTGGCTTGGGCTATTCTACGACCAGTGTCCCTCGCAGTCTCGTATGGAGAGGGCTGCAGATGACACTGCACACAAAACCGAATTCCCCCTTGCGCTCAGGGGTGAATTCAATGGTCTTCATTTTGCCTGGCTGAATAACGCCCGCGTCAATACCCAGCTCTCCGATGATGAGTCCGTGGGTGACGTCTTCGCTGATCAGGCGCAGGCGAACCGGCTCTCCCTGCTTGACGACGATGCGGCTTGGGGAGTAGCCACCGTTTTCCACGGTGCGAATAATCAGGTCGATGGTGTGGGGTGGCTGGCCGATATTTTTGGCCAGGGTTACGCCGATGGGGATGCCGATAACCATCAGGGCTATGGCCGCTGCTGCCAGAATCTCTCGGTACGATTTCATGATTCCTCCCTTTGATGCTTACAGGAACAGCCAGAGAAACAGGCCGGTCACGATGGTCAAAAAAGCGGTTACCGGCAGCAGGAGGCGTATTTTCTGTCCGGCTTCCAGGGGATACTTGGCCAGCAGCCTGGCGCCGGTGTTATTGGAGAAATACAGACCGACCAGCAGGATCAGGGCCTGGATATAGGGGTAGAAGCTGGTGCCAACGGGCTTCCACTCCAGGTCACGTGTGCCGAAGAGATTCCAGCCCCAGCCAAAGGGGTCAGAAATCACGTGCAGGATATAAATCCCGTTGATAAAGAGGAAAGAGACGCTGAAGGCCATCCAGCATGCCAGGCCCAGGGGTACCAGCACGTAGGAGAGGGTGATAAACAGATCGGAGAAGGCAATGCCGCCCGCCTCGTCTTTGACTTCAGCCTTTTTGCTCTCTTCTTTGGGCCCCACAATCAGACCTTTGGTGATGATTGCCAGCTGTCGCACGGGATAGAAGATATTGGTGAACGAGGACAGGCGCTTCTGGGCCATCCCGTGACCTATCCAGACGCTCAGGGCAAAGAGCACCGGGACGATTACCAGGTTGAGGGCCAGGAATCCGCTGGCAAAATAGGCAAAGCCGGGCATGCTCAGGTTGGCCCAGGACTTGACCGCGCCCCAGGAGCTCTGGAAAATCACCGAATAGGCCAGGGCGCAGGAGAGCATGATAAAGGCCTTGTAGGCTTCATCGATGCTTTTGCCCTTGCTGACCAGCAGGTCCTGACCGAACTTCTGCCATACCAGACGCACGTTGTTCTGGGAACAGGTCTTGAAGCATTCGGTACATATGCCGCAATAGGCATTGCGATCCATGTTCCAGGGCACTTCCAGCCAGGGGCAGCCGTAGCCCTTTTCTGTGCCCACGATGCACTCCTTCTGCTTGTGGTTGCGGCATACGTCCTTGTCGGCTACCCGCACGCCCAGAGGGGCAACCAGGGAGTAGAGGCCGATAAATCCGCTGACGGGGCAAAGGTAGCGACAGAAAATGCGCTTGCCATACATCAGCGAGAAGACGATGGCCAGGCCGATAAACAGGGAGAGCACCACGGCGGTGACAAAGGGCCGGGTGAGAATAATGCCGCTGAACATGGCCACCAGCAGGAACGACCAGTTCTGCAGCCAGATATTCTTGAAGCGCTTGGGCCACTTGTTGGCCAGGGTCAGGGGACGCTCTTTCCCCTTATCCACAAAGGCGCGGTGGTCCATCCACTCGCCGGGAGCTGGCAGGGGGCACATGGTGCACCACAGGCGGCCTCCCAGGGGTAGCAGCAGGAGAATCAGAGCAGCCCACCACACGATCCACACGAAGATCAGGGAGAAGTTGGCGTTGCCCACCTTGGTTCCCGCAAATCCCGCGTAGAGAATGATGGTGAAGAAGAAGACATTGACGGCCATCAGTACGTACTGCAGCCAGCGCTGTTTCAGCAGGGTGGCTACCCAGCGGTAGCGGCTGGAAAGGTCGATATACGTGGCAGACTCATCCTGTCCACCGAGAATGCGATCGCGTTTGCGGTACACATAGAAGAGGCTGCCCAGGGCCACCAGGACGCCCAGGATCAGGAAAAAAGGCGTTTTGGCGTTGGGCTCAACGATGAGGGTACCCACCATGAAGGGATGCATGGGCCCGCAGACCACATTACAGCGGAAGGTGAAGTTCCCGGCCTTGTCGGCCACAAATTCCAGGGTGTTTACCTGGCGATCCTGGGGCATATCCTGGACGCTGATATCATATCCGTCTATATAGAGCCCGTGGGTGACATCTTCCGAGATGAGGGTGATGCGAACCCGGTCTCCCTGTTGTACCCGGAGAATACTGGGCTTGTATTCAAACTGACTGGCATGGACATCTATTTCCACCAGTCTTTCAGCCTGTGCCATGGTTGGAGTGGCAACCCAAAAGCCCAGAAGAAAAAGAGCCGCAAGCAGGCAGGTTGTGAAGTACTTCATGTTTTTCCCTTCATGTGTGCAGATAGGAAAAGCCGCCCCCGTGAGGGGGCGACTTCCCGGGAGAGTGGGAGATCTATGGCAGTTGTGGCTTGGCAACCAGGGGCAGCTCGCCGGTCAGAGCTTCCAGGAAGGCAACCAGCTGTGCTTTTTCCTTATCGCTGAGGTTCAGAGGACGAACCAGGGGGCTGGTGTTGGGGTGCCCATCGCCGCCGCGGTTCTTGAATTCCACGACATCACGCAGGGTGCGCAGACTGCCGTTGTGCATAAAGGGAGCCGTGTGGCCGATACCACGCAGATGGGTGGTCTTGTACTTGCCGTCATCTTCAGGGTTTCCGGTGAAGCCGGCGCGGCCGGGGTTGTCATTGAGGACGCCCACATTGTGGAAGTTATTATCGGAGAGGCTGGGGCCGTTATGGCAGCTGATGCAGCTGGCTTTGCCGGCAAAGAGCTTCATGCCTTCCTGGGCATCCTTTGACATGGCGTTGCTGTTGCCCTTGAGGTACTGGTCAAAGGGCGTGTTGTCGATGACAATGGTACGTTCAAAGGTGGCGATGGCCTTGCCAATATTTGTCGGGTTGATGCTGTCAGGGCCGAAAATTTCTTCGAATTTCTGCACATAAGCTGGAACTGCATTGAGTTTCTGTACAAGCTCATCCAGGGAGAGGTTCATTTCGCCGGGATCCTGAATGGGGCCAAGGGCCTGATCTTCCAGGGTCTTCATGCGGCCATCCAGGAACTGCAGGCTGTGGTAGCCACTGTTGATGATAGTGGGAGAGTTGCGGTGTCCCTGATGCCCCTGGAAGCCCAGGAAGGTGCGGCGTCCGTCGCTCCAGCCCTTTTCCGGTTCGTGACAGCTGGCGCAGCTGAGCGTGTTGTCTCCGGACAGGCGTGTGTCAAAGTAGAGCATCTTGCCCAGTTCGATTTTCTCGGGAGTCATGGGGTTGTCAGCCGGAACGGGCATGGGGCCCAGGTTGGAAAAGACTTCCTTGGGATCAAGGGCCTGCTGGGATGAGCCACTGCAGGCGGCGATGATGAGCGATGTGCCCACGATTGCCAGTGTGCCGAAAATAATACCTTTGCTCTTCTTCTCTTTCACGTTCTCCTCCTTCATGTAACGAGAGTTATTCAACAATCATGGTCATTTTGATCCATGGATGCAGCGTGCACAGGGGCTCGTAGGTACCTGGTTTGTCGGTGACGGTCCAGAGACGTCGTACGGTCTGGCCACCATAGACAAGAATTTCTGAAAGTTCCGCTTCAGAGGAGAGGAAGTTGTGCTCTCCGTCTTCGTCCGTGTTTCGAATGACGAAGAGGGCTTTCTCGCCGGCGTTGAGGGTGATGGTGTTGGGGAGAATTGTCTCCGGTGTGAATTCCAGCTCCACAACGCGGGCGCCTTCAGCTCCGGGAGGAACGGGTTCATCTTTAATGTAGTCTGGAGTAGCGTATTCTGAACTTTTGTCGCTGCCGCAGGCCATGATTGTGAACGCGAGTGCAACCCCCGCCGCCAATAGCAAAAACCGTTTCATTTTTCCACCGCCTTAACTAAATGATAATAGGAATCGTTATCTTGTGCTTTTTTTGCCAAGCTATCGCCGCGAGGGCAAACCTTTTTTTACAAGAACATAATTTAATCATGTGGGGATATTGCCATATTTATTGGATAAGAAAATGATGTGGGAAGGAATATGATGCTGTTTGATTTATGCAATCGGGCTGCTCCTGAGGTGCAGGAGCAGCCCGATTGCCTGGAGGGTCTCGCAGGCTGCAGACCTTTGCCGGTGGCCTTGCCCGCTGGATGTTTGCGCAGGATTGTGCAGGGAGTGCGCCTCACTTCAGGTTTTGCGCGCGCCTTGCACGCGTTTCGTGGTTGCCAGCCCGATTCGAGATGTTCCAGCAAGCTGTCAGCGTGCGCGCAATTGGCCGTTATCCAGATAATAACGATGTCTGGCCCAGCTGGCCCACACATCGTGGTGAGTGACCATCACCACCGCTTTACCCTGCTGGGATTGTTCCTGCAGAAGTTCCATGACCCTTTGGGCCCAGTGGGGGTCAAGGTCGTTGGTGGGTTCATCGGCGATCAGCAGTGCCGAGTCGGTAATAAGAGCTCTGGCTATGGCAATGCGACGGCGCTGGCCGACGCTGAGCTGGTAGGGCAGAAAGTGCATCCGCTCTCCGAGTCCAAGGGTGTCGAGCATGGCCATGGACCTGCGGCGCTCCTCGCCAGTGGGTGATGCGCCACGGCGCAGTCTCAGGGCAAAGAGCAGATTTTCCAGTGCACTGAGCGCTGGCAGGAGGTTTGCCTCCTGAAAGATGAAGCCGATACAGCGGGATCGCAGTGTGGTCAATTGCGCATCATCAAGGGAGGTCATATCCTGCCCTGACAGGTGTATTTCACCACTGGTGGGCCGCAGCAGCCCACCCATCATGTAGAGCAGGGTGCTCTTGCCTGTGCCCGATGGGCCCTCAATGGTCAGAAAGTCCCCTGGCTGAACTTCCATGGTGACGCCATCCACCGGGCGCACATGCTCTTCACCCTGATACTCTTTCACCACATTGTGTAATTTGCAAAGTGACATAGGGTCTCCTCGTGTTCAGCGCAGGTCACTGCGGGCGATAGCTTCCTGGGGGTCGAGGCGGGCGCTGCTCCAGGCGGGATAGAGGGCACAGGCAACACCGAGCGCTGTGGCAATGGCCAGGCCAGCGGCGCCACTGGTGAGAATCACGTGCCAGGTCAGATTCCAGGGAGGAACGATCAGTGTAGTTTTCAGCCATTCCAGTGCCCTGATGGCCACCAGTACACCCGAGACAGCTCCAATTGCCCAACCGGCCACCACTACCAGCAGTACCTCCCAGAGAACCATGGCAAAGGTATCCAGGCGCTGGCCACCCAGGGCGCGCATGACGCCGATTTCGCGCTTGCGTTCACGGGCCAGGGCCAGGAAGCGCCCCAGGAGCGCCAGGCCAGCCATAAGCACCAGGGCAACCCACAGCCACAGGAATATCTGTCCCATGGCCCGAGCCTGATTGCGCATCTCCGAGACCAGTTCACCGGAGGTCACTGCCCGAATGTTGAGCCCGAGTTCGCTGATAGTTTCGACGACCATGGATGGCGGGAGTCCGGGATCTGCCTGAATAAGTACTACGGATATGAGCTCATCGGGCTGCTGCTCATGCCACAGGCTTGTGAAGGCTGGGCTTTCAGCAGCCAGCCGGCGAGCGGTGGCGATGTTCATGAAAACGGTCTCATCCATGCCGGTACCCGTGGGCTCCAGCTGCCCGGCCACCTCGAATATGCCATCAAGAATGATGGCCCGGTTGCCGAAAAAAGGGCGCACGACGCCACCGATGACGATTTCGTGGTCAGCCAGCTCGGCCAGTTCCCTGCCCTGCAACCATGGCGCGATGACGAAATCCGTCTCTGGATCATAGCCAATGAGGCGACGTGCCTCGCGCAGATCACAGCAGCTTTCGTCCAGCGACTGGGTGAAAAACTGGGGGGTCGCCTGACGCACTCCCGGCAGACTGGCGAGAGTGTCCAGGATGTCCCTGTCCATGTACATATTGACGGGCTCAGCCGTAAAAAGTGCCTGGTGTGGATTGACCCCGACAGCTCGGGGCAGCACGATAATATCGGCGCCCATGCGCTGTGAAGAGAGATCCACGCTCTGTTGCAGCAGGCTGAAGACCATGTGGGCGACGGTAAAGGTGGCAATGGCCACACCGACGATGATGATGGTTATCAGCGACTGGGAAAATCGCCGCGTCACATTTCGCCAGGCCAGGAGCAGCATATCAGATGCTCCGACGGCAGCGATACCACAGCAGCAGACCCGTGGCGATGGTCAGCGCGCCCTCTGCTACCAACCACTTCTGAGTGTCACGGCAGGGCATGCTGTGGTGCATGCAGACGCCGATAATGGACGATTGGGGAACCAGGATGATGGCAATGCCGATGGCGCTGACGATAAGGCCCAGCGCGGCCACCAGTTTTGTCGTTTTACGGTACAGGATAATCAACAGACCGGTTACCATCAGCAGAGCGCCCAGCAGCATCTCTGCTTTGGCGGCATAAGCACAGCGCATGGGGCGCAGGGCTCCGCTCTTCATCTCCACCAGATCTGTGCAGACGGGTATCAGGACTTCTGGAGTGAGAATAACCAACAGGCCCAGAATCAGTGGAACGAAAACAAGGATGCGCGTCAAAATGCTGCCTTGTGGTTGCATGGAGTTTCCTCTCTTTTTACGGGGTATGGTACGCAAGTCCTACGGGTCCGCCCTGAACCTCTATGGTATGGCGAACGGCGCGCAGCTCTATGTCGAAAACCTGCACGTTTTCGGAGTCCATGTTGGATACGGCTACCAGGGTGGATGAGCCGACGGGAACCACCGCAAAGGGGTACTTGCCGGTAGGCATGCGGATCACTTCCTGGTAGGTTTCCAGGTCAAAGGAAATCAGCTCCTCCTTGTCGTGCAGGACAACGTGGAGGTATGGATCGGCGACACTCATATAGGCCGCCATTTCCCCTGTCGGGATGGTACCGGTGTTGGTTCCCTGGTTGAGGTCGTGGATATAGATTTCGTCGGCATTATCCTCACTGCCGTGTCCGCCGCTGAAGAGCAGGTTGCGGGACGGGTGCAGGGCCATGCCAGCGGATTTTGGCACGGCAGCGAAACGCTGGACGATTTCGCCATCAGCGGGATTAATCACAACCAGCAGCGCGTCGTCGTGGTTGAGCACGGCCAGGTGTCCGTTCTGCAGAAGCTCAATATTATAGGGTGCTTTTCCGGTTACCAGGTGACCGACGGCCTGGTGGGTCTGGGTGTCCACAACGGTGATGCCGTCGCCGCGGGTATTGGAAACATAAGCTTTTCCGGAGCTCTCATCCACGGTTACCATGGCCGGCACTCGACCGACGGGCAGGGTTGCGAGAATTTCCAGGGTGTCCAGGTCCAGAAACCACAGTTCATGGGCCAGAGCGCAGACGACCAGCAGCTGATTGTGTGTGCGGTCAATGGCCAGACCATAGGGTTTGCTGCCCACCCGTTGCTCTGAAACAACTTTCGCTGTGGTGAGGTCGATGACGGAGACCTTGTCCTCGTGCATGGCGGTGACATACAGGCGTTGCTCGGCTACCACCTGTCTGGTCTCAAGGGGAGGCCATGAAATTTCCTCACCGGAAGACGGTGACGGTTTCTGTTCACAGCCACTGATGAGCAGGGTGGCTGCCAGAAGCATCAGTATGAGCAGGAGAGCCGTGAAGCGTCTGTCCTGCATTTGTGCTTTGGACTGAAACATCGGGTTATTCGACCGTGAACTTCATCTTGATCCAGGGGTGGATCGTGCACATGGCATCATAGACGCCGGGTGTTTCAGGGGCGGTCCACAGTCGTCGTACCGTCTGTCCACCGTACACCATGATTTCTGGAATGGCGGCACCAGCTGAGAGGAAATTGTGCTCGCCCTCTTCGTCAATATTGGTGATGACGAAGAGGATCTTTTCCCCACTTTGCACTGTGACATGGTCAGGCTCAATATCCTGGGGGGTGAAGATCAGTTCGACAACGCGGGCATCCTCGGCTCCCGGTGGTACGGGTTCATCTTTGATAAAAGCGGGTTCCTGGGTCTGTGTTGAAGAGGTGTTGCTGTCGCTGCATGCGACGAGAGTGAAAAGTAAGGCTGCGCTCAGCAGTACGGTAATGATCCTTCCCATGTGATCCTCCTAGTGAGTGATAATGATAGTTATTGTCACTAGCTCCTCGAGGTTGCAAGGGAAAAATTTCACTTTCAGAGGTTATCCTGCTGGATGCCTGCGTAAAAACAATGGTATCAAGCCGTGGGGAGCTTAGTCGCCATTTTCCATGGCGAGCACGACGTCTTCATCTAGCAAAAGAGTGCAGTCATCATAGGGAAGAAGGTCATTGAAGCGGATGATGCTGTTCAGGCGCTTGCCGTATTCCGCGCCCAGCTGGGAATAGCGGTGCAGGTAGCGGGTCAGCTCCAGAGGGTCCTTGGTTGTGGTTCGCGCTTCGCGGAATTCGCGGTAGGCGCGATTGGTATTCAGGTTGTGGTAGTAGGCGCGCACGGAATCCTTGAGGGTTTCGAAGATGCGCACTTCGTAGGTGGCCCCTGCGGGTCGATCTGCGGGAACAATGCCGGTGCCGGGAACATAGGTCCAGTGGCCAAAAATGTTATTGGCTTCCAGGGCGAAGCGACTGGTTCCCCAGGCCGATTCAATGGCAGCCTGGGCAAAGACGAGGCTGGGAGGGATGATATCGGCTCGCTTGAGCAGACGTTCAATGCCATCTTCCGGGCTGAGTTGGAACTGTTCATAAAGCTCGTCGTCGACATTCCCCGCCAGGATTTCCTCCCGCAGCTCGAGGATATCGTAGTTGACCTTGAGGATGATGGGGAAGAGCATCTTGAAGAACGCGTCCTTTTTCTCCTGGATGACGTCCATGTCCTGCAGCTCTGGAGGAACGTCTCTGATGGCTACGGGGGGAACGATGCACTGATTCAGGTCGACCACTGCCAGCAGTGTTGAAAAGTCGACGATTTCCAGGGCCAGCGGGAGAGTTTCCTCTTCCAGAAGGCTCTCTTCCTGAAGGCGTTCACATGGTTGATGCGTGATGATGAAACCTGCGAGCAGGGTAACAAAGAGTATGGTGATGGCGGCTACGCTGAGCCAGGTAGCGCGTGATTCCGGTTTCATTCGCGGGGGCTCCTGTGGGGATGTAAGCTGGGCATGACAATGTCATGGCATTTTGCATTCTGTGTGCTCGTGCTTCAATATAGACGCTCTTCCGTCGAAAGACAAGGGCGGGGAGGGGCGTCATGGCAGAAGATCGGGCGGGAGCCGGATGGCCCATCAGCGCCTGGATCCAGGCGCTGATGGGTATTACCACCAGATCAGGGGTGTGATATCCAGGCGTCGGATATCCAGCGGCGAGTTATTGATGACGCGCAGTGTGCAGGCGAAGCGTCCGCTGTTGGGGCAGGGCAGCATGCCATGGAAGCGATAGAGGTTGCCATCTATGTGTTCGACACTGTTGAGCACCTGCGTCTGCCCCTGCTGGATGCTGCGACCGGTGTGCTCCATCCTGCCGTAGTAGGCTTCGACAATGACATCCTGGGGAGTCAGATTGCCCAGGTTGACTTCGGCCACCACCGGTGCCAGTTCTCCAACTCCCAGTTCAGTGCCCTGGCCGATGGTGACGCTGCGCACAGAGACGCTGCTCCAGTGAGCTCTGACACGGCTGTTCCATGTGGCCACGTGGCGGGCGTGGGCAAAATTTTCAAACTCAAACTGATTCCAGTTAATACTGGCGTTCAGGTAATATCTGGTGGTGTAGTTTTCCACCATGTTATTGGTGTTGAATACCGGCAACAGATTGACCATGGCCTCTTTGACCATCTGGAGCCACTTGCGCGGGATACCATCGGCGGAGCGGGTGTAGAAGGCTGGCAGCACTTCGTTTTCCAGCAGTGAATAGATGGAATTGCTTTCCACCTCGTCCTGAAAACTCAGGTCGTCGTAGGTTTCGCGTCCGCCGATACTCCAGCCCAGCTCCGGGTCGTACCCCTCTTCCCACCATCCATCGAGAATACTCATGTTGAGTCCGGCGTTGGGTGTCACCTTCATGCCCGAGGTGCCACAGGCTTCAAGGGGGCGACGGGGATTATTGAGCCACAGGTCAACACCCTGAACCAGCTTGCGGCCAAGGCTGATATCATAGTCTTCCAGAAAGACGATTTTATGGCGGAATTCCGGCAGTCCGACGGTGTGGATTATCTCCTTGATGATGCGCTTGCCGCCCTCGTCGCGGGGGTGGGCCTTGCCGGCAAAGATAAACTGCACTGGCCGGCTTTCGTCAGCCAGTATGCTGCGCAGCCGATCCAGGTCATTGAAGAGCAGGTTGCCACGCTTGTAGGTGGCGAAGCGGCGGGCAAAACCGATAGTCAGGGCTTTAGGGTCGAGCACCTCATCGGCCAGGGCCATTTCGCTTTTTGAGGCACCGCGGCGCTGCAGGGATTCCTTGAGTCGCTTGCGCACAAAGGTTATCAGGCGACGGCGCAGCCCCTCCCTGGCGTGCCACAGTTCAGGATCCGGAATGCTGCGGACTTTTTTCCAGATTTCCTTGTCATAGGGGTCATCCACCCAGCGTTCGCCCAAGTAGCGCTCCAGCAGGTCTTTCATATCGCGGGAGAGCCAGGAGAGCACGTGTACACCGTTGGTGATGTGTTCTATGGGGGTTTCCTGTTCGGGCACGGTGGGCCAGATGTTTTTCCACATCTGGCGTGAGACGCTGCCGTGCAGCTGACTGACGCCGTTTTTGAAGCCGGCCATGCGGATGGCTATCACAGTCATGCAGAACAGTTCGCTCTTGTTGTCGGGGTTCTCCCGTCCAAGCCCCAGGAAGCTTTCTGCGTCTATGCCGAGCTCCTTGATGTATTTCCCAAGATACTTCATGACCTGCTCGGCAGTGAAGCGATCATTGCCGGCTGGAACCGGTGTGTGGGTGGTGAAGATATTGGTGGCATATACGGCTTCAAAAGCGGCGTCAAAGCCAAGGCTCTGTTCGTGCATCAGGTAGCGGATGCGTTCCAGGGGCATGAAGCCGCTGTGGCCTTCGTTCATATGGCAGACGGTGGGATTGATGCCTATGGATTTCAGGGCACGAATACCCCCGATGCCCAGCAGGACTTCCTGCTTAAGACGCATCTCTTCGTCGCCACCATAGAGCTGTTTGGTGATCTCACGCCCTTCCGGGGCGTTTTCATCCAGGCAGGCATCCAGGAGGTAGAGGGTGATGCGGCCGACGGCGACCTGCCAGATCTGAAAAAAGACGCGTCCAAAGGGATAGTCGATGTAGGGTTTGATGGGGGACCCGCTTTTGTCGCGTACCAGGCTGATGGGCATGTTGTGAAAGTCATTTTCCGGATAGCGCTCGTGCTGCCATCCGTCGGCGTTGAGGGATTGCCGGAAATAGCCGTGGCGATAGAGCAGCCCCACTCCCACCAGGGGGATCCCCAGTTCACTGGCTGACTTCAGGTGGTCGCCGGAGAGGATGCCCAGGCCGCCAGAGTAAATGGGCAGGGATTCATGGATGCCATACTCCAGGGAGAAGTAGGCGATGGTAAAATTCTGCCAGTCCCGCGACAGGCGTGAGTACCAGGTCTCCAGGGTCATATAGTGCTGGAATTCGCGGTAGACGCTGTTCATGTGGTTGAGGAAACCCTCATCCTCGGCCAGTTCTTCCAGCCGCTCCCAGCTCAGGGCGCCAATGAGGCGGATGGGGTTGTGCTCAATGGAGGGGTTGTTCCAGAGATCCTGATCTATGCGGTAGAAGAGCTCTATGGCATCGGTCTGCCAGCTCCACCACATGTTCTGGGATATTTCCTGCAAGGGTTTGAGGGGTTCAGGCAGTTTTGGCACAACGGTGTAATAAGAAAAGTTTTTCATCCCGTAACCTCATCCCGCTTTTTTTCGAGTTCTGCCCGCAGCTTTTCCATGGCAGCTCGGGCTGCCTTCTGCTCGGCACTTTTTTTTGAAGTTCCTTCACCATGGCCGTAAACCTGGTCGTGCAAATAGAGGCTGACCGCAAAGTGTTTCTGGTGGTCGGGGCCCCACTCCCGTTCTACCCGGTATTCCGGTGCCAGTGACAGCGAGCCCTGGCTGAGTTCCTGCAACTCGGTTTTGTAGTCGCGGTGGCGATTACTGAAGACGGTTGACTCAATCTCCTCTGACATGAGTTCCAGTATGATGTTGCGAGCGGCATTAAGACCGCCGTCCAGGTAAATCGCCGCAACAACAGCCTCCATGGCATCAGCGAGAATGCTGGCCTTGTTCCGTCCGCCGGTGTTCTCTTCTCCTTTGCCGATGAAGAGATAGCGCCCCAGCTGAATCTTTTCACGGGCAACGCGGGAGAGGGTCTTTTCGTTGACGATAAAGGAGCGGATCTTGCTGAGCTTTCCTTCGCTTTGGGCGGGGAAGCTCTCAAGCAGATAGTGGCTGATAATAAGGCCGAGAACCGAGTCGCCCAGGAATTCCAGGCGCTCGTTGTTCTCGGCCGATTTTCGATTGCTATGAAAGAAGGAGCGGTGGGTGAGGGCGGTATGCAGCAATTCCTTGCGCATAAAAACATAACCCAGCCGTTCCTCCAGGGGGGCGATACGTTCCTGGCTGCAGCAGTGGTCGTTCATCAGCCTGTGTATTTGGCAAAGAGCAGTGAGGCGTTGGTACCACCAAAACCAAAGGAGTTGCTGATGGTGCAGTTTACTTCACCCCGCACCGCCTGGTGAGGGATGTAGTCGAGGTCGCACTCGTCGCCGGGATTATCACAGTTGATAGTAGGAGGCATGATGCCGGTTTCCAGAACCTTGCAGCATACGACGGCTTCAAAGCCCCCGGCTGCTCCAAGCATGTGCCCCACCATGGATTTGGTTGAGCTGACTTTCAGCTTTGAGGCGTAGGTGCCAAAGGTGCTCTTGATGGCCTTGGTTTCGTTGAGGTCATTGTAAAAGGTGCTGGTGCCGTGGGCGTTGATGTAATCGACCTGCTCGGGCTTCATGCCGGCATCGTCGAGTACCATCTGCATGCAGCGTGCTGCGCCTTCGCCTTCTGGGGCCGGGCTGGTCATATGGTAGGCGTCACAGGTCATGCCATAGCCGAGCACTTCAGCGTAAATCCGTGCTCCACGTGCCTTGGCGCGCTCCAGTTCCTCGAGTACGAGGACACCGGCCCCTTCGGCCATGACAAAGCCGTCGCGATCGCGGTCAAAGGGGCGGGAGGCTTTCTGGGGCTCATCGTTGCGGGTTGACAGCGCTGTCATGGAAGCAAAGCCGCCAATGCCCAGGGAGGTGATTGCGGCTTCTGTGCCACCGGCAAACATCAGGTCAGCGTCACCACGCTGAATGATTTTAAAGGCGTCGCCGATGGAATGAGTTCCGGTGGCGCATGCCGTCACGTTACAGGCGTTGGGGCCTTTGGCGTTCAGGAGAATGGCCGCCTGTCCCGATGCCAGGTTGACGATGACCATGGGGATAAAAAAGGGCGTCAGGCGTTTGTAGCCCTTCTCCAGGGCGGTCGTGTGCCATTTCTCAATGGCGGGAAGACCTCCCATGCCTGAGCCGATGATGACGCCGCAGCGTACGGCGTCGGCCTCGGCAAGAGGATAGGTGATGCCGGCGTCTTTGGCTGCTTCAGCCGCTGAGGTCATGGCAAAATGAATAAAACGATCCATTTTCTTCTGGTCTTTTTTAGAGACAATGGCCTCGTCGATCTCGTAGTCTTTCACTTCACCGGCAATGCGTGCGGGAAATTCGCTGGCATCGAAGTGAGTGATGGGAGCGATACCGGATTTTCCGGCGATCAGCGACTCCCAGGACTGTGCAACGGTGTTCCCTACAGGGCTGACAGCTCCAAGTCCGGTGACAACAACTCTTCTTTTCATGTGCCTCTTCCTGTTCATTCTCTTGCGAGAGTCGGTTTTTCAGAGACTGCCCGTACAGAGTACCTGGAAGTTACGCAGAGAACGGGATCAGCTCCGTCAATTCCGCGTACTCCGCTTCAGCAGTGAAAAATGCTCACCGCAGGCGGTGAGCATTCAAGATCAGCCGTTGTTTTCGATGTAGCTGATGGCGTCCTGTACGGTGACAATTTTTTCGGCTTCGTCATCGGGAATCTCAAGGCCGAACTCTTCTTCCAGGGCCATGATCAGTTCCACGGTATCCAGGCTGTCGGCGCCCAGGTCATCAATGAAAGAGCTCTCGTTGTTTACCGTGTCGATTCCTACACCAAGTTGCTCTGCTACAATTTCTTTCACTTTTTGCTCAATGGACATAAAGACTCCTTTTGCATTGAAAACTCAATATCTGTCTGGTTTATTGTTCATCACCCAACTTCTCCCCTGCTTTAGGGGAAAGTTGATAGTGGTGTCAAGTAAAAAACCGCGAGTGGTTTGTCACCGGTGCAGGGGGGCTTCCGGGGGGAGTTGCGTCCCGATCTGCCTCGCTGACGGGGTGTTACATGTACATGCCGCCGTTGACGGCAATCACCTGTCCCGTGACATAGTCAGCCAGACCGGAGGCCAGGAAGACGACGGCTCCTGCGACATCCTCGGGTTTTCCAAAACTTCCCAGCGGGATGTGGCTGAGCATGGTCTGGCGGATGTCATCCTTGAGCTCGGCAGTCATATCCGATTCGATAAACCCGGGAGTGACGGCATTGACCAGGATATTCTTCCCGGAAAGTTCCTTGGCGATGGACTTGGTCATGCCGATGATGCCGGCCTTGCTGGCGACATAGTTGGCCTGGCCCGCATTGCCCATTTGCCCGACCACGCTGGAAATATTGATAATGCGGCCGCTGCTTTTTTTCATCATGGGGCGGGTAACCGCCTTGCACATCAGGAAGGTACTCTTGAGGTTGGTGTTGATGACGGCGTCAAAGTCCTCTTCCTTCATGCGCATGAGCAGACCGTCTTTGGTGATGCCAGCGTTGTTGACGAGGATGTCGATGGTGCCGAGCTCACGGATGGTTCTTTCCACCAGGGCGGCACACTCCTGAGCATCGGAGACATTGGCGCGGATCGCGATGGCACGACGTCCCAAGGCTTCGATTTCAGAGACGACTTCACGGGCCGGGCCCTCGCTGGAAGCGTAGTTCACTGCGATGTCAGCGCCATTTTTCGCCAGTTCCAGGGCAATGGCGCGGCCGATACCACGGGATGCTCCGGTGACAAGCGCCACTTTATTGTGCAGCAGCATAGAAGGCCTCCTCGATTTTCTTCAGATCCTCACAGGACTCCAGGTTGAGGATACGCGCTTCTTTGTTGATCTTGCGCATGATGCCCGAGAGCACCTTGCCGGAGCCCAGCTCCACAAAGGAGTGAATGCCGTCTCCCAGCAGAATTTCCATGCTCTCGTACCAGCGTACGGTGCCGGTCACCTGACGGGTAAGAGAGGTGGGGATATCCTCGGCGCGGTACATGTAGGCAGCATCCACGTTATTGATGATGGTGTACTGCAGGTCGTTGAAGGTAATGGACTCCATGTCCTTTTGCAGGCGGTCCTGGGCGGGCTGCATCAGGGAGCAGTGGAACGGAGCGCTGACGGGCAGCATGACCGCTTTCTTTGCTCCCATTTCCTTGCAGTAGGTGCACGCCAGCTCAACGGCCGAGGTATCGCCGGCGATGACGATCTGGCTTGGGAGGTTGTAATTCGCCACCATAACCACTTCCTGCTCCTTCTGGGCCGCGCGGCGACAGGCTTCGCGGATGGAGTCGATGTCCAGGTTCATAATGGCTGCCATGGCGCCCTTGCCCACGGGAACCGCTTCCTGCATGTATTTGCCGCGCAGGTGAACCAGCTTTACCGCGTCGGCAAAGTCGATACCTCCAGCGCAGCACAGGGCAGAGTATTCGCCCAGGGAGTGTCCGGCAGCGGTTTTCGGGGTCATTCCCAGTTCCCGGGTCAGGACCTGGTGCGCGATGACGCTGGTCACCAGCAGCGCGGGCTGGGTGATGCTGGTCAGGCGCAGCTCTTCTTCGGGACCGTTAAAGCAGATATTCATGAGGTCGAAGCCCAGTACATCGCCGGCCTGCTCGAAAAGGTGGCGGGCATAGTGGTACTGCTGGCAAAGATCCTTGCCCATTCCGACCACCTGTGAGCCCTGGCCGGGATAGAGAAAGGCAATATTTTTTTCCTGTAGCATGAGTGCTCCTCTTAAATGGTGACGATGGCGCTGCCCCATGTGAGCCCACCGCCGAAGGCAGTCAGGGCAATGGTGTCACCGGTTTGAATTTTTCCCTGCTCAAGGGCTTCAGCCCAGGCAATGGGAATGGTTGCCGCAGAATTGTTGCCGTAACGATCCACCGTCACCATCACGCGGTCCATGGAGAGTCCGAAGCGTTTGGCAACAGCTTCGATAATACGTATATTGGCCTGGTGCGGAATGACCAGGGAGATGTCCTTTTCATTGACGCCACTTGCTTCCAGCGCTTCCTGCAGGACGTCCGACATGTTTTTGACGGCGACTTTGAAGAGTTCGTTGCCGCGCATCTGAATAAAGCCGACGTCTCCGCCGCGGGAGCGCTCGGCGAAGGGGGTGTCCGAGTTGACGCGGGGCGTCATGAGCATGTCGCCGTAATTGCCATCGGAGTGAAGGATACAGCTTTGTACGCCGGGCTCCTGCGAGGGAACCAGTACGGCTGCGCCGGCACCATCACTGAAGAGTATGCAGGTGCCGCGGTCGGTCCAGTCTGTTATGGAGGAGAGGGTTTCGGCTCCAATCACCAGTACGCGCTGGTAGCCAGCGGCACGTATCATGGAGTCGGCAACTTTCATGGCGTAGATGAAACCGGTGCAGGCGGCCTGCAGGTCAAAGGCGGCAGCCCTGGTGGCCCCAAGCTTCCGCTGGACTTCGCAGGCGGTACTGGGCATGCAGAAGTGGTCGGGGGTAATGGTGGCCAGGATGATCAGATCGATATCTTCCGGTCTCAGCCCCGCATTATTCAGTGCTTTCCTGGCAGCTTCGCAAGCCAGATCGGAGGTCTTTTCGCCGGGTTCGGCCACATGGCGCTGGTGAATCCCGGTGCGCGTCCGTATCCATTCGTCATTGGTGTCCACCATGGCTTCCAGGTCCTGGTTACTCAGCACCCTGGACGGGACATGGTAGGCAATGGAGGCAACTTTACTGTAGAGCACCTTACACCTGTCCATTGTTCTCGATATGGTTGAGTTGAGCGAATGTTTTGGTGATGTCGTCGTATATGTGCTGGTTGACTCCGCGCTCAACGTAGATTCTGGCGGCGCGGAAGGCGTTTTTCAGTGCCTGGGGGCTGGAGCTGCCGTGACTGATGAAGACGGCTCCGTTAACGCCCAGAAGTGGTGCTCCACCGTACTCGGTGTAGTCGAGGCGTTTTTTCAGGCGCTTGAGGGCTTTGACGGAGAGCACCGCTCCCAGCTTGTTGAACCAGCCACGCCCCAATTCTTCCTTGAGCATGGTGGAGATCATGTAGGCGAGGCTTTCGCTGACCTTGAGGGCGATATTTCCGGTGAAACCATCGCAGGCGATGACATCCACAACGCCCTTGTAGACTTCCTTGCCCTCCACATTGCCCCTGAAGTCAATCAGGCTGCACTCGTTGAGCAGGCGGAAAGTCTGGCGGGTGATATCATTGCCCTTGCTGTCTTCTTCGCCGATGCTGAGAATACCCACCGTAGGGGCGGGTTTGTTGAGGACGTAGCGGGCATAGGAGTTGCCCATGAGGGCAAACTGCAGAATGTGTTCCGGACGGCAATCCACATTGGCGCCCACGTCAAGCATGATACTGGTACCGGAAAGGGTCGGCAGAAAGGTGGCGATGGCGGCTTTGGCGACACCGGGCATGGTTTTGAGGTAGAGCAGGGAACCACCCATCACGGCGCCGGTATTGCCGGCACTGATGAAGGCGTCCGCCTCTCCCTTTTTAACCAGTTCCAGTCCCACGCGGATGCTGGAGTCCTTTTTGCGCCGCAGGGCGATCCCCGGCGCTTCCTCCATGGTGATGTACTCACTGGCATGCACGATGCGCAGCCGCTCGCGGGGACAGTCAGGGTATCGCTGCAGCTCCTGCGCAATCACCTGTTCCGGTCCGACCAGACAGATTTCGATGTCCTGATACTCTTCCAGGGCCAGAACGGCGCCTTCAATGGGGTTCTGGGGGGCAAAGTCACCCCCCATGACGTCAATGACTATCCTATGCAACGACGACTCCAAGTGGAAAGGATGGATTGATCCTAGAGATCAACTTCAACCACTTGCTTTTCGTTGTAACTGCCGCAGGAAAGGCAGACCCGGTGGGGGCGCTTGGGTTCGCTGCAGTTAGAGCAAGTTACAGTCTGTACGGGGCTCAGAGCCTGGTGAGCGCGACGGCTCCCTCTTCTGGAACGGCTCGTTTTCTTCTTGGGCACTGCCATGGCAATACTTCTCCTTTGATGTACACGTATTTCGGTGTAAATGGTTGACAAGGTTACGCGTGTTTCCCTTCTTGTCAGGGAAAAACCGAGCGAATATATAGATACCCGCAATGCTTGTCAAGGGTTCGCTTTTCGTCCGCGCTCTTCTCGCAGGAAAAGAAGTGGAGTCGACGGCCCCCTGCATTGCTTTCTTGTGGGAAAACGGTGTATAAGGTGCCCTGTTTGTAATGGGCACAAATTCGTATACTACGTTAATATGAACGAAAATAAAACCGGTTTTTATTTATGTCATTCTTCATGAAGCATATTCCCCAGAAACTCAAAGCACTCCTGCTGGTTGCGGTCTGTCTGAACGCGGTCATTATTGTGCTGAGTCTTTATTCGGCCCACCGCACCATGGAAGCCTACCGGGCCAACCTCATGGAGTTCGGGCGGGCGGTTATCCACGCCTTTGAGAGTGGAAACCGTGTCCTGATGATGTTTTCTCCCATGCATGCCGGACAGGTGGAGGTCCTTCTGCAGGAGATCTCTCAGCAGGAGGCGGTTGCGAATGTGGTCATCTACGCTGGTGACGGTTCGCCACTGGTCTCCCTGAAGCCCGTTGATCACCAGTGGCTGGTGACGGACTTTGAGGGTGAGTTCGTGGTGGAGGCGGCAGACTTTTACTTTATCTACCGGAAGCTGCGTCTGACCGATGGTGGCCGCATTATGGGTGTCTGGAACCGCTTCCATCGCGAAGAAATGTTCCGCAAAGGCCTCTACATCATGCTGAGCATCGACAAAACCCCTATCAATGCCTTGCGCAACAAACACTACTTCGATGTTTCCCTGGTGATTTTTGTGCAGGTGTTGCTGGTGGTTATCTATGGCTTCCTGGTAAAGCTGATCAATATCCACGTGCAGCGGGAGGCGAAGCTCAAGCGCATGGAGCAGGAGGCGGAACTGGGGCGCTTCTCCAGCGTGCTGGCCCATGAGATCAAGAACCCCCTCAGCTCCATGGCCGGGCTGATCGGCTTTGCCCTGAAAAAGGAAAATGATCCCCATATCCGCGATATTCTGCAGCGCTCTCTGGACGAAACCAATCGCCTGAACACCATTGCCAATGATTTTCTGGCTTACGGTAAGGATATTCCCCTGGAAAAAGCTCCGGTGCAGTTGGGTGAACTGTGGCAGAAGGCGGCGGATCTGCTGGAGCATGAGATTACCCACAAGGAGATCGACCTGCGCATTACGGGGAGTGATTTTTCCATCCTGGCCGATCGTGAAAAACTGCTGCAGGCTTTTGTGAACTTCCTGCTGAACGCGGTGGAAGCCTCTCCCCATGGGCAGCCGGTGGAAATTCTCCTGGACAGCGCTGTTCGCAGTGTTCAGGTGAAAAATGCCGTTGAATCGTCGCTGCAGTGCCATGCCGATGACCTCTTCCGCCCCTTTTTCACCACCAAAACCAAGGGTTCCGGGCTGGGGCTGTCCATCAGCCGCAAGATTCTGGAGCTGCATGGTTTTCAGTGCCGCATTTTCGCCACGAACCCCTTTACAGTACATATCGACTTCCAGGTGAGCCCGTGAAAAAACAAAAGCGTATTCTGATTGTCGACGACGAAGCGAATCATCGTTTCATGCTGAAGGTCAATCTTTCGGACCATGGTTATGAGGATATCCTGGAGGCTGGCCATGGCCAGGAGGCCCTTGATCTGCTGCAGGAGTACAGCGCGGATCTGATCCTGCTGGATATGAAGATGGCGGTCATGGATGGTCTGACCTTTCTGGCGCAGCTGCGCAAGCGCGGCCTGCAGACACCAGTGATTGTCATCACCGCTTTTTCCACCGTCAAAGGCGCTGTAGAGGCCATGAAGCTGGGCGCCACAGACTTTCTGTCCAAGCCGGTGGATGTGGACGAGCTGAAGAAGCATATCGACGCGGCTCTGCAGCGTGATCCCAGCATGGTGGCTGCTCCAGTGAAGAAGAGCACCTATCACTTCCCCGGGGTCTACAGTGACAAGGGCCTGGGTGCGGTGATTGATCTGCTGGAAATGGTGGCTCCCACGGACGCGTCGGTGCTGATTCTGGGGGAGTCGGGCACCGGCAAGGAACTGGTGGCCCGCTCCATACACGACAATTCACCCCGTGCCGGGGCGCCTTTCATGGCGGTGAACTGTGCTGCCCTCAGTGAGAATCTGGTGGAGAGTGAGCTCTTCGGCCATGAGAAGGGTTCTTTTACCGGTGCCACTGGCCAGCAGAAGGGACGCTTTGAGGCGGCCCACGGCGGAACCCTCTTCCTCGACGAGGTTGGCGAACTGACGCCCGGGGCGCAGTCAAAACTGCTGCGGGCTATTCAGGAAAAAGTTATAGAGCGGGTCGGCTCCACCAGACCCATTCCCGTGGATGTGCGCATCCTGGCCGCCACCAACCGCAATCTGCAGGATATGGTGCACAGCGGGGATTTCCGGGAAGATCTCTACTTCCGCCTCAATGTCTTTCCGGTGGAGCTGCCTCCTCTGCGGGAGCGGCGCGAGGAGATTCCTCTGCTGGTCAAACACTTCCTGGCAAGTCACGCCAAACGTTTCAACAAGCTTATCAGTGGCTGTTCGGAAGGCTTCCTGAAGAAGATGCAGGCCTATGATTTTCCCGGCAATGTGCGTGAGCTGGAGAATCTGGTGGAACGGGCCATTATCCTGTGTCGTGGAGCGGTTCTGGAGGCAGAGCACCTTCCACCCATGACGGCCAGGCCAGGTGCTGCCACCGGCAACGGCAGCAGTATGAAAGACCAGCAGAAGCGCATGATCCAGGAAGCACTGGAAAAAGCTGACGGCAATAAGTCGGAAGCGGCGCGCGCCCTGGGCATTGCCCGCCGCACCCTGCACTACAAGATCAAAGAGTACGGGCTGGAGTGAGCACCCCGGCATCAGCTCACCTTTCCCGCACATCCGCCCATGGGGTTGATCATCCATCAAGCCACAGGAAGAACCTCGTGCATGGGTTCTGTATTTCCCTTGCCACCACCATTGCCGAGCCTTCCACCGTCCTGCCCCTGATCGTTCACCACTTCAGCTCAAGCCATATCCTGGTGGGACTCTTCGCTTCCCTTCTGCGGGGAGGCGCCGTTGTGGTGCAGATGTTCGCCGCGTTCTATTCCCAGAGTCTGCCGCGGGTGATGCCCTATCAGCGCATCGTTTATCTGGTTCGCTTTCTGAGCTGGTTCGGTATCGGTCTGGCCTTGTATATCTTCGGGGACGACTGGCCAGTGGCCAGTTTATGGGCGCTTGGCATCGGGCTTTTTCTCTTTTCCTTCTCCGCAGGGTTTGGCTCCATCTACTACCGCGAAATTCTCGGCAAGATCTTCAGCCACCGCTTTCTGGGGAAGACCATGGCCCAGCGCCAGTTTCTGGCCGCCTTTGGCGCGGTGCTCAGCGGTGCGGTGGCGGGCTGGGTGCTGCAGCACTTTGAGCCTCCGGCCAGCTATGCCTGGCTCTTCATGGTCAGCTCCGGTTTTCTGGTGGTGGCCTACCTCGTCTTCCTCACGGTTGATGAGCCGGTAAAGCGGAACGTGGCAGCCAGGGAAGACTCCTTTGGGCTCTTCCTGCGCCACTGCGCCGAGATATTGCGCGATGATCGCGCCCTGCGTCAGCAGATTGTGGTCATCACCCTTTCCTACTCCTACCTCCTGGCCATGCCCTTTATCATCCTGCAGGCCAACCAGACCATAGCGCTGAGTGGCTGGCTGATCGGCGGTTATGTTTCGGTGCAGATGATGGGAGCCATGGCGGGAAATGTGGTGTGGGGGCAACTGGCCTCCCGGGGACGCAACCGGGCGGTGGTGACCCTGTCCTTCAGCGTGATGATCGCCGCATTTTTGCTGGTGTGGAAGAGTCAGAGCGCCCTCAGTTACGGTTTCGTCTTTTTTCTGCTGGGAGCCGGAATGGATGGCATGCGGTTGGTGGCGAACAATCTGATTATTATCATTGCTCCGGAAGCCAAACGTCCGGTATATATCGCGCTGCAGTTCAATATCACGTCCCTTGGGCTGTTTTTTGCCATCCCCGGTGGACTGATCCTGAGCAATTTTGGCTATGACGTGCTATATTTATGCACGCTTGGAGCGCTTCTGACAGGGCTGCTGTGCGCGCGGCGCCTGCAGGATCACCGCTGACGCGGATGTCGGCGCTCATGCGAAACACAGTTACCTGGAGAAATATATGCGACTGCAGGAAAAAGTTCAGCGGATCAAGGTCGTGATTTTTGACGTGGATGGCGTGCTGTCCGACGGCAAAATTACCTATGATGTCCATGGGGTTGAGTACAAGAGCTTCAACGTCCGCGATGGCCATCGTATCAAGCTCCTGCAGCGGGCGGGCTACCGCACCGGTATTATCACCGGTCGCCAGAGTCCCATTGTCGGGCATCGCGCCCGGGAGCTGGAGATGACCATGGTGTACCAGGGCGCCATCGATAAGCTGGTGGTGTACGAGGAGCTGAAGAGCACCCACGGGCTGTGCGATGAGCAGATTGCCTACATGGGCGATGATATTATTGATATTCCCGTGCTGCGGCGGGTGGGCCTGTCGGCCTGTGTTCCCGAGGCGCCGGACGAAGTGCGCCGCGAGGTGGACATGATTACCAGGAATCGCGGTGGGGATGGCGCTGCTGCCGAATTTATCGAATTCATCCTGCGGGAGGCGGGCCACTGGCCGGGGCTGATGGAGCGCTATCAGCGATGAGGAAAGTCGCCTATGCCGTGAGCCTGCTCCTGTTTGCCTACCTGGCCTACACCTTTTATCAGTATGGTCGGGCGGTGCCGCAGATGGCCGAGGTGACTGGCAGGGCCGGTCTGGTCAGTACCAATGTGACCATCGACCGTCTGGATCCCGAGTCAGGAAAGCTTCTCTACTCCCTGAAGGCACAGCGCGCTGTCCACGGGCTGCAGGAAATTGCGCTGGAGGAGCTTGAGATGGCTTTTTTTGACTCCCAGCTCCAGGAGGTGCGAGCCCTCCAGGGCATCTACCGGCAGGGCGAAGAACTGGTACTGCTGCCCCGTGATTTTACGGCGACCACCGTTGATGGTTTTGTATTGCGGGGAAAAGATGCTATATATACGGTGCAGGAGCAAAGGCTTGTCTCCGAGAACCCTTTTGTCCTGACGGGCCAGGAGGGTTTCGAGCTTTCGGGAGATCGCATTGAGGTCTGGCGGGAGCCGGCCAGGATGCGTGCTGATGGCAATATCCGCGGAAAATGGAGTTTCGACCCATGAAATACACGATTTTGGCAGTTGTGGTAGCGCTTTGCTGGAATTTTGCCATGGCACAGTCCAACGGGGTCGTTTACACCATCGAGAGTAACCATCTGGAGATCAATGCCCATATCGGTGAGAGTCGCTTCTGGGGGAGTGTCGTCTTTGAGTCCCCCAGTTATGTTCTGCACGCCGATTCCCTGGTTGTGAGCGCCGTGCAAAACGCCGCTGGTCGACAGGAACTCCAGCGCCTGCACGCCTGGGATAACGTGGAGCTGTACTATGGGGACAAGCGGGGGTTTTCCGATACCCTCTACTACTACCACGATCGACAAACCATTGTGCTGGAAGGCAACGCGCGCCTGATTGACAGTCGCAGCTCCCTTGCCGCTCCCCGTATAACCATACACGAGCCGACTGGCGAGGCCTTTGTGGAAGGCGATGAAAGCGAGCGGGTGAAAGTGATATTTGAAGATGACCGTGCAGACTGATACCCGAGTTCTGGAAGCCCGCGGCCTGGTAAAACGCTACGGTAAACGTACCGTGGTGGACCAGGTGGATTTCCACGTCAACCAGGCTGAGGTGGTTGCCTTGCTGGGCCCCAATGGTGCCGGCAAGACGACCACCTTCTATATGACCGTTGGCCTGGTTCCGGCCGACGCCGGGTCGATATTCTTTGAAGGTCAGGATATTTCACCCCTGCCGGTGTACCGGCGCGGCCATCTGGGGCTGGCCTACCTGCCCCAGGAGCCCAGTGTCTTTCGCAAGCTCTCGGTGGAGGATAATATCTGGGCCCTGCTGGAGCTGCGTCGCGATATCAGCCTCTCCCGCAAACGCGAGATTCTGGAAGACCTGCTGCAGGAATTTCACATTACCCACATCCGCAAATCCATGGGTTACGTCCTCAGTGGCGGAGAGCGCCGCCGGGTGGAAATTGCCCGCGCTCTGGCCCAGAATCCGAAAATGGTCCTGCTGGATGAACCCTTTGCCGGCATTGATCCCATCGCGGTGGAGGAAATCCGTACCATTATCCGGCAGCTGCAGCAACGTGGAATTGCCACTCTGATCACTGACCACAATGTGCGCGAAACCCTGGGCACCTGTGATCGCGCCTATATTCTCTCCGACGGCAGGATTCTTGCGCAGGGCGATCCCACCACGATCACCAGTTCTCCCGCTGTGCGCCAGGCCTACCTGGGCGAAAACTACCGGGGCTGATGGTATGCGCACAGGGATGAGCCTGGGGCAGACCCAGACACTTCAGCAATCACTGGTGATGACACCGGCCCTGCAGCAGGCCATCAAACTGCTGCAGCTCTCACGCCTGGAGCTGGAGGAGCAGATTGAAACCGAGCTGCTGGAAAACCCGGTGCTGGAAGCCGAGCCCGCTGGCAGCACTGATGAATGGGACGAGGTGCCGGCCCAGGTCTCCGAAGGGGAAAAGGAGATCAATGATTTTGAGAACTACCTGAACAGTTACGGAGAGAATTTCTCTGAAGGGGCCTCCTATGAGATCCCCGATGATGAGTATGAAACACCCATAAAAAATCGCGAGTCATTCACGGCCATGCTGCTGGGGCAGCTGGGGCTGATGAAGATCGGTGAAGAGCAGCGTGGCGCCGCGTATATTCTGGTCAACAACCTGGATGAGGATGGCTATCTGCGGGTGCCCCTTGAAGAACTGGCCAGTGAACACTATCCCGTTGCACTCCTGGAGGAGGTGCTCGTCGAGGTGGTGCAGAATCTTGAACCCCTGGGAGTTGGCAGTCGTTCCATCAAGGAGTTTCTGCTGGTGCAGCTGGAGAACATGAGCCACCGGGAGCTGACCGCCCCCTACGATGTTGTACGGGGTATTATCGAGAAGTTCCTTGAGGAGATGGATAAAAAGGGCCTGAAGAAGATTACCCGCGTCCTGAAGTGCACGGAAGAAGAGGCCCTGGAGGCCATTGCCCTGATTCGTGACATGGAGCCGGTGCCAGCCCAGGGCTACGTGGATGACGAGAACAGTACGGTGATTCCCGATGTCTATTATGTCAAGGACAAGGATGGGCAGTTTCTGGTGCTCACCAATGACGACGGGCTGCCCCGCCTCAACGTGAACCACAGCTACATTCAGCTGGCAAAGTCAGCTCCCGACAAGGAGAGCTATGCTTATATAGAACGCAAGTATCAGGCGGCAAAGTGGTTTATCAAGAGCATTGAGCAGCGTCAGAAGACCATACTGCGGGTTGCCCAGAGTATTCTCAAATTCCAGGGCGAATTTTTTCACCGCGGGCCCATGTATCTCAAGGGCCTGAATCTGCGTGAAGTGGCCGATGATATCGGCGTGCACGAGTCCACCGTCAGTCGGGTCACTACCAGTAAATATGCCCATACCCCCTATGGAATTTATGAGTTGAAGTTCTTCTTCGGCAGCGGTATAAAGGGTGGTTCTCTCTCTGTCGATGTGTTGAAACACCGGCTGAGGGAGATTATCGAAGGGGAAAATCCGCAAAAGCCCTTGAGTGATGAAAAGCTTGTGAGTATGCTGGCGGCTGAGGGCTTTGATGTGGCCCGGCGTACCGTTGCCAAGTATCGGGCCGACCTGGGGATTCCCACGGCGTCCGCCCGCAAGAACAAGCTCTAGTCTGCGGTCTTGACCTGTTCCAGAAATTTACTATCCCGCATAGAATCGGAGGATCCCATGAACATTCAGATTACCGGCAAACAAATCGACCTGACAGAGCCCCTGAAGCAATACGCTGAGGAAAAAATCGGCAAACTCAGCCGTTATTTCGACACGGTTATGGATGCCCACATTGTCTTTTCGGTGAACAAGCACCGCCAGAAGGTGGAAGTGAATCTGCTGGTTAACGGTATCAATATCAGCGCCGAGAGCACCACCCAGGATATGTACGCTTCCATTGACACGGTAACCGACAAGATCGAACGCCAGGTCAAGCGCTACAAGAACAAGATTAAAAGCCATAAGCCACGCCAGCAGGCCAAGGACATGGTTGTCAATATGAATGTCTTCGCCGCCGAGAGCTTTGAGGAGCGTGAAGAGCAGGCTGGCGGCAGCGAGCCGAAAGTCATCAAGAGCAGCAGCTTCAAGGTCAAGCCCATGAGCGTTGACGAGGCAGTTATGCAGATGAACCTTATCAGCAATGAGTTTCTGGTATTCCGTAATGCCGACAGCGACCAGATCAACGTGATCTACCAGCGCAAGGACGGCAACTACGGTCTGGTTCAGCCTGAAGCCTGACGGTGAGCCACATCCCTTTTCTGCAGCAGGAGCACATCTGCACTGCTGTTGATGCGACCACCAGGGATGAGCTGCTGCGTGTGGCAGCTCAGAAGATAAACAGCGTCTGTGCCGATCTTTCCGCCCAGACGCTTTTCCAGGCCCTCTGGGAGCGCGAGGAGCTGGGCAGCACTGCCCTTGGCTCCCAGGTGGCCATTCCTCACTGCAAGATTGAGGGGCTTGACCAGATCCGTCTCTTCGTTTTCACCAGTGCCCGGGGAATCGACTTTGGCTCTCCCGATGGGCAACCCACGTCCCTTTTTTTTGTCATCCTCAGTCCTCCCCAGCGTGTCAGCGAGCACCTGCAGGTGCTCGCCCGTATTGCTCGTCTGACCAGAAGCGATGGCTTTGTCTCCGACGCCCTGGCTGCCTCAGATCCCGTCAGAATTCTGCAGTGCATCGAACAGTATTGGGAGCGTCTGGGCTGAACGACTCGCCTGGTTTTGTGGTCTGCCTGGAACGAAGGTGTTGACCACAGCTCCAATGTAAACTATTCTAAACTGCGTTTTATTCTGAAGGTTTCGTACACAAGCCCTGTCTTGTCACCTCTCTGTGTCACCTGACTGACGGAGAAAAATCATGAAGCATCAGCGTTTCAGTCCCCTGGCAGAGGCCTGGATTCTCTTTTTCCTGCTGGGCGTGCTGATGATCAACTATCCCTTTACCCATATTTTCAACAAGCTCACTCTGGTGCTGGGCGTTCCCATGATGGTGCTGTACTTTCTGCTGGGATGGCCGCTGTCCATCGCGGTGATTTATTTTTTCACCCGCAGCCTCAACCATGGAGACGCAGAGTCAGCTGACCATGAAGACCGCGATCAGGGGGAGTCATGATCTCTGTGTACCTGGTCGGCCTGATCTCCCTGCTCTACTTCCTCTTCCTCTTCGCGGTGGCTTACTATGCCGATAAAATGCGTGACGCCTCCCGCAGCATTATTTCCAATGCCTATATCTACTCACTCTCCCTCGCCGTCTACCTGACATCCTGGACTTTTTACGGCAGCGTCGGGCGTGCGGCCACCACGGGGCTGGATTTTCTGCCCATCTACCTGGGGCCGACCCTGATCGCATTCAGCTGGTGGTTTCTGCTGCGTAAGATGGTGCGCATCAGCAAGGAGCAGAATATTGTCAGCATTGCGGACTTCATCTCCAGCCGCTATGGCAAGTCGGCCACCCTGGGGGCGGTGGTCACGATCTTTGCGGTGATAGGCGTCATGCCCTACATTGCCCTGCAGCTGAAAGCCGTGGCCAATACCTTTGAATTCCTGACCTTGTCTGCCAGCGCCGTCGAACAGGGGGTGCGTCGTCCCATCCAGGGCCTGCCGACCTACATGGATTCGGCATTGGTGGCGGCCCTGCTGCTGGCCGTGTTCAGCATGCTCTTCGGAGCCAGACGCCTGGATGCCACCGAGCGCCACGAAGGTTTGGTGGCCGCCATTGCCGTGGAGTCCATCGTCAAGCTGGTGTCCTTCCTGGTTATCGGTATCTTTGTGACCTACGGGATGTTCGGCGGCTTTGGTGATATTTTCAGCCGCTTTCTGGAAACCTTTCCGGAACGCAGCCACCTGCTTCTGCTCAATACGGAGCAGACGCCGTACGTAACGTGGTTTACCCTCACCTTTGTCTCCATGATGGCGGTGATGTTCCTGCCCCGCCAGTTCCACGCCATGGTTATCGAAAACTCCGACGAAAAACATATCAGAACGGCCATGTGGTGCTTTCCTGCCTACATGTTCCTCATCAACATCTTTGTCATCCCCATTGCCCTGGGTGGCCTGCTTCTGCAAGGGGGGGACACGGCCAATGCGGACTTTTTCGTCCTGCTGATACCCCTGCAGGAGGGCCACCCCTGGCTGGCCATGCTGGTGTTCATCGGTGGCTTTTCAGCCGCGGCCGGTATGGTCATGGTGGCGTCAGTTGCCCTTGCCACCATGATCCTGAACCATCTGCTCATGCCCCTGATCCTGCGTTTCAGAATAGACACCGCGGACATGTCCGGTCTCCTGCTGCACATGAAGCGCCTGGGAATCGCGGTGGTGGTTCTGCTGGGCTACTTCTACTACAAGGTAATCGGTGAGACCTATGCCCTGGTGAATATCGGTCTGATCTCTTTTCTTGCGGTCACCCAGTTCGCGCCGGCAGTGATCGGAGGGCTTTTCTGGAAGCGGGGGAACCATCTGGGCGCGATGGTGGGCCTGGTTCTCGGGTTTGTTGTTTGGGCCTATACCCTGCTTATTCCCTCTTTTATCCGCTCGGGCTGGATGACGAGCACGCTGCTGGAAGAGGGCCCCTGGGGTCTCTCCTTTTTGCGTCCGCTGGAGCTCTTTGGGCTGAGTGGCTTTGATATGTGGTCGCACGCGCTTTTCTGGACCATGTTCTTCAATCTCGGAGCCTATCTGGCCCTCTCCCTGCTGACCAGCGCGTCGTCAGATGAAGAAGAACAGGCAGAGCGCTTTGTGGATGTCTTTGAGGGCAATGATCCTGCGCTGGTGACCCGTGAGCGCATCAGTCAGGCTCCCAGTGTCCATGAGTTTCGCGATCTGATGGCCAAGTTTATCGGCGAACGTCAGGCCCATGTGGCCCTGAACCAGTATATGAAAGAGAAGAGCCTCGCCTTGGACGAGAAACACCTGCCGGAATACGAGGTCATTGGCCTGAAGCAGTTTACGGAAAAGACCCTGGCCGGCTCTGTCGGAGCAGCGCCGGCCCGCATTATTCTGGAAAATTACCTGAGTGCCAAGGGGAGCCGTATGGAGCGGGTTTTTGATCTGTTCGGTTCGGTGACTATCAGCCGCACCACCAGTCGCGAGCAGCTCAGTGTCCTCTATGAGGTGGCGCGGGAGGTATCCAGCGGCGATGACCTCTCCAGTATACTGGATAATGTCCTTGAGCTGCTGCAGGGGCAGTTCCGCTTTGACCTGTGCGTTATCCGTATGCTGGATGAAGACAAGCAGGCGCTGGTGGTGCAGAGTCAGGTAGGGATGAGCTCGGAACACCTGGGAAAATCCGAGCGCAATCTTAGCCTGGAAACCTATATTGGCACGGCTTTCATCACTAATGCGCCAGTGGTGGTCAACGACGCCGATACGGCAGACAAGGCCATCGCCGCTCAGCTGGCCCGCGATGAAGGCATACAGTCCTTCGCCCATGTGCCCGTGACCATGGAGGGCGAACCAGTGGGGGTTCTCTCGGCCTTTTCCCGGACATCAAAGGGGATTTTCACCAAGGAGTTCATGGAGCTCTTCCAGAATATCGCCGGCCAGATCGGGGTGGCATGGCGCAATGCCCGCCAGACGCGCAAACTTATTGAAGTCAGTGAGCAGCAGCGCGAGCTGCAGATTGCCCGGGCAATTCAGGTGGGTCTGCTGCCCGCCGAAGTGCCCGATCTCCCAGGCGTATCCCTGGCGGGAATCTGCATTCCGGCCCACCAGGTGGGGGGAGACTACTATGACTTTCTCCTGCGCGAAGAGCTGCTGGATCTTGTGGTGGCCGATGTTTCCGGTCACAACATTGGTGCCGCCCTGGTGATGACACAGGCGCGCACCTTCATCCAGTCCCGCGCCAGGGATAACCGCCATCCGTCGGAACTACTGGCTGAGCTCAATCGCTTTCTCTACGGCGATCTGCTGAAGGCGGAGCTCTTTATCACCATGTTCTATGTGCAGTATGATTCGGCCTCGCACCGCGTCACCTATGCCAGTGCCGGTCACAATCCACCCCTGCTGTGGCGTGCAGAGACCGGGCAGTGTGAACGCCTGGATGCCGATGGCCTCATTCTGGGTATCGAGCCGGAAGTTTCTTTTGAAGAAGAAGAGACCTTCCTGCATCCGGGGGATGTGCTGCTGCTGTACACCGACGGCATTACCGAAGCGGAGAATCGTCAGCGGAGCTTCTTTGGCGAGGAGCGGCTGCAGGTGCTTCTGCAGGAGTACCACCATCTGAGCGCACAGCAGATCATCGATGCCCTGCTGGATCAGGTCAGGCTTTTCACCGGGAGTTTTCACTTCCGGGATGATATTTCCATGGTAGTTCTGAAGCGGGAGGCAGTATCGGGACGGGTGAAAGAAAAGCGTCCCGTGTTGGTGGCGGGTAATGGGAAGCAGGGCTCAGGAGCTGGTGCGTGAAGAACCGATAAGGTACCGATGCGAGAAGATAGAGGAGGGTCAATGGGATTCACGGTGGAAGAACAGGATGGCATTATCGTGGTTTGTGTTGAGGGTGAACGCCTGGATGCCCATAACAGCGTAGAGCTCAAGGAGTACCTGCAGAAGTTGCAGGAAAAAGGGCCACAGCGGGTCGTCGTCGATCTTGGCCGTGTGCAGTTTATGGATTCGTCGGGCATTGGCGCTCTGGTTGCCGGATTCAAGGGATTGCGCGCTGCCGGTGGAGACCTGCGACTGTGCTGCATTGCCTCACCGGTGGAGGCAATTTTTCAGCTCACCAGATTATATCGCGTTTTCCCGATTTATGGCGGTCGCCGTGAAGCCCTGGAGAGTTTTCGTGACAAGGAAACCACATGAAGGAAAAAATTGAACTGGATATCAGTGTCCCCAATCAGACCCGCTATCTGAGCCTGATTGGCAGGATCGGCGAGGAGATCGCCCGCACCCTGGAACACTATGAGGGCGATCGGGATGAGCTGGCCTACCATATCAACCTGGTGCTGACCGAAGCCACGACGAACGCTATCCGCCATGGCAATGAGGGGAATCCTGACAAGGATGTGCATATCACCATTACTATTGCGGAAGATCTTCTGTATATCAGGGTCTATGACCATGGCCAGGGTTTTGATATCAGCACGTTGCCCGAACCGGATTTTGATTTTCTGGAAGACCATGGGCGCGGAATTTTTGTGATCCGTTCGCTGATGGATCGGGTCAGCTATCTGCCCAGCAATGGTGGTTATGTACTGGAGATGACCAAGCGGCTCCTGTGATCGTCTCTTGTCTTTTCGGGCGCTTTTGAGTACATCTATAGCTATATCTCTGTGGCGAGGAGGCCCTTTATGGCTGTTTCTTTTAAAGATCTCGGACTCTGTAACACCCGCGACATGTTTGCGGGGGCGATGGCGGGAAAGTACGCTATTCCGGCTTATAACTTTAATAATATGGAGCAGTTGCAGGCGATAATCAGTGGTTGCGCCCAGTCGCGCTCACCCGTGATCCTGCAGGTGTCCAAGGGAGCGCGCAATTACGCCAATGGAACTTTGCTGCGGTATATGGCCATGGGAGCCGTTGAGCTGGCTCACCAGACCGCACCGATACCCATTGCCCTGCACCTGGATCATGGAGATTCCTTTGAGCTGTGCAAGGACTGCGTGGACAGCGGATTTTCCAGTGTCATGATTGATGGCTCCCACCTGAGCTTTCAGGAGAACATGGCGCTGACAAAAAAAGTGGTGGAGTATGCCCATCAGTTCGACGTGAGTGTTGAAGGGGAGCTTGGGGTGCTGGCAGGCATAGAAGACGAGGTTTCCTCGGAGGTGAGCCATTACACTGATCCCGAAGAGGTTGAAGAGTTTGTGCGATTTACCGGAGTCGACTCCCTGGCCATATCCATCGGAACCAGCCATGGAGCTTTCAAGTTTGCCCCCGGTAAGCCGGTGCCCCCCTTGCGTTTTGATATTCTGGAGGAGATAGAGCGGCGTCTGCCCGGCTTTCCCATTGTGCTGCACGGTGCCAGCTCGGTGGTTCCCGAGTATGTGGATATGATCAACGCCTATGGTGGTGATATCAAAGGTGCCCTGGGTGTGCCCGAAGAGCAGCTGCGCCGTGCGGCATCCTCCGCGGTGTGCAAGATCAATATTGACTCTGATGGTCGACTGGCCTTCACCGCGGCCATTCGCAAGGCACTGGCGGAAAATCCCGCCGAGTTTGACCCCAGGAAGTACCTGAGCCCTGCCCGTGACCTGCTGGTGGAGCTGATCAAGCATAAAAACCGCGAAGTTCTGGGCTCGGCTGAGCGTATATAGAATCTTGACAACAGTACCCTTTTCTGGGAGCATGCTCCCAGAACATGACTAATCCGTCATAAATCCTGAAAATACTCATAAAAGGCGGTGTACTATGGCAGCAGAAAGCGTTCTGAATTTTACTGACGCAAGTTTCGATAGTGATGTTTTGCAATCCTCCACTCCGGTTCTGGTAGACTACTGGGCCAGCTGGTGCGCACCCTGTCGCATGCTTTCCCCCACCATTGATGCTCTGGCAGAAGAGTTTGTGGGCAAGGCCAAGGTGGGCAAGGTGAATGTGGATGAAAATCCCCAGACCAGCCAGAAGTTCGGCGTGCGCAGCATCCCCACCATCATGATCTTCAAGGGTGGCCAGGTGGTTGATCAGGCTGTGGGTGTACAGTCCAAAGAGGCCCTTAAAGCGCTCCTGACAAAACACCTGTAAGATGAAATGAAACAGCCGGAAGCCAGTCAGGCTTCCGGCTTTCTTTTTACCATGAAGTCACCTCCTCCCCCACCGGTTATACCTCGCTGGTCCCTGAAGAATCTCTTCGTCATGGGTTGTGTCGCCCTGTCATTTTATATCCTCTATTCCGCGGCTTTTCGCTCCCTTGGGCAAACGCACAGCGTACCCCCGGATCTGACGCTTCATACCCCCGATGGGCAGCCCATCGAACTGATTCACAATCTGGGAGAACCCTTTTTCCTCTATATCGGCCCAGTGGACCGACAGACATACCTGAAGTGCCTGGAAAGCACATCGCCCTACAGAACCTACCTCATCCCCGTCAATATCCACCAGCTTCCCCGGGTACTGGGCTCTCTGGAGGGCCTGGAAAGCAGTCCCCGTTGCGTGCTCGCGCTGGTGAGCGCTGAGCAGCTGCGCAGCCATAGTCGCCGGCTCGGGATTTCACGCTATCCCGCCGTGCTGGAAGTGGGCGGAGATTTTTCCATTCTGAGCAGGATAGAGCCATGATGTCGGTGCTCCTGCCAGCGGCGCTGGCATTTGTGCTGGGCGCCTGTCTGGGGAGCTTTGTGGCAGCCTGCTCCTATCGCATGCCGCGGGATATCAGTATCGTGTTTCCCGCTTCCCACTGCCCTCGCTGCCAGGAGCACATTGCCTGGTTTGCCAATGTGCCGGTGCTGGGCTATGTGTTCTGTCGGGGGCGCTGCCTGCACTGCCATGGCTCCATCAGCCCTCTCTATCCTCTACTGGAAGCCTCCCTGGGGTTGCTGTTTGCCGCAGTCACGTTTCACTTCCTGCCGGACATTCCCCAGGTGATCTGGTACCTGAGCCTGGTATTCTTTCTCTTCGCCTGTGGTGTCATTGATGCGGTCAGTGCCAGCCAGTTTGGTGGGGGTGAAGGTATTATTCCCGACTTTTTCAGCGTTGGCGGGCTGGTGGCAGGGCTGGCACTGGCCATATGGTTTGGGCACTTTGCCGCCTCACTGGCCGGGGCGCTGGCGGGCGGCGGCATCCTGCTGGCAGTGTACCTGTACTACCGGTACGTGCGCCAGATAGAGGCGCTGGGCCTTGGTGATGTGAAAATGCTGGCCATGATCGGCGCCTTTGTCGGGGTGACCGGTGTCCTCTATACCCTGTTTCTGGCGTCGCTGACCGGTTTGGCGGCTGCAGTGTTCTTTATGATCTATCACCGGAGTTTCAGCCTGCAGATGAAAATACCCTTCGGGCCTTTTCTGGCCCTGGGAGCGCTGCTGGTTGTTTTTGTGCGGGGGTGAAACATGTGGTTTTCCAGGGATGCCAACGCGGTGGGTTTTCTGGATCAGCGTCAACTGACACTGTCCGCGAGATCTTTGCCGCAGCGGGGTTTTCGCTATTCCACGGCGCTGCAGGATGACTCAGAAAAGCAGCCTGAGCGTGGCTTTATGGGGCCTGCCCGCCGCTGTCGCCTCTTTCTCTCCCCGGATGAGGTTGAGGTGGTGCTGCTGGATCTTCCGCAACTACCAAAGGACAAGGCCCGCCTGGCGATCGGGTCGATGCTGGAGCAGAAGACAAGGCGCAGCCGGGATGAACTGGTCTGGGATTGCACCTGTCTCACTCCGGGACGCCAGTCACAGACCATGAGCTACAGTGTCTGTTATGGCAACCGGGCCCGGGTGTTCGAAAGGTGCCAGGGAGTGACGGCCACTTCTGGCTGGCAGGTGGCGGAAGTTTCCACCTTCCTCCATGTGGCGCTCAAGGCGACAGAGCGCGAGACTGCTCCAGTCGGGCACCGTGTTGGATATGTCCTGTGCGGGCCGTCAACCTGCACTATCGCTCTGGGTGTGGGAAGTCACCTGCTGTGCAAGCGGACCATACCCCGCCACCAGTATGAGCACCCGGAACTCTGGCGAACCTTCCACGCTTTTGCCGCTCAGCATCCACTTGCGACCATGCCACGGAGTGTGTATGGCTGGGATAGTGAGCAGGTGCTGGACTTGTGGGGGGACCGTGAAGAGCCGATATTGGTGCAGCCCTTTGCCGTGCGCCGCGGGGTACCGGGTGATGGCCCGTTTCCGTGGGCGGTGAAGCCATGAAGAAGCCGCAATGGGCCTACGGTGTGAACCTGGTGGCGGCTCGTTCGCGGAAAGCGCGCTCCCGTCCCTGGGCCCTGGTGTCAGGCGCTCTGGTGCTGCTGGGTTTGCTGCTGGGTGATCCCCTTTGGGAGAGGTGGCACTTGCAGCGGCAGCTGAATGCTATTGATGCTTCACCGTTGCCGGTATCTGCCATGGCCCGTGAAGAACTTCCAGCCGTCTTCTCCGGCGATGCAACACTGGTGGAAGGCCAGGAGTTGTTTGCGACGGGGATGGTCATGGGTGTCGCCGGGCTGCAGTGGCTGCTGGAAACCTTTGTGGGGCAGATGGAGGGCGTGGCAGTGCGTGAAATTGTTCAGTCGGAGCCATCGCTCCTGCGGGTGCAGGTGCAGGCGGAGGATATGCGGAGCCTGACGGAGTACCTCTCTGTTCTGGGAGAGCGGCGTGGAGTTCTGGGAGTTGACATGGTTTCGGTGCAGCAAAGGGGAGGTGTCACCCTGGCGTCCGTGCATGTGGAGCTTGGGGGGGAAGTGCGGTGAAGGGGGTGTTTTCCGGGTCACGCCGTGAGAGATTCCTGGTGGTGGTGACCCTGTTCATGGTGTTGATGACATTGCTTTGGAGCGTGCGCCAGGCGATCCTTGCCGAGAATCGGCGTCTGGCGGATGAGATCGCACGCGTCCGTGCGGCGCTTGAGCATGCGTCCGAGTTGTCTGCATCGACGTCTCCCTCTGCTGTGGCCGCATCGGAGGTTTTTGGGGGGAGTTTTGTGCGCGATCTCCTGCCCTGGTACCTGGAAAATCATCATATTCAGGTGCTGCAGTTGCACGGTAGCCCTGCCGTATCGGGATCTGGCGGCGCAGCGCGGGTAAGTGGCTATGGTCTGACCTTGCGGGGCAAATCCCACAGCCTCAGCGACTTTTTTGAGTTTCTGCAGGAGTTGCCGGGAATCCTGGCGCTGGATCAGGTGCGCTTGCTGGGTACTGATGGTGGGGAGTTTGAACTCTCTTTACGGCTGTACGTGGCGGAAGATGTGTACCGCCGCTGGCAGTCTCCTGCTCTGGTGTCAGGGTCAAAAGCTCATCCTGTGGAGGAGAGTGCGGGAGCAGGGTCGGTGACTTTGGCTGAAGCTGAGGCGGTGACGACAGCTGTTTCCCTTGAGGGGGCGCTCCTGCGTGGGGGGCGGTGGTGCGTAATTCTGCAGGATAAGTGTTTTGAAGTTGGTGAAGCGCTTCCAGGGCGACACTGGTCTGTGGAGGAAATTTCTCCAAACGGTGTTACGCTGACTGCTCTTCACGGAAATGTGCGTGAACGTCAACTTCGTATACTTTTTAACCAGGAGTAATGGCGCCAAAGCGTGTGTCGGGACATGTGAAGAAAGTCTCAAATCCTCTGTGTGCCTTTCAGTGCGCCATTTTTGCTCTTTGTCGCCCAGAATTTCCTTTGGTGGATTATTGACAAAAAAGCACTTCTGCGGTGGAAATTGTATACGATTATATGCTATAAAAGGCTGTTTGAGTTCTATGTTGCCCCGAAGTACAGATTAAACACGTGTGAAGCGTGTATTCGGAAGGAGTTGCCATGGTTATTGACGGGTACGGTCCCTTGCTGGGCATCATCGCCATCGGTGTGATCTTGCCAACGGCTCTTGTGACGCTGGCGTGGCTGCTGGGTCCCAAATTCGGGACGCGGTTGAAGTACACGACCTATGAGTGCGGCATGGAGCCCACCAGTGAGGCAAAAAGCCGTTATCACATCGGCTACTATCTCTATGCCTTGCTCTTTTTTGTCTTCGAGATCGAAATGATCTACATCTTTCCCTGGGCTGTCGCATTCCACGACCTGGGACTGCTGGCGTTGATTGAGATGTTCATCTTCGTCGCCATCCTGGTTATTGCGCTGGCCTATGCCTGGAGAAAAGGAGGATTGCAGTGGACGTAGTCAGCCCAGTGCGTAAACCCTATGAAATCGACATGCTGGACAAGTACGCTGACGACGGCAGCCAGGGGGTGATCATCACCACGCTGGAAAAGGTCTACAACTGGGGGCGCTCAAACTCCCTGTGGCCCCTCTCCTACGCGACGGCCTGCTGTGGTATTGAAATGATATCGTCTTCCTGTCCCCAGCACGATATCGCCCGCTTCGGTTCCGAGGTCTTCCGGGCCAGCCCCCGCCAGGCTGACCTGATGATTCTGGCCGGTACCATTACCAAGAAGATGATGCCCCAGGTTGTGACCCTGTGGGAGCAGATCGCTGAGCCCAAGTACGCCATTGCCATGGGCAACTGTGTGATTACCGGGGGGATATTCAAGTACTCCCCGTCCGTTGTTGCCAATGTTCCCGATTACATTCCCATCGACGTCTTTATTCCCGGCTGCGCACCGCGCCCCGAAGCCCTCTTCAACGGCATTATCACGTTGCAGCACCAGATCCGTCGCCAGAAGATGCTCAAACGCAAGGAGTATCTTGGCAAGCAGCCCAAGCGGCTTAAGGACGGTTCGCTGAATCCCAACTACGTTGAGGGGAAACACTACCCCATTATCCTGGGAGAGAGTTGATATGGCTGAAGAAACACCCAAACCGAAATTTACTCCCGAGCAGATTGAAGAGATGAAAAAAGCTGCCGCTGCCAAGAAAGCCGCTGCTGCCGCCAAGGCTGCCGAAGGCGCTGAAGGCGCAGCCGAAGAAGTCGCCGCGCCCGCTGCTCCCCCTGAGCCGCCCGCCTGGCTGGCAGAAATCATCAAGGATGTCAGCGGCGTGACCTATAAAGGTACCGACTCTAACCAGTGGGACATCGTTGCCGTGGAGAGCGCCCAGGTGGTTGCCCTGTGTCGCAGGCTCAAGGAAGCTGGTCTTGACTACCTCACCTGCCTCAGCGGCGTGGAGTACTCCGATCGTTTCGGCACGGTGCTGCACATGTACAGCACTACCGATAAGCGGCAGCTTTGCGTTCAGTACGCTACCGCCGACAAGAGCGAGCCTGTTACTCTGCCTTCCGTCTCGGCCATCTGGTCCACCGCTGAGTGGCACGAGCGTGAATCCTTTGACCTGCTGGGGATCCGCTACGAGGGACACCCCGATCTGCGGCGCATTCTCCTGCCCTCCGACACCCAGGGTTACCCCCTGCGCAAGGATTTTGTACCCTCAAACGACGGGAGTTTGAAGATATGACAACAACACCCCAAAGCACCCTGGCACCCGCCCTGTTCAAACACGATTACGAAAGTGATCTGATGACCCTGGCCATGGGACCGCACCACCCATCCACCCACGGCGTACTGCAGATTATGCTGAAGCTTGATGGTGAGGTCGTGGTGGAAGCAGAGCCGGTTATCGGCTTCCTGCACCGCTCCATGGAGCGCATGGGCCAGGAACGTCCCTGGATCCAATATACGGCTGCCCTCAACCGGGTAGACTATCTGGCCACGATCCACAGCGAGGTTCCCTACTGCGTGGCCGCCGAGCGTATCGCCGGACTCGAAGTCCCCGAGCGCGCCCAGTGGCTGCGTGTTCTGATGATGGAGCTCAACCGCATCCACTCCCACCTGCTGTGGGTGGGAACCTTCCTGCTGGATATGGGCGCCACTACCATCGTCATGTACTCCCTGCGTGAACGTGAACTCATTCTGGATATCATGGAAGAGGTCACGGGCATGCGCATGATGAACAACTACACCCGCATCGGTGGTGTTCGTTACGACATGACCCCCAACTCCATTGAAAAGACCCGGGAATTCATCAAGAGCTTCCCTCAGGCCCTCAGCGATATGGAAGCCATTATTACCGGCAACCCCATTGTGCGGGGCCGTCTGATCGGCAAAGGCCTTCTCACAAAACAGCAGGCCATCGACTTTGGCGCCATGGGCCCCATATCCCGTGCCTCCGGCGTGGATTTTGACCTGCGCCGTGATCGCCCCGATTTCGTCTACGACAAGCTGGACTTCAAGGTTCCCGTCTTCCAGGAGGGCGACAACTTTGCCCGTTACATGGTGCGCATGGAGGAGATGAAAGAGTCCCTCAGGATGGTTGAGCAGTGCCTGGATATGATGCCCGAGGGCCCGGTCAAGGTGGAAAAACCGAAAATCGGCCCCATGTGGAAAGCCCCCGCCGGCGAGGCCTATGCGGAAGTGGAGTCTGCCCGCGGCATCCTGGGAACCTACGTGGTTTCCGATGGCAGCGGCAACCCCATGCGTACCAAGTTGCGCGGAGCTTCCTTCAGCAACCTGCACGCCTTTGCCCAGACCCTGGTGGGCATCAACATTTCCGAAGTGGTAATTTTGCTTGGAACCTACGACGTAGTCCTCCCAGAGATCGACAGATAGAGGTGCCCTGATGTTCTTTTCCTTTACACAGGCCTGGCCACTGTGGGCTCAGCAGATTTTTTACGCCGTTGTGCCTGCTGTGCTGGTGGTGGCGGTGGCTCTGACTTCCGTTATCCTGCTTGTCTGGTATGAGCGCCGCTGGCTTGGCTTTCTCCAGCACCGCTATGGTCCCAACCGCGTTGGACCCTTCGGCCTGCTGCAGCTCATCGCCGATTCCATAAAGATGCTGACCAAAGAAGACATCATGAATCGTGGTGTCCACAAGGCTCTGTTTACCATTGCTCCCATTATTGCCATGAGTGCTGCCATCATTGCCTGGGCGGTTATTCCTTTCGGGGAGAACCAGGTGATCAGCAATATGGACATGGGGATTTTCTTCCTCTTCGCCGTTGCTGGCCTGGGAACCTTTGCCACCATTATTGCCGGCTATGCCAGCGACAACAAGTGGAGTACCCTGGGCGCCATGCGCGGTGTGGGGCAGGCGATCAGCTATGAAATTCCCCTACTCTTCTCCATCGTGCCCATCTTCCTCATGGCAGGTTCCTTCAACCTGCAGGAAATTGTGCTGCAGCAGCAGGGTGGCTGGTACTTCTGGCATCAGCCTCTGGCCTTTATCCTCTTTTACATATGCATGACCGCTGAGGTGAACCGCACGCCCTTTGACCTGCCCGAGTCGGAAAGTGAGCTGGTCTCCGGCTTTAACACCGAGTACTCCGGCTTCAAGTTCGGCGGCTTCTTCATGGCGGAGTACATCGCATCCCTGACCATGTGCGCCCTGCTGACCCTGCTGTTCTTCGGCGGCTGGTACCTGCCCTTCGCCAACATCCCCGCCATTGCGTCACTGCATACGGGCATGAGCGGCTACTTCATCAACCCCATTGTCTTCCTGGCCAAAACCTACTTCTTCTTCGGTGTCACCGTCTGGGTACGGGCTACCCTGCCCCGGGTCACCATCGGCATGCTGCTGAGCCTGGCCTGGAAGGGTCTGATTCCCCTGACCATCCTGAACATCTTTGTGACAGGCATTGTCCTGTACCTTGTGAGGTAATGCGCTATGGCTCATGATGAACACTCCACTGCCACTCCAGCCAGCGAACCAAGCGTGGCTGTGAAGACAATTGAAGCGGTTGCAGCCGGGGCAAAGGCCATCAGCATCGGCATGAAGACCGTTCTCAAATATGCTGGCGGTCCCCGCCCCACCCGGGAATATCCCGAAGTGGTGCGACCACTGCCCGAGCGCTCCCGCGGCCGCCTGTACTTCATTGAAGAAAAGTGCATCGCCTGCAATATGTGCGTCAAGGCGTGCCCTATCGATGTCATTCAACTGGAATTCCATCGCGAGGACCGCGAAGTGGATGGCAAGGTCAAGAAGGTACCCGTCATCGACAAGTACACCGTGGATATCGGCGAGTGCATCTCCTGCGGCCTGTGCGCCGAGCACTGCCCCACCGATGCGGTATTCCAGTCTCAGGAGTACGAGACGGCGTACTACTATAAGGAACTCTTTGTCATGAACAAAGATGAACTGGCCATGACGTTTCCTGAGTACATCGAGAAAAAATCACGGGAACTGAAAGGAAAGTAGGATTATGGCAGAATTTGTATACCATCTCGTGTTCTACATGCTGGTTGTGACGATCCTGGCCAGTGGTCTTGCCATGATTTTCACCCGCAATATCGTCGCCAGCGTTACCTGTCTGGTGGGCACCTTCCTGGGTGTGGCCGGCATCTTCTTCCTGCTCAATGCCGAGTTTATCGGCGTTGTCCAGATCATGGTCTATGCGGGCGGTCTTTCCCTGCTGATCATCTTCGCCATCATGCTGACCGACCCCCGCGACCATGAGGTTGACCGTCCCAAATCCGGCAATGTGATGCTGGCGGCGGCGGTAAGCGGTATTCTCTTCATCATGATGGTCATTGCCATCAGCACGGCCCAGTGGAGCTTCTCCGACGCCGAGCCTCTGACGACGCAGCCAGCGGTCTACATCGGCATCCAGTACTTCACCAACTACATAGTACCCTTCTACCTGGCGGCCATTCTCCTCTCCATGGCCCTGACCGGTGCCATTGTTCTGGCGAAGAAGGAAGGGGAGGATGAAAAATGCTGAGTATAACCCTGAACCACTTTCTCTTTCTGGCATCGGCAGTCTTCTGCCTGGGGATTTTCGGCATTATTGCCAGCCGCAATGCCATTAAAGTGCTCCTGAGTATTGAAGTCATGCTGGCAGGCGTTACCATGGCCTTTATCGCCATATCCAAGTACGTCACTCCCGATACCCTTGAGGGTCAGATCATCACCATCTTCATCCTGACGGTGGCTGCGGCGGAAGCGGCAGTGGGTCTGGCTATCCTTCTGGTCGTGTACCGCAACTACAAGACGGTTGACATGTCCAAATTCAACGTGCTGAAGTGGTGAGGTAACTATGATTGAATTTGCCATATCAAACGCGTGGCTTATCGGTATCATGCCCATCCTGGCGGGCTGTGTGGCCCTGCTGGTGGTCAAGCCGTGGCCGAAGCTGGCCCACACTGTGGTGATTGTGCCTTCGGCCATTGGCTGGTATCTGGCGACGCTGATTCTCATCGGGGCCTTCATGGGCTACGATCTGTCATCCTCCCAGTGGAGCTACCGACTGCTCACCACCGGGGACTTTGACCTGAATTTCGGCATCCGGGTGGATAACCTGACGGCCCTGATGCTCTTTATCGTCATGACCGTCAGCACCCTGGTGCAGCTGTTTTCCACCAAGTATGTGGAAGGCGATGGCGGCTACTCCCGTTTCTTCGCCTTCCTGGGCCTGTTCACTTCGTCCATGCTGGGGCTGATCCTGGTGGACAACCTGCTTGGCCTGTTCATCTTCTGGGAGCTGGTGGGTGTCTCTTCCTTCCTGCTGATCGGACACTGGTATCAGAAGCCTTCGGCGGCGGCAGCGGCCAAGAAGGCCTTCATCACCAACCGGGTGGGCGACTTCGGTTTCCTCATCGGTATCATGATTATCTTCGCCACTACCGGAACCCTGGAGTTCTCAGGGCTGCGTGAAGCCATTGTGGCCGGTGATCTCTCCGGCTGGATTCTGACCGCTGCCGGTATCGGTATCTTCTTTGGTGCCATTGGCAAATCTGCCCAGTGGCCCCTGCATGTGTGGTTGCCCGATGCCATGGAAGGCCCCACTCCCGTTTCGGCCCTGATCCACGCCGCCACCATGGTTGCCGCTGGTGTCTACATGGTGGGCAAGATCTACTTCCTCTTTGAAGCTTCTGCCACGACCCTGCAGTTCATTGCCTGGATCGGTGCGGTAACCGCCTTCCTGGCGGCCTGCATTGCGGTGGTACAGTATGACATCAAAAAGGCCCTGGCCTACTCCACTGTATCCCAGCTGGGCTTCATGATGTTCGCCCTGGGCATGGGCCCTATCGGCTACGCGGCCGGTCTGTTCCACCTCATGACCCACGCCTTCTTCAAGGGCATGATGTTCCTGGACAGTGGTTCCGTCATTCACGGCTGTCACCACGAACAGGATATGCGCCGCATGGGCGGCCTGCGCAAGAGCATGCCCTTCACGGCAGGCATCATGCTGCTGGGCTGTCTGGCCATTGCGGGCGTTCCTCCCTTCAGCGGCTTCTTCAGTAAGGATGAAGTGCTGGCGGCTGCAGCGGCCATGAACCCGATGATCTTTATCCTGGGTGCTGTGACGGCTGGTCTGACCGCCTTCTACATGTTCCGCATGTACTTTATGACTTTCCACGGCGAGTACCGCGGCCATGCTCACCCCCACGAGTCTCCCTGGCAGATGACCGTGCCCCTGGGTATTCTTGGCTTCTTCACCGTCACTGCTGGCTGGCTGGCCCTACCCCACTTCTGGGGAGGACCCAATTATATTGCCGAATTCCTCGTCTACACGCCGGTGACCGATGCCAGCACCTACCTGAAGCTCAACGTGGGCGTCATGGTACTGGCCACCCTCATCAGCCTTGGCAGCATCACCCTGGCCTACCTCATGTACTCCAAGGGAACCATCTGCCCCGAGAAGATGAAGCAGCGCTTCAGCTACCTGCACAAACTGCTGACCTACAAGTTCTTCTACGATGAAGTATATAACGCCATGTGCAAGCACGTGGTGGTAGGCGCGGCGAACGTGAGCTGGTGGTTTGACCGCGTGGTTATCGATGGAATCGTCAACAGCATCGGTTCTGGCACCTACAGCGGTGGCAACACCCTGCGTCGCCTGCAGTGGGGCAGTGCCCAGTCCTACCTGTCTGTCCTGGTCATCGCTGTCGCCATTATCGCAGCGCTGCTGTTTATTTAGGGGAGGAGTAATATATGTTTGTGAATCCAACCGAACTCAATACCCTGTCAATCACGGCATTGATGCTCATTCCTCTGATTGGTGTGCTCATCATTGCCCTGCAGGGCAAGTCGGAGAACACGAAGGCTCCCCACTTTATTGCGGCAGCAACCACCTTTACGGTATTCGTGCTCTCCCTCGTTATGGCTTTTGCCTACTGGCCCCATGCCGGTGGTGAAAACCAGTACCTGTTCCGCGATACCTGGAACTGGATCCCTTTCCTGAACACCAGCTATGACGTGGCGGTGGATGGGCTGTCCATGCCCATGGTGGTTCTGACCACGTTCCTGCTGTTCATCTGTGCTCTGGCATCGTGGAATATCGGTGACAAGCGGCCCAAGCTCTACTTCGCCCTCTTCCTGTTCCTGGAGACGGCTCTCATCGGGGTATTCACCTCCGTTGACATGCTGCTGTTCTTCATTTTCTGGGAGCTGGAGCTGATCCCCATGTACTTCCTGATCGGAATCTGGGGTGGCGCGCGCCGTGAGTATGCCTCCACCAAATTCATTCTCTACACCGTACTGGCTTCCGCGGGCATGTTTATCTCCCTGCTGGCCATCTACTTCTTTGTTGGAGCCTACAGCTTCGACTACGTGACTGTTTCCCAGAGTGGAATCCTGCGTGAACTGAGCATGTTTGTACAGGTACTCCTGTTTGCCGGTTTCTTCCTGTGCTTCGCCGTCAAGCTGCCGGTGGTGCCCCTGCACACCTGGTTGCCCGACGCTCACGTGGAAGCGCCCACTCCCGTTTCGGTTCTGCTGGCGGGTGTGCTGCTGAAGATGGGTGCCTACGGCCTGTTCCGCTTTAACTTCGGCCTCTTCCCCGAGGCAACCCAGTACCTGGCCACCACTCTGGCGGTGCTTGGTGTCATCAATATTGTGTATGGCGCCATGCTGGCCCTGGCCCAGACGGATATGAAGAAGGTTATCGCCTACAGTTCCGTTTCCCACATGGGCTTTATCCTCCTCGGTCTGGCCAGTCTCAACCACATGGCCTTTAACGGCGGTATTCTGCAGATGTTTGCCCACGGCACCATCACAGCCATGATGTTCCTCATGGTGGGCGTGGTTTACGACCGCACCCACACCCGAGACATCGCCAAACTGGGCGGCCTGGCGCAGCAGATGCCCATGGCTTCGGCCCTGTTCCTGATCACCTCTTTTGCCGCCGTGGGTGTGCCAGGCTTCAATGGCTTTATCGCTGAAGTTCTCACCTATGTGGGCGCCTTCCAGGCCTTCCCCGTGCTGACCATCATCGCCTGTCTGGGTGTGGTTCTGTCAGCAGCCTATATGCTGTGGCTGCAGGAGCGGGTCTTCTTTGGACCCCGCAAGGCAGTGTGGAATGGGCTCAGGGATATGAACGGTCTGGAGAAATTCAATATGTTCGCCTGTCTGTTTGTCGTCATGCTTACCGGTATCCTGCCATTCCTTATACTGGATATTATCAACCCGGCGACAGTTCAGCTCCTCGGGCTGTTAGGTTAGGAAGGGGGAAAACATGACGCACCAAGCGGATCTCATTATGATATTTCCCGAACTGCTGGTCATAGCAGCCATATTCATCGCCACGGTCGCTGACCTGTTCATCCGCAAGGAGAACAAACATGCGGTCGGCTACATGTGCATACTGGGCCTGATAGCGGCCCTGGCAGTTCTGATCGGCATCAAGGATTACGCAACCACGTTTACCTACTCGGGCATGTTTGAGCACACGGGCTACTCCTGGTGGTTCCGGGTCATGATGCTCTGTGGCGGTATTCTGACTCTCATGATGTCCTTTGTCTATGCGCGCGAGCGGCAGACCAAAGAGGGCGAATTCTACTACCTGATTGCCATTGCCACCCTGGGTGGCATGGTGCTGGCGGGTGCCGGAAACATGGTGACCGTGTTCCTGGGCCTGGAACTGCTGAGCATTACCTCTTACGTGCTGGTAGGCATGCAGCGGGAGAAGGCTTTCGCCGCCGAGGCTTCCTTTAAATACATGCTCTATGGAGCAGTCTCCTCAGCGGTCATGCTCTTCGGCTTTGCCATCATCTTCGGCCTGACCGGAACGCTCAATCTGGCGGAAGCTGGCGCGGTGCTTGGACAGGTGCTGCAGGGTGAGTCGAGCCCCGCTGCCACCATGGCCATGATCATGGTTCTGGGTGGTCTGGGCTACAAGCTGGCCGTAGTGCCTTTCCACCAGTGGTGTCCCGATGTGTACCAGGGCGCCTCATATCCCGTAACCGCATTTTTGTCCGTGGTTTCCAAGATTGCGGGCTTTGCCATCATCATCCGTCTCATTGACTATGTATTCATGGGCAATGGCCTGGATGCCCTGGCAGGACAATGGGCGGTGGCTTTTGCGGTCATCGCGGCTGCCAGTATGATTCTCGGGAACATGGCGGCGCTGGCGCAGACCAATGTCAAGCGCCTGCTGGCCTATTCCAGTATCTCCCACGCCGGTTATGTGCTGGTGGGCATCGTGGCCTTCATGGCCGTCAATGACACACCAGCCAATATCGCCTTCCTGGATGGCGCCACCTCTGCGGTGTTTTACCTCTTTGGCTATCTGTTCATGAATATTGGCGCTTTCGCTGGTCTGATGCACTTCAGCCGCATGGCGGGCAGTGCCGAGATCAGCGATATTGCCGGCCTGGCCAAACGCAGCCCGGCTGTGGCCTTTGTCACCGCCTCCTGCTTTGTAAGTCTGGCGGGCCTGCCGCCCTTCATTGGCTTCCTGGGGAAATTCTACCTCTTTGGGGCGGCGGTGCAGAGCGGGTATATCTGGCTGGCCCTGCTGGGTCTGCTCATGAGCATTGTCTCCCTGTTCTATTACGCCAAGGTTATCAAGGCACTGTACTTTGACGAGCAGACCGTGGAACTGAAGGAGACATCTCCTTCCGGTGCTGGCGTTACCAGTGCGCTGGGCTTCAGCTTTGCCGGTATCCTGTTGACCATGTTCCTGGCAGAGCCCATTATCAATGTCATCCGTTGGTCAATGGAGCGCCTCTAGGCATCTGTTCCCCTGATATTCCATGCTTCACAGCTCCCGGATACCCATGAGGGTTTCCGGGAGTTTTCTTTTTCCCGACAGTGAAATTCCCTTTGTGGTATTATTCACAAGAGTGAGCTGCGAAGGAGTGCGTCTGTCAGGGGATTTCTTCCTTGTGTGCTGCAATTGATGCAATTCAGAACAGGATCAGGAAACATCCTTTGCAATGTTTCATATGGAGTGTTATAGATGATATGTGACAAATGCTACGGAAATGGGAGGATATATGGGCTGGTTGCGGGGAATATCAATATCAAAACGACTGTACCTTGGATTCGGAGGGCTGTTTGTGTTTCTGATGCTGGCAGTGCTGCTCACCGCCCGCATCCAGACGCTGCAGATGAGCCATGCGGCTGAACAGCGCGAGCTGAATTCCCACTTCCAGGGCATCATGAACCAGATTGAAGCGCAGCGACAACTCTCGATTGTTCTCAGCGAAGCCGTGGCGGCAATGCCCCTGGCCCAGGAGATGTTTGTGCGGGAGGATCGTGAGGGCCTGGCAGAGCTTTTTTCAGTCGGTGAAGGAGCGTTCTGGTGTAGATGTCGCTCTGTATACCGTACGTGACGCAAAGGTGGAAACCTTTGCGTCCACTTTCCGCGATGCCGGTTCATTCTTCAGTGAGGAACAGGCCCGTCAGATTGCACGCAACGACCAGCAGGTGATGCTGCAAGGTGAGCTTGACGGGGTGCCGGTAAGCGTGCTGGGCCGGGCGGTTACCGATTTCTCCGGCAATCCCCTGGGTGTGCTGGAAATCGCGATGGATCGCAGTATCTATGAATCCTATATCGCCGGGTTTCGTGCGGCGCTTATCTCTATCAGCGTGATTGCGGTTATCGTTGGCACACTGGTAGCCTATGTCATCTCCCAGTCGGTGCTTACGGCGCTCAATCAAGTGCGCAGCGTGACGGAGAACCTGGCAGTGGGCGATGGAGACCTGACGGTGCGGCTGCCTGAACAGGGCTCCGATGAGCTGGCCTGCCTGAGCAATAATATCAATGTGTTCCTGGCGAAAACAGAAGGGATCATCACCAATGTCAGGGCTTCCACGGAAGGCGTTGCTTCATCCAGCGAGCAGCTCAGCAGTTCATCCAACGAGATGTCTGTGGGCATGAACATGCAGGCCCAGGCGATCACACAGATATCCACAGCGGTCAGCGAAATGGCTGAGACCGTCAATGTGGTTGCCCGCAATATGTCAGAGGTGCTGGGGAGCTCGCAGAATGCGCTGCAGGTTGCCCGGGCTGGTGGCGATACGGTAGGTCAGTCGGTGCAGGAGATGACTACCATTGCCAGCGAAGTGGATCGCACGGCACACTCTGCCCGCGAACTGGAAGAGAAGAGTCGCCGGGTGGAAGAGGTCATTCAGGTGATCAATGATATCGCCGATCAGACCAACCTGCTGGCTCTCAACGCCGCCATTGAGGCGGCCCGTGCCGGCGATGCCGGCAGAGGATTTGCCGTGGTGGCTGACGAGGTGCGCAAGCTGGCCGAGCGCAGCACCCAGTCGACAGGTGAAATCATCGGTATCGTCAAGACAATTCAGACCGGGGTGAACACGGTGACAAACGCCCTGGCCAAGGTGAACGAGAAGGTTCAGAACGGCGCACAGCTCTCGGAACAGACCAGTGGGGCTTTCGCCAGTATTCTGCGGGAGATGGACGCCCTGATGCACCTGATTGAAGATAATGTGGCCGCTATTGAGGAGATGTCCAAGACCACCGACCATATCAATGATGATATTCAGTCCATTTCGTCGGCTTCGGAAGAGACCGCCAAAGCTTCGGAGGAGGTTTCCTTTGCAGCAGGTGACCTGGCGCGGCTGGCAGCTGAGGTGCGGCAGCATATCAGCGCCTTCAGGACAGGCTCTTCTTCCGAGGAGGCAAACGATATCAAAAGGATAGCGCTCTATGACAACTCACGCAAGTAAACAGGAAATTCTGCTGGAGAGCGGAACGAACGAGCTTGAAATCATAGAGTTTCAGCTGCGGCGGCAGTTGCCCGATGGCAGTGAAAAGATAAGTTACTTTGGCATCAATGTCGCCAAGGTGCGGGAGATCATCAAGGTTCCCGAGACCACTGACTATCCCAATGCCCACCCCAGCGTCGTTGGTATTTTCAACCTGCGTGAGCGACTGATCCCCCTGCTGGATATCGCCCACTGGCTGAAGATTCCCGTCGCGTCTGATCTCAGTGAGAAACGGGTCATCGTGACCGAGTTCAACAAACAGTTCAGCAGCTTTCTGGTGGATGGAGTGACGCGGATATACCGGATTTCCTGGGGAAACGTAGAGTCGCCAAGCCAGTTCCTGGAGAGCCGCGACACCGATTGTGTGGTTGCTGTTATCCGTATGGAGGAGCGACTCATCATGATTCTGGATTTTGAAAAGATCTTTGCTGACATCAATCCGGCGCAGAGTATGGAGAGTTATGATATCTCCCTGGATCAGAAGGTGCTCCAGAGTGAGCAGATGGTCCAGCGTCGTGGTGACAAAACCGTACTGGCGGTGGATGACTCCGCCTTTATCCGAAAGCTGATCGAAAAAACCCTGATCACTGCAGGTTACCGGGTTATCAGCGCCAACGATGGCGCCGAAGCCTATGACATGCTGATGGAGTTTGAACAGATCGCCCACTCGGAAGGTGGGAACATTGGGGATCATGTCAGTCTGATTATCAGCGATGTGGAGATGCCGCGCATGGACGGTATGCATCTGGTAAAACGATTGCGTGAAAGAGAAATATATGTAAAACTACCAGTCATCATGTTCTCGTCAATTATGAGCGAGGAAAACCGTCGCAAGGCTCTGCTGGTAGGGGCCGATGACACGGTGACCAAACCGGAAATCGGTACACTGGTAGAGATGGTCGACAGGTATATTTTTGGCCCGTAAACCGCGGGCGAAAAGGAACACAGACGGTGCCGGTAATACGAACCAAGTATCTTGAAGTGGGAATGGTGGTCTCCGCCGATGTCTTTGATCAGAGCGGGCGGTTGCTGTTTTCGGCTGATACAGAGATTACCGAAAAGCATATCAAGGTTCTGAAGACCTGGGGGGTAACAGAAGTTGCCGTGTACGGCAGTGATCCCGACTCCGCCGATGAGCTCCTGGAGCATATAGACCCCGCCCGAATCGAGGCTGCGCGCAAACGTGTCGCGCAGCTTTTCCGCTATGCATCTTCCAGCGATGACCCCTGCACCGCTGAGCTGAAGCGCCTGGCGCAGCAGCGCATCCTCATGCGCGCTTCAGCGGGGGTGTGATCATGCAGATACAAAGCGCGGACGAACTTATCAGCGCCATGGGGCAGCTGCCATCGCTGCCCGAAATTGTCCACCGCCTGAATCGCTCCCTACAGGATCCGCGCTCCAACTTCAACGACTTCGCGAATATTATTGCTGAGGACAGCGCCCTTTCAGCCCACTTGCTGAAAGTGGCCAACAGTGCTCTCTACCAGTTTCCTGAGAAGATTGATACCATTTCGCGGGCGGTAACCCTCATCGGCACCAAACAGTTGCGTGAGCTGGTTATCGCCTCCAGCGTTACGCACCTCTTCAACGGGCTTCCCAATGACCTGGTGGATATGGAGCAGTTCTGGCGCCACAGTATTGGCTGTGGCATCGCGGCCAAAGTCATTGCGGGCTACTGTCGCCTCGGCAACACCGAGCGCTACTATCTGCTGGGCCTGCTGCACGATATTGGACGTCTGGTGCTCTACGGAGGCTACTCTGCGCTGGCGATCGAGGCTTTCCGGATAGGTGCAGAGGAGTCTCTGCCCCTCTACCAGGCGGAAGCGCGGGTGCTCGGCTTTGACCATTCCGCTATCAGTGCCGCCTTGCTGAAAAGCTGGAAACTGCCTGTCTCCATGCGTGATCCCGTCGCCCATCATCATGATCCCTCCCAGGCCCGCTACCACATGGAGGACGCCTATATCGTGCATCTTGCGGATGCCATTGCCCACGCCATGGAGCTCGGGCGAACCGGTGAGGCCTGTGTTCCGCCCCTTGACGCCAGCCTGTCGCAGAATCTGAATCTTGGTGTGGCCAAGCTGGAGCCAATTCTGCAGCAGGTTGATCGTGAATACGAGGATGCGGTGAGCATCTTCCTCCTCTCCTCAGCTGGCGGGTGAGCCTATGGCTACGAACATGCAGGCGCTGCAGGAACGGGTTGAGCTGCTGGAAGAGAATCTTCGCTGGTACGCCCACTCCCTGGGCATTCTCGCTTCCATGGGCGATATTCACACCAACACACGCGACCAGGCGAATCTCGATCAGATTCTGCGGCGGAGTCTCGAATACCTCAATCAGGTTTTTCACTTTACCCAGATGGGTTTCCTGCTGGTCAATGAAGATGACTCAAGCTTTGATCTGGTGCTCAGTCATCCGGCTTCGCGGAGCGCGGAGATTCAGCGGGCACTGGATATTATAATCGAAAATGGTGAATTTGCCTGGGCCATCAACCAGAATCGTCCCGTGGTCGTTGGGGAGAGTGACACTGCTGACAGCGCGCAGATTCTGCACGTGCTCACCACCCGCAATCGCGTTCGAGGTATGTTTTATGGCTTGCGACAGGGCTCCATGCATCGCACTTCGGTGGCTACCATGGAGCTGCTCTCCATAATTCTGACGAGTACCGCTTACGCCCTGGAGAGCGCTGAGCTGTACCGGCTGCTCTCCCAGGATAACGAAAGGCTTCAGAAACTGGTGGAAAAGCGCACGGCTGAGCTTGAACGTGCCAGGGATCAGGCCGAGGGAGCCAACCGTGCCAAAAGCCAGTTTCTGGCGAACATGAGCCATGAACTACGCACTCCTCTCAGCGGTATTATCGGCATGGTTGATCTCCTGCTGGATACCCGCCTTGACAACGAGCAGCAGGAGTACGCCAGGCTTGCTTCTGACTCGGCCCATGCCCTGCTGGCTCTTATCAACGATATCCTCGACTTTTCCAAAATAGAAGCCGGCAAACTGGAAATCGAAGAGGCCGAATTCTCCCTGGGCTCACTCACTGAAGGCGTGACCGAACTCTTTGCCCTGGCAGCCCAGAAAAAGGGCATTGTCCTGACTTCTTATGTGGATCCACAGCTTCCCGCCTATGTGCGAGGCGATGCTCTGCGCCTGCGTCAGGTGCTGGCCAATCTGCTCTCAAATGCGCTGAAATTTACGGAAAAGGGCAGTGTGCAGCTGCAGGTGAAGATTCTCGGTGATGGTGGCCAGGCGCCCCTGATTCGTTTCGAGGTCTGTGATACGGGTATTGGGGTTGATGCTGAGGTTGCCGAGCGACTTTTTCAGTCGTTTACGCAGGCCGATTCTTCCACCACACGCAAATATGGTGGCACCGGACTGGGGCTTGCCATCTGCCGCAACCTCGTTGAGTTGATGGGGGGGGAAATTGGTATTGAAAGTCGCCTTGGACAGGGGTCAACCTTCTGGTTTACGCTGCCTCTGCTGCCTGCCCTCAATCATGCTGAGCCGCAGTGGGCGTTGCCGGAGCGGCCTTTCCGCGTCCTGGTGATTGAGAAGAATGCCCAGTATCAGAACGTGCTGGGCGAGTACCTCAGGGCCTGGAAGATGGAATGCACCATCACTGCCACCCGCCAGCAGGCGCTGCAATCCCTTATCACCACGGGAAAGAGTCAACGGCCTTTTCACGTCGTTATTCTGAGCGCGCAGCTTGCCGGTGATGGTGCATGGATCTCGCAGATGCTCGCTTTGCACCGCCAGTGCCGTCTGGTGCTCCTGACGCCCTTTGGTGGCAGCAATGGCCTGCCTATGGGCCTTGACCCGAATATGGACACCTGCATCCTCTCCCATCCGATATCCTCCATAAAGCTGTGGCGTGCGTTGACCAGCAGTGTTCAGTCTGAGCCTGTGAGCGCCGTTTGCCCTGTGGTTCCTGAGGGGAAAGCTGTTACACAAGGTGACAGAGAACCTGGGGTCCGGGATGTTCTGCCGGTGCTCCTGGTGGAGGACAACCGGGTGAATCAGCTGGCAGTCCGAATGCAGCTGGAGAAGATGGGCTTTGAGGTGCACCTGGCGGCCCATGGCCGCGAGGCCCTGGAGAAACTCGAAAAAAACACCTATGCCCTTGTTCTTATGGACTGCCAGATGCCAGTGATGGATGGCTATGAGGCTACGCGGGCTATTCGGGCCAAAGAGTGCGGTACGGACAACCACCTGCCCATCATCGCTCTCACTGCCAATGCCATGGAGCAGGATCGGGAGAAATGCCTTGCTGCCGGCATGGATGGTCATCTTACCAAGCCGGTGCGCCCTGAGCTGCTGCAACCGGTCCTTGAACAGTTCGCCATAGCAGCGCGCCTGACTCCCCAGTATCAGCAGAATATCATGGATATGGATATGGTGATGAAGCGCCTTGGCGGTGATCGCGAAATGTTCGCGATCATTGCCCAGACCTTTATTGAAGAGTATCCTTACGTGCTGCAGGCTATTGCTCAGGCTGTCGCCGACAAGGAGAGCTTTGCGCTGCAGCAGCAGGCGCACCTCATGAAGGGGATGTTGGCAAACTTCTCTGCGCCGGTGGCCATTGAACTGTGTAATACCCTGGAGCGGGCCGCCCAGGGGCAGGCAGGGTGGCAGGATATCGAGCTGCTTTATATTCGCCTGGAAAGGGAGCTGACTCAGCTGTCAAAAGTCCTTGAGGCTACCGGAAAATGGGATCGCGCTGCCGGAGGGATCCCTGCGAAGTCGCAAGAGCCGGGCAGACAGTGAAAAAGCCGCACTGTCCCATGGAAAATGATGGCAACATATTGCGACAACATGTTATAAAATAAAAACCTTTGATGCAGGGGAGTGGCGCCGATATGGACGAAAAACTCAAAGAACTTGTGGTCCTTTATGTGGAGGACGAAGTTATTATAAAGAAGATCCTTGAGCGCTCACTGGCCCACAAGGTCAAGCAACTGTATATGGCTGGTGACGGACGTGAGGGACTGGAGTTATTCCGTCGGCATCGTCCGGATATTGTCGTGACGGATATCAATATGCCAGTGATGAACGGCCTGGAAATGATACGGCAGATCCGGGCCATTGACCCTGATGTTCCGATTATTGCCGCCACGGCTTTCAGCGAGGAGGACTACTTCTCTGAAGTGGTGGACATGGATGTGAATGCCTTTCTCATCAAGCCGGTGAATGTCTCTGATCTCCTGGAGAAGATCAGCGAGGTGCTGGCAGCTCCCGGGACTGAGGCGGAATCTGACCAGATGCTCGTCATCGGCCCCGATGACGAAGAGGAGTATGTCTTTCCGCTGATCTATCAGTTTCTGCGCAAGAAAGGTCATCTGGCCAAAAATATAACCAGCAGAAAACTGCTGCACTCCGAGGAACTCCTGGAGGAAGCGTTTCGCATTGTGCGTCAGCTGCAGGATGACGGGGAGATCCTTTTTCTGAACAGCGACCATTTGCCGGTGCTGGACACTCAGACCACCATAGCCCCGTGTAATCGCTCCATTGAAGGCACAGAGGCGTACCTGCGGGCTCAGTGTCAAAGCAAGACATCCGATTCTCCCTTGTGAAACTCCTCCTGCCGGAGGCAGGAGGCCGAATCCGTGATTGCGGAAGCGCCATAATCCACCCCCAAGGAACTGGTATTCATGAGCAAGATGATCATACTCGCCGTCGATGACTCAAAAACCATCCTGGCCCTGATGAAGCAGATGACCAAGAATATGGAGAACTGCCAGCTTGAAGGGTTCGTCAATTCCCGTGATGCCCTTGAATGGTGCCAGGACCAGCACATCGACCTGCTCATCGTCGACTACATGATGCCGGATCTTGATGGCATTACCTTCCTGCGTGAGTTTAAAAGCAACTCCCGTCATCGTCATGTTCCGGTACTCATGATCACCGCCAGCGAGGATCTGGACATTCGACACCGCTCCCTGGAGCATGGCGCCAATGATTTTCTCACGAAACCTCTGGATATGCTTGAGTTTACCACCAGGGTTCGCAATATGCTTTCGCTGCGTCGTTACCAGAAGGCCCTTGAGGAGAATATCAAACTCCTGCGACAAAGCGAGGAAAGGTGGCAGTTTGCCCTGGAGGGCAGTGGGGATGGCGTTTGGGACTGGGACACCCAAACGGACGCCATGTTCCTCTCAAAAAACCTGAAGGCCATGCTGGGCTACGCGGATCACGAACTCTCCAGCAACTACACTAGTTTTATGGATTTGCTGCATCCCGATGACCTGCCGTTGATCCAGTGGGAGGTACAGCTCCACCTCCAGGGCAAGACCCCGACCTTTGTCGTGGAAAAACGCATGCGCTGCAAGGATGGTAGTTACAAGTGGGTGCTGACCCGGGGGAAGATCATCGAATGGGCCACTGACGGCAAACCCTTGCGCGCGGTGGGAACCATGAGTGACATCAGCGAACGCAAGGATATGGAGAACTACCTGAAGGACTCCTCCGATCGCATGCGCAAGATTCTTGATGCGGTGGATGCGCTTATCGTCGTCACCCAGATGGAAGGTGATGAACAGATTCTCTTTGTCAATCACCACGCCCGAAAACTGTACGGTGACATTGAGGGACAGCCCTGGAGCTGTTTCAATCGGGATACAGCCCCGGCTCAACAGGCGCTGGTTGACCGACATGGGAACCCCAGTGGTGAAGTGGTCGCCTGGGAAGAATACGATGCGTCACTGGGGCGCTGGTTCCTGCGCCATGACCAGGGAATCCGCTGGGTTGATGGCAGTGTCGTGCGCATGCAGGTAGCCACCGATATCACGGAGCGTCACCAGATCATGGAAACGCTCCAGAAGAATGAAAAAAAGTACCGCGAACTTTTTGATAACATGAAAAGCGGCGTGGCCATCTACGATGTAGAAAGTGGCGGTGATGTCTTTGTCTTCAAAGATGTGAACAAGTCGGCAGAGAGCATTCTGTGTGCCCGCAAAGAGGATCTGATCGGTCGTAATCTGACCAAAGCACTGCCCGGTGTGGAGGATTTCGGTTTACTGACAGTGTTGCAGGACGTGTACCGCTCAGGCTCCCCACAGTACTTTCCCCCCGCGCACTATCATGATGACTCGCGGCAGGGGTACTTTGAGAACTTTGTCTATCGCCTGCCTTCCGGAGAAGTGGTCGCCATATTCGACGATGTCACCGAGGAAAAGCTGGCGGAGCAGGAGCTGCGCCTGGCTGCCAAGGTTTTTGAGAGCAGCATGGACGCCATTGTCATTACCGATCGCAATAACGCCATTGTCTCCGTGAACCAGGCTTTTACCACGATCACCGGCTACAGTCGTGAAGAAGTGATTGGCCACAACCCCAACCTTCTGAGCTCCGGCCGTCAGGATGAGGAATTTTACCACCAGATGTGGCAGTCACTGCTGCATCTGGGTCAGTGGAAGGGTGAGATATGGAACCGTCGGAAAAACGGTGAAATCTATCCCCAGTGGGTGAGTATAAGCACCGCCACGGATGCGGACAACGCCATTACCCATTATATTGCCATCTTCTCCGACATCAGCGAGCGTAAAGCCGCTGAAGAACGCATTCAGTACCTGGCCTGGCACGATCCGCTCACCGGTCTGCCCAATCGGGCCCTGCTGCAGGATCGTCTGGAGAGAGCCCTGGTGCTGGCTTGCCGTAATGAACACCAGCTGGCCGTACTTTTTGTGGATCTCGACCGTTTTAAAATCATCAATGATACCCTCGGGCACCATATGGGTGATCTGCTGCTGCAGGAGGTGGCAAAGCGTCTGTGTGCCTGCGTGCGACAGAGTGATACTGTCAGCCGCCAGGGGGGAGACGAGTTTGTGATACTCCTGCTGGATATCACGGGAGCCGATGCCGCTGCGATGGTGGCCAGCAAGATCGTGGAGGCCATCGCACGCCCCTTTACCATTGACGGGCACTGCCTGCACACGAGCCCCAGTGTCGGTATCAGCCTCTACCCCCATCATGGCAGGGACAAGGCATCTCTGTTGAAAAAAGCCGATGGTGCCATGTACAAGGCCAAGGACATGGGGCGCAATAATTTCCAGTTCGCCGATGATGACGAGAGTGAAGGCGAACAGCAGGAGTAACTGCAGTCCGCTGGATCTCGCCACCAGAGCCCGCCGCTAGAGTCGGTGTGCGGGTTCCTCGCCATGCCACTGCAGGCCGGGAATACTTCGCCAGATATCACTGCCTGTCACACCCGCTCCGGTGGTGAATCCTCCGGGAATCTCCTTTTCCAGCATATGCTTCACCACCGCCAGGCTGCCGTACACCGTCAGATCATAGCCTGCCAGCGCGGAAGACGGGGTATGGGTCATCCGTCCCTGTACCCCTTTGCCGGTGGTGTTTTCCAGCCGTATCCAAAAGGTGCTGCGTGCGCCTTCGTGGAAATGCACTGCGTATTGATGGCGGGCAGCCCTTTGCAGTAACCACTCGAGAATTTTCGGACGCAGCAGTGGCTGTACCAGGTTCAGGCACTTCATAGCCATGAGCTCCCAGCGGTGGACGGCCAGGTATGCCTCAACGTTTGGGATGCCGTGGCTGTGCGCTGCGCAGATGACGTCGCCCCAGGGAAAGATGACGCCCAGGGCTGGCCCATGGCGGAAGATGGGGCGTTGCAGGAGGCGCGAGGCCCAGGGTACCTGGCAAAGGTGTGAATCCTGGCGCAGGACAGGTCGGTTGCGCAGGCTTTCCAGGGCGGTAGCCACCGAGCCTGGCCCGACCATGATACCGTGCTTCATTCCCAGCAGCGCCCGCAGGATGCTCCCCAGCAGGGAGGCTTCGGGGTGGTCGCTGTACTGGATGGCGACGGTGAGTCTGCTGGCATCGGGAAGTCCGGGCAGCAGCATCCGGGTCATGCAGTCTGTGGGAAGAACAGCCAGCCCTGCTGCGCCCACCAGGGCCACTTGGGAGCTCTGTGCCTGCTGATGAAGTGCCTGAAGTGCTTCCAGCCCCTGAAGTTCTCCGCCAATATCCACATAGTGCGTTTTGCTGCGCACGCAGAGTTGGCCAAGGTGGGGAGCCGTATGGCTGAATGGGCCGGCGCAGTTCAGCACCAGGTCAATATCGGCCAGGGAGTGCGGCGCTTTTTCATCACCAAGGTCAAAGGCGCGCCAGGGAAGTTCCAGGTTGCGGGAGAGTGTCTGCACTGCCTTGGGGTTGCGGCCAGCCAGAATCGGCCGCAACCCGGCTGTGACTGCCTGGGCGGCGATGAGTCTGCCGGTAAAGCCGGTGGCGCCATAGATCATCCAGGTTCTTGCGGCGCCATGATTCTGGCTCAGAGCAGGCCCTTGTCTCTGGCGAGATTGGCAATGGAGCGATCATAGGTTCGCTCTGCAGCCGGGGAGAAAAAGCAGGCGGTCACCTGATTCTTTCCACGGTGGTAGGCGACGCACTCACAGCACCGACCGTGGCGTGGGCAGCCGGGATACGAGCAGGCACAATCCTTCGTGTTGGGTTTGCAGTCCATTTTTCACCTCCAGAGAAAAACTGTACCAATTTTTTTCGCGAAAGGCAGTAGATCATTTCGCCGCAGGGGAAGTATGGTAAGGTAACTGCGTTGTGGGGAGAATTACCCGCTGCTGGTGCGAAGGCGTGGGTTTGTGGTAGCATAGTGATCTTCATTTGCGTAAAGGGGATGGCCAGTGAGCAGGTTCGCGTCGTTTGCCTTGATTGCCAGTTTACTGTTGTGTTGCGTGCTTCCGGCTTCCGGGCAGCAGCCCGGGGAGCAGGTACTCCTGCTGGAGGAGCTTCCGCAGCTGCCGGATGTGGGCATATCAGTGCCGGAAAATGACTTTCTGGTAGCTCTGAAGTGGTATAGTCGTGGTGACTATGAGGCCGCCTGGCGCACCCTTGAACCCCTGGCCCAGGAAGGCGATGCCCGCAGTCAGTGGCTGCTGGCCACTCTGTATCAGCATGGCCTTGGGCTGGCTCCCAGTGCTCAGGATGCTGCCATATGGTATGAGCGGGCAGCTCAGCAGGGCGTTGCTGAAGCCCAGGAAGCCCTTGCCTTCCTCTATGCCACCGGATCCGGGTTGTCCCGCAATATTCCCCGGGCGTTTGAATGGTATGAGAAGGCGGCTCGCCAGGGAAACCCTCAGGCGCAGTTCGCCCTGGCTTTCCTGCTTGCCGCAACCCTGGAGAGCGACGATGTCAGCGAGGAGGTACACAGCTGGTATCGCCAAGCGGCTGAGCAGGGCCACCTCCTGGCCCAGTACAATCTGGCTACTTTGTATATCAATGAACCGCAGTGGCGTAATGAAACTGAGGCAGCCCGCTGGTATGAATCGGCTGCCCGCCAGGGCTACTGCCGTGCCCAGTATAACCTGGCACTGCTCTACAGTCAGGGGCTGGGGATCGAGCGGAGCGAAGAACGGGCCCTGTACTGGTATGAGCGGGCAGCTCAGCAGGGAGAGCCCGCCGCGATGAATAATCTTGGTGCCATATATGCCAATGGATTCTATGGTGTGGAGAAAGATCTGGTGAAGGCCTATGTCTACTTCCACCGCGCAGCCGCAGCAGCCCATGAGCGGGCAAGGATAAATCGCAATGCCCTGCTGGAACAGCTGGAGAGTGAGGCCCTGCTGGATGCGCAGAGAATTCTGCAGCAGCACGACCATGTCAGCTGCCGTTAATCCGTGCCCTTTATGTGGTGATGGTGCAGGGAAAGCGATGGTCTTTCAGACCCGCAAGGGACGAGCCTACTGGCGCTGCTTCCGCTGTGCGCTTATCTTCATGGACTCCGAACATCTGCCGGATCGCCAGACCGAACGCGGTGTCTATGAGAAGCATCAGAACCATCTGGGGCACGCCGGATATGTGAATTTTCTGCGCCGCATTCTCGATCCAGCCCTGGTGTACCTGCATCCCGGTATGCGCGGACTGGATTATGGCTGCGGTCCGGGTCCGACCCTTTCGCAGCTCCTGGAGTTCCACGGTATCAGCTGTGAGAATTATGACCCGCTCTTTTTCCCCAGCTGTCCTGCCGGCCCCTTCGACTTTATCTTTGCCACGGAGTGCTTTGAGCACTTTCACCGGCCCATGGAACAGTTGCAGCATCTGAGTTTATTGCTCAAGCCGGGAGGCTGGCTGTTTGTCATGACGCAGCTGTGGGATGAGTCCATCAATTTCACCGACTGGTACTACAAGTGTGACCCTACCCACGTCAGTTTCTATCATCGTCAGACCATAACCTACCTGTGTCGCGAGTATGGCCTGAGGCTGATCGAAGAACAGCAGCAGCGGGTGCTGCTGCTGCGCAAAAGGTAGCGAAGCAAAAAAGCCCCCTGAGCAGCTCAGGGGGCTTGGTGTCTTCAGGTGTAAGGGGTCAGCGCCCGTGATTGCGAAGCGTTGTCATCGGAAACGCGGAAGGCGGAGATGGTCTGTTGCACGTCGGACGCCAGGCGTGCCAGATCGGAAGAAGCCCGTGAAACTTCATCGGAAGCCCGCGCCGTTTGCTCCGACGCCACGGAAACACTCTGGATATCGTCGCTGATATGTTCCGAAGTGCGGGACATCTCTTCCATGGCGGTAACATTCTGGCTGATGTACTCCTGCAGCCCTTCGATGCCCTGCAGGATTTTGCTGAAGGCGTCCGAGGTGCGGCTGGAAAGCTCAGAGCCGTGCTGCACTCTGCGGTTGACTCCTTCCATGGCTTTGGTGACACCCTGGACGCCTTCCTGAATGCTGCCGACGATCTGGATAATTTCCCGGGTGGAGTCTGTGCTGCGTTCGGCCAGTTTGCGGACTTCGTCGGCCACGACGGCGAACCCTCTTCCGGCGTCACCGGCTCTGGCTGCCTCAATGGCGGCGTTGAGAGCCAGCAGGTTGGTCTGGTCGGCGATATCGTTGATGGCCTGAATGATTTCCTCGACGCGGCGGCTCTTCTCTTCCAGAGATTGGGCCATTTCCGTGGCCTGCTCGACCTCACCGGCAATGCTTTCCATCTCCCGCCGCGATTCAGATACCACCGCTCCGCCCTGTTGAGCAGCTTCATGGGAATTCTGAGAATACTGCTGCACTTCATTGATGGCCTGGGTAACGCTGCGGGCTGTCTCGTTCATCTCCCGGATAGCTGAGGCAATCTGGGAAACGCTCTCAGACTGGTTGACCATGCTGTGGGACATTTGTGTCGAAGCGCTGCTGAGTTCTTCGCTGGCGGAAGCAACCCCTTCAGAAGAGGCCCGTACATTGGCAATCGTATCGTGGAGCTTGGCGACAAATATATTGAACCAGTGGGCAACCTGACCGATTTCATCGCGTCCGCGCACTTCCAGGCGCGCGGTGAGGTCGCCATCTCCCTGGGCGATGTCCTGCAGGGCTTCCGCCGCGCGGACCAGTGGACGACTGATGGAGTGGGCGATGACGTAGATGACGATGGCGATGAACAGGAGCATGATAACCACTACGGCGATGATGGTGTTGAGTATGGCGTAGGAGGTTTCCATGAAATGACTGGAGGGGATGGAGACCGCAAAGCTCCAGCCAGGTGATGATGGCACCGGGGAGTAGATCAGGGTGCGCTCTATGCCATCGGGCTCCTGGTATGTCCCTCTGCCGGGATTCTGTCGCAGCATTCCGGCGGCAGCCTGCTCCAGGTTGCGAAAGCCCTTTTCTCCGGCGCTGTTTACCTTCAGGGCCAGGCGATATTCCGCATTCGGGTGGGCAAAGACCTGGCCGGTACCATCCACCAGCCACCCCTGGTTATGGGGAGCGATGGTGATATTGTCGGCAATGCGCGAAAGGGTCTGGGTATTGATGGAGGCAAAGATCAGCCCGGTCACATCACCTTCATAGTTGGTGACAGCGTGGGCTACGGCCACGATGACGTTGCCGGTGCTGCGGGCCAGAAAAGGGTTGGTCAGCAGGCGATCCTCAATGCGATCTCTGATGATGCGGGTGTAGTAGAAGCGGTCAGAGAGGTCGGTGACCGTTCCATTGTGATAGTAGCCCATGCCGTCTTTGTCCGTATAGAGCAGAACTTCGTATTCACTGCTCAGGGAGCGTCCGTAGTACTGCAGAAAGCTGGCGATTTCATCGGTGTTCCCTTCACGGAAGACTGGCATGCGCGCCAGGCTGCCAATCAGATTATGGTGCCCGTCAAGCCATTTGCCGATCTCCTGGGCTTTTGAGCTCACTACCTCGTGGGTCAGCTCCTGTTCAAGGGGCACAACCCTGCTGGTAACCTGGTAGACAACGACGACGGCCATGAGAATACACAGCGCAGCAATAGCAACACCAAACTGAATCATCATTTTGGCGGTCAGCTTCATTGACCGGAACATAACAACCTCGCACTATTTGTATCAATATTCTTGTGGTTCGGGAGAGGAAACCGCAATGGGCATGCTACCCATTTGACCTGGAAAAAAATCACCTTTTTGGTGGATGGTGCAAAGTGGGAGTTGTACAACAAAAAACCTGAAGTGGAATGCAGATTCAAGGGAGAAAGTATCGTTAAGTAGTTGTGTGAATGTGCGTTACATCACTTGAGACATTCATGTGACATGGGCGTCAGGTTGATAGTAGTTCCTTGTTGTACAGAAAGTGGCTTGAGGGGAAATGTTACAAGATGCCGCAGCGGGCGGCTTTACTCGGGGAGCGTTCTGGCGATAAGGACGACACTGATGTCGTCGGGAATGATCCCGTTATCAAATCTTGCCAATGCTCTGGAAAAGTCGGCCATGATGTCTTCCAGATGGTGATGCCTGGCGAAGGAATCGTGGAGATTCTCTGTGGTGTAGCCGGTGCTTTCACAGAGGGCATCGGAGTAGAGCAGGATGCTGTATTCCGAGGGCAGCTTCAGGGAGCTGCTGCGCAGTGGCAGACTGTGCCTGGTGAATGGGGGGTTGTTCCCACGGGCCGTCGTAATGGTCTGGCTGGCGCTGTCCTTGACCAGGATGGGGTACATGCCGCAACTGATGTACTCCAGGGTGTTTTCAGCCTGATCCAGGCAGGCGAAGGTAAAGGAGATAAGCTCTTCTTTGACCATGTACTGGCAGATATGACGGGTGTAGGCGTGGGCAACCTCAGTGAAGTGAAAGGTGTTAGTGGCGAGGGCACTCTGCAGCAGGGTATGCAGATGGGAAGCTGAGAGAAGCGAGGTGACCGAAGCGCTCAGTCCTTTGCCCATGCTGTCTATGATATAGAAGAAAGTGCGCTGGTCGTTGATGCGGTAGATGCCGTAGATATCGCCGCTGAGTATCTCCTGTGGCTGATAGTGAACCTGGCAGTGGATGCCGCTGAGCAGGGCGGAATCATTATGAATGATGAGCTGTTCCTTGGCAAAGGCATCGCGCTGTTGCTGCTCATCGTGATCACGTTTGGCCTTCAGGGCAAAAAACTCCTTTTCGCGCTGACGCTGCTCCTGCTCAATCTTGTGCTGGAGCTCGTGGCGGGTGCGAATGTGCTGGGCGTAATATTCCAGGTGTCTGCGCAGTTGCTGAACCTCCAGGGGCTTTTTGACAAAACGGTTGATGCCGGCGTCAATGGCCTCAAGGATAAGGTCGCGATCAGAGTAGGCGGTGAGCAGGATGATGGGAGTGTTGGTGTCTTCCCTTCGGATCTGGTGAGCCATCTCCAGGCCAGTCATGCGGGGCATCTGGATGTCGCTGATAATGATGTCGGGCTTGTGCTGATGGTAGGTGTTGAGCCCTTCAAGGCCATTCGTGGCCACAAAGACGGTTCTGGTCATGGGCAGGCGGTTCAGAATGCGGCGGTACAGCTCCAGGGAGCCTTCATCATCGTCCACCAGCAGCAGGCGGATATCGCCCTTATGGGTATCTTCGTGGCTGAGGGGCCTGAGATCATCAAGACTCAGGTTGCTGACGGGTGCCATGCCTGTGAGCAGAGTGGCCTTGCGCCCGCTGTGTGAATAGTAGATGCCGTCACAGTAATCCTTGACGCAGTAGATGCCTCGACCGCGGTAAGTGTGGCTGCTCAGGCTGCGGGCCCGGCCCGTATAGGGTTGGTAGTCAAAGCCGCTGCCCGAATCCTCCACCTGGATCATCAGGAGATTCTGGGTGGCAAAGACCTCTACCGAGACGCTGATGGTGCCCGTGGCCTGCAGGCCCTGGGTGTGCAGGAAAGATTCGTAATCCTCCTGGCGGATCAGCTCCTCTTTGCGATCGCTGCCGATGCCGAGAATGCCATGCTCAAAGGCATTGAACAATACCTCATGGAATGCAAAGGCGGCCTGATCAATTTTTTCCCGGGGCAGCTGGAGTTCCTCCAGGGTTTGCTGCAGCTGATCTTCCATTGTGCTCAGGTCTTCAAGGGTGAACTGTTTTTGGGTGAGGTGCAGGCAGTGTTGCGCTGCTTCATGGCTCAGGAAGTTCATGGCAATGCAGGAGAGCTTACTGGTATCGCCTGGCAGCTCCGGTGAGCTCAGCAGTTCAAAGACGTGGCGGGGGAGGTGGATGCGGTGGAAGTTCCGGGCAACAATCTCCAGCGCGTCATCGGCATTGCACAGGATAATGCTTTCCACCTCCTGGAGGGGGCAGACCTGGACTCGGAAGAGCGCCTCCGGGTTGGTAAAGTCCTCCTGCTGGTCCATGGACCAGAAAATCTGCTGGGAGCGGTTGCTCAGGAGTATGCGGTGGCTGCTGAAGTTGGCCAGGACAATATTGCTGTCCTTTTCGTTGATGAGGAAAAAAATGCCCTGATGACCGCTGTGCAATTCATCCATGCAGCGATAGCGCAGCGAAGTGAGGAAACCGGTCAGGGTGAAACGCCTGTCGGTGGAATGCCACTGCTCAAAAGAATTGCTGACCATGTGCATGAGCCCGGGGTCGCTGAGCAGGCAGCCGAAGGTGAAGGAGTCTCCTTTGGCGATAAAGATGTCCTCAGTGCCTTCGCGGGAATAGCTGTCCACGATATAGGTGCCGTGGAAAGCGCAGAGGCTCTCCTGTTGGGGCGGGATATCTGAAAGCACAGAGGTGAAAGAATACATGGCGGCCCCGGAAATGTTTCCTGGTTGATGATTTTCAGGGCGAATCATGCCATGTATTGTTTTTTTTCGCAATGATTCTTGATTTTTTCTCATTTTCAGTGATATCACCATCAGTATGCTATTATGCGGGTTTAGCGCGAAAAGCGGAGCCCGTGTTCCCGGATTTCGTCAACGCCATGTACCCGTGAAAGAGGTTCGGTGCCATGACTCTGCAAAGGTCTTTTTCGTTGTTGCTTGCAGGCATTCTGCTTCTGGTTCATCAGCCCGTTCAGGCCAGCACGGCCCAGGACTTTGATGCCTGTCTCTCCCATCTGCGTACCAAGGCACTGGACGCTGGTCATGCCCATGACACCCTGAATCAGGTGCTCTCTTCCGTCACGTTCAACCAGCGCATCGTGGAGCTGGATCGCTCCCAGGCCGAATTTACCGAAACCTTTCTGCAGTATCTGGACCGCCGGGTGAGCGTGGATCGGGTGGAGAAGGGGAGACAGCTTCTGAGAGAGCACCGGGTACTCCTGCAGCGTATTGCCGATGAGTATGGAGTGCGTCCCGAGTATATCATAGCCTTCTGGGGTATGGAGACCAACTTCGGTACCTATTTCGGCAAAACGCCGGTCTTTGATGCCGTGGTTACTCTGGCCTGTGATGGGCGGCGTGGTGAATTCTTCACCAATCAGTTTTTCAGCGCCCTGCGTATCCTGGAAGAAGGGCATATCGACATGGAACAGATGAAGGGCTCCTGGGCAGGTGCCATGGGGCACACCCAGTTTATGCCCTCCACCTTTCTCTCCTACGCGGTGGACTATGATGGCAATGGCAGGAAAGACCTCTGGAACAGTCTGCCCGACGCCTTTGCCTCGGCGGCCAATTATCTCAGTGCCATGGGGTGGCAGGATGGACGTCGTTGGGGTCGCGAGGTGATTCTGCCCCGTGGTTTTGATTATTCACAGGCCGATATCGAACGCTCACAGCCCCTGTTGCACTGGCGCAAGCTGGGAGTGCGCCAGGTGGATGGCCGCCTGGTGCCCGATCTGGATTTTTCCGCTACCATAGTTCTGCCCCAGGGGCATCGCGGACCGGCCTTTATCGTGTACGATAACTTTCATCTTATCATGCGCTGGAATCGCTCGCTTCACTATGCCCTGGCTGTGGGGTACATGGCAGACCGCGTGGCCGGCATGGGGCAATTGCACGCCAAACGACCGGCAGACAGCAATGAAGGTCGCCTCAGTCGGGGCGAAGTGCTGGAACTGCAGCAACGCCTGGCAGCCCTCGGACTCTATGACGCAGAGGCCACTGGACGCATTGGAGCTCAGACTCGCAATGCCGTTCGCCAGTTTCAGCAGATGGTGAAGGTGCCCGCCGATGCCTATCCGACTCATGCTCTGCTGGAGCAGCTGCGTCAGCGCCAGCAGGACGTGACGGTGGAGCTGAGCAGGGTTGATCCCTGACAGGCTGCTGAAAAAACCTTTCTGCGCCCAATAAAAAAAGTCCCGCCCATTCGGGCGGGACTTTTTTATTTCTTTCTGAAGGAGGCGGGATCTTACTGCAGGTCGCGCACAGCCTTTTCGATGCGATCCAGACCTTCCATGATGGCAGGCATGCCCATGGCATAGCTCAGGCGCATAAAGCCCTCTGCGCCAAAGGCGATACCAGGGACAACGGCCACCAGGGCTTCGCTGATCAGATACTCGGCAAAATCAGAGGAGTCCTTGATGAGCATTCCCTGCTTGGACGTCTTGCCAAAGAGGGCGCTGATGTTGGGGAAGCAGTAGAAGGCCCCCTGGGGACGCAGACAGCTGATGCCGGGGATAGCGTTGAAGCGGTCAACGATATACTTGCGGCGCTCGTCGAAGGCGCTTACCAGAGGCTTGATCAGCTCCTGTGGTCCCATGAGGGCGGCAATGGCGCCATCCTGGGCAAAGCTGGTGGGGTTGGTGGTGGACTGGGACTGAATATTGGCAATGGCCTTGATCAGTGTTTCGTTGGCGGCAGCATAGCCTATGCGCCAGCCAGTCATGGCCCACTCTTTGGACAGTCCGTTAACGACAATGGTGCGCTGACGGATCTCATCGCCCAGGCTGGCAATGGAGTAGGACTCAAAGCCATCATAGACGAGTTTTTCGTATATTTCGTCGCTGATGCACAGGATATCGTGCTTCACAATGACATCTGCCAGCGCCTTGAGGGCGTCCTTGCTGTAGCCGGAGCCGGTGGGGTTGCTGGGTGAGTTGATGACAACGGCTTTGGTTTTTGGCGTAATAGCCTTTTCCAGCTGGGCTGGGGTCATGCAGAAGTTATCGGCTTCCTCGGTTTCCACGATAACGGGAGTCGCTCCGCAGATCAGGGCCATGTCCGGGTAGCTGACCCAGTAGGGAGCCGGGATAATAATCTCATCACCAGGGTTGAGCAGCGCCATGTAAATGTTGAACAGGGTGTGTTTGGCGCCGACGTTGACGGTGATATTGCTGCGGGTGTAGGTCAGGTTATTGTCACGCTTGAACTTGTGGATGATGGCGTCTTTGAGCTCCACCATGCCGTCAGCGGGGGTGTACTTGGTGTTTCCGGATACCAGCGCCTTGATGGCGGCGTACTTGATGTGGTCAGGGGTGTCGAAATCGGGTTCCCCTGCGCCGAAGCCGATAACGTTGTGTCCGTCGGCCTTCATCTGCTTCGCCTTGGTGCTGATGGCGATGGTTGGAGATTCCTTGATGGCCTTGACGCGTTCGGAAAGTCGGGACTGGATGTCCATGGTGAAGCCTCCTATACGGGTGGTCTTGTGAAAAAAGTATCTATATCGTCGAATACAGCTTCGGGGACGAACTTTCTGTAGTCGCCCCGCATTTGTCCGATTTCCCGGACGATGTTTGATGAGAGGAATATATACTCCTGTCTGGGCATAAGGAAAAGGGTTTCTACTTCCGGCGAGAGCTGTCGATTCATAAGCGCAAGCTGAAGCTCGTATTCAAAATCACTTATGGCTCGCAGTCCTCTGATAACATGCTTTATTTCTTTTTTCGCCAGATAATCGATGAGAAGGTTGGAAAAGCCTTCCACCTTCACATTGGGAAGGTGTGAAGTGCTTTTTTCGATCATGGCAATACGCTCCTCAAAGGGGATGAGGGGGCGTTTGCGGTCGTTACGGGCCACGGCCACCGTGAGGGTTTTGAATATATCGGCCCCACGCTCAATGATGTCCAGATGTCCGTTGGTGATGGGATCAAAGGTTCCCGGATATACTGCTGCCTGACGCATGATAGTCCTTATGTGTGCTGAAGTCGGATAAAGAAGCTCAGGGCATTCTTTCCATAGGCGCGTTGGTCGTGAAGTTCAAAGCCGCTGGCCGCGGCCACAGGTTCTCTGCTGCGATGTTCAAGTACCAGAAGTCCATCGGTTGCCAGGACGCTGCTGTTGGCCACTTTTTCCATGACCTCGCCATAATAGTGTGTCTGGTCAAAGGGTGGGTCGACAAAAATCACATCAAAGCTTTGGGGTGATCGTGCCAGGTATGCCAGAGCGTCACCACGCTGCACGGTTACCTGCTCCTGCAGGCGACAGTGCTGGATGTTCTGCTCGACACAGCGCAGGGCCAGGGGGGATTTTTCCACAATCACGACACTGGCGCCCCGGCTGGCGGCTTCCAGCCCAACGGCCCCGCTGCCGCCGAAGAGGTCAAGAAAACGTTTTCCCTGGAGGTTCTGCCCCAGCAGGTTGAAGAGGTTCTCCCGTACCGCGTCGGCCGTCGGCCGTACGGCGTCGCCCTTTGGCGCGCTCAGGCGCATTCCCCTGCGCGTTCCACTGATAATACGCACGTTACGCTTCTGCCTTTCCCTCAAAAAAACCCTGGGCTGCCATCATCTGATAAAGATGTGACCGGCTCAAACCAACCACATTATCATAACACCCATCAATGCTTTCCACAAGAACAGCGCCGCTGCCCTGGATGCCATAGCCGCCAGCCTTGTCCAGGCCATCGGCAGAGGCGACATAGTTATCCACCATCGCGGTGGTGAGCTTGCGAAAGCGCACGCTGGTGCAGACGGCGTGGAGAAATATCTGGTTCAGGGGAGCGTTGAGCAGGGCAATGCCTCCGTAGACCCTGTGCGCCCGCCCAGAGAGCATCTGCAGCATCTGGCGGTTTTCTTCGCGGTCGCGGGGCTTGCCCAGGATAATGTCGTCAATGGTGACGATCGTATCAGCAGCGATAATCCACTGATCTGCCGGAAGCACAACCGCCCGGGCTTTCATTTCGCCGAGGCGGGTGACCAGCTGCATGGGATCAGATTCATCCAGGCATTCATCCACATGGGGTGGTCTGATGACAAAGGGAATTCCGAAGGTGCGCAGCAGCTCCGAACGACGCGGCGAGGCTGATGCGAGAACCAGACTCAAGGCATCTCCCGCAGAGCTTCGAGGGCCTCACCCCTTGAGGGGAAAATCTTGAAGACCTTGTCAAGGCGCACCATTTTAAAGAGATCCAGCAAGGCCGTGCTGAGCTGGGCACAGGCAAGCTGCCCCTTGACATTCTGCTGGTGGCGGTGGGCCAGGATGATCTCCTTGATGCCGGAGCTGTCGATGAACACGACCTTTTCAAAGGAGAGCAAGAGCTTCCTGGGGTTGTGTTCGCGGTACACTTCTTTAAGGAAATCATTAAAGGCCATGTTGGATCGCGGGTTGTTGAGATCTTCGCCGATGGTGACGACGACCACGTCGTCAATGGTCTCAACACTGTGCTGGTTTGGGCTGCTCACGGGCCACTCTCCTGTATGAAAAAGGTTAACGTTTATAATTGACGGTTGATGACGTAGTCGGCAACCACATGGAGGCAGTCGCGATAGATTCCTGCCGGGAGAACTTCCGCAGCTTTGCGGGCCTTGTCGAGGAACGAGTAGGCCACATCCATGGAGTGGCGTCGTATGTCGTACGTGTCCATCAGGCCGATCACAAAGGAGAGATCCTCCGCAGTGGGAATCATCTGTTGCTCAATCAGCTTCTCCAGGCGGTCCTTCTCCTCTTCTGATGCCAGGTCGCGCAACTTGATGACGGGAATGGTCATCTTGCCTTCCTTGAGGTCGGTGCCTATGGTCTTGCCAAGCGTACTCGCATCTCCCATATAGTCAAGGATGTCATCGATGAGCTGAAAGGCCATGCCGATATTGTAGCCGAAGTCCCACAGGGCGTCGGCCATCTCTTCGCTGAGATCGGGAGCCGTATAACCTCCGCACTTGGCGCAGGCGGCGATCAGGATCGCCGTCTTGTGTTCGATGATCTGGAAGTAATCCTCCAGGGTGACGGAAAAGTCAAAGGACTTGACCAGCTGGAAAACTTCCCCTTCACTCATGAGAGTGGTGACGTCGGAAAGGGTCTTCTGCACACGGGGATCGCCATCAGCGACCAGCACCTGGAATGCCTTGGAGTAGAGGTAGTCCCCCACCAGGATAACCATTTCGTTGCCGAACTTGAAGTTGGCAGAGTCCCGCCCTCTGCGCACGCAGGCTTCATCAATGACGTCGTCGTGCAGCAGGGTGGCCGTATGGATATACTCAATGATGCCGCCGATTTTGATGGCGCGCCTTTCATCTCCGCCACAGAGCTTGGAGGTCAGGAGAACCAGCAGCGGACGTATGCGCTTGCCTCCGCTTTGGAAGATATATTCCCCCACTTCTTGGACCCGGCGTACCCGGCTGGTGAGATTGGACTGAATTTCCTGTTCGATCTCTGCAACCTGAGGTTTCAGCAGGGCGTACACATCGGCAATGTTCATGGAAGTGTTCTCCTGTAGAATAAAAAAAATCACAGTATAGTACAGGATTTCAAAAACTTGTGTCAATTATTCCCTGATTTGGCCCGTAAGTTACAAAAGCCGCACAAGGAAAGCCACGGAAAAAACCCGTTGACACCAAACAAGGCGCGCACTATCATGGGCTCCGTTTTGCGACCTTACTCAACGTTATCCGAAACTTCATGGGAGATACCCTTATGAGCGAAGCCAAAATCAGCAAGGAAATGAGTATTATAGATATCGTACAGCAGTACCCCCAGACCGTTGAGGTCTTCGCCAGCTTTGGCCTTGGGTGCCTGGGCTGCGCCGCTGCCCGTTTCGAAACCCTGGCTCAGGGTGCCGGAGCACATGGCATTGATGTGGACGAGTTGCTGGAAGCGCTGAACAACGCCGTAGACTAAGTCACCTACGCCCCTGTAGCTCAATGGATAGAGTAGCTGGCTTCGAACCAGTTGGTTGCGTGTTCGAATCGCGCCGGGGGCGCCATAATGAAAGACATAAAACGCCGGTGATCATTGATCGCCGGCGTTTTTTCGTTGAGATTCCATTCGCCGCAAAGGCTCTCACCAGGTTTCAAACATGACCAGACTCAGGGCCATGACGAACATGCCCCCCATCAGGCCGATGATGGCCGAATGGGCGGTGCCGTACAGACGCGCGGTGGGCAGGAGCTCGTCGAAGGAAATGTAGATCATGATGCCCGCCACCATGGCGAAGACAATTCCCAGGGTCGCCTCGGACAGAAAGGGCGCCAGCAGGGCGAAGCCGATAATGGCGCCCACAGGCTCGGCCAGCCCTGAGCCCGTAGCGTACCAGAAGGCTTTCTTGCGGCTTCCCGTGCTGTGGTAGATGGGGAGCGCCACGGCAACCCCTTCGGGGATATTGTGGATAGCGATGGCAATGGCAATGGGGATGGCGATGGATGGGTCCACCATGGCGACCGTGAAGGTGGCAAAACCCTCGGGGAAGTTGTGGATGGCCACGGCCAGGGCCGTGAAAACGCCGGTACGTTTCAGGGCACGGGCTTTCTGGGCTCGCACCTCCTCTTCGCCGCCGATGAATTCCGACTCCTTCTTGAGCTCATGGGGGTTGACATCCTTGGGGATGAAGCTGTCGATGGCGGCGCTGAGAGCTATGCCGGCAAACAGGGCCGCCGTGGCCAGGGCGTAGCCGTAGTCGGCGCTGTAGTGCTCGGTAAAAGCTTCTATGGCTTCAGGAAAGATCTCCACAAAGGAGACGTAGATCATGACGCCGGCGGAAAAGCCCAGCCCCAGGGAGAGTCCGACGGTGCTCGTCGTACGTACGAACAGGGCAATCACCCCGCCGACGGAGGTGGCGAGACCGGCCAGCAGGGTCAGGGAAAAGGCGAAGATGAAATGGGGATGGGTGAGGAATTCCATCTTGTGCTCCAGAGTACCAGGAAATCAGGGGCGCGTCTTCATGCTCAGGCTCAGGCGTCCCCGGCTTTTGTCAATACTGAGCACGCGTACACGCACGCGGTTTCCTACAGATACCACTTCGTGGGGGTTCTTGACAAATGTATCAGCCAGTTCGCTGATGTGAACCAGGCCATCGTTCTTCAGTCCGATATCCACAAAGGCGCCGAAATCCACCACATTGCGCACGACTCCCTCAAAGACCTGCCCCGCTTCAATCTCCTCCAGATTGAGTTTGGAGCTGCGCAGGATGGGTTTTTCCATCTCGCTGCGCGGGTCGCGCCCCGGTTTGGTGATGTCACCGACAATATCCCTGAGGGTGGGAATGCCGCACTCCAGCTCGCGGGCAACCTTTTCCAGGGAGCCCCCCACCACGCTGCCCAGTTTGAGCTGGGCCGTCTGAAAGGTCAGGTTGAACCGCTCCAGCAGCTTGCTGGCAATGGGGTAGGATTCGGGGTGCACTCCGGTGTTGTCCAGGAAGTTCTCCGATTCGGGAATGCGGATAAAACCGGCGCACTGCACAAAGGTCTGGGGGCCAAGGCGCGGCACATCCAGCAGCTGCTGACGGCTGCGGAACTGACCGATCTGACGGCGGTACTCCACGATGTTCCTGGCGACGGTGGCATTGACGCCGGAAACAAAGCGCAGCAGTGAAGCGCTGGCGGTATTGAGGTTGACGCCCACATAGTTCACGGCGCTTTCCACCACCTCCTGCAGCTTGGTCGCCAGGAAGCCCTGGTTCAGGTCGTGCTGGTACTGGCCGACGCCGATGCTCTGGGGGTCGATCTTTACCAGCTCCGCCAGAGGGTCCAGCACGCGGCGGGCGATGGAGACAGCTCCGCGTACTGTGGCGTCGTAATCGGGGAATTCCTCCTGGGCGACCGCGCTGACGCTGTACACGCTGGCGCCGGCTTCGTTGACAATCAGGTATTTGACAGCGGGAAACAGTTCGCTGATGAAATCGCTGATGAACTCTTCGGTCTCGGCAGAAGCCGTGCCGTTGCCGATGGCGATAAGCTCCACGTTATGCTTCTGCACCATGGCTGCCAGGGTTTTGCGGGCGCCGCTGACATCGCTTCTGGGGGGAACGGGGTAGACCGTGTCGTGGCACAGCAGGTCGCCGTTGCCGTTGAGGACGACCACTTTGCAGCCAGTGCGAAATGCCGGATCGATGCCCATGATGGCACCCACCTTGACCGGTGGAGAGAGCAGCAGATTCTTCAGGTTCTCACCAAAGACCTTGATGGCGTGCTCATGGGCCTGCTGGGTCTTTTCTGAGCGCAGTTCGGTTTCCAGGGAGGGGATGATCAGCCGCTTCAGGGCGTCGTGCAGCGCCAGGTCTGTCATGGTGGTGCTGGCTTCGGGATAGCGGCGCTGCCACATGGCCAGTATGGATTTGCCCAGGGCGTCCAGGTCGCAGCTGAGCTTGATGCGGATGCAGTCTTCGGCTTCGGCGCGATTCATGGCCAGGATGCGGTGGGGGGGGATGTCCCGCAGGCGTTCCGAGTATTCGTAGTACATGGTGTAGGCCGAGTTTTCGTCGGCGAGACGGCGCTTCTTGCACTCCAGCGTGCCGCTGTTCCACAGCTCCCGCCGCACGAACTTGCGAACGGCGGCCTCCTCGGCGATCATCTCGGCGATGATATCCAGGGCGCCGGCCAGCACGGATTCGGTGTCGGGAACTTCCAGTTCTGCATTGACAAAGCCCTGCAGGAAAGTCTGGTCGGTGTTCTGGCCGTTGAGGATAGCCATGGCGACGGGCTCAAGTCCGCGTTCACGGGCAGCCATGGCCCGTGTGCGGCGTTTGGGGCGATAGGGCAGATAGATGTCTTCCAGGTCAACCAGACGCTGGCAGCCTTCAATGGAAGCTCGCAGCTCCGGGGTCAGCTTTCCCTGGGAGTCAATGGATTCGAGAACCTCCTGGCGGCGTTGCCTGAGGTTTTCGGCGTAGGTGTACTGTTCGATGACCTGCCGCACGCCATCCTCTTCCAGCTCCCCGGTCATTTCCTTGCGGTAGCGGGTGATAAAGGGGACCGTGCTGCCCTCCTGGTGCAGCTTGATGCAGTTTTCCACCTGGAAAGGCTTGATGTTCAGTGCCTGGGCGATCGTCTGGATGGTACTGGTGTCGAGAGTAGCCAAGATTGTTTCTCCGGAAAGGGGTTGGGGGAAAGCGGACACAAGGAGATTACCTCTGCTTGCGGTCTTTTTCTTTTATGGCGTCAAGAGCCTTGTTGGCCGGATGGTTGGGATCGGCGAAGCGGATCTTCCCGAAGAGTACGCAGCCCGGATATCCTGGCTGACAGGGCTTTGCCGGCCGGATGGCGCACTGATCATTCTGGTTGTGGGGGCAGGACCAGCCGGCGGACATGGCAGCTCCTCAATGGCCCAGAGCCCGCAGCAGCTCAGCCGCGTGCTCTTTGGGTTTTACCTTGGGGAAGACGTGCTCTATGGTGCCCTGTTCGTCGAGAATGAAGGTCATGCGGAATATTCCCATATACGTGCGGCCGTACATGGACTTTTCGCCCCAGGCACCGAAGGCTTCGGCCAGCCTGTGTTCCGTGTCGGCCAGGAGGGGGAATGGCAGGGACTGTTTTTCGCGAAAATTGCGGTGGCTTCTGGTCGAGTCGGGGCTGACTCCAAAGAGCAGCGCTCCCGTTGCCGAGATGGCGGACCAGTTGTCGCGGATACCGCAGGCCTGGGTGGTGCAGCCGGGGGTGCTGTCCTTGGGGTAGAAATAGAGAACCACCTTCTGACCCAGCAGGTCACCCAGGCAGATTTCACGGTCATCCTGATCCTTGACACATATATCCAGTGGAGCTTTGTCGCCGACGTTGAGCATGGGGCCTCCTGGTCTGAGCAGGGTATTGGCAGGCGCGCTGGCGTCTGCCGATGCGCATTCTTACCACTGCGGTCAGGGTTTTGCAATCGGTGAAGCACAGGAGGCAGCGGGGATGGGCGCCGGCAGATCGTCGCGGCGAGTTCCCCTTTCAGCAGGCTGTCAGCTCAGGCCAGTCAGGCTGAGCCCGAAAACCCCCAGGCTGATGGTCAGAGTGCCAAGAACAGTGGTCAGGGCAATGATGTTGGCTGCCAGGGACGCATTGCCCCCCATGGAGCGGGCCATGACGTAACTGGCGGCTGCGGTGGGGCAGGCAAAGATAAGAAAGAGCACCCCCAGGGTCATGCCACTGTAGCCCAGCAGCCAGGCACCAAAAAGCATGGGGGCGGGCAGGATGATCAGCTTGTAGGCGGTGGCCATCAGGGCGGTGCCCGAGGTGGCGCGCAGTACCTTCAGGTCGAGGGCGGCTCCAACGCAGAGCAGTGCCAGGGGCAGGGTCATGGAGGCCAGGGAATCGGCGGTTTTCATGACCACGCCGGGCAGGGAGAGTTGCCACAGGGACGCGGGTATGGCCAGCGTGACGGCAATGATCAGGGGGTTGCGCAGCATGTCCCGAAGCATGAAGAGCCAGCGTGTTCCCGTGGTTTCACGCCACATGTTCAGGGCGATGACCGAGAGCATATTATACTGCACCACCAGGGCGGCCATCAGAATGGAAGTCAGGGCCATGCCCGGTTCTCCGTATTGATTGCCAGCCAGGGCCAGGGCCAGAATTCCCAGGTTGCCGCGAAAGGCTCCCTGGACGAAGACACCGCGATCGGCGGCAGACGGGAGCCTTCTGGCATGCCACAGCAGCCAGAGAAAACCCAGGAGGGTCACCAGGATCGCGTATGCCAGCAGGCCCGGCACAAAGACCATGGTCAGGTCGGTGCGCAGCAGGCTCAGGAAGACCAGCAGGGGCAGGGTGACTTTGAATACCAGCCCCGAGGCAGTCTGGTTGAATTCATCGGTTATCAGGTTTGTGCGGCGCAGGAGGAGGCCCAGGAAGACCAGCAGGAAAACCGGTGCGGTTATCTGCTGCGTGAAAAGGAGGGTTTCAAGCAGTCCTGCGGAAGGCGATGGTGCCGCCATCAGAATTTCTTGTCATAGCGGGCCAGGATGCCGATTCCGTCGTGATCCGTGTCGGGGGAGTAGTCCACCTGGAGGGTCAGGCGTCCTGCCAGCAGCGATGGGATGGAGAGACCGGCAGAAGCGCCGAGAATGGTGCCGCTGCCATTGGTGGTGCCATCGCCGGAGCTGTTGCTGATGGAAGCGGCAGTTACCTCCCAGAAACCCACGATAAAAGAGTTGTCGAAGCGCATCAGGTTCTGGGAGTAGAAGAGACTGCCCAGATAGTAGCTCTTGGCGGCGATTTCATCGTGAAACCAGCCGGGAATGCGGGGGTAGTGTTCCTGGTGGGAGATGTCGCCGCCCAGACGGAATTTGTTGTCGCGGTCGAGCCCGCTGCTCAGGCCCATCATGAAGCGGTAGCCCAGAGTATAGCGGGGGTAGTTATTGTATCCGCGCATCAGGAGCGTATACTTGCCGAAACTTTTCCCCGGTGCTCCGTAGCCTCCGGCTGCTCCCCAGGTCTTGTTTTCGGAGCGTTGCCCCTGCTCGATCTCGAGGAGAGCCACATGGGAAGTTTTGGGCTGGTAGTGCATGTTCTCGGTCAGTCTCCCTGCAATCAGGCGGCCGCGCAGGTGGTAGGTACTGCCATCAGCTGGTGCCAGGAAACCATCGCCAACGGCGTCTTCGTCTTCGGGGTCGGGTGCTTCCCCGGTGGTGCCGCCATAGCTGGCTGAGGTCAGGCCGAAGGCCAGCTCGCCACGGATGTGGGGGGCGAAGTGCATCCCGCGTCCCAGCTCCACATGGCTGAGCTGGCGGGTATACTGCTCTTCGCGGACTTTATTGCCATCGCTGTACTCCACCATGTCCTGTTTGGTAAGATGGGATGAGAGCGTCAGGATGGTGTAGGGGGAGTAGGGGACGTATCCCCGATCAGTGAGGCGGATGATGAGCTCGTCGGGGTTGAGGTGCAGGGAGAAGCCATCCCCTGATCCCAGAACATCATCATTGTCGTAGCTGATGTGTCCAGTGAACTGTGAGTCGCCGTCCCCCTGGGGGATATAGCCGCCGAGGGAGCCGTGGAAGCCGATATTGGGGTTGTCAGGATCGTAGGTTGACACCGAGGCGCTGTGGGCGGGAATGCTCAGGGCGCAGGTGATGAGAGATCCGGTAAAAAGCAGAACGATTCTGTGCATAGGAGCATACTCCCTGTGAATGCGAATGTCCGTTATCATAACCACATAGCCAGTGAGTTGCAATGCTATTTTGTGGACTCCCACGTGCATCTTCCGCGCTGTCACGGGGTAGATGCAGCCTACCGTGATCACCCCTGTCTGGTGCCGGCGGTGGAGGGGGAAGACAATCGCTTCCTGATTCAGCGCTATGGGCGCGCGTCCATAGCCCTTGGCTATCATCCCCGCATGGCCTGTCATGCCATTGACTGGGAATCCATGGCTGATCTGCTTGGGAGTGGCGGATTTGCCGCCATTGGCGAATGTGGACTGGATAAGCGTCTTGGCAATCTGCCCCGCCAGATGGAAGTCTTTGAGCGTCAGATTTGCCTTGCCCGTGACTTTGATCTGCCTCTGATTATTCACTGCGTCGGCCACCAGGATGTGCTGCTGGCGCTCCATCGTCACTACCGTTTCCGGGGGGTGCTGCATGCCTTTCACTGGCGTCACCTGCCGCCCCCTCTGTTGACGGGCGATCTGTTTTTTGGCTATTGTTGCAGGCTGCCACTGACCGCCAGGGCACAGACGCTCTTTGCCTCCCTGCCTCTGGATCGCATCCTGGTGGAAACCGATGGCGACGAACACACGGGGGCGCGCTGGTCGGACCTGATCGAAGCCTATGGGCGCCTGGCCAGGATGAAAGGCCTGCCCCTGCCTGAAGCTGCGCGCCAGATCAGCGACAACTACCACAGGCTGCTTGCCGCAGAAGCAGGTTTTCTGCGATGAACGCTGTAGCAGGCTGCTGAAAAACCCTCATCTGCGGCGTTGCTCGCCGTCGCTCGTCACTGCAACGTACGGGGAGTACGCTTCATTCGGCGCTCCGCGAGCGCCTTGCATCTGAGCATTTTTCCATTGCCGGCGTATTTTGAGGTACTTCAGCAAGCTGTTAGAATATTTCCGGAGGAGTTTTCCGTGTCCGTATCCCCGACGAATGACCGTGCCAGTGCCCTTTTTTCCCGCAGTCAGATACTGATCGGCAGTGATTGTCAGAAGCGTTTGCAGCAAAGCTCCATGGTGGTATTCGGCCTGGGTGGAGTGGGGTCATTTGTAACGGAAGCCCTGGCTCGTTCCGGAGTGGGGCGATTGACCATTGTGGATTTTGACGATGTGGCCGAGAGCAACATTAACCGCCAAATTTACGCCCTGCGCTCCACCCTGGGGCAGCCCAAGGCGGTGGTGGCGCAGCAACGCATTGGCGACATTAACCCTGATTGTGAAGTACGAGCGGTGACAGCCTTCCACCGTGGGGATATTCTTTCTGTAGATGGAGTTGCCGATGCAGATGTCGTTCTCGACTGCATTGATTCCTTTTCGCCAAAACTGTACCTGATACGCTCTTTGCTGGAGCAGCAAAAAACCTTTCTCAGCAGCATGGGCGCCGCTGGAAAGCTTGACCCTGCAATGGTGAGACTGGGGACCATGGCGCAGACCAGCATTTGCCCCATGGCCCGGCGTCTGCGGAAGTTTCTGCGAAAAAATCAGTGCTCTCTCCATTTTCCAGTGGTATACTCCGTCGAGAATCCCTGTTACGCTATGCCCCTGGTGGCAGCACCCACCGGCATTGGCCGTGAACGGGTGCAGCAGGGCAGTATGGTCTTTGTCCCTGCGGTATTTGGAATGCATATGGCCAGTTGGGCCTGCCGGCAGATTATTCACAACCAAAATCAGCAGAGTGTGTAATGTCTTACGTATTCGCCATTCTCTCGGCTCTTCTCACCATAGCAGCCTTTGAACCCCTGGGATATCACTGGCTCGCCTGGATCGCCCTGATCCCCCTTCTGGTAGCCATTCAGATTGCCAAACGCCCGTTTGTGACAGGCTTTTTGTGGGGAGTGGTTTTCTTTACCGCCTCCCTGCACTGGATACCCCATATATTCAATACCTACGCGCTTTCCAATCACCTGTTCGGCGTTCCTGCCATGTTGCTGCTCAGTGCCTACCTGGCGATCTTTCCGGCAATCTTTGCCTGGGGAATACGACAGATTGTGACATCAAATCACCACTCCCTGTGGACGGCTGTGCAGGTGGCCAGTCTCTTTGTGGCGCTGGAATTTCTGCGTGGCACTCTGTTCACGGGTTTTCCCTGGAATCTCCTGGGTTACTCGGTGCTGAATTTTGACTACATTTCCCAGGTGCTGCGAGTGGTGGGGGTCTATGGCCTTGGTTTTATCGTGGTCTTCATAAACTATACCCTCTATGTGCTTCTGGTGAAGTCGTTTCGTCCCAATATGACCTACCTTTTCCTCGGTTGCGGCGCGCTTCTCGGTGTGACGGTTTTTTACAGCGCCTGGGTTATTGGTGTGGAGGAGACCTTTGAATATGACAGTATCCCGGTGCGCGTGGTTCAGGGGAATATCGACCAGTTTCAGAAGTGGGATGATGAGTATGCAGAAGCCAATCTTGAGCGCCATATCAGCCTCTCGCGTCACGAGGATTTTTCATCAGGCCTGCTTGTCTGGCCGGAGTCTGCGCTTCCCTTTTTCTTTAACTCTGACCATCCGGGCAAGCAGCGGGTTACGCGACTGGTGCGTGAACTGCAGAGCACGCTCATCACCGGCGCCCTCTTCTACGAAAGCAAAGAAGATGGAACCATGAGCTACTATAACAGTGCTGCTGTGCTGGACGCGGAAGGACAGTTGGTCGATCGTTATGATAAGATTCACCTGGTCCCTTTTGGCGAGTACACGCCCTTCAAGGAGACGCTGCTGCCCTTTGTGGAGAAGTTCGTCATGGGTGAAGATTACTCGTCGGGAACCCAGTGGCGCGCCCTGCAGACCCCCCATGGTCGGGCGGGAACGTTTATCTGCTTTGAGTCCATTTTTCCCGAGCTGGTGGCGCGAGTCACCCGTGAAGCCGATTTTCTGGTGAATATCACCAATGATGCCTGGTTTGGCGAAACCTGGGCTCCTTATCAGCACCTGGCTATGGCCAGGGCCCGAGCTATCGAGAATGGAAAGTTCCTCATCCGCAACTCCAATTCCGGTATTACGGCGGTCTATGATCAGTTCGGGCGGGTTGTGGAGCACATTCCTCTGCAGAGTTCAGGAGCGTTCAGTGTGGATGTGGATATCATTCCCCGCATAACCCTTTTTAACCGTTATCCCTATCTCTTTCCTGTTTTCGCCCTGTTGGTGACGGTTTTTGGTGCCATGGATTCCTGGCGCGGACGGCGGCGCAAGAAGCTGAGCCTCTGACAGGCTGTTGAAAGCCCCTCTCTGAGGTGCTGGGGGAGTATGTTTCACTCCTGTGCAGACGCCTTGTTCCGGGGTTTTCACTGAGCCCTTTCTTTCTTGTGGGTGCCACGCCTTGTCGCGTCTCACTTCAATTTCTGGTGTTTTCAGTCGCCGTCAGTCTGCCTGGAGAGTATATACATCATGATCCTTGATGAACAGCTGGTGCGCCAGCGCATAATGCCTTTGATGAGTGTGGTGATTTTTTTCGCCGTTCTGAACGGGGTGACCTTTAACATAGCAATCCCCGACATTGCCGCCGAATTCTCCGTTTCTCCCTCCACGGTCAGCTGGGTTATCACTGCCTATGTGGTGATCTTTGCCTTCGGCTCGGTGGTCTACGCCCGGCTGGTTGATCAATTTTCCCTGCGATCCATTATCACGTTCGGCCTGATTGTTTTCTGTGCGGGCTCCTTGCTGGGTTTTTTTGCTTCATCCTTTCCGCTGCTGATACTTGCGCGTATTATTCAGGCAGTCGGAGCCTCGGGGATACCAGCCCTTGGCATGCTGCTGGCGACCCTCTATTTCCCCTCCCACCTTCGAGGTGCCATGCTGGGGGTCATCGCTTCGACCGTTGCCTTTGCTTCCGGCGTTGGTCCGGTTCTGGGTGGCTTTGTGGCAGGGCAGTTCCACTGGCACTTCCTCTTCCTGATACCATTGGTGCTGCTGCCGGTGATTCCCCTGCTTTACGTGTCCTTGCCCCTGGATGAATCCCATGTGCGAAAACCCTTTGATTTCATGGGTGCGTTGCTGCTGGGCGCTTTTGTGGGGGCATTGCTGGTGGCGCTGACCCAGGCGTCATGGCCCGCCCTGCTGCTTGCCGCGCCTTTGCTGGCAGCAGCGGTGTGGCATATGCGCCGCGTCGAGTATCCCTTCATCGCTCCACAGCTTTTTACCATTGCCAGGTACAGAGGCGGTGTGATCGCGGCCTTGCTGGTGATGGCGACGGTTTTTGGCATGCTCTTCGCCGTTCCTATTATGGTGCGACAGGTATATGACCTCTCTACCATGGCCATAGGCGTGTTCATGTTTCCTGCGGCCATGAGCGCGGCCGTGGCGGGATGGCTGTCTGGCAGGGCGGCCGGTCGCATCGGCTCAAACCGGGTGGTGCGGGTGGGATACCTGTTCCTGATCGTGGGGTACCTGTGCCTGGGTGCTTCTGCCGGCCTGGGTGTGGTGTTGAGCGCCCTGTGTCTCATTGCGGGCCACTGCGGTTTTTCCATCGTGCACTCCTCCCTGGCGGGCAGTATCTCCGGCGTGCTGCCACGGGAGCTCACCGCAGTGGGAATGGGTTTCTTTAATCTGATCTTTTTTATTTCCGGTGCCTTTGGCACGGCGGCAACCGGTATCATGCTCAATATTCTGCATCCTGAGCGTGCCAGCGCCTACATGATAACTTTTGGCGGATTTTTCCTGCTGGCGCTGCTCTCCCTGGTGCTCTTTGCCCGCACCTTTCCCTTCTCCGAAGGGGCGACGGCAAAAAGCAGTTGACAGCAGGGGTCGAAGCGTATAAGTATGTTGGGTTTTGAAGAAATGACCTCGCTGGCTACGCAAAAATAGCCGGCAATTCCATGAGGAGGAATGTGCATTCATGAAGAAGTACGAACTTATGTTCATCCTGAAGCCCGAGCTTGATGAACAGCAGCTTGCCGATTACATCGCCCGTGTTGACGGCATTATCGCCCGTTACGAAGGAACCATCGACAAGTTTGAAAACTGGGGCAAGAAGAAGCTTGCCTATGAAATCGACAACAAATCATTTGGTTTCTACTACCTCTACCACCTCAGCTGCGCTTCTGCTCTGATTGACGAGCTGGAGCGGAACTTCAAGATAAGCGACGAAATGATGCGCTTTATCTCTCTGCGTCTGGACAAGAAGGCTCTCGAAGCGCTGAGCAAAGCCGAGCAGTCCAAGGCCGCCGCCGCCCAGGCCCAGACAGCCCAGTATGCGGCTTCCGTAAGTGCCGAGGAACCAGAATCAGAAGATGCAGAAGCGCCCGCTGCTGCCCAGGAAGAAAGTGAGGCCTAGTCATGTCCTCATTTAATAAGGTCATTCTGGTTGGCAATCTGACCCGGGATCCCGAACTGCGATTCATCCCCTCCGGCGCTGCTGTGGCAACGCTCGGACTGGCCGTGAACAATCCGCGGGCGGATAACGAGACCTTATTTGTCGATGTGACGGTATGGAATAAAGTAGCAGAAAACTGCTCCAAGTTTTTGTCCAAAGGTTCGCCAGTCCTGGTGGAAGGTCGTCTGATCTACCGCACCTGGGATGACAAGAACACCGGACAGAAGCGTGGAAAACATGAAATTGTGGCTGAAACCGTGCAGTTTCTGCGTGGTGGAAGCGGCGGTGGCCGTGGTGAGGGTGGAAGCTCTCAGCAGGATGGCTACAGCGATTTTGACCAGAGCTATGAGCCCCCATCCCAGGGCAAGGGCCGCCAGGCCATGCCACCTGTGGATATGCCCGATGACGATATTCCCTTTTGATTATCTGTAGCAAGGAGATACGACTATGACTGAAAATACCACTGCCACTGAAAATACCAATGCTTCCCAGGAGCAGCAACCCCGTTCACGTGCCCAGTACAGCAACCGCCCCGGTGGTGGAACCGGCCGACCTGCTGGCGGTGCCGGTGGACCCCGCCGCTCTTTCCAGGGTGGTCGCCGTCGCTTTGGCCGCAAGAAGGTCTGTGCTTTCTGTGCCGAGAAGGTCGACTACATCGACTACAAAGATGTCAAGCGCCTGCGCACCTTCATTACCGAGCGCAGCAAAATCAAACCCCGCCGCATGACCGGCACCTGTGCCAAGCACCAGCGTTCGCTGGCCACAGCTATCAAACGTTCCAGAATGATGGCGCTGCTGCCGTTCACTGCCCTGCGTTAAGCGTTGCGGGAATAGCATTTTCAGGCGGGTAGTTTCTACTCGCCTTTTTCTATTTACGGGGAGTGTTTTGTGTTTCGGAAAAAAAACAAAATCCATTTTGTCGGTATTGGTGGCATAGGAATGAGTGGCATCGCCGAGGTGCTCCTGAACCTGGACTACCACGTCAGTGGTTCCGATATCCGGCAAAGTGCCACCACGGCCCGCCTGGAGTCTCTGGGCGCCAGAATATACTATGGACACGCCCACTCCAATATCACCGACGCCCATGTGGTGGTGACGTCCAGCGCGGTGAGCAAGGAAAATCCGGAAGTTGCAGAAGCCCGTCGCAAGCGCATACCAGTTATCAGCCGTGCCGAGATGCTGGCAGAGCTGATGCGCATGAAGCATGGCGTCCTGATAGCCGGTGCCCATGGAAAAACCACCACCACCAGCCTGGTGGCGACGGTTCTCACCGATGCGGGACTCGACCCCACAGTGGTCATTGGTGGTCGTCTCAATAAAATCAAAAGTAACGCCAAGCTGGGCCAGGGTGACCTGATTGTCGCGGAAGCCGACGAGAGCGATGGCTCATTCATGCACTTGCCTCCTGTGCTTTCGGTGGTAACCAATATCGACAAGGAGCACATGGATCACTATGGTTCCATGGAAAACCTGAAAAACACCTTTCTGAAGTTCATCAACAAGACCCCATTTTTTGGTGTCAGCTTTGTCTGCCTGGACGATGAGCACATCCAGGACATTCTGCCGCGCATCGAACGCAGCCACGTCACCTATGGCCTGAACACCAATGCCGATATTTTTGCCCACCATATCCGTCGCACGAACGGGTGCCAGCGCTTCGATGTCAACTATAACGGTCGAGAGCTGGGCGAATTCCGCCTGTGCCTGCCGGGCGTTCACAATGTGGTCAACAGTCTGCCGGTCATTGGCATTGCCCTGGAATTCGAGGTTCCCGTCGATACCATCCGCCATTCCCTGGAGCACTTTGCCGGAGTACACCGCCGTTTTGAAATTACCGGTCATATGAATGGTTTTGCCGTGGTCGATGATTATGGTCATCACCCCACGGAGATCATGGCCGTGCTCAAAGCCGCCCGTGAGTGGTACAGTGGCAAGGTGATCGCCATTTTCCAGCCCCACCGTTACAGCCGGGTGCGGGAGCTCTATGAGGACTTCACGAAGTCCTTCTATGACGCTGATGAAGTGATTGTGGCCGATATCTATCCGGCTGGTGAAGCCCCCATTCCCGGCCTGAACTCCCAGAAGATCGCCCAGGAGATCAAGGCCCGTGGTCACAAGCAGGTCACCCATATGGCCGGCTTTGACGAAATTGTCGCCTACCTGAAGGCGCAGCACTGCGAAGACGGCGCCATCATCACCCTGGGTGCCGGCAACGTCAATACCATCTGCTCCTTGCTTGTCACGCCCTGAGGAACCGGTCGTGCGGGTATTGCGCAACAGCTCCAGTGCTCCCTGCAGCTCGCTGCGGGCCGGGGGCGTGGTGCCGCTGCTCTACCTTCCCCAGACCATGGAGGAGTGTGTGCAGATCCTGCAGCGGCATCCCTCCATCCCCGTGCTTGGGCGGGGCAGCAATACCGTCCTTTCCGCGCGCAATCCGGTGCCAGCGCTCCTGGTGGCCAGCCAGCTTGACCACATCAGCATCAGCGATGAAACCCTTGTAGCCAAGACCGGTACCATGCTGGCACGCCTTGCGACCCTGGCCGTACGTCAGGGCTATGGCGGGTTTGCACCACTGGCCGGTATTCCCGGCACCATCGGCGGTGCACTGGTGATGAATGCGGGCTGCTATGGCGTGCATATCAGCGATCGCCTGCTGTGGGTGGAAATCTGGCGGGACGGCGAGATCGTCTGCCTGCAGCGTCATCAGATGGAGTTCGGCTACCGCTGCAGCTCCTTTGATCCGGCCAGGGAAGTGATTCTGCGCGCCGCCTTCGACATCTCCCTGCGCGTCGATGAGAGCCAGCAGCTTCGCCAGTGTCTGGAGCGCAAGAAAGCCTCACAACCCACCAGCCTCCCCTCCCTTGGCTCCGTATTTCGCAACCCCTCTGCTTCGGTGTCCAGCTGGCAGCTCCTGGAAAAGTGCGAGTTGAAGGGCATGCGGCTCGGCAGTATGCAGATCAGTGAAAAACACGCCAACTTTATCGTCAACCTCGAGCGCGGCAGCGCCTGGCCCGATGACTATGTCGTCCTGGCCCGTATGGCGGCCAACCGCGTATATCAGCGCACCGGGATACTTCTTGAGCCCGAATTCCGCTACCTCAGCAAGGAAGGGTACTTCTATGGAAAAGAAATTCTTTGACGACCTGCAGAAGCTCTACGACCTCTCCCACCAGCAGTACGTGAAACGGGCCAGCTGGTACCGGGTGCTGGACGGCGAGTTTCCGGCCCGTCGACAGCAGATAGACGCTTTTCTCACCTCCATTGACCTGGAACCAACCCGTGAGCACCGTCTGGCAATCCTCACCCGCCTGATCCACCTGCGCACCGATGCACTGGTGCAGGCCCTGAAGCAGGCCGGACACGATCAGCCCCACATCAACCGGGCGAAGGCCGAAGCCTATGCCTGGAGCGCCCGCCTTCACCAGGACGACCACCGGGCTCTGCTGGAACATGTGGACGAGCAGAAGCTGCTGACGCCCTACTACCGGGCTTTTCTGCACGGTGTGCATCGCACCGGCCTGGAGTTCAGCCACTGGCATCCCCAGTGGACGCGCCATATCATCGAAACCGTCAACCCCAGCCTTGAAGAGGAACACGGCTCGGAGGCCGTCCTGTGGCTGCGGGAGCAGGGACTGCTGGACCCGGGACATGACGGGGAAGAGGCCGACCGCTGCTACTCTGCGCTGGTGAAACAGGGACAGCGGTGGCACAGCCTCGCCTATGCCGAAGTGTTTCCCACCCAGATACAGCGCATTGTGGCCAGTCTGCACCAGTTTATGGATGAACTGGCCCGCAACACTGATGGGGTTTTCGGCCTGGAGCTTGTGCACCGGCATTATCTTCAGGCGCTGGTGGATGCTTTCAGCGAGCGGGATACCGCACAGCTGGTCCGCCGCTGGGCCCATGTGGATCGCTGCTGGATGGCCGACAGCGGCCCGCTGCAGATCGGTCATCCCCTGGAATACTACGAGGATCACTACCGCAAGGCCGTGGCGCCGGAGTGGGATCTGCGTATGATCAATCCCGCCCTGCAGGAAGAAAATCATCGCCAGCAACAGGTGCAGGCGATGTTTGACCAGCTGAGCCAGCAACTGCAGGCCCATGGGCACCCAGCCATCAGGGCCAGCCAGGAAAACCTGCGCCGCACCCGGCTCTTTCTCGGCCGCCCCCTGCTCTACTATGGCTCCGACCTGGAAGGGCTCTTTTCGGCCCAGGTGGTTCCCAACGACGAGGTAATCAGTGCCAGCTGCGGAAAAAAAATATTCGCCTTTGCCGATATGGTGCTGGAGGCCCAGCGCAGCCGACCCTTTATGAAGATCCACCGCCTGGTTTACGGTGATGATTTTGAACAGCGCTTCCGCCACTACCTCTTCTGTCAGCCCGGTCAGTGGCACCAGGTGTACGACGCCCTGACTGTCGGCCACGAGTATGGCCATGTGCTCTGGATGGATGCCGAGACGGAAACCGCCATGAACCGCACGGGCAACTTCAAGAATATTGAGGAGTTCAAGGCCACCGCAGGGGGGCTGGTGACCCTCTTCGAGCAACAGGCTGACGATACGCAGCTGATCGCCCGCGCCGTCGATGACACCATCCGGCGCAGTGTCGGGCTGATTGCCTGGATGGAAAGCGATGAAGTACTGCCCTACTACGTGGAGGGCCTGCTGCACCTGCACGGCCTCTTTGCGAGCGGAATCCTGAGCTTTCAGGGCCAGCAGCTGCGCATCTGCACCGAGAGTGCCACCATTGGCACCCTTGTCAGCTGGTATCAGGACATCTACCGGCGCCTGGCACGGCACTACCTCGCAAAGCAGGACGCCATGGAGTTCCTGCAGGAATACGTCTGCCGGGAAGAAAAACGCCTGCTTCCCAGGCAGGAGCAGGCGCGCCGTTTCGTGGAATATTACTGGAAGCTGTACCAGGAATCAGGCTGCGTCGTGGACGATGAGGATCACCCCGATCGCTGGCGCGCACTGAGCCAGTAGCGAAGGAGGCACGCGTCGGCAGGCCCTATGAGCGACCCACCAGGGTGATGTTGCGCGCCTCGGGATTATCGCCGTTGGCTGCTTTGACCAGTTCAAATTCGAAAATCAGATTACGATCAGGCAGGTGACGCGGATTGATGTCGGAAGCCAGGTTCGAATCGCGGAAGTAGGCCGTGCGGTAGGGCGAGTCCTCGCGGCGGGAGTCGGTGATCCACAACCCGGAGCTGACCTTCTGCAGAAATCGCATGAAACCGAAGTTCTGGCTGTCATCGTGGTGGTAGCAGAAGCCTCGCACCCGCGAGCCAAGTTCTCCCCACTGATTGCTGCGGCGATCCACCGAGTCGATGGGCAGCAGGTTCGGAATCAGGTAGCCGGACATGAACATGTCGGACTCTTTTTTCAGATCCGATGAAATATTCTGGAACGCCATGGTCTCGACACGGCAGCCCTTGTTCTGCAGCGCCCGCACCACCTGCACAAAGTCGCCATCACCCGTGACCAACAGGACGCGGTCGAGGTTTTCCGACTGCAGCAGCGCGTCCACCGCCATGTCCAGATCGGCGTTGGCCTTGCCAAAACGGTTGCCGCTCTCATCCACATACCACTTCACCGGTTTTTCAATAACCTTGTAGCCGAAATCCCGCAAAATAGCGTAGAAGTTGGTCATTTTGTATTTGTAGGGGGCATCCTTGGAGGCGCGATCCACATCAAAACTGACATAGGCGTTCAGGCGTACCAGCTCAGCGCCATCGCGGCAGGCAAACTCCCGCAGCACTTCGTAGCGCATGCCGTAACCGCCATTGCGCACCAGGTTGGCCACATCAACATAGACACCCACCTTCGCGTTGGACTTGGAGAGCCCCGGGGGAATGTCGGAAGAAAAGCTCATCATTGCCATTATCTGTCCTTTCGGTGAAGTACATCTGAAGTTTCACTTCTTGTTATATTGACTTAAGACATTGTTGTCCTGATGTTTACCGCGCGGAAACTGTATTGCATTTTGCATGTTTGATTCATCTGGTATTCCACCACTTCCTGTGAGTGTCCCGTTCGGGTCTTGCCAGCCAGGCGTCGCACTCACCGGACGGCTGAGAAGGACAGCACTGGGGGCCGCTTCCCAGCCATTTTTTGCGGGAAAAAAGTGGCAAAGAAAAAACGAGAAAAAGGGCTTTGTGCTTCAAACAACGCAGTTTATGCAGAACCAAATGTCCCCTTCCTGCATGGCATCGGAATCCATACCGACACTCAGCTGTTTCGGGGGTACGAAACTTGAGTACATGAGTTATAGAAGCAGCCGTGCAGGAAAAGCAAGCAAAGAAAAACAGAAAAGCGCCGCATAATTCCTTGACAATCCCCTGTGCAGCCTGTATAGATACAAACCGTTTGGGGCTATGGCGCAGCTGGGAGCGCGCTTGAATGGCATTCAAGAGGTCGGGGGTTCGATCCCCCCTAGCTCCACCATTAAAAAGATAAATCCCGTGCACTAACAGTATCTGGCTAGCGCACGGGTTTTCTTTTTCTGCGTGTTGTTGTCGATTTACGCCGCTTCCAGGGCATCGACTCTGCCCTGATCACCTCACCTTTTCAGGGAACACTCGCACCCCGCTTCTCTTTCGCCTGTATACCAAGACGCACGATGCGCCGACTGAACGCATATAGTGCGGGCCGAAAGACAGAGAAGTCATAGATAGCAAAGCGTAAAATTCTCCGTATCCTTACCCCATTCCCGGGACCTTGTCCAGACTCCTGCATTTTTCCTGCAACCACTGTTTGGCGATCTCATCGGTAAACGGGTTGATGCTCTTTATGATTCCATCAAACAGCTCATTGATGTCCATGGTCGGCTCGACTGTTTGTCCGATTTTCGTTGATAATTCTGATAGCCTCCCTGATTACTTATCGGGTGGTTTCAAGATGTGTTGGTTCAGGTCGCATTACAAATTGGGTATTCTTTGCAGATTATTCGGCCAAAATGGCACATGGCCTTTAGTGTCGATTGAATAGGGTAAATTCAGCCAAAATCGTCAAAGAGCGTTTGACTTCGCACGACTAACTTATATAGTAAGGAGGTTTTGCAGTTTTGGGGTGCGTCCAGCACTCTCCCGTTTCGCCTCTGGTAGACGTGACGGCAAACCAAAACGCCCGTGGAGTTTTAAGCATAGACGAGATGGAAGATCGCTGGTAGTCGATAACTGAGATCTGCAAGTATCTTAGGGTAAGTAATGTCAATGTGTACAAGTGGATCGACACGCATGGCATTCCTGCGCACCGCATGGGACGCTTCTGGAAGTTCAAGAAAAGCCATGTGGATGCCTGGGTCGAATCTGGTGGCGCGGCGGAACCTGGACTGGGAACGGAAAAACCATGAGCTACAACGAACAGGAGGCCTGTTTCTATCTGATTGAGCCTGTATTGCGGGAAAAGGATACAACAGCCACCAGTGGCTCAAGATGGAGACCCCCGCTCCGGTGGAGCCGACTGGTCTGAAAGGCCGCCGACGTAAGGGGGCAGACCGCACCGACTATCTACTCTGCGTGCAGGCGGGCGATATGCCGAAAGCTTTGCCAATGGGCGTGCTCGAAGCAAAAAAGGAGACGGAATATCTCCTTATGGGCATGCAGCAGGCCAAGGGTATGCCGATTGCCAGCGCTTCGGGGTGAATATGTGTCCACCATATCAACAGCTTGCTGAAATACCTCAAAAGACGCAGGCAATTGAAAAATGCTCAGGTGCAAGGCGCTCGCGGAGCAAGGAATGAAGCGTACTCCCCGTACGTTGCAGTGACGCGCGACGGCGAGCAACACCGCAGATGAGGGTTTTTCAGCAGCCTGCTAAACTCCGCAGCAGATTATCGGCAGCATCGAACAGCAGGGACGGGTCGTCACGGAATCGCTGGCTAGGCTGGCAAAGCTGTTGGCTGCAGAGTGAGCTGGAGACGAAAGTACTTTGGGTTAATAACGTTTGCGGTAACCGCATATGCCGGACACTGTGGACGGCACGGCAATAAAGACAGGAGAGAGGAAATATGTTGAAAGAATTACGAATTCAAAACTTCAAAGGCTGGAAGGATACCGGCACCATTCGTATGGCTCCCATCTCCCTGTTTTTTGGTGCTAACAGCTCTGGCAAATCCAGTATTGGCCAGTTCCTGATGATGCTGAAGCAGACCGTGGAGTCACCGGACAGAAAGGCGGTTTTCTATCCGGGTGGCAAAAACTCGGCAGTTCAGCTTGGATCTTATCAGGAGATGGTTTTTCGCCGCGATCCGGAAAATAAGATCATCTTTGACTATCGGTGGTCGTTGCCGGATATACTGAAGTTCAAAGACCCGGTGACCGGTCAAACCTTTTCTGGCGATAATCTCGCTTTTCATGGCAAAGTTGGTTTAGGGGATAAGGACCAGCACACCCTTGTGCTTGATCAACTGAAATACGAGTTGCTTGAGGAAGAGGAATCCCGACTGTCCATCGGCATGGAGCGAAAATCGGACACCAAGTCCGAGTATAAAGTCGATGCGACCAATTACCCGTTGAAACGCAAGCAGGGGCGTGCATGGTCACCCGGCGCACCGGTCCGGTTTTACGGTTTTCCTGATGAGGTGGTTGCCTATCACCAGAATGCGGATTTCGTTCAGGCTTTGAATTTGCGCCATGAAAAATTCTACCGTTCACTCTGTTATCTTGGGCCGCTGCGCACCAAGGCGGAACGTCTGTATTCATGGACCGGTATGGAGCCTGAAAGTGTCGGCTATGCTGGGGAAAATACCGTCGCGGCGATTCTTGCGGCACGAAACCGGAAAATCAGTCTGGGCTACAAAAGGCCAGCCAAACCATTTGAGGAGATCATTGCCCTCAAGCTCAAGGAAATGGGACTGATCGAGGAATTCAAGGTCAACCCGATATCGGAGCAGCGGCAGGAGTACGAGGTAAAGGTCCGCACCAAGGGGTCGAGAGACTGGGTCGATCTTCCGGACGTCGGTTTTGGCATATCCCAGGTGCTGCCGGTTCTGGTGCAGTGTTTCTATGCTCCGGCCGGGTCGATCATCCTTATGGAACAGCCGGAGATCCACCTGCATCCGAATGCGCAATCGGCGCTGGCCGATGTGATGATCGATGTCATCAACTCTAGAGAAAACGGGTCGGACAGGGATATTCAGTTGGTTATCGAGACCCACTCGGAGCATTTCCTGCGTCGCCTGCAGCGCCGTATCGCCGAAGATGCCGTCCCACAGGAAAAGGTATCGGCCTATTTCGCCAATATCGCCAGGACGCCCGCGACCCTGGAGCCGTTGCAAATCGATATCTTCGGCAACATCCAGAATTGGCCGGAGAACTTCTTCGGCGATGAAATGGGCGACATCACCGAGCAGGCAAAGGCCGCCATGAAGAAGCGGATGCAGAAAACCGAAAAGCCGGAGGCCTCCGCATGAGCCTGCCCAAGAAATGCCTGGTGGATACCAATGTGCCCAAGACGGCCAATCTCGCCACCCAGCCGGACGCGGACTCCGACGTATCCGATGCCTGCGTGCTGGCCTGCGTCGAGGCGGTTGAATATGTCATTAAAAAGCGTGGCCTGATCATCGATGCGGGAGACGAAATTTTCAATGAGTACCGGCAGCAGCTCTCCATGAAGGGACAACCCGGCATGGGCGATGCCTTTATGAAATGGGTGAACGACCACCGGTATAACCCTGAATATTGCGACAGAGTGGCCATCACCAGCAATGGCGACTCATACGAAGAGTTTCCCACGCATGACGATCTGAACGATTTCGACAGATCGGACCGCAAGTTTGTCGCCGCAGCCAACGCCCACGTGGAGAAGCCGCCCATATTGCAGGCCACAGACAGTAAATGGTGGGGATGGAAGGATGCCCTGGCTGAGGTTGGGATTACCGTTCAGTTCCTTTGCCCGGAATACATCGAAGCCAAATATACCGAGAAGATGGGGACGTGAAAGAGGACTTTTTCAAATTTCCCTCAACGCCTCATCTGGCGACCATGCCGGGAGTTGACATCAGGGGTGATAAGGTTCTGACAGAATCAGAACGCGATGCATTCCTGACGCATGAGGTGACGGTAGAAGAAAAAGTAGACGGCGCAAACATGGGGCTCTCGTTTGATGCGCATGGAAATATCCGTGCCCAGAACAGGGGGGCTTATTTGCATTTGCCCTGCTCGGGACAGTGGAAAAAACTCGGCGAATGGTTGGCGATCCACACCGATACGCTTTTCGAGCACCTCTCTGACCGGTACATCCTGTTTGGCGAGTGGTGTTATGCCCAGCATTCGATTTTCTATGATCGCTTGCCCGACTGGTTTCTTGCTTTCGATATTTATGACCGAGAGGCAGGTCGGTTTCTGGCCACGGCGCGCCGGGATCGGCTATTATATGAGATGCATATCCCCAAAGTGCCAGGCATTGCACGCGGGCGGTTCACCTATCCCGAAATTCAGAAACTCTTATCGCAATCAAAGCTGACCGATCAGCCTGCTGAAGGGATTTATCTGCGAATTGATCACGGTGACTGGCTTGAACAACGGGCCAAACTTGTTCGCCCCACATTTATCCAGGCGGTCGAGCAGCACTGGTCGCGCTCCGCCATCAGGCCGAATCGGCTAACGCATGATATCCTATGAAAAAATCGAGCAAGAAAAACCGACCTGGACCGATCTCAAGTGCCAGCTTGCCGATCTCGACCGTCCAGCGCTGCTGGGCCTGATTCAGGACCTGTGCGCCGCCAGCAAGAACAATCAGGCTTTTCTCCATGCCCGCTTCGCCCTGGGCGAGGATGTGCTCGAACCGTACAAGTTCACCATTGACCGCTGGGTTTACCCGGATGTCATGCGCAATCAGGATATCTCGGTTGCCAAGGCCAAGAAGGCAATCTCTGATTACAGGAAAGCCATAGCTCGGCTACTGCGGCATGGATGACGAGGGTTATTTCAATGCACTGGTGCGCATGTTCGAGCAGGCGCTGAAGGCGATTACGGCGCTTGAGCCAGGCCAGAAGGAAGACTTTGTCGAGCGGCTTGAACGTGTCCGGCACAAAGGCCACAACTGGGGCTGGGGCGTTGGCGATGATATGGACAATCTGATGGTGGAGTATGGATTTGCCGAAGAGTGACAAGAGCCTGAATGAACAAGATGAACTTCGGCGTCTGCGCGAGGAGAACGCCCGCCTCAAAAATCTGCTGACCCAGCACGGTATCGCTTGGGAAGAACCTGCCATCCCTGAACCTGTCCCCGACCCACCTGAATTCATATCAGTCCCAACCCAGTTCACCACCGACGACAAGATCGCCCTGTTCCGCCGGCTTTTTCGGGGGCGGGAGGATGTCTATCCGCAGCGCTGGGACTCGGCCAAGGGCACGTCAGGCTATTCACCAGCCTGTGGTAACGAGTGGAAGCCCGGCATCTGCCACAAGCCTCGGGTGAAATGCGGCGACTGCAACCAGCGCCAATTGCTGCCGGTGACCGATCAGGTGATCTATGACCATTTGGCAGGGAAACAGACCATCGGCGTCTATCCACTCCTGAGCGACGACAGCTGCTGTTTTTTGGCGGTTGACTTCGATGAGGCCGACTGGCGGGAGGATGCCAAAGCTTTCATGCAATCCTGTCGCGAACTCGGCATTCCGGCGTCGCTGGAGATTTCCCGCTCCGGAAATGGCGCTCACGCCTGGATCTTTTTTGCCGAGCCGGTTCCGGCCCGCGAGGCCCGGCAGCTCGGGACCGCACTGATCAGCCACACCTGCGACCGCACCCGGCAATTATCCCTGGCCAGCTACGATCGGCTGTTTCCCAACCAGGACACCATGCCCAAGGGTGGCTTCGGCAATCTGATCGCGCTGCCCCTGCAGAAACAGCCGAGGGAATCAGGGCGCAGCGTCTTCGTTAATGAACAATTGCAACCCCATTCGGACCAGTGGGCTTTTCTGTCATCCATCCGCCCCATGTCCCGGCGGGACCTGGAAGACGCCATCCTGCGGGCCAGCGGCAGCCGCCATCCCCTGGATGTGGCCTTTGCCGCCGAGGAAGAAGACAGCAAGCCATGGCAGCGTCCTTCACCTGTGCCCGCCCGGATTGCTGGCCCATTGCCGGAATCGCTGACCCTGGTGCTGGCCAACCAGATTTTTATCGCCAAAGCCGATCTGCCACAACCGCTGGCCAACCGCCTGATCCGCCTCGCCGCCTTCCAAAATCCCGAGTTTTACAAGGCCCAGGCCATGCGCCTGCCGGTATGGAACAAGCCGCGCATCATCGGCTGCGCCGAGAATTTCCCCCAGCATATCGGCCTGCCCCGTGGCTGCCTCGATGCGGCACTCGACCTGTTGCAGGAGAATGACATCCATCCGGAGCTGCAGGACGAGCGCTTGGCCGGACGGAAAGTGACGGCCAAGTTCACCGGGACCTTGCGCAAGGACCAGAAGGCAGCGGTACGGGAGATGCTCAAACACGATGTCGGCGTGCTCTGCGCCCCGACAGCCTTCGGCAAGACCGTCACTGCAGCAGCCCTGATCGCCCGGCGCAAGGTCAGTACACTGGTGCTGGTCCATCGCACTGAACTGCTGCGCCAATGGCAGGAACGGTTGACCGGATTTCTTGAATTTCCGAAAGGAAGTTTGGGTGTCATCGGCGGCGGCAAGAAAAAACCGTCCGGCAAGATCGACATCGCCGTCATGCAGTCACTGTCACGGCGCGAAGACCTGGGCGAACTGCTCGACCCGTACGGCCAGATCATCATCGATGAATGCCACCACCTGTCGGCGTTTTCCTTCGAGGCGATCCTCAAACAAGCCAAGGCGAAATTCGTGGTGGGCCTGACCGCCACGCCCATACGCCGCGACGGGCATCAGCCAATCATCTTCATGCAGTGCGGGCCGATCCGTCACAGCGCCGCCAGACCGGAAACCGTCCCGACGCAACTGGAAGTCTGGCCGAAAATGATACCTGCGCCTGAAATCCCGCCGGACTCGCCAATTCAGGATGTGTTCCGCATCCTCGCGGGCGATGCGAGCCGCAACCAGTGTATTGTCGGGGATGTGCTGGCCGCCTACCGCTCAGGGCGAAAGGTGTTGGTGCTTACCGAGCGAACGGATCATCTGCCGCTGTTGCAGGAGGCGCTGGGGAATGAGGTCGAACACTGCTTTGTCCTGCATGGCCGATTGTCGAAGAAACAGCGAACGGAAGTGTTTGCCGAGCTGGAGGCATTGGATGAGTCAGCCCCGAGGGTACTACTCGCCACCGGCCGCCTGATCGGCGAGGGCTTCGACCATCCGCCGCTCGACACTCTTGTGCTGGCTATGCCGATCTCCTGGAAGGGAACCTTGCAGCAATACGCAGGGCGTTTGCACCGTGAGCATGTCGACAAACAGGATGTGCGCATCTATGATTACGCCGAGACCGATCAGCCGCAACTCGCCCGAATGTGGGACAAACGCCAACGCGGTTACCGGGCCATGGGATACGAAATTAAACCGATGGAGGGCGTTATTTTAGGAAACGGTAACATATCAGAATAGAAGCGATTGCTATTGGGTTTGCTTGCAGAGAAGAGGAATAACTTAACTTTCGCACCCCCGAAACGGCAGGTTGCCTGCACCAACCCTGATGCCATGCTGTAATGGCGGCAATGGTTCTCCACAGACTGTGTCGCTTGACATTCCGGTTCCATTACTGAGGAGTTTTCCTTCGTTCGCTTGCCTGAAACTGGGACTGCAACCAACCGCCCTCCCTGGCTTTGAGTTTACGGTTGCCGCCGTCATGGCGGCAACCCTGTGGGTCCATAGCGTTATGCAGGCAATTGAAAAGCTCTCAGGTGCAAGGCGCAAGCAAGGTGAGGAGTGAGGCGTACTTCCTGTACGTCGCAGCGACGAGCACTGGCGAGCAATGCCGCAGATCAGGCTTTTCAGCAGCCTGTTAAGGAGTAACCTATCTTATGACCCTTGCATTTATCGCTGTTGTATTTGGTCTCGCGCTGCTTGTCTGGAGCTTTGGGCTGCAGGGTTTATGTCAGGAAATACCTCCTGAAGCAGTCGCAGAATCTCCTGATCTCCCGTGATATACATCAGACCGAAGTACACCTGGAGGTCATCCTGGCGCTCCAGCTTCCTCACATCGGAGTAGGGGGCATCGGGGTGGGCCATGAAGAGGTCAGCCTCCGCCATTTCTTTCAGCAGTTCCTGCAGGTTTTCGTGTAACTCGGCATCGGTGCGGCCCCACAGCAGAACAGGCACCAGTATGCTCTCTTCTTTGGGGGTGATCGCCAGCTGCAGCTCGCGGGCCAGCGCCATCAGCTCATCGGCCTCAAGCCAGGCTTCCTGAGGGGCAATACTGCTCTCATCCTCGGTTATGGGTGCAGGCTCCCGATGCACCTGCTCGGGTGTGCGGCCGGAAACCCCGCCACCCTGCCCTGACGGGCCGACGCGGGTATCGTAAAATTCGATACTGATATGCTGGGGCGGGTTGCGCATGCTGGCGATGAAAGCCGCGTCAAGCAGATCCGACAGGGTCTGGGCTTCCATGGGCAGATTGCCCGTGAACGACTGTGCCATCATGAGAAGTTCACGGGCACCGTCCTGGCGGAGAGCTCCCATCAGCTCACGTATCTCCGTGGCGTCGAGCTGGCCACCGGTTCGCGTATCGTAAAAGGCTACGCCGATATAGCGGGGGGGAATCTGCATGTTCGCCGTCACCCCGGCGTCAAAAATCCGGCCGATGGTTTCGCCGTCAAGCTGCCCCTGGCTTTCCATCAGAATGCGCGCCGCGTCAAAGGGGCTTGGCGCGTTCTCGTCCGACAGGCTGAGTGGCGCACCGGCAAGGAGCGTAAGGACGAGGGTGCTTAGAGCTTGTCCATAAATAATCATTGACCATCATGATAGTTTGCTATAGAATGATTCAGTGAGAGATCATTCATGGCGGTGATTTATGTCTAAAGTGCAATCATGGGAAGTCTCAGATGCTTTCTGGCAAAGAGTTGAGCCTTTGCTGCCAATCCAGCAAAGAGATCTTGACAAGGTCTACAAGCGCAAGCCTGGTGGTGGGCGCAAGCGACTTAACCCCAGGAAGGCGTTTTCCGGCATTGTCTATGTTCTGCGCACCGGTTGTCAGTGGAAAGCGATACCCAAGGAGCAGTTTGGTTGCGCCAGTGCCGTGCACAAGTACTTCATTGAGTGGAGTAAGGCCGGTGTATTCGAAGCTATTTGGCGTCAAGGGCTGGCTGAGTACGACGAGATGGAGGGAATTGCCTGGGAGTGGCAAAGCATAGATGGCGGAATGTACAAAGCACCAATGGCTCTTGAAACCGTAGGGAAGAACCCGACGGATCGGGGAAAAAAACGGGAGCAAGCGTCATGTCCTGGTGGACGGTCGTGGCGTCCCGTTGTCCATCGTCGTAACCGGAGCGAACCGGCATGATGTGAGCCAGCTTGAAGCTGTTCTTGATGGCGTAGTCTTCGAGAAGCCTGCAGAGCAGGAGCAGCATCTTTGCGCAGATTGTGGCTACAAGGGAAAGCAGGCGCTCAGCAGCATTCTTCAGCGCGGATACATACCCCATGTAAAGCAGCGAAAAGAAGAGATCGAGGACAAGAAGCGTGACCCATCAAAGAAGGCGAGGCGCTGGATAGTGGAAGCATCTATTTCCTGGTTCAACCGTTTCAGGAAGATTCATGTGCGCTTTGAGAAGCTTGAGGTCACTCACTACGGGTTGACGTGTCTTGCGGCAGCCATAATCACATACAGGAAAATCGGCGTAATTTATGGATAAGTTCTAAATACTCCGAACAGGCGGTCAAGGATCTTCACGGATTCAACAGCGTCGATCGCCAGCTCATTGTCAAAAAAATCCATTATTTGCGGGATAACTTCAATTCTCTGAAGCAGACCAGGAAAGTCACTGAACTGAAGGGAAGCCGCTTCTCCGGGCAATATCGCTTTATCGTAGCCCGCAAGATTCGGGTGCTTTTTCGCGTTGATGGCGATGTGTTGACGCTCCTGGTGTTGCGGGTTGGCCTGCGCAAGTCCATTTACACGTGACAGGCTGCTGAAAAGCCTCACGCACGCCTTGCACCTGAGAACTTCTCAATTGCCTGTGTGTTTTGAGGTATTGAAAGACACTTTCTTTAAAATTATCTTTTCAGAAAAGACAATCTCCTCTCGCAAAGCCGCTGAGAACGCAAAGAAGATGGGCAGCCAAATCAGTTAAACTTGTATTTTTCTCTGCGTCTTCGCGACTTGAGTGAGCGCAGCGAACGGGCGTGAGATCCTGCCTTTCCATTCGCGTTCATTCGCGTCTATTCGCGGTAACTTCCGTGTCTTCCGTGATTTCCGTGGTTAAGCTCTTCCGGTTTCCCCTCCCCACAGTCTTTGCGTGAAATTTCCCCCATTTGTGCATGTTCGCGTTCATTCGTGGTTCATAATGTCTCTTGAAGCCTTGACGGCCTTTTCCCCATTCGTGGTTCCATTCGAAGACGAGGTGGTCCACCTGGCCGGTGGGGCTGATGATGAGTTCAGCGGCGGTGGCGTGGAACTCTTCTTCAGCGTCCATGGTGTCGCCAGATGCTGGAAAGCGGCTCTTTCTGGCCGGGTGCAATGCTTCCGGCTTTCATGGCTGCAGCGTGTGCCGCTATGGGTGTTGCCGATAGTGCTGTGGGGCTGGTAAGATGGCGCAACTGGCGGCGTATTGAAGACGGGCTGGTCTGAATTTCTTTTCCGGGAGTGCCCATGAGCACTATGCATGTCGAAACCTTTCTCAATGATCTGCAAAACCACAGCGAATCGCAGTACGCGCTTGTGAGGGCGTTGCGAGAAACGGTGCTGGCGGTTTGCCAGGGGAGTGGCGAAGAGATGAAGTACGGGGGCATCCTTTTCAGCGGGGCTGAACCGTTCTGCGGTATTTTTGCCTATACGGGTCATGTTTCGCTGGAGTTCAGTCGGGGGGCGATGCTGCCCGATCCCCACGGCGTTCTGGAGGGTGGCGGCAAACTGCGTCGTCATATCAAACTGCGCGCGCTTCAGGATATTGCGGATCGGCATGTTGCTGAATATGTGCAGGCTGCCTTTGGGTTGCAGGGGTAAGCGCGATGGACCGGAGTACTTTGCCAACCACTGCTGGGTCGAATGCTGCCTGGGAAGCTCCTGCTGCGGGAGGGTCTTTCCTGCTGGGTGTTCTGAGTTCCCTTGCGCTGCTGTTGTATACGCTGTTTCTGGGAGCGTTCCTCTATGTCTTTATCCTGTTGCGCCTGATTCTGCCGCAAGGTCTGGCCAGGGGTGTGGCCAATCCCATGGTCGAGGCCACTGCGGGTTTGTGGGTGCGGGGTATTCTGTGGTGGCTGAACCATGTGTACCGGGTTCAGTGGGATATTCAGGGGTTGAGTCGCATTGGTCGGCGGGAGTGGTTTCTGATTAATGCCAATCACCAGAGCTGGGTGGATATTTTTGTGCTCTACGCCCTCTATCTGGGCAAGGTGCCGCTTTTGAAGTTTTTTATCAAACGGGAGCTCGCCTATCTGCCGATTGTGGGGCAGGCGTGGTGGGCGCTGGACTTTCCCTTTATGCGCCGTTACTCCCGTGAGTATCTGGCCCGGTATCCGGAAAAGGCCGGGAAGGATCTGGAGCAGACGCGCAGGGCCTGCGAGAAGTTTTCCCAGGTGCCCACCAGTGTGATGAACTTCCTGGAGGGTACCCGCTTCACCGAGCAGAAGCGCAGGCGCACACAGTCGCCTTTCCAGTACCTGCTGAAGCCTAAGGCCGGTGGTCTGGCCTTTGCGATTCAGTCCCTGGGGGATCGGTTCAGTGCTTTGACCAATGTGACCATTTACTATCCTGACGGGATTCCCACTTTCTGGGCGATGATGTGCGGTGCGTTTCGCCGCTGTGTGGTGCGCATTGATGAGAAGCCGATTCCGGCGCACTTCAGTCAGGGCGACTACGGGAGCGATCCTCTGTTGCGTCAGGAGATTCAGCAGTGGGTAACGGATATCTGGCAGGAGAAGGATGAGCAGCTGCGACAGCTGCATGAAGAGCATAGCCGGCGTCTACCGGCTGCAGGGGGGTGAACATGCGTCGCACAGATCGGCAGATTCACGATGGTGAAATGGTGGAGAGTATTCTGCGTCAGGCGCAGGTGTGTCACCTGGCCCTGGTGGATCGGGGGGCGCCCTATCTGGTCGCTCTGAACTATGGGTTCCACTTTCAAGAAAACCAGTTGACGCTGTATTTTCACTGTGCGCGGGATGGGCGCAAGCTTGATATTCTGCGGAGTAACGATTCAGGGTACTTTTTCATCGACACCGATCACCGTCTGGTGGAAGGGCAGAGCGCCTGTCAGTGGAGCATGAAATACCGCAGTGTTGCCGGTTCCGGGCGCGTTGAGACGGTTGATGACGAAGTCCTCAAGGTGGAGGGGTTGCTGCGCATTATGGAGCACCACTCTGGACGGACGGACTTCGAGTTTGACAGCCGGGTGCTGGAGCACGTGCTGGTGCTGCGTATGCGTGTGGATGCCTTCACGGCCAAGAGCAACCATCCGGCGTGAGGTCTGTTGCGCGGGTGGCTTTTCGCGCATCGTGTCTGCGCAGAATCTGCTCACCTGGGCAAAATTCAACCATTCAGTTGTTTTTTGCCGCCAGGTAACCTGTTGTCAATGAAGGGTTTTTGTTTTGGCATCCCATATGCAATACTCTCTGGCAACTCTCCTTCCTTCCATAGATCCCCCTTTCCTTCCCCTCTGCCCATTTGGCAGAGGGTTTTTTCTGTTATCTCTCAACGTTCGCATCTCCGACGGCACCGACCCTGATGCCATGCTGAAATGGCGGAAATGGTTCTGCGCTGACGGCGTCGCTTGAGTACGTTGCAGCAACGAGCGACTGCTCAAAAACGAAGAGATTTTCACACAAAGCCCACAAAGGCGCAAAGAAAGGCAAAGGGAAAAGCAGTTTCCACCGCGAATGAACGCGAATATACACGAATGGGGGGAAATTTCACGCAAAGACTGTGGGGAGGGGAAACCGGAAGAGCTTAACCACGGAAATCACGGAAGACACGGAAGTTACCGCGAATAAACGCGAATGGAGAGGCAGAAACAGGCCGTTCCCCCCTGAGCCCGTCCGGTGAGTGCGACGCCTGGCTGGCAAGACCCGAAGGGACACTCACAGGAAGTGAGTGGTTCGGCAGCACTGCAGGGAGGCAGTGTCTGCCGGATCTCCAGAACAGGCGAGCCAACGATCCGGAAGTACGGGTGTTCGGGGGGCGCGTTTTTCGTTCTTTTTGCGCGGTCAAAAAGGACAGTATCCGTACGCGTGGTAAACATCAGATCAATGACGCCTGAAACCAGGATGGCAAGATGCAAAACTCCAGTTATTTCCACAGCTCCTGTATGGGGGTTTCAGGTGAAAAGTGGTGGGCGATCTGGGCCTGCAGCAGCTCTGCTGTGGCCAGGGCATCGGTCAGGGCGTGGTGGGGGCGGTAGTGGGGCAGGTTGCAGCGAGCGCGACTGGCGGCCAGCCGTATGGAGACGGGTTTTCTGCCCAGCAGGCGGGCCAGCAGCCCCGGAGGTTTCTGGCGGTGCAGCCGCGCTTCCAGCTCCATGGTGTCGATGACGGGGAACTGGATGCCCTCGCCGATACGGGCTTTCAGGGCTGCGTCCAGGAAGCTGCGTTCAATTCCCCGGTGGTGGACGACCATGACATGGCCGGCCATGGCTTCCAGAAGTTCATCAAGGATTCGCGCCAGATCAGGAGCCGTGGCGACGTCGGAATGGGTGATGCCGTGCACGACGATGGACTGGCTTTCCAGCTGTACCCGTGGCTTGACAATCCAGTGACGCGCCTCGGCACAGCGGATGCGCTGCAGGCTCATGGGCACGAGGCCGATGCTGACAATGCCGTGGCGCTTCGGGTCAAAGCCTGTGGTTTCAAAGTCCAGGGCCAGCAGGGGCACCTGGGAGATGGGGGTGTCGCCATCCACCACCCCGGCGCCATAAAAGGCCTGAAGGCGCTGATCGCGAGCTTTCGCCGCCAGGGCGCGCAAACGGGTGGGCCAGTCGGGCGCGGTGGTCTCCACCTGATTGAGTTGTGGTTCCTCTTTGCGTGGCGAAGGCAGGTAGAACATGGGGTGCCCTTCAGTTGACGCGACCGGGCTGGTAGCGGAATTTCAGGAATTTCTGGGCGTTGCTGAGAATCTGAAAGGCATCCTTGAGGTTCTTGCGCTCAAAGTCGGAGAGCTGTTCAGGAACAACACTGTTGTCGGGCTCCTCTGCTTCCTGAAGAGACAGTGCCTGGTGGCGGATGCGCACCATGGCGATGAATTCCAGGGCGTCACGCAGGTCGGGCCCGCGCCCGCTGGGCAGGATGCCGGCGTCTATGATGTCGCTGAGGCGCTCAAAGGAGTTGCGGGCCTGGGAACCGATTGCCAGGCTGTGCACCCGGATCAGGTCTGTCAGGGGAGCGGTACCACGCCGCTTGATATTGATGGAGTTGCTGTGCTTGCCATCCTGCTCCATGACAAAATCTTTAAAAAAGCCGAGGGGTGGGGTGCGTCCCAGGGCATTGCGGGCCATGCAGGCCAGGAAGCGGGAGCTGCGCCTGGCGCGGTGGGCGATCAGGTCGTTGAGCTGGTCGGCCCACTGGGTTTTCCCCCATACTCCCTCCAGGTCAAAGAATATGGAGCTGTTGAGCAGGAACTGGGGGGTGGGCTTGTCGATCCAGTCACGAAAACAGGCTTCCCACACCTGCAGGGGCTGACGCCACTGCCTGTTGGTGGCCATGATGCCGCCGGTGCAGTAGGTGTAGCCACAGGCAGCCAGCCCATCGCTGACAAAGGCGGCCAGCTTCTGGAAGTACTCGTCGTGCTGCTGCGGGTCGAAATGGTTGTCGAGGATCAGGGCGTTGTCCTGGTCGGTGACAATGGTCTGTTCGTCGCGGGCCATGGAGCCCAGCGCCAGGAAGCAGTAGGGCACTGGTGGTGGTCCCAGCTGTTCTTCGGCCAATTCCAGCAGCCGTTGCTTGAAGCTGCGGCCAATAACCGCCATGGCGCTGCCGATCATGCGGGAGTTGGCATCTTCGTTCACCATGCGCAGGAAGCAGGAGCGCACATCGGCACGCAAGGACTGCAGGCCTTCCACGTCGTTCTGGCGGAAGATGCTGCTGACCACAAAGAGGCTGTTCTGTGACTCATAGCGAATGATGTCGGATATGGCCACGACGCCGATGGGTCTGTGGTTTTTCAGCACCGGCAGGTGGTGGACGTTGTGGCGCAGCATCAGCAGCATCGCCTCAAAGACCAGTTGATTGTGTTCAACGGTGACCAGCTCTGTGGACATGATCTGCGCTACGGGTGTGCTGTAGTCCAGACCGGGCGTGACCAGGCGGTTGCGGATATCGCGATCGGTGATGATGCCCGCCATGGGGGAAGTGTTCTCGCGGTTTTCTGCCGTGTCATTCACGATCAGCAGCGAAGAGACCGACTCTTCGGACATCTTCTGACAGGCCTGCTGCGCGGTGGCCTGGACGCCGATAACCACCGGATCGCGCTGCACCAGGGTCAGTACCTTGGCCGTCATCAGCTCGTTGGCATCCTCCCGGCGCGAAACAGCCTGACGCAGGCGCGTGCGATCCTCAATTTCCACAAAGTCGGCAAAGAGTTCAAATTGTTCGAAGAGTTCGCTGAAAACCGGTTCCGGGATCAGGTAGATCAGGGAATCCTCAAGGGCAGTGGCGGGAAAGCGCACCCGGCGGTTGCGCAGCAGCCCGAACTCTCCAAAAATGCCCCCTTCACTGAGGCGGTTATAGAGTTCGCCATTGCGACGGAAAATTTCCACCGCGCCGCTGCGCACCACGTGCAGGGCATCAATCTCCTGGCCAAATTCCAGGATGGGTGTTCCCGCCTTGAAGTAGCTGATTTCCACCCTGCTGGCCACTCCAGCCAGAACCTCTTCGGGCAGATCCCGAAAGGGCTGGTGGGAACGCAGAAAATCCAGAATCTCCAGGTGTTCAACTTCCACGGTGTCCCCCACAAAAACGTCTGTTACGTACCGCGTGGCTCCGATGCCAGCCCTTTGACCAGAGAGACGCAGGCGATCAGCAGCAGAATCGTAAAGGGAAAGCCGGTGGACACCGCCATGGCCTGCAGAGCCACCAGACCACCACCTACCAGCAGCGCGATGGCTACCAGCCCTTCGAACGTGCACCAGAAAACGCGCTGGGGCGTGGGCGCGTCAATTTTTCCGCCTGCGGAAATCACATCAATGACCAGGGAACCGGAGTCTGAAGAGGTGATAAAGAAGACCACCACCAGGATAATTGCCACAAATGAAGTGATCTGGGCCAGAGGCAGCACATCCAGCATGGTGAAGAGCTGCAGGGGCAGGCCCGCCGATGCCACCGCTTCGTAACCCTGTTGTGCATACTGATGAATGGCTGTGCCTCCGAAAACACTCATCCAGAGTATGCAGGCTGTGGAAGGGATGATCAGCACGGAAATGAGAAATTCGCGCACCGTGCGCCCACGGGAGACCCTGGCAATGAACATTCCCACAAAGGGCGACCAGGAAATCCACCACGCCCAGTAGAAGGCCGTCCAGCCCTGGGAGAAGTTTGCGTCCTCGCGCCCGATGGGATTTGCCAGGGCCGGCAGATACTGGAAGTAGGCAACGATATTGGCGAAGAAGCCGCTCAGGATGAGCATGGTCGGGCCCACGATGATCACAAAGAGCAGCAGCAGAGTCGCCAGGGTCATATTAATCTGGGAGAGGCGCTTGACCCCGGCATCCAGCCCGGCCACAACCGAGACCAGCGCGATAGCCGTAATGCCGATAACCAGGAGCACCTGGGTTGTTACCCCTTCGGGGAGTCCAAACAGATAGTGCAGACCGGCACTGGCCTGGGAGGCTCCGAGGCCAAGGGATGTGGCCAGACCAAAAAGCGTGGCCAGAATTGCCAGAATATCAATCACATGGCCCGGCCAGCCCCACACCCGCTCGCCCAGCAGCGGGTAGAAAACCGAGCGCATGGTCAGGGGCAACCCCTTGTTGAAGGCGAACAGGGCCAGCCCCAGCGCCAGAACAGAATAAATTGCCCAGGGATGCAGCGCCCAGTGGTAAATAGTGGCCGCCATGCCCAGGCGCTGAGCCTCTGCCGCATCTCCGGCAGCCCCACCCAGGGGAGACCAGTCAGTGCGCACACCATTTTCCACCGAAGTGCCCCCAAAGGCTGTGGTGAAGTGGGAAATGGGTTCCGAAACCCCATAAAACATCAGGCCGATACCCATGCCCGCCGCGAAAAGCATCGAGAACCAGCCCAGATAAGAGTAATCAGGCTTGGCCTCAGTGCCGCCCAGGCGAACTTTTCCCAGGGGTGAGACGATGAGGAACAGGCAGAGCAGTACGAAAATATTGCCCGCGCTGATAAAAAACCAGTCGAGGTGAGCTGTCAGCCATCCGCGCAGACCGCTGAAAAGGGGCTCCACATGATTCTGAAATGCCAGAGTCAGCACCACGAAAGCGATAACCCCCAGACCGGAAATGGCAAAAACCCGGTTGTGAATATCCAGGCCGAATGGCCCCAGGTTGATGACCACATTGTCCTGGCCGACCTGGTAGTCCGTGTCGATGGGATTGACTTCGCCATCGGGCGCCATGGGATCTCGTTCATCTTGCATGCAGCGTACCTCCTGTGAAAAGTATGATATCTGCCCGCAGATGGGCAGTCAGAGCAGTGGAAGAAAGGAAAGTGTTTCTGCAAAAGAGGTTACGCGCAAATGGTCAAGGGGTCAAGCGTTTTTCCGCCAGCTGCAGGAAAAGAAAAGGGATAGGGTGAAGAAGATGACGCATGCGCAGGAGTCGGTTGGACATTGATGACGGCAGATTCGCCAGATACGTCGCAGCGGCGAGCGACTGCTCAAAAACGAAGAGATTTTCACACAAAGCCCACAAAGGCGCAAAGAAAGGCAAAGGGAAAAGCAGTTTCCACCGCGAATGAACACGAATATGCACGAATGGGGAAATTTCACGCAAAGACTGTGGGGAGGGGAAACCGGAAGAGCTTAACCACGGAAATCACGGAAGACACGGAAGTTACCGCGAATAGACGCGAATGGAAAGGCAGGATCTCACGCCCGTTCGCTGCGCTCACTCAAGTCGCGAAGACGCCAAGGAAAAGCAGCAACGAGCGACTGCTCAAAAACGAAGAGATTTTCACACAAAGCCCGCAAAGGCGCAAAGAAAGGCAAAGGGAAAAGCAGTTTCCACCGCGAATGAACACGAATAAACGCGAATGGGGGAGAAAACCATCAAGACAGGTTTCTCGCCAAGCCGCGAAGTCGCCAAGGAAAAGCAGCGACGAGCGACTGCTCAAAAACGAAGAGATTTTCACACAAAGCCCACAAAGGCGCAAAGAAAGGCAAAGGGAAAAGCAGTTTCCACCGCGAATGAACACGAATATGCACGAATGGGGAAATTTCACGCAAAGACTGTGGGGAGGGGAAACCGGAAGAGCTTTAACCACGGAAATCACGGAAGAAACAGAAGTTACCGCGAATAAACGCGAATAAACGCGAATGGAAAGGCAGGATCTCACGCCCGTTCGCTGCGCTCACTCAAGTCGTGAAGACGCAAAGAAAAATACAAGGTTAACTGATTTGGCTGCCCATCTTCTTTGCGTTCTCAGCGGCTTTGCGAGAGGAGATTGTCTTTTCTGAAAAGATAATTTTAAAGAAAGTGTCTTTCAGTACCTTAAAACACGCAGGCAATTGAAAAGTTCTCAGGTGCAAGGCGAGCAACGAGCCGGAAAAACGGGCGCTCGGGGGGCGCGTAACTTCAGTCGCAAGTTGAGTATTTTGTTGCAGATGCTATTTCCTGGCCGTAGCGCACGGGCTGATGCGCTGCCAGGTACAGCATCTATGCCAGTGAACCGCCGTTTGCAAGCGTCTCCCGTTCCTCGCGGTCCAGCAGATCAAGACTCAGACGGTTGCCGGAAAACTTCAGGGCCATGTCCGCAAATTCGGGATCGGGGTTATTTTCCGGGTCAGGGAAGCCCATGGATTTCAGGAAGTCGAAAATAGCTGTTATTGACCTCTCTTCCTGGGCAGGGTCAGGGTGCTCGTAATTGTGTGCGACAAATAAGAGGAATTTTGTGTATTGTAACGTTTCACTGACAAGGCTGCGAATGGTCTGATCACGGAAGACTGGTTCATCACTGTCGAGCATATCAAAGAGATTCACGGCTGCTTTTTCATCTCCCAATACTCGGGCAGTGTCACCGCTCATCACCAGGTAGAACGGATCGCGCTCACCATCTCCAAGGATTTCCTGTATTCTTTCGGCAATCAATTCCAGGTTCTGTTCAATCGTGCCAGCGATGTTTATGATCTGATTGCCACAAGGCATATCAATGCGCGCAGGCATTTTCTTTGCCGCGATTTCCGCGTCATAGCGTTCCAATGCTTCCAGACTCAGTTGAACATCGTCCTGACACTGCGCCCGCTGGGCCTGGATTTCCGGCGGAGAGTATGCCTGTCTTGCTGACGAGTAGCCGTGAAGGGGGGAGTAGATATTGATGCCGCTGATGATTGACATGGTGCGTCCTCCGAATGCAGGGTTGGTTTGCAGGCTTCACTTTTCGCACTGATGCAAACCTTGCAATTCACCTGCCATATTGATCGATGGAGTACATGTTGATGGTTGGGGCTGATGTGTGAATGATTGCTCGTTTTGCTGTAATGTTATTTGAGTGAGCAACTTAGCCTGCAGTGATTTTTCTCTTATTTTTGATTTTACATAGTCGAGCCTGCCGTTTGTTTCCGGCAGGCTCGACGAATGAAGCGCGAAAATTATTCTGCTCAGTTAATGTTTTCCGGCCAGAAGGTGTAGTAAACAGTGACGGAATTATTATTTACCACCGGCGGATTGTACAGCGGTGCGCCTTCCACGAGGGCATTAACCATATACACAAAAAGTGCGCCATTGCCCGCCATGAAATCATAGACACTCAGGTTTTGAAGTGTCCCCTGATGTGCTGGCAATGGTATCATGTACCATAGCCCATCCCAATAGTGTTGGAATGCCAGGTAAGCCTCAAAGTACCAATCCCAGTCGTTCAGGGTAGAGCTATAATGATAGTCGGCATGGCTTACCATAGCTTGAGGAGGCACATAGGTCAGGGGCATAAGGGGGCCAACAAAATACTGCTGTTTGGCTGTATAGACGGTAGTTCCTGACGAAGATCTGCTCCAATATCCTTGGACAGATGAGATGGACGCATCGCCGTCATTCTGTCTCAGGTTTTCCTGCTGCGCTCGCTCCAATGCCTCGATCAGGGCGGGATCCTCGATTCTGATGGGCTCGATGGGTGGTGGCTTCATCTCGCCGCCATGGGCGGTTGCGGCAAGGAACATGATGGTCAACAGGGTGAGAATCCAGGGAAACTTTTGCATAACTCTTCCTCCAGTGGTTTATGGTGAATAGATTTCGGCCTACCGGAAAGAATTTCTTTCCCTCCTCCTTTCTTTTCATTTTTCTGTGGTTAGTCAGTATTGATATAGTTTAGCTGAAATTATTTTAACTTCAACTACCCGAACGGGTACATTTGTCGGGTTAAGTTTAAAGGGCTGCTTTAGGGAGGTGTGTCCTTTGGACGTGACCAGTCAGGGTCCGCGGGCCAAATGGAAGCGGGAAAGGTATTTATCTCTTGTGAGGGCGCAAGGGAAGTAATGGGAAAGAATGCAAGAAGAGTCTTCCGCTCCGCGTGCTTCGCGTCTCAAGTGAGCGTAGCGAACGGGCGAGATATTGCCTTTTTCTGTGGCTGATTCTGTTGCCTTGGTGGCCTGTGTGAGACGGGCTTTTCCTCGTGCCTGCACCATGAGTGGTCAGGAACCGTAAAGAGTTGCTACTGGATGAGCCCGGCGCGGAGGGCCTTGGCTATGGCGTGGTGGCGATTCACGGCATCGAGTTTCTGATAGATGCGCTTCAGGTGGTATTTGACGGTGTCGCGAGAGATGGCGAGGATCATGGAGATTTCTTCTGTGGATTTTCCCTCGGCTGTCCAGAACAGGAGTTCGCGTTCGCGCTCACTGAGGTTTGTGTCTGGTATGTCCTGGCGGTGGGCAATGCGGACACTGGCGCTGTGGATCAGCGGGGCCAGCAGGGGGAGCACCCGGCATGCCAGGGAGGAAATTGCGTGGATCTGTTGTCTGGAGCCAGCCAGGCTGATGAGTGTGCGATTGCCTGCTCCGTAGCCGATACTGATGCCGTCGGTCAGTCCGTGGCGGCTGGCTTCCAGGAGTGCGGGATTCGGTGAGTGCCGGTTTTGTGTCTGGCTCCAGCGCAGAGGCTCAGGAGAGCGTCTGACCTGCTGAAAGACGGGGTCGGTACGCCAGAGTTTCCTGACGACATAGGTTTCCAGCCATGGCTCAGGGCACTGATGCTGAACCAGCGTCTGAAACAGGGGTTGCTCTTCCTGGAATTCCACCAGGCAGATGATGGCGCAGGTAAAATCCAGGCAGTTTCCCAGAGTACTCAGCAGTGAGTGCATGCTGTCCTGGTCTTCTATGTTCAGGGCCTGTTGGATGGCCGTGCAGGCCAGCAGCAGGTCACTTCTGGAAAGTTCGCGGAGGCTCATGGGGATTGTCTCCGGAGCGTTCAGCTCTCAGGAGGCTATTGCCCTCCTCTGGCTGTAAATTGCGCTCAATTTCTGCTTTCCTGCTGGCTGCGCGGTATTTGAGTGCAGCAAGCAGAATTTTGTCAGATCGGCTGATACTCCCGCTCGTACAGCTCGAAGTAGCGCATCTCGTCATAGAGCAATTCGATATTATCTGCCAGAAAGTGCTCATCGCTGAAAACTTTCCACTTGTGTTCATTTCCGCCAAAAAAACCAATCTGTGACATTTTGGCAATCATGGCCTCCCGCACATCGTGGTAGTCGCTGGGGTCGAAGAACTCCCAGGGGGCGGATTTGACAGCCATCCAGAAAGCATTGCCTATCTGCTGGCTGTCGCCGGACTCCAGGGCGTTGTTCATACGGTGCAGGATGGCCGGGTTCACCTGGTCCATGGTCTTGTGCTCCTGGGAGCCCAATCTGAACTCACCCTCCAATAAGTTCTCCACTGCATAGGGAGACAGGGACTGCTTGTCGAGCACGTAGCTTCCGCTGCTGTCACGGACAAAGTTTCCCTCACCGTCGGTCAGGAACTTATAGTCCCAGAATTCCTGGGGGGTGGCGAAGTGCTTTTCCGGGGTGGTGCTGAATGCCCGCACGCCCCCTTGAATGCTTTTAAAGAGGCGTTGCCGGTCGCTGTCGGGATCGGGTTCATAGAGAAAGTGGTCGTAGTATTCCATCAGGTCTTCGGGGGTGAGGGCCGCCAGCATCTTCTCATCAATATCCAGGTTACGCGCCAGACGCTTCAATTCCACCTGCTGCAGGGATTCCATGCGCTCCCTGGCTTCCGCCAGGATTTCCGGGTCGATGTTCAGGGGGTTGTTCTGCCCTTTGGCATGGGCGTGGGCCTGTATCATGCTCTGTTCCATGAGGTTCATGCGCTTTGCCTGGCGCAGGGCCTGCTGGCTGAAGGAGGCACTATCTGCGCCGATGCGTTCCACGGCGTTGCCCGTGCGCAGGCTGGCGTTCAGGCTCATGGTGGCAGGGGTTTTGGGAGTGGAAAAGAGGTTGGGCAGAATTGCCGACAGGATACCGGCGGAAGCTTTCTGTATGCCGTCCATGGCGTTACTCCTTGCTGTTCCTGGTTACCGGGAGGAGATATTTACTGCAACATTCATAACTCTAATTATTTTCCCTGAAAAATCAACTACCTGTTTGGGTAACGCGCTCGTAACTTTGCCCTGCTGGCCATGTGTGCGCTTTGGGAGATATTCTGAGCTTGCTCTTTTCAAGGGCGATGTTGAGGGGGTGGAGGATTGCAGGGCAGATTTCGGAAGACTACCTGGAAGGGCAGCTAAGGTCTCCGGTGGGGAAAAGAGGTTGGCCGGAACTGCCGGCAGGATACCGGCGAAGGCTTTTCAGCAGCCTGTCAAGGCAGGTTTCTCGCCAAGCCGCGAAGTCGCCAAGGAAAAGCAGCAACACACGACTGCTCAAAAACGAAGAGATTTTCACACAAAGCCCACAAAGGCGCAAAGAAAGGCAAAGGGAAAAGCAGTTTCCACCGCGAATGAACACGAATATGCACGAATGGGGATATTTCACGCAAAGACTGTGGGGAGGGGAAACCGGAAGAGCTTAACCACGGAAATCACGGAAGACGCGGAAGTTACCGCGAATAGACGCGAATGGAAAGGCAGGATCTCACGCCCGTTCGCTGCGCTCACTCAAGTCGCGAAGACGCAGAGAAAAATACAAGTTTAACTGATTTGGCTGCCCATCTTCTTTGCGTTCTCAGCGGCTTTGCGAGAGGAGATTGTCTTTTCTGAAAAGATAATTTTAAAGAAAGTGTCTTTCAATACCTCAAAACACACAGGCAATTGAAAAGTTCTCAGGTGCAAGGCGCAGGCAAGGTGAGGTACGGGCTGAAACAGACCCTCGAAAATATCCAGGATCGGACAAGATGCCATAAAAAACTTGACTGGAATAAACCAGGAGTGAGGCGTACTTCCTGTACGTCGCAGTGACGAGCGATGCCCTGCAACGCAGCAGATTGGCCTCTTTGAGCAGCCTGCTGCCGGATCTCCAGAACAGGTGAGCAAACGATCCGGATAAACGGGCGTTCGGGGGGCGCGTTTTTGCGACCTTTTTGCGCGGTCAAAAAGTGCGTAATTTGAATCATGGCATGATTTTGACGCTAACTGATATGAAAAGTATAAAAATAAAAAGCCGGGGTGCAATCTGCACCCCGGCTTTGTGTCTGTTACAGCACCATGGCCTGATAGCCAAGTTCGAAGGCTTCGGTGTTGATGCCGATGGTTGCCTTGGGTACTTTTTCCTTGATGACTTCAATCCACAGGGATTTGTCGTAGTCGGGCAGCATGCGTGCCAGGGCTCCCACCAGCACGATATTAGCGGCTTTGGCGGTTCCGGCTTTCACGGCCAGTCCTGAGGCGTCCAGGCGGAAGCAGGCGTTGAAGTTTTCATCCAGAAAAGCGTCCAGCCCCTGGGGGTATTTGTCCAGGCCCACGTTGACGTTGGTGGGGAAGATTTCGGTGTCGTTGACGACGCAGACGGTCTTCTTCGATACCAGGCTCTGCCAGCGCAGGGTTTCCATCTTCTCGAAGGAGAGCAGGAAGTCGGCTTCGCCTTCGCGGATCAAAGGAGAGTGCACTTCCTTGCCGATGCGCACGTGGCTGACTACGGAGCCGCCGCGCTGGGCCATGCCGTGGACTTCGCTTTTTTTGACGTCCAGTCCCTTGCGCAGGGCCACTTCGCTGAGAATCTCACTGGTGAGCAGGATGCCTTGTCCGCCCACACCGGCCAGCAGTATATTTACGACTTTTTCTGACATGGGTTCCTCACTTGTTTTCGGGTTTTTTGATGGCGTCGGTCGGGCATTCGTACATGCAGATTTCACAGCCGGTGCACATGGTGGTGTCGATGGTGACGACTTTCAGGCTGGCGTTCCATACCAGGGCAGGGCAGCCTACGTTCAGGCAGGCGCCGCAGCCGATGCACTCTTTTATATCCACATGCAGGGCGGGCTTGATGATGTCCTTGAAGGCCAGGACGCACTCGCGCTCCACGATGATGACGCTGAGCTCGTCGCGGTTGACTTCGCGGTTGGCCAGGGTGAAGAGGGCGGGGGTGTCGAAGGCGTCGGCTTTGTAGACGTGTTTGATGCCGATGGCACGACAGAGGCCTTCCATGTCCACGTTGCTGGTGGGTTCGCCCATGAGGGTGTTGCCGTAGCCGGGGTTGCCCTGCTGGCCGGTCATGGCGGTGATGCGGTTATCCAGGATAAAGACGGTGGATGTGGAGCGGTTGTAGACCATGTTGATCAGGCCGTTGATGCCGGTGTGCAGGAAGGTGGAGTCGCCAATGACGGCTACGACTTTGCGTCGCTCTTCCTCTGGCAGCACGCGGTCCATGCCGTGGGCTACGCCGATGCTGGCTCCCATGCAGACGCAGGTGTGGATGGAGTCCAGGGGTTTGTTCACGCCCAGGGTGTAGCAGCCGATGTCGCCACTGACAAAGAGGCCCAGGCGCTTCATGACGGTGAAGCTGCCACGGTGGGGGCAGCCGGGGCAGAGTACGGGGGGGCGGGGTGGCAGTTTATGGGCGGGGACGTCGGAGGTGCCAGTGGCCAGTCCGAGTCCACGGGCGACGCGGTCGGGGTTCAGTTCTCCGGTAATGCCGAAGAGTTCCTTGCCCTTGCAGGCGAAGCCCAGGCGCTTGACGGTGTGCTCCAGGTAGGGTTCCAGTTCTTCGACTACGATGACTTCGTCTACACTGCGGCAGAAGTCCTCGATGAGTTTTTCGGGCAGCGGGTGGGTCATGCCCAGCTTCAGGATGCTCCACTCGGCGGGTACCACTTCCTGTACGTAGGAGTGGCTGACGCCGGAGGTGATGATGCCGATTTTTTTTTCGCCCCGCTTCCACTGGTTCAGCTCGCTGGTGTTGCCGTGCTCGGCCATGCGCAGCAGGGAGGCTTCCAGCACTTCGTGGCGCATGCGGGCGTAGGCGGGGATCATGACATATTTCAGGGGATTGTATTCTGTGGAGTAGGTGCGTTCACCCAGATCGGCGGGGGAGCTGAGCTTCACCACGCCCTTGCCGTGGTTGATGCGGGTGGTGGTGCGTACCAGCACGGGAATGTCGAACTGTTCACTCAGTTCAAAGGCCGCGCGGGTGTAGTGGTAGGCTTCGTTGGGATCGGAGGGCTCCAGCATGAGGATCTTGGCCGCACGGGCGTAGTGGCGGCTGTCCTGTTCGTTCTGGCTGGAGTGCATGCCGGGGTCGTCGGCGCAGATGATCACCAGTCCACCGCGCACGCCGGTGTAGGCGGCGGTGAAGAGGGGGTCGGCGGCCACGTTCAGGCCCACGTGCTTGGTGGTACACAGGGTGCGGGCTCCGGCGAAGGAGGCGCCGATGCACACTTCCAGGGCGACCTTTTCGTTGGGGGCCCATTCGCAGTAGAGGCCGCCATTTTTGGCGATATTTTCGATGATTTCGGTACTTGGAGTACCCGGGTAGCCAGCAGCCAGCGCAACACCGGCATCACGGGCTGCCAGGGCAATGGCTTCATTGCCGGAAAGCAGCATGGTCTTGGATTGGGTCGGTTGTGAAGTCATTGACGGTATGTCTCCTTGTATTAATGTCTTGGAGCAAAATTGCGCAATCATAATGGAAAATCTGCCACAGGGCAACTCAAACAGGTCGGTTGCATCGGAAAGATATGACGGGTATGATGCGGGGTATTCTGAGAGGTGACGGAACACCCACATCTGTGCGTTGCTTGTCACGCCCAAGCCCGGGGAGCGGATTTTCCCTCTCTTGCACCGGGGTGTTTCAATGACCTGCTCTTTCAGCGGAATGCAAATTATACGGGGGAACCTATGGCTCGACTTGTGCTGATATGTATACTGTTTTTCTTTCTGGCAACGCCAGCCATGGCGCTGGTTGGTCAGGAAGCTTATGAAATACGGACTCGCGACCTTATCAGCGCAGAGGAGATCAGCCTGGGGAAGTACCGAGGCACGCCGGTTTATCTGGTGTTCTTCTATACCCTCTGTCAACCCTGCCAGCGGGAGATGCAGCGCATCGTGGACAATCGCTATGCCTTTGAACAGAGCGGAATCCAGGTCATCGGCATTGCCATGGATCGCTGGGAGGAGGATGTGAAGGCATATATCAAGGACAAGGGGATATTTTTCCCCGTTGGCCTTGCCAATCCTTCCATAGCCATGCTCTATGAGGATGTGCGCATTGTTCCCTTCACCTACCTGATCGGCGGGGATGGCGTTGTCAAAGCCCAGTACATGGGCAGAATCCCCGATGACAAGTTTTCCCAGATGCTGGAGCAGGTCGCTCCCTGACCGAAATACTTCCTCGCGATATGCTGCCATGTCGCTCCCTGTGACACCGAACCTGAACCCAGGAGGTAAGAATGGAATTCGTCAGCTCCCTTGGCACCATGCACTATGACTTTCACGGTGAGAGCTCCCAGACCATTGTCCTGATCCACGGTTTTCCCCTGCAGAGTGCCATGTGGAAACCCCAGATTCAACCCCTGATCAAGGCAGGTTTTTCTGTGCTGATTCCCGATCTTCCCGGTTTTGGCCTCTCCCGTTACCAACGAGCCCTTTCCATTGATCAGATGGCCGATGAAATCTACTCACTGACCCAGACCATGGGCATTGAACCCTTGTGCGTTGGCGGAATGTCCATGGGGGGCTATGTGGCTCTCTCTCTGGCGGAACGGTATCCCCAGTGCGCCTCCAGGCTGGCCCTGATCGTCACCCGCGCTGAAGGCGACAGTGAGGAAGGGCGTAAGGGTCGTTACGACCTTGCCGACAAGGCCCGTGAAGAAGGCATTGCCGCAGTGGCTGACGTCTTCATTGAAAAGGTCATGGGGGACGGAAGCCGAAAGCTGCGCGATGATGTCTACGCCATGATGTGTGGAGCCTCGGTGGAAGGCGCTGCCAATGCCCTGGCTGCCATGGCCGAGCGTGCCGACCGCGTGAAGTCGCTGTCAAAAATTACGGTGCCAAGCCTGGTTATGTGGGCTGAAAAGGATAAGGCCATGCCAGCGGAAGCTGCCGCAACCATGCTGGCCAAATTGCCAAACGCCAGTGAAGCCAGGCTGCCCGGAGGGCATATGGTGAATATGGAGCATCCCGATGAGTTCAACCGGGCGCTGGTGGAGTTCCTGCGCGCCTGATCGACCCACTTCCCACAAGCCCCTTCTCCCTGCAGTGGCGAAGGGGCTTTTCCGCGAAAATGGAGTGCCCATGTCCTTTGATTTCACCCTCCCTGACAGCTGGAAGGCGCATCTCGCCCCTTTGCTTCAGGAACCGCAATGCCAGCGATTGTCCCAGTATCTGGCCCAGCGCTGTCAGCAGAATATTCCCATGTATCCCCCACGGGAAGACATCTTCCGCGCCTTCAGGCTGACTCCCTGGGATCAGGTGAAAGTCGTCATCGTCGGCCAGGATCCGTACCATGGTCCCGGTCAGGCAAATGGACTCGCCTTCTCCGTCAGTTCCGGTGTGGCGCTGCCGCCATCCCTGCGCAATATCTACAAGGAAATTCAGGCCGATACCGGGTCCGAACCCCCCGTTGACGGCGATCTGCAGTGGTGGGCGCGGCAGGGGGTGCTGCTGCTGAACCGGGTTCTGACCGTGGAAGCCGGCAAGGCCAACTCCCATCGCAATAAAGGTTGGGAGCGTTTTAGTGAAGGCGTGCTGCGCGCCCTGAGCACGCAGAAGCAGGGAGTGATCTTTGTGCTGTGGGGACAGCCAGCCCAGCAGCTTCAGGCCAGCATCGACCAGGACAGGCATCACATACTCACAGCGCCTCATCCATCGCCCCTCTCGGCCTATCGCGGCTTTCTGGGATGTGGCCACTTCAGCCGCATCAACGCGATTCTGCAGCAACAGGGGCAGCAGCCCATTGACTGGGGCGGGAGTGCTGATTCAGCGCAAAAACCGTAAGCCGGGTGTGCTGGAAATGCTCATGCGGACCCGGCACGCGAGCCGCCAGCGGAGGCAGGCCATCCTATTTGACCGTAACCGCCCCGCAGGTGTGTTCCTGCAGCGCCGCCAGAAAATGCTCCAGCTCCTGCTGCTCCCCCTCAAGGCGCACTGTCACCCTCTGGCCATAGGAAAACTGCATTTGAATGCCCTGGGCCTCCCCCATGCGCCGCGTCAGGGACTCGTGGGCAAAATCCAGCTCAATGGTAGCAGACGCCAGAACCCTTACCCGCTCCAGCACCGCACCCTTCAGAGCATCGCTTACCGCCTGGGTGTACGCACGCACCAGCCCGCCAGCGCCCAGCTTGACCCCGCCGAAATAGCGCACCACCGTTGCCAGCACAGAGTCCAGCTCCTTGTGCTGCAGCACATTCAGCATGGGGCTGGCCGCCGTTCCCCCCGGCTCACCATCATCGGACATGCGCACCTGGCCACCAACCAGCAGGCAGTGGCACACATGGGCCGCCCCCGGATGCTGTTGCCGAAGCGCGGCCAGACGCTGCAGCCCGTCCTCCAGGCTCAGCACCGGCTCGACCCGACCCAGGAAACGGGAGTTTTTAATATTCAGCTCGCAGGTAACCGGCTGCTGCAGGGTGTGCAATGCAAAACTCCAGACAGGGGATTTTGTCAGAGGGTAGCATGTTCAGCGTTATAATGAAGTATTTTCAGGAGTAGCCTGTGCAGTGCGGAGAATAGGCTTGCATTCTCCGCATTTTTTGCGGAGAATATGGTCGATGATCTGTTGAAAAAGCCACAAATCAGGCAATGGATGCAATGCCGCTCATCTCCACATTACGGTGAATCATGTATATCTGGCAAAGGGAAGACTGGCCCACGTGGCACTATAATCTGGATACGCTGACAGAAACCCTTTCGCGGGTGCGCTACCAGCAGGGGATTCTGCTGGGGAAAATGGCGCATATCGGGTTTGACCTGCGGGAAAGCGCCTGGATGGAAACGCTTACCCAGGACGTAGTCCATACCAGCGAAATTGAAGGGGAAATCCTCAACCCTCAACAGGTTCGCTCCTCCGTTGCCAGGCGGTTGGGAATCGACCATGGAGGACTCGTCCCCTCCAGCCACCACGTGGATGGCGTGGTGGAAATGATGCTGGATGCCACCCAAAATTACCATCTGCCCCTGACAAATGGGCGACTTCACGCGTGGCACGGGGCTCTTTTCCCCACTGGCCGCAGCGGGCTTGTAACCATTCCGACAGGTGCCTGGCGCACCGATGAAAATGGCCCCATGCAGGTGGTTTCGGGATACTATGGGCGAGAGAAGGTTCATTACGAAGCGCCACCGGCTTCGGTGGTTCCCGGTGAAATGGAGCGATTCCTGGCGTGGCACGCCTCCCATGGCGATCAGGAACCCCTCATACGGGCGGCCATCGCCCACCTGTGGTTTGTGACCATCCACCCCTACGCCGATGGCAATGGCCGCATTGCCCGCGCCATAGGCGACATGGCCCTCGCCCACTGCGAAAACACACCTCAGCGCTTTTACAGCCTTTCCAGCCAGATACTCATTCAGCGCAAGGAATACTATGACATCCTGGAAGCTACCCAGAAAGGCTCCATGGACATTACCCCCTGGATTCGCTGGTTTCTGGATTGCCTGGAAGCTGCCATCATCGCCGCAGAGCACACCCTGCAACATATCCTGCAGCGCCAGAAATTCTGGGCCAATAACGCCCACATCCCCCTCAATCAACGCCAGCAAGCCATGCTGCAGCGGCTGCTTGAACCCGGATTTGAAGGCAAACTCACCACCAGCAAGTGGGCAAAAATGGCAAAGTGTTCCCAGGATACGGCGCATCGGGATATTCTTGATTTAATGGACAAGGGGCTATTGCGGAAGAGTGGTAGCGGAGGGCGGAGTACAAGCTACCTGTGCAGCTTTTGACTCGCCAATAGCTGAGTGAGCGGGATTGCTCCCTGGGAAGGAGATAATGAAACCACGAATGAACACAAATAAACACGAATTGATATGCAAAGATGAGGTATATCAAATTGTTGGCTGTGCGCTGGAAGTGCTCAACACACTCGGTCATGGTCTATAGGAAAAGCCCTATGAAAACGCCCTCGTCGTCGAATTTCGGCGACAGGATATTCCCTATGCGCAACAACCCAGATTCCCGGTTATCTACAAATCAGTGAATGTGGGAGAGTATATACCCGACCTGATCGTCTTTGACAAAATCATTGTCGACACCAAAACCATTGAGAAAATCGGCAATGTCGAAAAAGCCCAGATGATCAATTATCTCAAGATTAGTGGCCTGCGTGTCGGACTGATCCTTAATTTCAAACATGCCAAGCTCGAATGGCAGCGACTTGTCCTGTGAAAAATATTCGTAAACATTCGTGCCTATTCGTGGTTGCAAAATTAAATCCGTATTCCAAGCCCCTCGAATTCCAGAGGTTGTAAAAGCTGGCCGGTCTTTGTTTGCAAGCTGCTGGTGGCAAAATCAAACAGGATCAAAAAGCACTAATCAGCAACAGGTTTCTGCGCTGCCTGAGAAGACCTTCATTCATATTTCAACCCTCCCCATACAACCTTCTTAATTCATCCACATCCAATTTTTTCATGGCAAGGAATGCCTGGGTAATCTGATCCTGCTTTGCGGGGTCTTGCAGCATGGCATCCAGCGCGCGGGGCACGATCTGCCATGACAGGCCGTAGCGGTCTTTGAGCCAGCCGCACTGTTCGACTTCGGGTACGGCGGAGAGTTTTTCCCAGTGGGCGTCGATCTGCTGCTGGGTGTCGCAGTACACCAGAAGCGATATGGCTTCGTTGAAGGTAAAGGAGTGTTCGTGGGCGCTGTCCATTGCGCTGAACCACTGGTTTTCCAGCATGAAGTCGGTAAACATGATGGTCCCTGCCTGGTCGGGTTCTGCGCCTGCGGGGTGGCGGGCAACGATTCCCCGTCTGGTGTGGTGAAAGATGGAGAGGTAGAAGTCACTGGCTTCTTCGGCTTTGCCGCACATATCGCCGGTAAAGAGCAGCATGGGAGTGATGAAGGGGCGCTCTTCTCCTTCCGGGTCGGTCAGCATCAGCTGCCAGGAGAGGCCGTATCTGTCCTGTATCCAGCCGTAGCGCTGACTGAAGGGGTACGAGCCGAGGGGCATGAGCGCGGTTCCCCCATCCGAGAGGGCGTTCCACAGGGTGTCCAGCTGCTGGCTCGCCTGGGGATTCTGCGATGGGTCGAAGTTCAGGAGGAAGGAGATGGACGGGTTGAAGCGGAAGTGGGGTCCGGCACTGATGGCGGCGAAGGCGTAGCCGGAAATCTCGAAGGAGACGGTTTCCACATCGCCCGATGGAGTGCCGTGCAAGGTGGTGGAACTGATGATGCTGGCATCGGGAAAGATGGAGCAGTAAAATTCCGCTGCCTCTTTGGCTTCCTTGTCGAACCACAGCTGGGGGACTATTTTCTGCTGGGTCGTGGTTATCACGGGCCTCCTTTGGGGGTTGTTGTCTGTCTCTTCAGCGATTGTTCAGCTCTGAGCCACCTGCTGCGAAGTGTAGCGCATGGTGTATTCAGGGTGGCCGGTATGCTCATCCTTTTGCTCGCTGATCACCTGGAAGCCTTGGGCCAGATAGAATCGGCAGCTGGCTTTATTCTCCTTGTAGACGTTCAGTACCAGCTCTGTTCGCTGGCTTTTGGCGTGGGCCAATAATGCTTTGCCGATTCCCTGGCCCTGCAGCTCCGGTTGCACAAAGATGGCAGCCAGGGTGTTGCCATGCAAGGCGTAGAATCCGACCACCAGGGAGTTTCGCTCATAGACGGCCACTTCCGAGGCGGGCAGGTAGGTGTGGCGCATGCTTTCCACCTGGGATTGCCAGAATGCAGGGTCAACGAAATTGTGGGCCTTGATGGAGGCTGCAAGCCAGATATCCAGTACGGCGTCCATGTCCTTGTGGATGCAGGTTCGTATCATTGCAATGCTCCGAAAAACAAGTTGCGAGTCAGATTTTCTCTCTCAATTCCATCAACCGTTGGCCGTTTTCCCTGGCTGTCTGGCGGAAGTTGTCGGTTATGCGTGAGTCCTCCGCTGCCTCCAGCCAGAACCCTATGGCGGCATGGCAGGCGGTCAACCAGGTTTGCTGCTGGCGTGGCAGGGGCAGTGGGGGTTCAAACTGGCGCGGGGGAACTTCGCCGCCTGCCAGGGGTGCGTAGAGCATGGGGAGCATGTCGTAGCTTGGGGCCAGCTGCAGCGTTCCCTGTTGTGGGCGGAAGCTCAGGTTGCCCAGGTGCATGTCGCTGTTGGCAATCAGCTTGCCGTACCACCACTGGAGGTGGATGGAATCCCTCTGTGCGTTGCTTATCAGCCCTGCCCGGCACAGCTCGTCGGCCTGCTGTGTCCAGTCGGCGGGAGCTTTGCCAAGCAGGGCAGCATTGACAATTTCCAGGCTGATCAGGGGGCTGCGGCCAAACGGTCCATGGCGGTCGAAGCGTTCCACTTCAAGAAACGTCCGATTGTTATGGCGCAGGATGCGACTTGGGGCGGCGATCTGACCGGGTAATTCCTGGATATGCTGCAGGGCCAGATGCTCGCATACCAGCAGGTCGCGCCAGCGCGTAACGGCTGCCGAATTCTCGGCGCCGGAAAACTTCACAATAACATGGGGAGTGGCGCTGCCCGTCAGCTCGCGCATGGCGGTGAATTTTGGGAATTCACCGGCGATGCTGGAGTCAGTATCGCCAGAACTGAGGGCCTGTTCAGCCAGGCTGACGTACTGCTCTTCCAGCTCTGCTGGCTTGATGGGCGAAACCGGATTCAGCTTGCCCTGCTGCCAGCGTTCGCAGGCGGGATCACCCACGATGAGGTTGCCGCTGAGGTCACTGCCCTTTTGCATGAGCACATGTAAAAGCTGATCATCGGTCCACAGGAGGGGGTTATCCGGCACTTCCAGAGCCTGGTGAACGGCGCGGGCAAAGCTGCGCCCCATGAACCCCTGGGGTTGGAGGTGATAGAGCGGATAGGGGAGGCCATCCCACCAGCCTTGGCGCTGTTCATCGTCCACTGGCCAGTGACTGCCCTCCAGGGGCATCCAGCAACCGCCTGGATAAACAGGGATCAGCGTAGACAAAGGGCTTATCCGGCCCTGTTCGTCAATCTGATACACGGGGATATCGGTCAGGGTTCCCCGCAGGGGACGACGCAGGGCGTAGCGCGTACGCCTGGCCTTGCCGGTTATCAGGATGGATGATTGCCGTTCATTGAGGAGGCGATGGAGAGTGGCCAGGCTGATGTTCAGCGTGCTGGCAAGCTCAGCGGCGCTGATACCTGCCTCCCTGGACAGTACGTGATTCAGTCGCTCCCTTGCCTGTTGATTCCGGGTAGGCATGCTGACCTCGTTGAGAAGATTCTTGAGAAGATTTATGGTTCTTTATGTGTTTTATGTCAATGCTTTATTTGAAATTCAAATGTATTTATGATGCGATTTGTGAGGTGATATCTCTCGCCCGTTCGCTGCGCTCACCGGGGACGCCGGGAGCGCCAAGGAAATACAAGGGAATTGATTTGGCCAGCCATCGTCTCTGCGTTCTCTGCGGCTTGGCGAGAGGAAATTATCTTTTATGCATTCAAAAACCCTGAATGATTCGAGGCAGACAAACTCTGGGAAACTTGCCACAGAGGCCACTGAGAGCAGCTGTCTTTCTTCGTGAATTTCGTGCGAGGGAAATTTCCCTCCAGCGGAGGGGAACTGGGTGTTCGGCTGAGTTGCAGCCTTTTTTCAAAATCTGCGTCCATCTGCGAAAATCTGCGGAGAGAAAGTTTCCGCGCTATTCCCCTGCCACTCTTCCTTTGCGCGTGCCTGGTCCTGCCGTGGCCGTAGATTCAGATAGAGATCCAGTGCTGCCAGCAGGGAGTAGAGGGTTTCAATGCGCATGCCGCGAGTATTGTTCTCTGCATGGGAGACTGTGGACTGCTTGACGCCTGCCAGTTTGGCAAGCTCCTCCTGGGTGAGTCCTTTGGCTTTGCGCAGGGCCTGAAGCGTTTTGCCCAGGTATTCGGGCGTTGGGGCGAAGAACTGTGTCATAGATACCTCCTATCCTCCGCAAGGGATAAAGCAAGTTTATCCCCTTCAGGGGATACGCGTCAACAATGAACAACACGCAGCACACAACCTGACAATCTGTTGTGTCAGGTTTGTGACATGTCAGCTTTGCGCTTTTGCGTTATCTATTTTTGCATAAGAGTTTGCAGTGTTGGCATCGCCTTTGCTTTAGAGGCTGCAGGTGACTTTCCCCGATGCAAAGCCACCGCAACAAATACCCAGTAAAGAGGAGGCTGTTATGGCTCGCTTACGACAAATCGCATTTTACGGTAAAGGTGGCATTGGCAAATCTACGACTTCTCAGAACACCATCGCGGCCATGGCGGAGATGGGGCAGAAGGTAATGATTGTTGGCTGTGACCCTAAGGCCGACTCCACCCGTCTGATTCTGCATGCCAAGGCACAGTCAACCGTTATGGAAATGGCGGCTGAGGCTGGTTCGGTTGAGGATCTGGAGCTGGATGATGTGCTCAAGACGGGCTACCTTGGCATCCGCTGTGTTGAGGCGGGTGGTCCTGAGCCTGGTGTTGGCTGCGCTGGTCGCGGTGTTATCACGGCCATCAACTTCCTGGAAGAGGAAGGCGCCTACGAAGAAGACCTGGATTTCGTTTCCTACGACGTTCTGGGTGACGTAGTGTGTGGTGGTTTCGCCATGCCCATCCGCGAAGGCAAAGCTCAGGAGATCTACATTGTCGCTTCCGGCGAGATGATGGCCATGTACGCGGCCAACAACATCTCCCGCGGTATTCTGAAGTACGCCAACTCCGGCGGGGTTCGCCTGGCGGGTCTGATCTGTAACGAGCGCAAGACTGACCGCGAAGCTGAGTTGCTGAGTGCTCTGGCCCAGCGTCTGTCCACGACGATGATTCACTTCGTACCCCGCGACAACGTGGTCCAGCACGCGGAACTGCGCCGCATGACCGTTGTGGAATACGATCCTGCCTGCAAGCAGGCCGACGAGTACCGTACCCTGGCCAAAAAGATTGTTGACAACACGAACTTCGTCATCCCCACTCCCGTCAGCATGGAAGAGCTGGAAGAGCTGCTGATGGAATTCGGTATCATGCAACCTGACGATGCGCAAATTGTGGGAAAAGCGAAAACAGCTACTGCCTGAGGAGGACGAAATGTCAGTTGTAGATAAAGAACAATCCCAGGCGCTGATCGAGGAGATTCTGCAGGAATATCCGGAAAAGGCCCTGAAAAGTCGCAAGAAGCATATGACGGTGGTGGAGCCGGGCGCAGATGAAAAGTGCGGCGTCAGCTCCAACCGTAAGAGTATTCCCGGTGTCATGACCATTCGCGGCTGCGCCTACGCTGGCTCCAAGGGCGTGGTGTGGGGGCCGGTGAAGGACATGCTGACCATCAGTCACGGCCCGGTGGGTTGTGGCCAGTACTCCTGGGCCACCCGCCGCAACTACTATACCGGCATCACGGGCGTTGACTCCTTCGGTGCCATGCAGATCACCTCGGATTTCCAGGAGCGCGATATCGTCTTCGGCGGCGACAAGAAGCTGGAGAAGCTCGTGGATGAGCTGGAAGAGATGTTCCCCCTCAGCCGTGGCATCAGCATTCAGTCCGAGTGCCCCATTGGCCTGATCGGTGATGACATTGAGGCGGTCTCCCGCAAAAAGGCTGAGGAAATCGGCAAGCCCGTTGTTCCCGTGCGCTGCGAAGGTTTCCGTGGCGTGAGTCAGTCCCTTGGCCACCACATTGCCAACGATGCTCTGCGCGACTGGATCTACGAAAAAGATGTTCCCGCCAGTGTGCAGGAGGCCGGTCCCTACGATGTGGCCCTGATGGCGGATTACAACATCGGTGGTGATGCCTGGAGCTCTCGCCGCATTCTGGAGGAGATGGGCCTGAACGTGATCTCCCAGAGCACCGGCGACAGCACGGTGGCGGAACTGGCCAACACGGCCAAGGCCAAGCTGGTGCTGCTGCACTGCTACCGCTCCATGAACTACATCGCCCGTTATCTGGAAGAGAAGCACAGTGTGCCCTGGACCGAGTTCAACTTCTTCGGTCCCACCCAGATTTTCAAGAGCATGCGCAAGATCGCGTCCTACTTTGACGAGAGCATCCAGAAGCGCACCGAAGAGCTGATCGAAAACAAGTACAAGCCCCTGCTGCAGAGCGTGGTGGACAAGTACAAGTCCCGCCTGGAAGGCAAAAAAGTGATGCTCTATGTGGGTGGCCTGCGCCCCCGCCACACCATCCCCTGCTTCAAGGATCTGGGAGTGGAAGTGATGCTGACTGGCTATGAATTCGGCCATGGCGACGACTACCAGCGCACCATGGAGTATCTGGATGACACGACCATCGTGGTGGACGACATGAGTGAGTTCGAGATGGAAAAATTCCTCTCCAAACTCAAGCCCGACCTCTTCGGCTCCGGGGTCAAGGAAAAATACCAGTGCCAGAAGGCCGGAGTTCCCTTCCGCCAGATGCACTCCTGGGATTATTCCGGCCCCTACCATGGCATCGAAGGCTTTGCCATCTTCGCCCGCGACATGGACATGGCCATCAATGGGCAGGTGTGGAAGCATATCAAGGCACCCTGGAAGAGCTGATTCTGCCAGATGAGTGCCGCAGTTTCACCATGACAACGAACCCCCTGAAAGGATAACACCATGAGCCCCCAGAAATCCGCCTGCATGGACCATGTGGACCTGTTCCAGAGCGAGCAGTACCAGGACATGTTCGCCCGCAAGAAGGCCTATGAAAACGCTCATTCGCCTGAAGAAGTGAACCGGGTACTGGAATACACCAAGACCAAGGAATACCAGGAAAAGAACTTCGCTCGCGAAGCCCTCGCCATCAACCCCCTCAAGGCCTGCCAGCCGCTGGGTGCGCTCTACGCCGGGATCGGCTTTGCCAATACCCTGCCCTATGTGCACGGTTCCCAGGGCTGTGCCGCCTACTTCCGCTCCCACTTCTCCCGTCACTTCAAGGAGCCCTTTCCAGCGGTATCCGACTCCATGACGGAAGACGCGGCGGTATTTGGCGGTCACAACAACATGTACCAGGGCCTGAAAAACGCCTATGCCCTCTACAAGCCGGAGATGGTCGCCCTGTGCACCACCTGCATGGCCGAAGTCATTGGTGACGACCTCAGCTCCTTCACCAAAAACGCCAAGGATCAGGGCGACATTCCCCAGGAGCTGCCCGTACCTGCTGCCCATACGCCATCCTTTGTGGGTTCCCACATCACTGGCTACGACGCCATGATGCTGGCCATTCTCTCCTCCATGGGTGAGAAGCGTGAGACCAAGAGCGAAGCCATCAACGTGATCCTGGGCTTTGACACCTACCTGGGCAATTACAGCGAAATCAAGCGCATCTTCAAGCTCTTCGGAGCCGAGTGCGTGATCCTCAGCGATCCCACCGAAGTGCTGGATTCTCCCACCGATGGCGAGTACCACATGTACCGCGGCGGCACCAGCATAGAGGACCTGAAAAACGCTCCCAATGCCCGTGGTACGCTTATTCTGCAGAAGTACGCCCTGCCAAAAACCACCCAGCTCATCAAGGGTGAGTGGGAGCAGGAAGTGCGGGTGGTTAGCCCCATCGGCATCAAGGGCTCCGACGAACTGATCATGGCCATTGCCGAACTGACCGGCAAGGAAATACCCGAAGAGCTGAGCCTGGAGCGCGGGCGCTTCATCGACGCCATTGCCGACTCCTACTACTGGATCTTTGGCAAAACCTTCGCCATCAATGCCGACCCCGACCTGGCCTATGGCCTGACCCGCTTCGTGCTGGAGCTGGGCGGCGAAGCCAAGCACGTGCTCGTCACCAACTCGGTCAAGAAGTGGGAGAAGGACTAAAGTGGGCCCAGTTGTCCAGACATATTTCGAGGAAGTTTAAGTTTTCTTATTGCAGCCTATGCCGCAAGCTTTTCCTCCTTTATTCTAAATACTGACATGTACATTTTGTCTGGTGTTCTGTAGTCAAGAGACTGATGAAACCTTCTGCTATTGTAGAAGGTGAAGTATCGCTTTACTCCTTCCTTGAGTTCGGTCATGTTCTCATAGCATTTGATATAGATGTTTTCGTATTTCACACTGCGCCAAAGGCGCTCTACGTAGACATTGTCAAGGGCTCTGCCTTTGCCGTCCATGCTGATTCTGATGCCGTGACTCTTGAGTCTTTGCGTAAATGCCTCTGAGCTATATTGGCTTCCCTGGTCGGTGTTGAATATCCCAGGGACTCCATAGCGTCTGATGGCTTCATCCAGTGCTTCGAGGCAAAAGCAGGTATCCATGGTGTTGGAGATGCGCCAGCTCAGTACTTTGCGGCTGAACAGATCTATGATAGCTGTCAGGTACACCGTCTTGGCGCCAAGCTTCAAGTACGTGATATCAGTGGCCCAAACCTGGTTGGGAAGCCAGATATTCAATCCTCGCAGCAAGTACGGATACTTCTTGTGCTGCTTGTTGGCCCGTGAAAGATTGGGTTTGGGGTAAATCGCACGCAGCCCATGCTTGTGCATAATGCGCCGCACCTGTTTGGAACTCACGGCCATATCATGTTCCTCATTGAGCTGTATGGCTATCTTGCGATAACCGAAGGTGGGAATGTCTTGCAGCACCCTGAGAACAACCTTCAGTATTTCAAGATCAGATTCCTCCAGCGCCGACGAACGTGACTGGTAATAGTAGGTCGAGTGGCTGATGCCAAGCAACTTGCACTGCATCCGTATGCTCAGGTTTTTATGGCCTGGCTCTATGGCATTTTTGGCTCGTGACCGTAGAGTTGCACATACTTTTTTTTTAGGAAGTCCTTCTCAACCTGAAGCATGCCAATTTGCTTGTAAAGGGCGTCAACATTGCGATCCTCTTTGTCCTTGCCCTTCTTCTTGTTGGGACGATCGAATATATCAGGCATGGCTTCCAGAGCACGCTTCTTCCACTCCTTGATCTGCTGGGGATGAACCTCATACTCCTGAGCCAGCTCCTGAACAGTCTTTTCTTCACGCAGCGCCTCAAGGGCTACCTTGGCTTTGAACTCATTGGTAAATGTCTTACGTTGCACTATAGTCACTCTCCAGGTGATGTTTGGATCAGGTCAATCTACGCCACTTCCGATGACTTTGCCAAACTTAAACCCCTGTCCGATTTACTGGGCCCATTATAGACAGCGAAGCCCTCTTCAAAGAGTTCCCCCAGGGCGAAGCCTGTACCATCTACCCGAAAAAGGACATGTGGCACCTGCGCTCCCTGATGTTCACCGAGCCCGTGGATTACCTCATTGGCAGCTCCTACGGCAAGTTCTTGTGGCGCGACACCAAAACCCCATTAATACGAGTTGGTTTCCCCCTGTTTGACCGGCACCACCTCCACCGATACAGTATTCTTGGTTATCAGGGGGGAATCAACCTTCTCACCTGGATCGTCAACACCATCCTGGACGAAACGGACCGGGCCACCATCGATACCCCCAGTTTCGACCTGGTACGCTGACCCCGACCCCTGCTTTCCAACGCACAAAGCCCGCACCCCCAAAGGCGCGGGCTTTGTTGCAATGAGAGCCGAAGCTCAATTCCCCTCCACTGGAGGGGTGGCGCGAAGCGACGGGGTGGTGGGTTTATAAACAGGCGGCAGAAGAGTCTTTCGCCACAGACAAAGGCAGGACAGGAACACCAGACGAAAGGCAGAGCCTCACACGAAGCCACGAAGTACACGAAGGAAGACAGCTGCTCTCTGTGGTCTCTGTGGCAAGTTTCTGGAGTTTGACTGCCTTGAATCATTCAGGTATTTGAATGCATGAAAGGCAATTTCCTCTCGCCCAGCCGCAAAGGACGCAGAGAAGATGGGTAGCTAAATCAATTCTTTTGTATTTCCTTGGCGCTCTTAGCGTCTTAAGTGAGCGCAGCGAACGGGCGAGAGATATTGTCTTTTCTCTGACTGCCTTTTTCGTCGGCTGTTTCGTCAAGCGAAGCGGGTGGCAGGAATTCTTCGGCTGCCGAAAGCAATTTCCAACACACGTAAAGTAACCGGTAAAGGAATGTGACATGAAAATTATCCTCAGCAAATCCAACGACACCTACTCCGTCTACGTTCCCAAAAAGGATCTGGAAGAAAGCGTGGTGGATATCGCCCCCGAAGGTGGTTTCGGTGGAACTTTCACCCTGGCTAACGGCTGGCAGCTCTATATCGAGCCCATGGACGAAGAGCCACGGCTGCCCAAGACGCTGGATGCAAAAAAACTGTAACTCACAGCAAAAAAGCCCCCGCAGAAGTTTTCTGCGGGGGCTTTGGCGTTTCAGCAGCCTGCAAGGACTAGTTCTTGTCCTTGTCGATGATCTTGTTCTTCTGAATCCAGGGCATCATGGAACGCAGACGGGTTCCGGTCTCCTCGATCTGGGAATCAGCCAGGATGCGTCGCTCGGCGTGCATGCGGGGGTAGCCAGCCTGACGCTCCAGGATGAAGTCCTTGGCAAAGCGACCTTCCTGAATGTCCTTGAGGACTTCCTTCATGGCTTTTTTGGTTTCGTCGGTGATGATGCGTCTGCCGGTAACCATGTCGCCGTACTCAGCGGTGTTGGAAACGGAGTAGCGCATATCGGCGATGCCACCCTGGTAGAGCAGGTCGACGATGAGCTTCAGCTCGTGCAGGCACTCGAAGTAGGCCATCTCTTCGGGGTAACCGGCTTCCACCAGCGTCTCGAAACCAGCCTGAACCAGGGCCACTGTGCCGCCGCACAGAACTGCCTGCTCGCCGAAGAGGTCTGTTTCTGTTTCGTCTTTGAAGGTGGTTTCAATAATACCACTGCGGCCACCGCCAACAGCGCTGGCGTAGGAAAGGGAAAGCTCCTTGGCCTTGCCTGTGGCATCGCGGTCGATGGCGATCAGGCAGGGCACGCCGCCGCCAGCAGCAAATTCGCTGCGCACGGTGTGGCCGGGGCCTTTGGGGGCGATCATGATCACGTCCACACCTTCAGGGGCGTCGATCTGGCCGAAGTGCACGTTGAAGCCGTGGGCAAAAGCCAGGGCAGAACCGGGCTTGAGGTTCGGGGCGATTTCATTGGCGAAGACACCAGCCTGCAGCTCATCGGGGATAAGCACCATTACCAGGTCAGCCTTCTTGGTGGCATCGGCAACCAGCGCCACTTCAAAACCCTTGGCTTCGGCTTTCTTCCAGGAGGGGCCCTTGCGGCCCAGGCCGATGGTTACGCTGACACCGGAGTCGCGCAGGTTTTCCGCGTGAGCGTGGCCCTGGGAGCCAAAACCTATGATGGCTACCTGCTTGCCCTTGATGATATTCAGGTCACAGTCTTTGTCGTAGTACACCGTCATTGCCATAATCTATTCCTCCGTTACTTAAATGGTTCACCTGCGCGCCGGAAAAAGCCTGCTCCCAGCGGCCAATCAAAGAGTTATACGGATTCGGGGCTGAAAATACAAGGGGGAAAATCGTGTGCGGGGTTTCGGGCTGATGGTGTCCGTTCCATGTAAAAAACCCTGCAATGGGCTTGCAGGGTTGCTATGCGTTATATCTGGTGCCCAGGGCCGGAATCGAACCGGCACGAACATAAAGTTCCCAAGATTTTAAGTCTTGTGCGTCTACCAGTTTCGCCACCCGGGCAGGTGCATGGAGTATTACGTGGGTGTGAAACGGAAAAAGAGTGGAGGCGGCACCCAGATTCGAACTGGGGGTAAAGGATTTGCAGTCCTCTGCCTTACCACTTGGCCATGCCGCCAAAATAAAAATGGAGCGGGAAACGGGACTCGAACCCGCGACCCCGACCTTGGCAAGGTCGTGCTCTACCAGCTGAGCTATTCCCGCTCGAACGGATGGTGTTATACCAGAATTAAAACAGGTGTCAACACTATTTTTCCCGCGGTGCCAAATCCGGTGCAGGTTTTCAGCGATAACGGTCCATAAAGCGTTTCAGCGTCTTCAGGTCCGCCTGATACTGCATGCTGTCGGAGGCGCTCTCCAGGGAGTCAATGCGATAGTGGGCGCCGATGTTCTTGCGCCGGCGCAGGGCCCCATTCATGATGGCTGCGCCGAGCATTGCGTAGGGGGTGTCCATGGCGGCGATGGTTCGCATGCCCTCTTCCAGCAGTTCACGGGAGCGGATGATACCCGCTTTCTTCCACATGGTCTTCTGCAGGTCTGCGGGGATACTGCCGAAGGTGTCGCTGATGGGGCTGTGGTCTTCCTGGAAATCCCGGAGGGGGTTTTGGAGGCTGTAACTGTCTTCAAGGGCGCTGATGGCGGCGCGCTGGCCGAAGACGAGCCCTTCGAGGATGGAGTTGGAGGCCAGGCGGTTGGCGCCGTGAACGCCAGCGCAGGCAACTTCGCCTGCGGCGTAGAGGCCGGATACGTGGGTGCGGGCGGTGATGTCGGTCAGTACCCCTCCCATGGCGTAGTGGGCGGCAGGGGAGACGGGGACGGGCTCGCGGGAGATGTCCACGCCATACTGCAGGCAGGTTTCGTATATGGTGGGAAAGCGTTTCTGGACAAATTCCTCACCCAGGTGGCTCACCTGGAGGGAGATTTTCTGCCCGGTCTTTTCCATTTCGAAATGGATGGAGCGGCTTACCACATCGCGGGGTGCCAGCTCCAGCATGGGGTTGTAGCGTTCCATGAAGCGTTCTCCCGCGTGGTTGAGCAGGATGCCGCCTTCGCCACGCATGGATTCCGAGAGCAGGAAGGGTGGGCAGCCGTCGATATTGAGGGCGGTGGGGTGGAACTGCACGAACTCCATATCGGCCACATGGGCACCGGCCTGCAGGGCCAGGATGATGCCGTCGCCCGCTGCCACGTCAGGATTGGTGGTCAGTCCGTAAATTCTGCCCAGTCCACCTGTGGCCAGGATGACGCCCTTGGCCGTGGCCTGATAGCCTTTGCCATCCTTGATGAATCGCACCCCGTAGACGTGATTGTCGTGGTGCAGCAACTCCATGGCACGGGCGTTTTCCCAGAGGGTTATTTCATCCATGGCGGCCGCGCGGGCGGTCATGGCGCGCTGGATTTCATGGCCGGTGGCGTCACCGTTGGCATGGATGATGCGGTTCAGGCTGTGGGCCGCCTCGCGGGTCAGCAGCAGGCCCCCGGTGGCTTCGTCGCGATCAAAACAGGCGCCCCAGTCGATGAGTTTCTGGATGAGGCCAGGTCCGGAGCGTACCAGGTACTCAACGGCTGAGCGGTTGTTGAGGTGGGCTCCTGCGTTGAGGGTGTCCTCCAGGTGAAGTTTGAAACTGTCGCTGGGGTCCAGCACTACGGCGACGCCACCCTGGGCGTAGTTGGTATTTGTCTCTTTGTGGAATGATTTATTGAGAACCAGTACCCGGCAGCCTTCCTCGGCCAGGGTCAGGGCCGCAGTCAGGCCGGCGCCACCGCCGCCAAGGACGATAAAATCGAAAGGTTCCATGGTGTTGTGCCTCTTTCCCCGCAGGAAATGGGTAGAATTGAAAACGGGGCATTATAGGGCAAGTTGTGCTACGCCTCAAGCACAAGCGCAGTTTTTGATGCTGCGCCCAGGGGAAATGGATGCGCAGGCGCGGGGCAGCGTCACCAGGGGTGCGTTTGCGCAGCTGGTTACAGGTTCGCCATGATTGCCAGGAAACCGTGGATCATTGCCAGCGCCATGATAACGAAGCCAACCTGGCGGTGAAGTCCGAAGGGAACCTTGATGCGGCGCGTTCCACTGAGCAGTTGAAAGGCCAGCAGCGCCAAGATGAGAATTCCCAGCAGCAGAATAATGGAAATACCGGCTATGGTCATGCAGATCTCCTCAGGAAGAGTCGTTCAGGAGTCGGTAACGGTAATGGTGTGAAAGGCTTTGCCGTCGCTGCCGTGGAGGTTGCAGTTGCCTTCTGCCACGAGCTGTACGGTCTGCTGCACTTCCAGGGTCGTTTCCAGGGTGAAGTTTTCACTGGGAGGCCGGTTAAAGGCCGAGAATTCCCAGCGGGCGATTTCCTGGTCATCGGCTTTCAGGAGTACCCAGTTGGTGAAGTGGATAAAGTTGTTGCCCCGGTGGGTGACGTGCAGTGTGATGGTGATGGCAGCGCCCCGGAGGGCACGGTCGGGGGCGCTCAGGCTGACGGAGGTGCGGTTTGCCAGCGCCAGGGCAGGGGGGTGGGCAATGGTGGCCAGGGCAGAGGCCGCCAGGGTTTTCATGAAATCGCGACGTCTGAGGTTCATGGATGTTTCCTCCAGTGGTTCAGGGGGAACGGCAGGATTGCGACGACGTATTTCAGGAAAAAATATCAGAATTCTCGCTCCGATGCACGGACAGCGTGCGGAAAATTTCGGGAACTGCCAGCAGGGACAGCGCGTAAAATCCTTTTGAAAAATATTGTCCATGCTGCTAATCTGCCCATTTGCCATTCATTTCTCCGAACGGAAGAGACTGTGAAAACCATATTCTGCGAAATTCATCTGCCCCATATCCGTCATAATTTTCGCCTGCTGCAGCAGCGGGCTGGACATACCCGAATTGTCGGAGTGGTCAAAGCCGACGCCTATGGCCACGGCGATGTTCCCGTGGCACTGTGCCTGCAAAGCGAGGGCTGCACCCATTTCGCGGTGGCGAGGGTCCACGAGGGCATAAAACTGCGCAAGGCGGGTATCCATGGGGATATCCTGATCATGAGCGGCTCATTCCCCAACGAGTTTGCGGCCCTGCGCGAGTTCAATCTGACCACGGTGGTGTACTGTGAAGAGAACATTGAAGAGATGGTGCGCGAGGGCATCAGCGTTCCCGTGCACATCAAAATAAATACCGGCATGAATCGCCTGGGCTTTCGTCCCGATCGGCTGCCCTGGGTCTATCGCACCCTGACCGAGGCGGGTTTTGCCGTGCGCGGCATCATGACCCACATGGCCTGTGCCGACGAACCGGGTTCACCCACTATCGGCGCCCAGGAAAATCTCTTCTACCGCAGTCTGGAACCATATTTTCAGGAGGGAATGCTGGGACACCTTTCCAACAGCGCGGGGATTTTCACCCTGGATAATCTCGGTTCCCTGGCTCGTCCGGGCATTATGCTCTACGGGGGAAACCCCTTTGCCGACAAGACGGTTGACTTGCGGCCAGCCATGACCTTCAAAACGAAGATCCTCCAGGTGAAGCGGGTTTTCCCCGGTGAGGGCATCTCCTACGGCCACAGTTTTGTCGCCGACCGGGAAATGCTTGTGGCGACAGTGGCTGCCGGGTATGCTGATGGCTATTCCCGCCTGCTCAGCAACAAGGCCCGCGTCCTGGTAAATGGACAGTATGCCCCCCAGGTGGGGCGGGTGTGCATGGATATGAGTATGGTGGATGTGACCCACATTCAGCCCGCCCGCGGGGATGAGGTGGTGCTCTTCGGTGAACAGCGTGGGCAGTGCATATACGCCTCCGAGCTGGCCGAACTCATGGGAACCATCGACTATGAGGTTTTCTGCGGGATTTCTCCGAGGGTGAAGCGGATTTATACGGGAGCCTAGGTCATGACGCGTATTCTCAACTCCCTGGGACAGGGAATGTACCATGCTATGCAGGTTTCGGGGATGATCTTCTTCACCTTCCTGCATTCGGCGCTGTGGCTCTTCCGTCCTCCCCTGCGTCTGCGCGTTATCTTCAAACAGTTTGAATCCATCGGTGTCAACTCCATTTTCGTGGTGCTGCTGACGGGAACCTTTACCGGCATGGTTCTGGCCCTGCAGCTCTATATCGGCTTCAGTCAGTTTCACGCTGAATATCTGGTGGGAGCGGTCTCCGCCCTGGCGATTTTCCGTGAGCTGGGGCCGGTGCTGACGGCCCTGATGGTGACGGCCCGCGCGGGCAGTGCCATGGCGGCAGAGCTTGGCACCATGAAGGTGACGGAACAGATCGATGCCCTGCGCACGATGGCGGTGGACCCGCACCAGTATCTGGCCACACCCCGTATTCTGGCGAGCTTTGTCATGCTGCCGGTGCTGACCATGGTGGCCAACGCCGTCGCTATCGGCGGCTGCTACTTCGTGGGGGTAAAACTGCTGGGGATCAACCCGGTGGTCTTTGTGGATCAGATCATCATCTTTGTGGATATGGGCGACATCATCAACGGCCTGATCAAGTCGGCGGCCTTTGGCCTGGTCATGGGCTCTGTGTGCTGCGGTATCGGCATGAACGCCAGTAAGGGTGCTGCCGGGGTGGGCCAGGCCACCACCACTTCGGTGGTGCTGACTTCCACGCTGATTCTGGCCGTGGACTATATTCTGACGGCGCTGATGTTCTGACGGGATGCTGAAAAAGTCTCACGCCCGCAAAGCGCTGTGCTATACTGGGGCGACAGGAGAAAGACAGGAGTTGCAGCTCAGGTGATACGTATCCGCGATCTCCATAAAAGTTTTGGCAAGAACCATGTTCTGCGAGGCCTGAATCTTGACATCGAAAAGGGCAGGATCACGGTCATCATCGGCGGTTCCGGTTCCGGCAAGTCGGTGCTGCTGAAACACCTGATCAAGCTCATGGAGCCCGATAGCGGCACCATTGAGTTTGACGGCCAGGTACTTGGTCGCATGAACAGCCGTGAGTTGCTGAACTTCCGGCGGCAGTTCGGCATGCTTTTTCAGGAGTCGGCCCTCTTTGACTCCATGACTGTGGAGGAGAACATCGCCTTTCCCATGCGCGAGCACACCCGCTGGAGCAAGGCGGAAATCCGCGCCCGCGTGCGGGAAAAACTGGACATGGTCGGCCTGGGGGAGGTTGAGGATCGCCTGCCTTCCGAGCTTTCGGGAGGGATGCGCAAACGGGTGGGCCTGGCCCGCGCCATTGCCATTGATCCCCAGTATATCCTCTACGATGAGCCCACGACGGGCCTTGACCCCATTATGACCCGTTCCATCAACCGACTGATTCTGGATACCAACGCCAAACTGGGGACGACGTCCATTGTCATCTCCCATGATATCAAGGGTGCTCTGAAAATGGCTGACCGGATCATCATGCTCCACTATGGCGATATCCTGGCCGCAGGAACTCCCCAGGAGATTCTGGAATCTGACAACGAGACGATACAGTCCTTCATTGCCTATGACGTCAAGGGAGAGCTATGAATATTACTGCCGAAGCCAAGGTGGGGCTGCTGGTCATTGTGGCCTTTGCCCTGCTGACATACGCCAGCGTACAGCTTGGAGATCTGCGCCTTGACGGCGACAACTACTACGCCGTTGAGTTTGCCTTTGAGGATGTGGCAGGCCTGAATCGCGGAGCCCGGGTCAAGATGTCGGGGGTCTCCATCGGTTCCGTGGAAAGCATCCTGCTGGAAAATGGAAAGGTTATCGTCAGCGCTTCCGTGGAGCGAAAGTATCCGGTGGCCGAGAACGCGCCAGCCCGTATTCTCACCGAGGGGGTTCTGGGGGAAAAGTACCTGAGTATTGACCATGTGCCCGGTGCCAGGGCTTTTCTGGGCGATGGGCAGCGCAGCCAGCACTTCAACAGTCGCGAGGGCACCGAGGATCTCATGGCCACCCTGGGCAAGGTGGCGGCTGATGTCTCGCAGATCACCGAAAACCTGCGAACCTCCATCGGCAGCCCTCAGACCAATGAAAACATCAACGAGATGATCTTCTACCTGCGTGAGCTGAGCTTCAACCTGAGCCAGATTGTGGCGGCCAATCAGGAGAACCTGAACCGCACATTGGACAATGTGGCCCATATCACCGAAACCCTGCGGGAGATCACCACCCGCAACGAGCACAATATCAACGCGCTGATCGAGAACATGGAAGTGCTGACCCGCAGCCTGCGTCAGCAGACACCTGAAGTGATGAGCAGTGCCCGCAGTGCCTTTGACAGTGCCGATGGGGCCTTTGGCGAACTGCACGGTATCCTGGCGGAAAATCGCGCCGATATCCGCACCACCACTCACAATTTCGGGCAGCTCAGCGGCGACCTGAGCACCACGTCGCGCCACCTCAGCGAAATTACGGAAAAGATCAACACTGGCGATGGAACCCTGGGCAAGCTGGTGAATACCGATGAGCTCCACGAAAGCCTGCTGGCAGCCAGCCGTGGCATAGAGGAGATGACGGGGATGATCGGCGGCCTGCGTACTGATATCACCGTGCGTTCGGAGTTCCTGACCGAGCAGTCGGAAAATCGCGGCATCTTCAACGTGCGGTTGACCCCCGAGGGCACGAACCGCTTCTACGATATCGGCCTGGTGGCTACGCCCTTCGGGCGCGATTCCCGCACCATCAAACGCACGGTCGTGACCGACAATACCACGGGAACCGTGACCAGCGATACCACCACGCTGGAGGACAAGAACGACTACTCCTTCGAGTTCAATGCGATGTTCGGCTTTGTGCCTCGGGAGAACCTGGAGTTCCGCCTGGGCCTGATGGAGACTACTTTTGGCGCCGGTGTTTCCTATGTGCCCCCCTGGTTTGATCGTCGCCTGCGGGTTTCGGCTGAAGCGTTTGACTTCTCGCCCCGCCAGGACGACATGGAGACACACCTGAAGTTTTACGGCGATCTCTACCTGTCAGAGAACTTCTTCTTCACTGCCGGCTATGATGATCCCCTGAACGACCACCGCAAGAGTCCTTTTGTGGGCGTCGCCTTTACCTTCACCGACGAGTACATCAAGTACCTGTTGGGTGGCATGTCACTGCCCTGAGCAGGCTTCTGAAAAAAACCATCTGCTGCGTTGCCCGCATTCGCTCGTCATTGCAGCGTACGGGGAGTACGCTGCATTCCTCGCTTCGCGAGCGCCTTGCATCTGAACATTTTCAATTGCCTGCGGGTTTTGAGGTATTTCAGTAACTCAAGTTTCGCATCTTGTTGTCTTAGGTTAAGGTGTTATTATTCTGACATTTATCGCGCTGAAACTGTATTGATTTTGAATGCTTGACTTATCTTGTATTTCACTTTTTGTTTCCGGATATTGTCCTTTTTGACCGCGCAAAAAGGACCCAAAAACGCCCCCCCGAACGCCCGTTTTTCCGGATCGTTAGCTCGCCTGTTCTGGAGATCCGACAGACACTGCCTCCCTGCAGTGCTGCCGGACCACTCACTTCCTGTGAGTGTCCCGTGCGGGTCTTGCCAGTCAGGCTTCGCACTCACCGGACGGGCTCAGGGGGGAACGGCCTGCTTCTGTCTCTCCCCCGTGGGCTGGCCCAGCCAGGACGCGCCGACTGTCAGGCTGCTGAAAAGCCATCATCTGCTGCGTTGCTCGCCAGTGCTCGTCACTGCGACGTACAGGGAGTACGCCTCGCTCCTCGCTTTGCCCGCGCCTTGCACCTGAGAGCTTTTCAATTGCCTGTATAACGCGATGGACCCGCAGGGTTGCCGCCACGAGGGCGGCAACCGCAAACCAAAAGCCACGGAGGGCGGTTGTTTGCGGTCCCCAGTTCCAGGCGAGCGGACGGCTGATAAGGGCAGCACTGGGGGCCGCTTCCCAGCCACTTTTGGCGACCCAAAAGTGGCAAAAGAAACTCATAAACAGGGAGAGGGCAATGTCAAGCGACGCAGTCTGTGCAGAACCATTTCCTCCATTTCAGCATGGCATGTGGGTCGGCGCCGACAACCTGCCGTTTCGGGGGTGCGAAACTTCAGTCAGTAAGCTCTCAGGGGTGTTCTTGTTGGCGGCTAATCCTGGGCATTTACCCGCACCCCGTCGGCTACCTGGTCGCCAGGGTGCGTGATAACCAGCTCGCCGGCAGCCAGACCGGAGAGTATCTGCGTGCTCAGGCCGCTGCGACGGCCGATATCCACTGCGCGCAGTCGCGCCCGCCTGTTTTCCACCGTAAAGACCTTCCAGCCATCGGCCTGACGAAAGAGGGCGCTGGTGGGAATCTGAAGGACTTCCTCCTCTTCCCACAACACAAAGCGCGCTTCAATGCGGAAGCCATCTCCAAGATTCTGCCACTGGAGGCGGGGTGAGATGATTTCCACCTGCACCGGCACGCGCTGTTCGTCTACTCCCAGGGCTGAAACGCGCTTGAATCCCGCCGGTTCAACACGGCGCACTCGCCCCTCCAGGTCTTCGCCGCCTCCCCAGCGCTCCAGGAGAACCCGCATACCCTTCGCAATGCGCACCGCATCCATGGAGAGTACATCCACCTGAACTTCCAGCTGGTCCAGGTTGCCGATTTCCAGCACCGGCTCACCGGCCTGAATCACTCCTTCGCAGCAGCGGTCGCGGCGCAGCACAACGCCACTGACCGGCGCCTGGATGCTCAGAAGGGTATCTTCTGCGCTGACCCGGGTGCCTTCGGTGACCTCCAGCACGGCGCGGGCATTCTCCATTTCATAACGGGCCACCTCAACGGCGGCGGCTGCTGCCTGTTCAGCAGCGCGGCTGCGCTGCTGGTCGCTGAGGGCTTTCTCCAGAACATTATCGGCGATGATGTCGCGCTGGAATAGCTGCTGCTGCCGCAGGTACTCACTTTCGGCAAAACGGGCTTCCACATCACGGCTGTGGTGTTCGGCCCGGGCCATTTCCAGGCGGGCACGGGCGGCCAGAAGGTTTTCGCGGGCCTGATCGCGGGTGCGCACATCCAGCGCCGGTGCCGGGGCGGGCTCAATGGTGAACACGGCGTCACCGGCGGTGACCTGGTCGCCCGGTTCCAGCTCTAAGCGGCGCAGCAGGCCGCTGATGGGCGCGGAAATGGTATAGGTGTCGCGCAGACGGGTATAGCCCTCATCTTCCACATATTCCGCAAAATAGCCGTGGCGGGCGGCACTGGTCGAGACTGAAACCGGCGAAGGCATGAGGGCCAGGAAGAGCAGCCCACCGAGGGCCAGGAGAAAGATGGCAGTGGTTATTTTCTTTTTTCGATTCATGGTGGTTTCCTTATTCGGTTTTCAGGGCGGCAGCCATGTCCAGATCCTTCAGGCGACGCAGGATCAGCAGGATGGATAAGGACGACGCCAGCAGGACGCCGAGGGCGGCAAAGGCATAGACCTGGTGGCTGACCACCAGGGGCAGTCGGAACAGTTCACTGCTGAAGGCCTCGTTGACCATGAGGGCGAAGCCGGTGCCGATCAGCCAGCCCAGCGGAATAGCCAGAAACGTCAGCAGAGCTGCTTCGCCGATCAGAACCCAGGCGACTTCTGCCTGGGTAAAGCCCAGCACCCGCAGGGTTGCCAACTCCCGGTACCGCTCGGCAAAGGCGATGCGGGCATTATTATACACAACGGCAAAGGCAATGGAACCAGCCATGACCAGCAGAATGCCCATGAAGACCAGCATGGTGTCCTCCATGTAGGTGCGGATAACGCGCTCGGCATTGGATATCTGCCCGATGCTGGCTACGGCGGGGATTTGCCACAGGCGTGGGAAAAGCTCCTCTTCGAGGCTGCGATCTGTCATGAGCCAGGCGCCGGAGATCACAGGCCCCTCCCGCAGCAGGCGGTTGAGGGCGCGCCGTTCCATATAGGCCCCCACGCCGATCAGGTCGTCCACGGTGCCCGCCAGGGCGACGCTGATGGTTCGCCGGTGGCCTTCCATGATTTCCAGTTCCACCATGTCACCTTCCCGCACGTCCAGATAGCCGGCAATATAGCTGCTGAGCAGCAGGCCTTCAGGGGGGAGGGTTATGGGCTGGTAGCGCGCGTCCAGCAGGCGATGCATCTGGGGCTGCGCCTCCATGCCCTGGATGGCGGTGCGATAGTCCTTGCGTCCATGAATCAGGCGCACGGGCACATTGCGATAGGTTTCCACAAAAGAGACGCCCGGCAGAGCGCGCAGCTCGGCGGCTGCTCTCTGGGGCATCTGTTCCGAGAATCCCAGGTTCAGATCCATATGAAGAACCTTGCGGTACTGCAGGTCGAGCAGAAAACTGACGGAGCCGAACTGGTAGCTGCCCATGAGCAGGAGCGCACCGGAAAAACTGATGCCGGTCACGGTGAGAAAGGCTTTGACCCGATGGCGTGAGAGGGTGCGCACGATGATGCGGCTGGTCTGCCCCAGAAAACGTCCCAGCGCCAGCTGTTCAAGCCAGCCTCGCTGGAAGCGTTCCGGCGCAGGCGGGCGCATGGCTTCGGCCGGTGCCTGGGAGACGGCGCTCTGCACCGCCCGCGAAGCTCCCAGGATCGCTGCTCCGCAGGCAACAGCCAATCCCAGTGCCAGGGTGGAAGGCTGCAGTCGAAAGCTCATGACGGGGAAGCGGTAGTATTCGGCGTAGATACCCGCCATACCCTGGCCCGCCCATATTCCGAGGGCGATGCCCAGCAGGCTGCCCAGCACGGCGATCAGGCTGGTGAGCAGAATGTAGTGCAGAGCGATCTCCCGGTTGCGGTAGCCAAATGCCTTGAGGACGGCAATCTGCTGGCGCTGGGTGTGGACAATGCGGCCCATGAGCACGTGCAGCAGGAAGGCTGCCACGCCCAGGAAGATGGCCGGCAGTACCATGGCCATGCCTCGCAGCTGGTTCAGCTCTTCATGCAGAAAACGGTGGGAAATCTGATCATGGCGGCCATAGGCGCCAATGCTGCCGTAGGGCGCCAGGATGAGGTCGACGGCGTCGATCACCGTGTCCATATCAGCGCCGGACTGCAGGCTGAGCAGGACACTGTTGAAGGCGCCATCCATGTCGAGGGCGTTGGCCAGAGCGCGACGATTCATCCACAGCACGCCATAGCGGTAGTAGTCGGGCATGAGGTCATTGGGCCCCAGGAGATAGATGAACTCTGGCGAGAGGCCCACGCCGCTGATGGTCAGGGTTTCCAGACGCCCATTGATGATGGCTCTGATCTGGTCTCCCGTGTGGAGCTGATGGGCCTGGGAAAAGGTTTCGGTGATCAGTACCTGGTCGGCATAGCCTGGCTGGGGGAGGCTCCCTTCCCGGAGATAGACGCGGTTGAGATCCGGCTGATGGCCATCGGGCAACGCGAGGATCAATCCGCGCACCGGATCGGAAAATCCATCCACTTCCAGACGTACCGGTGCCAGCACACGGGTCTGCACCTGACTGACCCCGGGGATCAGGCGCAGTCGCTCGGCCACACCCTCTGGCGCGCGCTTGACTTCGCTGAATATGTGGGCAAAATGCTGCTCCTGATAAAAGCGGTCACGGGAGAGGGTGATGGCGTCAAGGGTCATCACCGAGAGGATGAGCACCATGACGCCGGCGGCAATCACCACGGCGATGGCGGCAACCTGACCTTTCATGGTCAGCAGATCGCGCAGCAGCTTGCGGTGCAGGGCGCTCACCAGTGCAGCTCCCGGGGAGGAAGGCGGTGCGTGTTCTCCTGGGTATCGGCAATCTGTCCGTCACTGAGGCGAATGACGCGATCAGCCATGTGGCCGATGACTTCGTTGTGGGTGATGATGACGGTGGTGGTGCCCAGTTCGCGGTTGATATGCTCTATGGCTTCCAGCACCAGCACGCCGGTGCGGGAATCCAGGGCACCGGTTGGCTCGTCGCACAGCAGAACGGCAGGCCTCTTGGCAATGGCCCGGGCAATGGCCACCCGCTGCTGCTCCCCTCCTGAAAGCTGGGCGGGGAAGTGATCCATGCGATCCCCCAGTTCCACCAGCTGCAGGGCCTCTTCGGGGGTCATGGGGCTGGGACTGATCTCCGTGGCGATGGCGACATTTTCACGGGCGGTGAGGCTGGGAATAAGGTTGTAAAACTGAAAGACAAAACCGACATGCTCCCGGCGAAAGCGGGTCAGCACCTGGTCGCTGGCACTGCTGAGCAGTTGGTCACGGTAGCGCACTTCGCCGTCGCTGGCGCTGTCCAGCCCGCCAAGGATATTGAGCAGGGTGGATTTGCCCGACCCCGAAGCACCCAGCAGAACCACCAGCTCGCCGGCATAGAGCTGTAAGTCCACTCCCCGCAGAGCGTGGATGGTGACCTCGCCCATGGGGTAGGTTTTCACCAGGTTGCGGGTTTCAAAGATAGCGGATTTGTCGTTGGAAACGGCTTGCATGGAAACCACTCCAGGGAGTTGTGGGTGTTGAGTGAATGGCGTGGCTGTTTCAGATACATAGTAAAACCATTATCATGACCGGTCAAGAAAGTTACAAAACCGCCATGGAGGGAAGGGTCTCGCCGGGTAAAATAAATGTGTCAATATGGTTCAAAATAAGGTGTTGCGGGATTTTTGGGTTGATTTTCCCGGCCCATTTTTCCATAATACTCTTACCTGATTTTATCGCCATTTCAGGTGGTTTTTACTCCTCACTCATCGTCCGGGATCTGCACAATCCCGGACCTTTTTTTCCTGCGAATGCAGGAGGAGGTTACCAATGAGAAAGAAAATCGTCATCCCGATGGTTGTCACGGTGGCACTGGTGGCGCTGGCGTTTCTGGCTCCCATGAAGCGTTCTGAGCCAGTGGGCCAGTACGTGGTGGTTTTTGCCGATTCGCGCACCTGGAATGTGGTTGTCAAGGATGACGGCGAACTCTTCAGACTGTATAAGACGGAACTGATTGGTTCCACCTACCTGGATCTGGTCAGCAGCCCCCATAATCATATGGAAATCGCGCAGATCGTTGGTGCCCATGCCAATAAGCCCATCACGCAACTTGTCCGCTCATCGGAAAGCAGGGGTTAGAGCCCCTGCTTTTTTTCGTGGTTCAGCAGCCACACTTTTCGCTCGATACCCCAGCCGAAGCCACCCAGTCCTCCATGTGCCGCAACCACCCGATGGCAGGGAATGATAATGCCAATGGGGTTTGCTCCCACAACCCGTCCTGTTGCTCTGGCACTGCCGGGGCGGCCTGCCCGCCGGGCCAGTTCCCCATAGGTAATCTGCTGGCCCCAGAGGATCTCTGCCCGCAGGAGTTGCCATACTGTACGGCTGTATGCGCTGCCATGGGGGGCGAGGGGAAGATCAAAAAACCTGCGCCGGCTGTCGAAGTACTCCTGCAGCTGGATGCTGCAGGCGCGGGTCAGGTGGTTACTTGTACCTTCCTGTGCTGAGGTGTTGTCATCAAAGCTGACGCTGAAAATGGCGTCTGTGGTCGCTCTGATATACAGGGTTCCCAGAGGGGTCGGCAGGGACTGCTGGTACTCAGTACAGCTTTTCACGGTTATCCTCCCTTCGCTTGAGGTGTATGGCCCCGGTGGTGGCCAGCCCTGTGCACACCAGAATATAAAGAGTAATGGCCAGGGCGATGGTTTGCAGTGATATGTTCGCGTCGATGGCAAGCCCCATGAGTACAGGGGCTATGGCGGTGGAGACAACCATGATGCCCTGGTTCAGTGCCCGGATGGAGCCGAGAAAACGTGTCCCGTAAGCTTCAGCCCACAGTGAATTGATGACCGGATGGGCGCTGCCCAGAGTGATGGCAACCAGGGCCATATAGAGGAAGAGAATAAAGGGGTGGCAGAGGAACGCCAGCAAGGTGACCCCCAGCGCCATGGGGAGAAGAATACAAGGCAGAAGGGTACGGGCGCCAAGGCGGTCCACAAGAGGTCCCATGAAAAAAATGCTGAGAATGTGGATTATGGCAAACAGGCTGAAGCCGCTGGCGATAAGACTCAGGGACCATGCTTTCTGCTCGGCGATAAATAGCTGATGAAAGAAGATGCCGGTGACAATGGCTGGAGTCGCGGTTGCGGCCGGGATTATCAGGAAGAAAAGGGGGTCGCGTATCACTTGGCGGGTGCTCCAGGAAGGGGTGCCGTCACGGCTTGTGCCGTCAGGAAGTGCTTCCTGGATGAGTGCGCAGGAGGAACCGCGAAGGAGCCAGAGCAGCCAGGGCAAAGCGACGAAGACGAGGATCGCGGCGAAAATGCCCCAGCCGGTGCGCCAGCCGGTAATGGCGACGACCATTACTGCCACGGCAGGGAAAATACCTTCTGCTGCAGCAAATCCCATGGCGGCAATACTCAGGGCTTTGCCGCGAGCAGTGTGAAAGCAGCGAGCCATGGTAGTGATGGCGGCGTGGGAGATCAACCCCTGGCCGTGGAGGCGCAGCAGAAATATGGACAGAAGCAGAATGATCCACGTGGAGGCGCTTGCCAGCAGAGCGCACGCGAAAGCCAGACCGAGGCAGACGGCGATGACAAAGGTTTGCAGTCTGATGCGGTCGACAAGTTGGCCAAGCCAGATCAAACTGACGCCGCTGGCCAGGGTTGCCAGTGAATATATCATGCTGAATTCACCGTGGCTCAGGGAGAAAGCATCGCGGATATCGGTGTTGAAAAGTGAAATAAAATAGGTCTGACCGAATCCGGAAAAAAAGGTGCCAAAGAAACCAAACGCCAGGAGTCCAGGGTGTTTTCGTATCAGATCCAGGTAGCTTCGCATATGTCCTCGTTGCGGATTGTGCAGCTGTACACAGTAAGGTGGCCAGGGTGCGTGAGTGGTTCTCAGTTTGTCTTGTCAAGAGTGTGGCGTGAGTGTACATTTCAGGTGCATATTTTTAATTGTGACCGTATCTTTGGGTGGAGGGAACGTTGATGGCTTCGGATCTGTCGGTAATCAGATACAGTTCGCCTTTTTCCCGTATACGCACACTGCTGCTGCTGATCTTGCTGGTGTTTCTGACGACGGTCGGGCTGGCACTGTTTTCCCACTCCTTTATGAAGGAGCATATGCTGCGGCAGCAGTTGAATGCGACTGACGATCTTTTGTCAACGGTGGTCTCCTCATCCATCACCCCCTGGGTTGCCACGCGCCTGCACTATCTGGATACCCTTTCCAATGATAGCGCACTTCACGGGGCGATACACAGCGGAAATTTTCCCCCGGAGCTTCTGAATCGCTGGCAGGCCCTGCTTGATTTTACCGACGATGTGTTCTTTGTCTACTTTGGCAATACCACTACAGGCGAGGTAACACTCCTGCCCGACGATACCCCATTGCCGCCCGATTTTAACATGTATGAGCGTCCCTGGTATAAAAAGGCCATGGAGAATCCCGGCGAAGTTGGCTGGACAGATCTCTATCCGGAAATTATCACCGGTATCTCCCAGATTTCAGCGGTGGTGGCGGTCAGTGACCTTGAGAACAGCAGCCACCTTGGTGTTATGGCCATAGATGTTTCCCTCGGGCAATTGCAGCGCATTTTGAGTACGGTGGAACTGCCGGAGGGAGCGGAGCTGGTGCTCTATGACCGTCATCAACAGCCAATTACTGCCTCACGCCTTCAGCCACGCTATGAACACCTGTGGAGATCGGAGTATCTCCCACTCAGGGAAAACGGTTATCTGACGGCTCCCGGTGGGACGGTGGTCTTCCTCTCTTCCATGGATATTCCGGAAACAGGCTGGCGGCTGGTGCTCTTTACGCCCCACCACAGCTTCTACGAGCCAATTTACCCGCTGCGTAACGCGGGCATTGCCGTCGGGCTGCTGGTGCTTGTGCTGTCACTTATTGTGCTGCTGCGCTTTTTGCGCGCCCTTTCCCGCAGAACCAGCAATCTGGCGCGCTACTTCCAGGAGGCTACCTGCGACGCCTTTGTGCCCCGCCGCATTATCACCGGCGACGATGAGTTCGCCATTCTCAACGACCAGTTCAATAGTGTTATCTGCGAACGCAAAAGGGCAGAAGAGGCGCTGGCCGAAAGTCGTCGACAGCTCAGCTCGCTGATGTCGAACCTGCCGGGGATCGCCTATCGCTGTCGTAACGATGAGCACTGGACCATGGAGTTTGTCAGTGAAGGGTGCCAGGAGCTGACGGGGTATGCCGCAGGCGACCTGGTGCTGAACAGGGTGATTTCCTTTAACGATATAATTCACCCCGGGGAGCGTGATGCCATCAGTCGCAAGTGGAGTGATGTCCTGAAGGAACGTGGAGTTTTCCGTCACGAGTACCGCATCACCACTGCCGATAAGCAGGAAAGGTGGGTCTGGGAGCAGGGGCGTGGTGTCTACGATTCCCAGGGGAATCTCGTCGCCCTTGAGGGCTTTATCACGGATGTCTCGGCGCGCAAAGAAGCGGAGAAAATTCTGCTGGAGTTTAATCAGCAGCTGAGTAAGCGTGTCGAAGCGGAAGTGCGCAGCCGCACGCAAAGCGAGACGAACTTTCAGGTGCTCTTTGAGAAGAGCCCTGAGGGTATTCTTATTCTCAGCGAGCAGGGGATCTTTGTGGAATGCAATCCCATGGGGGCGCATATCCTTGGCTATACACCGGAGGAAATTATCGGCCGTTCGCCGGCTGAGATCTCGCCAGATCAGCAGCCTTTGCTGAGTGAGTCCAGTGGGCAGAAGATGTTCGGGATTCTGCAGCAGGCTTTCTGCCAGGAGATGACGCGTTTTGAATGGGTGCACCTGCACAAACTGGGCGCAGAAGTTATTCTGGAGGTTGTTCTGACGCCGATCACCAGGGGTGAGTGCCGTGAGCTGCTGGTGGTCTGGCGGGACATGACGGAGGTCTACCGCCTGCAGCAGGAGCGCGAGCAGCAGTGTGCCATTGTCATACAGCAGGCCAAGATGGCGGAGCTGGGAAGCATGATTGGCGCCATCGCTCACCAGTGGAATCAGCCTCTCAGCACGATATCGGTTATAGCCCAGGGTGTTGTGGACATGTACGAACACGATGAGCTCAGTCACGGAGAGCTCAGCGACTCCATCGCAACCATATTGCAGCAGATTGCCTTCATGGGGCAGACCATCGAGGATTTCCGCACGTTTTTCATCCCTTCGCGCCAGGCTGTCGCTTTTGATGTGGTGGCTTCGGTTGTCCAGGTCCAGAATCTGCTCAAGCTGCGTCTGATGAATCAGAATATCACTGTGCGCGTGGAGAACAGCGCTTCACAGTTGGCCATAGGTTACCCAGGTGAGTTCAAGCAGGTGGTGCTCAATCTGATTAACAATGCCTGCGACGCCTTTGATGAGCGTCATGTGGCGCAGCCGGAGATTCTGGTGAGGGTTTCACTGGACGGACCTCGGGTCGCGGTTGCCGTATGTGATAATGGAGGAGGAATTCCTGAAGAGCTTTTGCCGGAGAAGCTTTTTGAAGCATTTATCTCTTCCAAAGGTGAGAAGGGCTCCGGAATCGGCCTGTGGATGAGTCGACTGATCGTGGAGAAGATGCACGGCAGCATACGGGCCTTCAATGAAGGCGATGGCGCCTGTTTTGAGATAAGACTGCCAGGCCAGCTCTCACCAGTTCAGGGGCAGGCTGATCCACTGTCCGCTGTCGAGGAGTAAGCTTACTTCTTTTATCCCAAGCTGTTCATCCATCTCAAATGGGAGTGCCTGCCACTGCAGTGCAGTGAGGTTCTGCCGCTTGTGCCCGGCAATTTTGCTGCGCAGGCGCGGGTGCGCGCGCAGCGCGACCGCTGATTCCCTGTAGGGAAGGAGCGCCTGCAGGCAGAGCCGCGATTCCACCAGCTCTCCAAAGGCCGGGTGCCAGGGCCCTGCCACAATGGTCTCGCGCAGGGAGTCTCCGTCCTGCAGCCCCATGCGAACGATATGAATACCGCGTTCCCGGAAGCGGGACACGGCCCGGGAGCACATCTGGATGGCCTGTTCCAGGTCAAGGGGCGTGTAGTGGCCACTTTCATACATCGTGTGCAGGGTGGTGCCGCGAAGCACCAGGGTGGGATAGAGGCGTACCCCATGGGGGGAGAGTGCGATGGTGTCAGTGATGGTCCGCAGAAAGCTGGCCTGATCCTCCCCCGGCAAGCCGGGCATAAGCTGAATGACGCTCTGCCAGCTGCGCTGGTGGAGTGCTGCAACAACTCTGTGCAGCTGATCCATGTCGGTGGGGATACGGCCGGACTGCTGCTGTACCCGGATATCCGTTGACTGTACTCCCAGCTCAATGGCTTCACAGCCGCCCTGCTGCAGGATATCCAGCACTTCGTGATGTATGGCGTCGGGGCGGGTGGAGCAGCGAAATCCCGTGATAAGCCCTTCAGAGCGCAGGCGCCTGGCAGTATCGACATACTCCTTGAGGCGCATCCGGGGCAGGGCGGTAAAAGAGCCGCCGTAGAAGGCGAGCTGGGCCGGTTGGCCGTCAGGGTTGCGGCTTTTCACCAGTGTTTCCACGTCGATGGGGCTCGGAGCTGGTGTCGCGGTTATCGCATGCTGATCACAGAAGACGCAGCTGCTGGAACATCCCTGCATGGGAAGAAAGACGGGAATGATCACAGACGTGCTCCCATAGGCGAATCAGCCGGCAGTATAGTCTTTATCTTCCTGCTTGCGGGTGGTCTTGCGCAGTTCTTTGATTTCCGCTTCCAGGGTGTTGATGCGGTCAATCAGGCAGTTGAAGACCTTGGCGACGGGATCTGGCATATCGTCATGCTGCAGGGATATTCGCACCTGCTTCTGGAAGGTTTCGCTGTCGCGGCTCGAATCGCCGCGTGGCTCATCTTTTGCTTTCTGGCCAGGGATTTCCTTGCCGGGAATGCCCACGACGGTGCTGCCCGGGCTGACCGCGCGAACCACAACGCTGTTTGAGCCGATTTTTGCTCCCGCTCCCACGGTGAAGGGTCCCAGGATTTTTGCGCCAGAACCGATAACCACCCCATCCTCCAGGGTCGGGTGTCGCTTTTCTTTCGCCCAGCTGGTGCCCCCCAGGGTGACCTGATGATAGAGAGTGACGTCATCGCCGATTTCCGCTGTTTCGCCAATGACCACTCCCATACCGTGGTCGATAAAGAACCGGCGTCCGATGCGGGCACCGGGGTGAATTTCAATGCCGGTGAGAAAGCGTGCCAGGTGGGAGTGCAGGCGGGCGGTCAGGAAGAGCCGGCGCTGCCAGAACCAGTGCGAAACCCGGTGCATCCAGATGGCATGCAGCCCGGGGTAGCACAGAATGACCTCAATGCTGTTGCGGGCAGCAGGGTCCCGACTGAAAACCGAGTCGATATCCTCTTTCATATGCCGCAATGCTCTGATCAGTCCCATATTGATTCTATCCTCGTGCTCTGTACGTTGGTCTGTGTCCTTTTTGCCTAAACGGGAACTACCATGATGCGCTCATCCAGTTTTTCACGCAGTATCCCCAGAATTGCCTGCAAGGTACCGGTGTTGCTGCTGGCACAGCCAGCGCAGGCACCTGAATACTGAATGAAAACGAGGATCTCGTTATCACCTTCCTTGATGTCCACCAGTTCGACGCTGCCGCCATCCCGTGCCAGCATAGGCTTGACATGGGCGGTCAGTGCTTCGTCGATGGCCTTGATTTTGCCGACCAGCGACATGGCCTTGAAGTCAGTGGCTGAGGCCTGCTCTTTGATCTGCTCGGCGTCCATTTCCGCGCGTACCCGCTTGAGTATATCCACCAGGTAGTGCTCGCGCTTCTCATGACCACCCGGCTGGATGCAGGATTTGCAGAAGGCTCCGGCTTTGGTGTAGTCGGTGATCGCCTCTACGGTTTTGAGGTTATTGATGCGGATGACTTCTTCAATGGTGCCCAGGGAGACGCGGGCGCACTCGCAGACGATGACTTCCTCTTCCAGGCTGGCTTCATCCACCTGTTTGTAGATAGCGGCTGCGCGCTTGATGACGTCGTAGGCCATGACGCTGCAGTGCATTTTCTGGGGAGGAACTGCCGGAATTTCAGGGTCGTCGCGCAGGGCCATTTCCACATCAATGTTGGTAATTTTAATGGCTTCGTCAACGGTCTTGCCGATACACAGTTCCGCCATGACATCACTGGAGGCGATGGCCGTTCCGCAGCCAAAGCTTTTAAAACGGCAGTCGAGGATGCGGTGAGTGGTCGGGTCAATGACCCAGTAGAGGCGTACGGCATCACCACAGGATTCAGCGCCATAGTCGGCGACGATGAGCTTGCCGCCCATTTTCAGTGCCTGAACCTCTGTGATATCGCCACGATGCTTTGGATCTGCCATGCGGCGGTTGACTTCCTGGGAGTATTCACTCCACAGGGATCCACCGAGTAAGTCTTTTTTGGCCATGTCTGTTCCACCTTTTATTCTGTAGGAAGTCTTTTTGCTATTGCGGCTCCGGCATCTGGCAGGCCGGGCCGGGGGTTGCGTAGGTTGACGAGATGTCGCGCAGGCGTCCGATGACCTTGGGCAGGAGGGCGATGACCTTGTCTATCTCCTGCTCCGTGGTAAAGCGGCTGAGGCTGAAGCGGACACCCGTGTGAGCCAGATCCTTGTCGGCGCCAATGGCGGAGATGATGGGATTGGCTTCCAGGGACTCTGAAGCACAGGCGCTGCCCGTGGAAACCGCGATGCCGTGGCGGTTGAGATCCCAGATCAGGGCTTCACCTTCTACTCCGCGTATACTGGCCAGGATGGTGTTGGGGGTGCGCTGAGAGCGGCTGCCCACGACGATGATATCGGGCAGGGCCAGCAGGGCGTCTTCCAGTTTGTCCCGCAGGCGGCGGACTTCGCGGATTTCGTATCCGAGGTTTTCCACGGCCAGTTCCATGGCCATGCCCATGCCGACCATGCCTGCCACATTGACGGTTCCTGAGCGCAGTCCGCCCATGTGCTCACCGCCATGGAGCAGGGGAACCATGGGTACGCCTTCACGGATGTAGAGGCCACCTACCCCTTTGGGGCCGTGGAACTTGTGGGCGCTGAAGGTCAGGTAGTCGACGGGGACGTCCTGTACATTGACCTGCAGCTTGCCGATGGCCTGAACCGCGTCGGTGTGAAAGAGCACGCCGCGGTTTCTGCAGGCGTAGGCGATCTCCTTGATGGGGAAGATCATTCCCGTTTCGTTATTGGCCCACATGATGGATGCCAGAGCAGTGCGCGGAGTGATAGCGGCCTTGACGTCTTCAACGCTGACGATTCCCTCCTGATTGACCGGCAGGTAGGTGACCTCCACGCCGAGGCTCTCCAGAAAGCGGCAGGTTTCACCCACGGCGGGGTGTTCCACTGATGAGGTGATGATATGGTTTTTGTCGCCATTGCGAATGAGGTCGTAGTACGCGCTCATGATGACGGTGTTGTTGCCTTCGGTGGCGCAGCTGTTGACGATAATGTCGTCTTCGTCAGAGGCATTGATGCCGGCATACAGCTGTTCCATTGCCTGGGCCAGAGCAGGTTTTACTTCCGAGCCAAAGGAGTGCAGGGAGTTCGGGTTGCCATACATCTGCACAAAGTAGGGTTCCATTACCTGAAAGACTTTCGGATCGACTATGGTGGTTGCGTTGTTGTCCAGATAAATGCGTTCCATGCTGTTACCTTTCTCTCTCTACCGTCAAAGCCTACAATGCTGGACTGGATTGTCGACAATCGAGACGAAACAATCTGGCATGTTTTGGGGCTTTTTTCAACCGCTTTCTGTTGATTGTTTACCAAGGGCAAAAAGAAACGGGTGAGATGCAGGATCTCACCCGAAAGGACTCGAGAGGTGTATTTTTCTGGTTTTTAGCGGGCGACCAGCTCCAGGGTCCTGATGCTGTCGCTGACTGTTGCCAGGTGTGGCGACCAGCGGTCGTGGAGGCAGTAGTCGCAGAAGTCCTGCAGCTCATGGCGCAGGGGTTCACCCTTGAAGACGATGCAGTCGCGCACCAGATAGGAGTGGTTGGTGCGATAGGAGGAAAATTCCTTCATCTGCTGGTGGATAAGGTCAGCTTCAAAGTAGCCTTCGGAGGTGGCGACTTCAATTTTGCGCTTTTTGTAGGGGGTCAGCCAGTTGGTGATGATACTGGCAACCATGTCGCCCTCCAGCTCGAAGGAGAGTATGGCGTTGTCCTCGTGGTGGTCGTGGATTTTCTTGGAGGAGAAGATATGTCGCTTGCGGATCTCCCGCTGCGTAATAAAGCGAATGAGGTCAACATCGTGAACGGCCAGGTCGGTGAGGATGCCCACATCGGCGATGCGCGGTGGAAAGGGACCAACGCGGGTGATGGCGATACTGTAGATTTCCTTGCCCTCCAGCTCTTTCTTCAGCGCTTTGACGACGGGGTTGGAACGCTCCACATGGCCGACGACGGCCTTAATATGGGGCGGGATGGCTTTCTCCAGGGCGCGGGCATCTTCGACGGTGGAGGCCACCGGTTTTTCGATGAACAGGTGCAGCCCCCTGTCAATGCACTTGAGGGCCACTTCATGGTGCAGGTAGGTGGGAACGGCGATGATGGCGGCGTCCAGTTCGACATTGGCCAGCATCTGGTCGAGATCTTTATAGACGGGCTGACCTTCGTGCTCCTGCAGGGCCGTGTCGCACAGTCCGCATACGTCCACCTGGGGCAGGTCGCTCAGCACGCGCAGGTGGTTTTTCCCCATGACACCGAGTCCGATGATGGCAACGCGCAGTTTCTTACTGTTTGGCATAGGTTTTCACCGCCTCGATAATTACGTCCTGTTCGTCCTCCTGCAGGAAGGCGCTGAAGGGCAGGCTCATGATCTGCTGTCCGGTGGCTTCGCTGACCGGGAAGTCTCCCTGGCGATAGCCCAGGTAGGCGTAGGCTTCCTGTAGATGCAGGGGGATGGGGTAGTGCACGGCGGTGGGGATTTTGCGGCTCGTCAGATGGTCGATGAGCTTCTGGCGATTGTCGCAGCGGATGGAGTACTGCGCGCAGGCAGTTGTGCGATCGGCCTTCACCCGGGGCACCACGATGTCATTGAGTCCTGAGAGGCCGTTGTCATAGCGTTGGCGCAGGGTTTCGCGGCGCTGCATTTCCTGGTCAAGGTAACGCAGCTTCACGCTGAGTACCGCTGCTTGCAGGGCATCCAGGCGACTGTTGATGCCGATGTATTTATAAGCGTAGCGCTCCCCCTGTCCGTGGTTGCGCAGGGAGAGGAGCTTCTCCTGCAGTTCGTCGTCGTCGCAGAACAGAGCTCCCCCGTCGCCGAAGCATCCCAGGGGTTTGGAGGGGAAAAAGCTGGTGACGCCGATATGGCTGAGGTGCCCACTCTTTTTCCCCTTATAGCTGGCGCCGAAGCTCTGGGCGGCATCTTCAATGACCTGCAGACCGTGCTTTTCGGCGATGGCGTTGATTTCGTCCATGTCTGCAGGCTGCCCGTAGAGGCTGACCGGGAGGATCGCTTTCGTACGAGGAGTTATCTTCGCTTCAATGGCTGCCGGGTCAATGTTGTAGGTGACGGAGTCGATATCGACAAAGACGGGCCTGGCGCCAAGGAATGCTACGGTTTCCACGGTGGCCACAAACGTGAAGGGGGTCGTGATTACCTCATCGCCGGGGCCAACGCCAATGGCCATCAGGGCCAGCAGTATGGCATCGGTGCCGCTGGCGCAGGTGGCGCAGTGGCGGGCGCCGGTATAGGTGGCCATGTCCTTTTCCAGCTGACTGATCACCGGGCCGAAGATGAACTGGCCTGAGGAGGTGACGGCTGCCATGGCGGCGTCAATCTCCTGTTGATACGCCTGATACTGTGCTTTGACATTAATGAATTCAATCTGCATATGACCTCGCCAGACGGTTTGATGTTTTCTGTTTCAAATTCAGCTTCATGCTTTCGCGATTGTTTGTCAATGGAAAGTGTTACTTTCCGGACGGCGTGCGATCGCGGCCAATGCAGCGATAGGTGAAGCCCATCTGCTGCATCTTTTCCGGCGAATACAGGTTGCGTCCGTCGGCGATAAAGGGTTCTTTAAGGGATTGCTTTATGCGTTCAAAGTCGGGACGGCGGAACTCGTTCCACTCGGTGATGATCAGCAGTCCGTCAGCATTTTCCAGAGTTTCATACTGGCCTGCGGCGTAGTGAATGGCATCGCCGAAGATTTTACGGGCCTCGTCCATGGCTTCCGGATCATAGGCGCAGATGGTTGCACCAAGGCGCAGCAGTTCGCGGATGATAACGATGCTGCTGGATTCACGCATATCATCGGTATTGGCCTTGAAGGAGAGGCCCCATACGGCAAAGTGCCTGCCCTTCAGTGCTCCGGCCACCGCGCTGGTGTTGTAGTGGTTCAGGACTTTATCCACCAGCACTTCCTTTTGTCTCTTGTTCACCTCTTCCACGGCGTCGAGCACCTGCAGTTTCATGCCGTGTTCGCGGGCGGTGCGCATGATGGCCTTGACGTCCTTGGGGAAGCAGCTGCCGCCGTATCCGACGCCCGGATAGAGAAAGCTGTGCCCGATGCGGCTGTCGGAGCCGATGCCTTCGCGTACCGACGACACGTCGGCACCCACCAGGTCGCACAGGTTGGCGATTTCATTCATAAAGGAGATGCGGGTGGCCAGCATGGCGTTGGCGGCGTACTTGGTCATCTCCGCCGAGCGCACGTCCATGGTGATGATGCGGGACTGGCGCATCATGAAAGGGGAGTAGAGTTCCTTCATGATCTCCAGGGTGCGCACGTTCTCCGCGCCGATGACGACCCGGTCGGGTTTCATGAAGTCGTCGATGGCGGCCCCTTCCTTGAGGAATTCGGGGTTGGAGACGACATCAAACTCAATATCGACTCCGCGCTCCTGCAGGGCCTGGGCTATGGCGGCCTGAACTTTTTCTGCGGTGCCAACGGGAACCGTGGATTTGTCCACGATGATTTTATAGCTGTCCATGCACAGGCCGATGGAGCGGGCGACAGCCAGGACATACTGCAGGTCGGCGCTGCCGTCTTCGCCTGAGGGAGTTCCCACGGCGATAAAGAGTACCAGGGATTCGGCAACCGCTTCGGGGAGGTTGGTGGTGAAGAACAGACGCCTGTCTTCGACATTTTTCTGGATCATGGGCTCAAGGCCCGGCTCGTATATGGGGATGATGCCTTTTTTCAGGTTTTCAATCTTCTGTTCGTCAATATCAACGCAGATGACGTGATTTCCGGTTTCGGCAAAGCAGGTGGCTGCCACCAGGCCGACGTAACCGCTTCCAATGACCGCAATTTTCATGCGCTTCCCTTCTGTGGTGAAAGTCTCTCCCATTGCCGATGCTGTTCATTGCAATGAGGCCTCAAATTATATATAAGTACCTGCAAATGTCCACTGTTTCCGCGATTTTTTTCACAAGGTGCGCGGCGGTCTGGACAGGCGAAATCGGTATGAATTTTCTTTTCAGGAGGACCATGTGTTGTCTGCCATTATCCTGGCTGCCGGCAAGGGCACCCGTATGAAATCCGAGCTTCCCAAGGTGCTGCATCCGGTTGCAGGAAAGGCCATGGTGGCCCATGTCATCGACGCGGCCAGGGGTGCCGGAGCCGCGCAGATTGTCGTGGTGTATGGCCATGGCGGTGAGCTGCTGCCAGAGCGCCTGGGGGCGGATGGTACTGACCTTACCTTTGCGCGGCAGGAGGTGCTCAACGGAACCGCCAAGGCGGTGGAAGCGGCACTGCCCGCTTTGCGTGGGGAGTGCCGTGATGTCCTTATCCTGTGCGGCGATACTCCGCTGGTGGATCAGGAGTTGTTGCGGGAGTTCTTTGAGCAGCATCGCCAGCAGGGCAGCGTGGTTTCCATCCTTTCGGCACAGATAGATCAGCCCGGCAGTTACGGGCGCATTGTGCGCGATGGCCAGGGGCGCGTAATCGCCATTGTCGAGGCCAGGGATGCCACTGTCGGGCAAAGGGCCATCAATGAGGTCAACAGTGGTATTTACGCGGTTCAGCGCTCTTTCCTGGCGGAGGCCTTGCCTGCTGTGGGCAGTGATAATGCCCAGGGAGAGTACTATCTGCCCGATATCGTTTCCATCGCGGTGGCCCGTGGGCTTCCGGTGGAAGCGCTGGTGACCGGAGATTTCACCAAAACCCTGGGGGTCAACTCTCGCGCAGAGCTGGCCCAGGCGGGACAGTTGCTGTATGAACGCACCTGCCGTCGCCTCATGGACGAGGGAGTCAGTATTCTCGATCCGCGCAGTACCTATATTGAAACCGATGTGCAGGTGGGTGTCGATACGGTTATTTACCCCAATGTCTACCTGGAAAAGGGCACACGTGTTGGCAGGAATTGTCTGATTCGTCAGGGGTGCACCCTGATTGCCTCTTCCCTTGGGGATGGCTGCACCCTGAAAGATGGCTGCTACCTGGAAGAGGCTTCGGTGGGCGCTCACTCATCGCTCGGTCCCTATGCTCACCTGCGTCCCCAGTCGGTTCTGGCCGAAGAGGTGAAGATCGGGAATTTTGTTGAGATCAAGAAGGCTACTGTGGGAGCCAGGTCAAAGGCCTCGCACCTTACCTATATCGGAGACGCAACCGTCGGCTGTGATGTGAATATTGGCTGCGGAACCATTACCTGTAATTACGATGGTTTTGACAAGCACGTGACGGTTCTTGAGGATGGCGTCTTTGTGGGCAGTGATACGCAGCTGGTGGCACCGGTTCGGGTCGGGCGCAATGCCATGGTGGCAGCTGGCACAACGGTGACGCGGGATGTGCCGGCGGAAAGCCTTGTGATCAGCCGCAACGAACAGAAAGTCGTTGAGGGCTGGGCGACCCGCTTTCGTCGGCAGAAACAGAAGAAATGACGTATTTCTGATCGGGGTCGGGAGCGTTATGGGAAAACTATCAGAAGGTGAAGGGACGACCCGGGAGAACGATGTGCTGGATGATGCCGGTGCCATTCTGATGTTCAGGCATCAGATGCAGCAGCAGGAGCAGCAGGCAGACCGGGATGCGGTGGAGGGGTCGTTCACGCCGCAGCAGGCGATAGAGTCCCTGGTTCCGGTGCTGCTGATTTTTGTGGCCATTATTATTATGCTGATCACTGGTCATCGCATGCGACGCAAACTTCAGCAGGCTCAGGAGGAGGATGCCGCTTCCCCCAGGAAGCGCCGCAACCGCTGGCATGGTTTTAGCCTGCTGGAGGTTCTGCTGGTAATGCTGATCCTTGGCATGTTGGGGGCGATTGCTGTGCCGCGGCTGATGGATAATTCTTCCGTGGAGCTTCACCTGGCGGCTGAGCAGGTTGCCGAAGGACTGCGGCAGACCAGGCACATGGCCATGACTCGCAGTCTCTATGATGGCCAGAGCGGAACCAACGCGCTTCGCGATAGGCGCTACTATTTCAGTCCCTGTGGCGATGGACAGGGGTGTTTCCGCTTCCGCCACCATGGTGGTGTTGAGCACCATGTAGCGGGCTACCATGGTTATGGGCAGCCCCTGGCCTATTTCCTTGACAAGCCGGACTCCCCTGTGGTCTTTGTGCAGGAGAGTGGGGTTTCGGTCACTGATGGCGTACGCTTCGACTCCCAGGGACGACCCTGGACCGGAAAGGGTTTCAATAATATGCTTCACAACCAGCGCTACTATACATCACTGCGCTATCAGCTGCGCCATACTCGCAGCGATGAGCGACTCTTTATCCATGTGAATGCCTTTACCGGCCATGTGGAGATATCCGCTCAGGTCATGGAGGGCTGAATGGATACCCTGGATCAGTTGATCGCCCTTGCCCGCAACGCGTCCATAGAGGTGCGCACGGAAAAGTTGCGCGGCAATACCTCGGGAGGCTTCTGCCGCATTGGCGGCGAGCCGGTGATTTTCCTGAATCGTTCCCACAAGCGGGTCATGCGCGCCCAGGTGTTGCGCCGTGCCCTTGATGACGCCGCTGATCATGGGATCGCGGTGCAGCAGGCAGTTGATGTCCAAGGTGCCGGTTCCGGGAAATAACGCTATTTTTTCTGGTTTTACGTATACAGAATGCTCACAAGCAAGGAGAACACCAATTCCATGAATGCACAGCAGGTTCGCCAACAGTTTCTGTCCTATTTTGAGTCGAAAGGGCATAAGGTCGTTGCATCCAGCGGTCTGATCCCCTTTGATGACCCGACACTCCTTTTCACCAACGCGGGGATGAATCAGTTCAAGAATATTTTCCTCGGCAATGAGAAGCGTGACTACAACCGTGCGGCGACGGCGCAGAAGTGTGTGCGGGCCGGAGGAAAACACAATGATCTTGAGAATGTCGGCGTCACGGCACGTCACCATACGTTTTTTGAGATGCTGGGGAACTTCAGCTTTGGCGACTATTTCAAACGCGAGGCCATAGAGTATGCCTGGGAGTTTATCACCGAGGTCATGAAGCTCGACCGGAGTCGTCTGTGGGTCAGCGTCTTCCGCGAAGATGATGAGGCTCTCGCCATCTGGCGCGACCACATTGGAGTGCCCGCCGAGCGGATTCTGCGCTGTGGCGAAAAGGATAATTTCTGGCAGATGGGGGAGACGGGTCCCTGCGGCCCCTGCTCGGAAATTCACTACGACCAGGGGCCCGATGTGCCCTGCACCGAAGGTGGCCCCTGCGGGGTGGAGTGTGAGTGCGATCGCTATCTGGAGATCTGGAACCTCGTGTTCATGCAGTATGATCGCCAGCCCGACGGCACCCTGGTTCCGCTGCCCAAACCCTCCATTGACACGGGCATGGGTCTTGAGCGCCTGGCGGCGGTCGTGCAGGGTGAGACATCCAATTACCATACTGACCTGTTTCTGCCACTGCTGAACCGGATTGCGGCGGACTGCGGCATGACCTATACGCGATCGGCCAGCCATCAGGATGTGTCCATGCGTGTCATCGCCGACCACCTGCGGGCCAGCACGTTCCTGATCAGCGATGGTGCCATTCCCTCCAATGAGGGGCGCGGTTATGTTCTGCGACGTATCATGCGCCGGGCCATGCGCCACGCCAATCAGCTGGGAAAAAAAGAACCCTACATGTACTCCCTGGTCTGTCTGATGGAGGAACACTATGGCGAAGCCTTTCCCGAGATTGTCAAGAATCGCGCCATGGTGGAGGAGATCATCTATCAGGAAGAGCGGCGCTTTGCCAACACCCTTGATCATGGTCTGGCAATCCTGGAGGAGATGGTCGCCGGGCTGCAGAAGTCCGCTCAGGTTGCCCTTGACGGCCAGAGTGCCTTCAAGCTCTATGATACCTATGGTTTTCCCCTCGATCTGACAGTGGATATCCTGGAGGACCGGGGCATCACTGTTGATGAGGCGGGATTCTATGCCGCCATGGAGGAGCAGAAGGTTCGCGCCAGGGCTTCGTGGAAAGCGGTGGCCTCGGTGACCTCAAGCGAAGATCTTCGTCTGATCGAATCCCGCCATCAGCAAGAGTTCAGCGGTTACGATTTCCTGAGCGCCAAGGCGAGTGTGATTGGTCTCCTTGATCTGCAGGAGAACTCGCTTTCCCAGGTGCGTGCCGGTGAGGAGGCCTGGCTCCTTCTCGATAAGACACCCTTCTACGCGGAAAGCGGAGGCCAGGTGGCTGATACCGGGGTGGTTGCCACCGATGGTGGGGATATCTTCGAGGTTCGCTCTGTGCGTAAATCCATTGGTGGTCTGCACCTGCATCGCGGTGTGGTCAGCCAGGGCAGATTCAGCGCCGGGGATGCTGTGACGGCGACGGTGAATTCCCGCCGTCGCCGCAATATCACCCTGAACCACTCTGCTACCCACCTGCTCCATGCGGCTCTTAAAAGCACCGTGGGGGAGCATGTGCGTCAGGCGGGCTCCCTGGTGGAAGATGGCAAGCTGCGCTTTGACTTCACCCACTGGAAGGGACTGACACCCGAGGAATTGCAGGGGGTTGAAGATCAGGTCAATGCTCAGGTTATGGCCAACCATGCGGTGCGCAAGGAGCTTATGACTCTCGATGACGCGGTGGCCCGTGGGGCGACGGCGCTCTTTGATGAGAAGTACGGTGACGATGTGCGGGTGATCACCATGGGTGACTACAGCATGGAACTGTGCGGGGGGACCCATGTGGATGCCACGGGGCAGATTGGTCTGTTCAAGATTCTCTCCGAGTCGGCCATTGCCGCCGGTGTGCGCCGGATTGAGGCCACTACCGGGCCGGGCGCGCTGCAGGTGGTTCGCGACCTGCAGAAGACGGTCGGCGATGCGGCCCGCATGCTCAAGACCCGTCCGGAAGAGCTGTGTGCCAAAATAGAGAAGCTGCTTGAAGGCAATCGGCAGTTGGAGAAACAGCAGCGCGAGCTGCAGGAAAAAATGTCGGCCCGCGAAACTTCAACCCTGCAAGAGCAGGTGGAGGAGGTCTCCGGAGTCAAGGTGCTTCTGCAAAGCTTTGAGGGCAAAAGTGTCGAGGAGCTGAAGCAGATCGTGGACAGCGCCAAGCATCAGCTGGGTGAGGTGGTTGTCGCCCTGGCCAGCGTGGTGGACGGTAAGGTACTTTTCGTGGTGGGTGTCAGTGAGGCACTGAGCCAGAGGGTCAGAGCCGGTGATCTGGTCAAGATTCTTGCGACAACCTGCGGTGGTGGCGGTGGCGGCAAGCCGACTTTTGCCCAGGCCGGTGGCCGAGAGCCAGGCAAAATTGCTGAAGCCCTGCAGAAGGCGCGGGAGCACCTGGTGGCAGGATTATCCTGACGCTTCGATGGGGCAAGGGGAGTAGCGGAGTTTCCTGGGAAATTCCGTTGCTTTTTCCTTTGTTTCACGTTAGCTTATCTTTGAATTTTTGTCGGTCAGGTGCCCTGTGACGAATGGTAATAGATTAGAGGAGTTGCGTGACTCCATAGATGCGATTGACGATAAGCTGTTAGAGCTGCTTAACAGTCGGGCTGAGCTTGCCGTGCAGGTGGGCAAGTACAAGTCGGGCAATCCTTCAGAATTCTACGTTCCCTCCCGTGAAAAGCAGATTTATACCCGCCTGTTGCGGGAAAACCCCGGTCCCATTCCCGATGAGGCTGTGCGGGCAATTTTCCGCGAGATCATCTCAGCGTGTCTCAACCTTGAGCAGCCGCTTACCATCGCCTTTCTTGGTCCTGAAGCGACTTTTACCCATATTGCCAGCATGGAACACTTTGGTCAGAGCGCCCGTTACCTGGCCTCTCCCAGTATCCGGGATGTCTTCTCTGAGGTTGATCGCGGGCGGGCGCACTATGGCGTGGCGCCCATTGAGAACTCGACTGAAGGGGTCGTGAACTATACCCTTGACTGCCTGGTGGAGACCGACCTGTCTATCTGTGCCGAGATCGAGCTGGGGATCACCCATCACCTGATGAGCACCAGTGGCAAAATGGAAAACGTCAAGCGGGTCTATTCGCACCCCCATGCCATTGCCCAGTGTCGGCAGTGGCTGGAACTCAATCTTCCCGACGTGGAGCTGGTGGATATTACCAGCACGGCGCGGGCGGCAGAGATTGCCAGTGATAATGATGACGCGGCAGCGATCTGCTCTGAGCTGGCCGGTAAGCTTTATTCTCTGGTGCCGGTAATGCGGAAAATTGAAGACAAGACCAATAATTTCACGCGCTTTATCGTGGTGGGGAAAACGCGCACCAAGCGAAGTGGCAACGATAAGACCAGTGTGGTGTTTGGGTTGAGCCATGCCGTGGGCTCCCTGTACCACGCCCTGGAGATCATCTCGAAATTCCGCATCAATATGACCAAGATTGAGTCCCGCCCCTCCAAAATCAAAGCCTGGGAGTACCTTTTTCACGTGGACCTTGAAGGGCACCGCGAGGATGAAAATGTGGCAGCCGCGCTGAAAATGCTGGAAGAGCGCAGTCTTTTCATGAAAATTCTGGGATCCTATCCCAAAAGTATACAGTCTGCAAAAGGTGAATAATGCTGGTTTCACAAAATGTTGAAGAACTGACCCCCTATCAGCCAGGCAAACCCGTCAAGGAAGTTGAACGGGAGCTGGGCATTCGCGACACGATCAAGCTGGCCTCCAACGAAAATCCTCTGGGGGCTTCGCCGAAGGCCACGGCGGCGGTGCTTGCCATGGCCCATGAAGCCAACCGCTACCCTGAGGGCGGCTGTTACTATCTGCGCAAGAAACTGGCGGCGCTTCTGCAGCTGCAGGAAGAGAATCTGGTGTTCGGAAACGGCTCCAATGAGATCATTGAGCTGGTGATCCGCACCTTTGTGCTGCCCGGAGAAGAGATACTGTTCTTTGATCCCTCCTTTGCGGTTTATCCTATTATTGCCAAGGCGGCGGATCGGGATTTTCGCGCGGTGCCCCTGCGTCAGGACAGCTTTGAAATGAATGTGGACGATATGCTGGCGGCCATTGGTCCCAGAACCAAAGCGCTCTTTATTACCACACCCAACAACCCTGTCGGCAATTACATTCCCCATGGGGAGCTGGTGCGGCTGATCAGTGCCACGCCTGCCAATGTGCTGGTCTGCGTTGATGAGGCCTATGTTGAGTATGCCACGGAAGGTGACTGTCGCACAGTTATCGACCTTGTTCTTCAATACGAAAATCTGCTGATTATGCGCACTTTCTCCAAGGCGTATGGATTAAGTGGTTATCGCATTGGCTATGGTGTGGGTTCACCGAAAATTATCAATTACCTCAATAAGACGCGTCAACCCTTTAACGTAAACCTTCTGGCGCAGACAGCGGCTGAAGCGGCTCTGGATGATCGAGAATTTCTGGATGCCAGTGTCGGGAACAACAGCCGGGAGATGCAGCGCATTGTGGACTGCATCAGTCTGCTGGGGCTGACCCATGTGCCTTCCCAGGCCAACTTTATCCTGATTGATACCCTGGGGCCGGGGCGTCCGGTTTTCGAGGGCCTTCTGCGCGAAGGCGTGATTGTGCGCCACATTCCTCATCCGATGATCGCCAACTTTGTTCGGGTCACCGTTGGAACCCCCGCTGAGAACAGCATATTCCTGGAGAAGTTTGCCAAAGTCCTGAGGCAGGAAGGACGTCTGGCGAACTAAATGGAAGTCATTGAGCGCTGTGCCATCATCGGTTTGGGATTGATCGGAGGCTCTTTCGGGGCCGCTCTGAAGGAGCACGGTCTGGCACGCCACATTACCGGTATCGACCGCTGCGAGCAGACGCTTCGCCAGGCCATGGGGTCCGGTATCATTGATGGTTCGAGCACGGTGGTGGCAGGAGCACTGGCAGGCTGTACCCATATCTTTGTGGCGACACCTGTTGGCAGTTTTGATGTGGTTTTTGAGCAGCTGTCCCAGCATGCTGAGGCCTCCGCGCTGGTTGTGGATTTTGGCAGTGTAAAGGGAGAATTGAGTATGCGGATGCATCGACGTTTTCCCCAGCTTAACTATATCCCTGCACACCCCATTGCCGGCAGTGAGAGAAGCGGTGTCGGTGCTGCCAGCGCGAGTCTGTTCCGTAACCGTAAATGGATTATCACGCCACTGCCCCAGACCCCGTCAGTGCAGTTGTCGGAATTGCGTCAGCTCCTGCTGGCTGTGGGGGCAGTGCCGGTGGATATGGATCCCATGGAGCACGACCGGGTGTTTGCCGCGGTCAGTCATCTGCCCCATATGGTCGCCTATGGGCTGGTGGGGTCTATTGCCGCCATGGAAGATGCCTGGAACCTGCCCCTGAGTCGCTATCCCGGTGCGGGGTTTCGTGATTTTACCCGAATCGCGTCCAGCGACGAGACCATGTGGGCCGATATCGCTCTGGCGAACAAGGCAGAGATTCTGGAAAGCATGGAGCTCTTCCGGGAGTCTCTGGAGAAGATCAGACAAGCCATCGCCTGTGAAGACCGCTCAGCTTTACTGGAGAGTTTTCGCGGCGCCAGGGAGTACCGTGACGCCATTGTCAGACATATGGAGGAAGCCAATGCTTAAGGGAACCATCGCCGTTGCTTCGGACAAATCCATCACCCATCGCGCCATCATGTTTTCTTCCCTGGCGCAGGGGCAGTCCATTATTTCCAACC